>JACPZP010000008.1 GCA_016195405.1 Planctomycetota bacterium | reverse complement strand
CGAGGCCGCCGGGATTGTGCTTGGCCAACTCGATCTCGCCACGAACGAGGAATAGCGACGCCCGGCGCTTGCTACCTGCCTCCGTGAGGATCAAGGTTCCCTCTGCAAAATCAAATGCCGCCAGGCCGATTCTGGCCGGCGGCTTGGCGCCGGGCGGTTTCCAGTGCAGACGGCCTGCGATCATGAGGTGCAGGATCAGAAACAGATCGGGATCGAGCGCGAGGACGATGCGCTTGCCCAGCCGCCGCAGACTGAGGATGGTGCGGCCATGCACCGCGTCCAAAGGCGGATCGACAGAGCGCAAAAGGAACGGATTCGCCAGCCGCACGCGCTGGAGCGGCTTGCCCTGGACACGCCGCTTGAGGCATTCGAGATAGACGACGATGTCTGGAATCTCGGGCATGGCCTGGTCCGCATTGCAAGGTGTCAGACATATTGTATAATACGTCAGACAAGCTTCGGAGAACACCATGTCTGCCCGGATCACCATTCGCCTGGATGTTGAACTGAGAAAACGGCTTGCCCGGCTGGCACAAAAAAAGGGCAAACGCGAGTCGGATATTGTGCGCGAAGCGCTGGAAGCTCACTGCGCAGAAATCGACAAAACGCCTACTTGCTACGAGCTTGCTAGTCGACTCGGAATCATTGGCGTGGTGAAGGACGCCCCGCGGGATCTAAGCACGAATCCGAAACACTTCGAAGGATTTGGCCGATGAACGACCATGTCCTTGCGGACACGGGACCGATCGTCGCCCTTTTTTCGGAGCGAGACTCTAACAACGCCGTTTGTGTTGAACAGCTTACAACGATTCGCCCGCCACTCATTACGAGCTGGCCTGTCTTGACAGAGGCCGCTTGGTTGCTTCGCTCATACAAACCAGGTTTTCAAAAGATTCTCGAAGCCTGTCACGCCGGTTTTTTTGAACTCCCGACGCTGGAGGAATCTGCCTTCCTGTGGATAGGCGATTTTTGCCGTCGCTTTGAAAAGCTCAACCCCCAATTGGCGGATGCCTCACTGGTTTATCTTGCGGAGCGCGAGGGATGGGACACGGTTTTCACCCTCGACCGGCGCGACTTCTCTGTCTATCGCTTTCGGAAAAATCGCCATTTTCGGCTTCTTCCATGAGCGTATTCGATTCCGTCACGATCGTTCCATGCCGCCAAGTTGCCGCATTTTGCCAGCAAAAACACCTTCGCCGCCGCGACCCGTTCACCGCTCCCATCCAAACGTACCGATTGAAAGGATAAGTCTTGAAAGTCCTTTCTTGCGGGGAGCGGACCATGCGAACTCTTGCGCGTCGGAACGTCCTTGGAAGCCTTGCCGGCCTCTTCTTCTTGACTTCGATCGGCCAAGCGCAGACGATGTTGCCGCCCCGAGCTGTCTTGGGCGATCCGGTGGTCGCGACCGAAGTGATCGCCGCCGGCGACCTGGCCGCCACAGCGCCCGTCACGGCGCGGTTCACGGGCAGCGCGGAATTGCTGGTTTGGTGGACCCGAAGCCAATCCGTGGCGGTGCCGCTTGTCACGACCGGAGTATTTGGACAGCCGGACACGGCCGTAGTGTTGGGCAACCATACGTTGAATCTCGGCGAGCAGGAAGGCGGACGGTTTCAGCTTGGTTACTGGCCAAGCGAGAACTGGGGTTTCGAGGCGGGCTATTTTTTCCTGGGAGGTCAAAGCACGAGCCGCAGCGTGTCGTCGTCGGGCTCGGCAGTTTCGCAGCCGCTCTTTATCCCATTCATCGACGTGACACTGCCTGGCGAGGCCGTGACCTCACTCGCTCAGCCGGGGGCCTTTTCCGGGCTAGCGACGGTTTCGCTCAAGAGCTTTCTGCAAGGGACGGAAGCCAACGTGGCCTTTCGCGTTGAAAGCGGGCCGCGCTGGTCGCTTGATTTGCTCGCGGGATTCCGTTACGTGCGTCTTAGCGAGACCCTGACATTCGACACAACCAGCCCTTCGGTGCTGCATTTCCCGCCCGACGTCTTTCGCACCCACGACAGCTTCGCCGCAAGCAACGACTTCTACGGCGGGCAAATCGGCGTCCGTTTCGCGGCCAACCGCGGCCCCTGGACGCTGGACGCCGCGGCCAAGGTAGCGTTCGGCTCTACGCAAGAAGTGGTGTCCATCAACGGCCAACTTCTGACCAACGACTTTGGTCCCCTACAGACATTCCCTGGCGGCTATTTCGCGCAGCCGACCAACATCGGCCGGCACTTCGCGCAGACCTTCTGCGTCGTGCCGGAGTTTACCTTTAATCTCGGCTACCGTTTCGGCAGCCATCTACGCGGTTTCGTCGGCTACAACTTCCTGTATCTCAGCGACGTGACTCGCCCGGGCAACCAAATCGACCGGGTCATCAACCCGACGCAAAACCCGGCCTTCTTCGGGCAGATGGGCGGCCTTGTCGGCGCCGCTCGCCCGGCTTTTTTCGCCAACCAGAGCGACTTCTGGGCACAGGGATTCCAATTTGGGCTGATGTTTTCATTTTGAGATTCAATTGGAGCGAGTCTGGCTTTTTCGGCGAGCCAGGAATGTTGTGACTTGGCCGTACACGGGGCCTTCCAATCCCCGTAAAGTGTGGCTGATGTCTATGTATTTTCCAAGTTTGCTGGACCAAAGGCCGTTTGGAAGTTGCCTGGCGGCGTGAGTGGGCTTGGCGGACTTGCTGTAGATCGCGATCTTCTCGAAGTCGGATTCCAAGTCGCTTTTGGCGCATTTCAAGTAGCCAAGACTTTCAAAAGCGCTGACGAACGCCTCCAAAGTCACAAGGCGAGGCGCGCCCTCTGGCCAATAGTATGCTGCGTTTGGCTCGGGCCACCACCATTTGCCTTGATCGGTCGCTGCCCATGCAATGCAGTTGTACTTTTCGGATGCAGGGCTCGTTTCTTCGTCCCCTCGCCTTTGAGTTCCGGAAATGCGGCAGCGAGTAGAGGGTTCATAAGCCTCGTTTCCCAGCCCACTCCAACTAAACCTGCGCCATCTTGTCCACATTTCCTCTATCAGTGATAGGCACGGGATTCAATCCTGTAATGGCTTGCAATGCCCAGAACCAATGATCAGGCTCGCGACGGAACTCTGCGAAGAGCAACGGCAATGCTTCCTTTCCCATGCCAATGATTTGCTGATAGGCGGGATGCATCGCCATTTCTGTGATCGAAGAAAGCAATAATGTATCTGTCTTCCATGCTAATTGCTCGAAGCGCTCGCGAACGGGCTGCACACTCTCTTCAAGCTCGGCCACGGCCGCTTCAGCGATCGGAAACATTTCTTCATCTTTTTGGTTGTGACTCATGCTTCCCTTCCTCGAGCAGTTGGCGAGCATTTGCATAGCACACTTTCCCCAACACGTCCGCCGGCAAACCCACGCCGTGCAGCATCGGCGTTGGTTGTCCGCCTTCGGGCGGCGTGTAATCCGCGTCGGCAATCGGACTCGGTCCCTTCCATTCGCTTTCCCACAACGTCCGCTGGCACCAGTAGCGGCTGACGTAGTGCTCACGTACGTAACCGTGATGGGTCACCAGGTCGCTGCCAAACAAGAAGCGATCGGGATACTTGCAGATCAAGGCGCGGATGGCGTCGCGCCGCGCCGACACTTCGCGCACTTGCCATTTGGTGGCGCTGGTGTCGATGTAGAGTTGCGGATACCTCTCCAAAAGCGCTTCGAGGTGATCGGGATGCTCAGGGTCGCCGCTCATGTGAGCGCCGATCCACTTCACATCCGGAAATAGGTTGAGCATCGTTTCGAAGCGCGCGTACTGCTCCGGCTTGGTGCCGAATTTAGCGGAATCGGTGTAGACGGTGCGAAACCAAACATCCGGGTCGGCGATGTGGACCATCATGATCTTGACGCCGGCCGCTCGAGCCCGCTTAGCGCACTCAATCCGCCAGGGGGCATCGACGTATAAGCCGCGCTCCTGGCCGCGCGGCGCCGACCAGAACTTGATGATCTTGACGCTCAGCTCCAGGTAGCGATCGAGCGCTTGGTAAGCGGTGTCATCGGGGTCATCGATCTTGCGCTTGGTGATGTAGCCGTTGAAATCGAGACGATTGCCGAAACGCTCGCGCAACGGCGGAATGTCGTCGGGATAGCACATCGAGACGATCTTCTCGATGCCGAACTCACCAGCGACGTCGAGCATGATTTCCGCTTGTTCGAGACTCGAGTCCGTGCCCTTCGGCAGCGGCGGTCCGCTCGGAGGATCGCCGGGGCGCGTCAGCATGACGTGAGCGTGAATATCGATGAGCGGCCCCTGATATTTCAAGTGGCCGCGCTGCGCGTAGTCGTGTCCGGTGACGTTGTACTCAGGTGGGGGCATAGGGTCTGTTCCGTTGGCCCGCTTGCGGGTTGGCGCGGGTAGGGTGCAGGGTCGCGTTAAACCGCAAGCGGTTACTTTAATTCTACGCTAGAACAAGACCGGCTTTCCTAACGCCCGGCGGACGACGGTGAACTGACCCGCGTGCATCATGGTGTGGTTGGCGTTGAGCATGTAGAGGGCGGCCAGGTTAGGTGCAAACTTGGCCATATTCGCAGAAGTGGGCTTGTCGAGATCGGCATCGGTGATTTTGTCGAGGTTGGCTATGGTGGCCGTGCGCACTTTGTTGAACCAGTCCAAATACTCGGCCTTGGTGCGGTAGCCGCCGGGAGGCGTTTCGCCGGCGCCTTTGCGTCCATAGTTATCACCAAAAAACGCGGGCAGGTCGGGATAAATGGCGCCTGGAGATTCCGCCTTCACCATCGCTTCGCTGGTGATGAGATGCCCGAGCTGCCAGGCGATGTTGTTGGCGCTGGGGACCGGCCGTACCGTCAAATCCGCGTCGGAAAGGTCGGACAAGTACCAATTGAGGATGTTTTGGGTTGAAGTAAGTGCAATCTTAATGGGTTCACGAGCGTTCATGGTGTACTCCTTGGTTGAAGGATCTTCGCAAGCCTTTCGACTTCCTCATGCCGGCGGTAGAGCCAGTCAGGCGACCAGATGCGGTGCAATTTCCAGCCAAGTTGTTGTAGGACTTCAGGTCGGAGGCGGTCACGATCGCGCGCCGTCGCCGCCTGCCGATAATTGACGCCGTCGAATTCGATACCAAGCAAAAAGGCACCGGGATCCTTTGGATCAACCACGCCGAGGTCGATCCGGTAGCTGCCGCATCCAACCTGCGGGATTGACTTGTATCCCATCTTTTGCAGCTCATCAATCACTTCGCCGGTCAAGCCGGACATTTGCGTCTTCTCGTCGGGTTCGTCAAGTTGCAGCGACTCGATGCCGCGCTCGGCGAAGTCGAGATAGGCAAGCAGATTCGTGACGCCGGCCGCGTTGGATTCGGCGCCGTCCAGGTCGCGGGCGCGAATCGAGCTGACCAAAACCAGCTTCTGCCGGGCGCGGGTGACGGCGACGTTGAGCCGGCGCTCGCCCCCTTCGCGGTTAAGCGGACCGAAGTTAAGAGCCAGCTTGCCGCTTTTGTCGCGTCCATAGCCGACGCTGAGAAGGATGACGTCGCGTTCGTCACCTTGAACGGTTTCCAGGTTCTTGACGAAGAAGCCTTCGAGGCGATCGCCCTGAAAGAATCGTTCCAAGTCGGGGAATTGGCGCAGGCGGCGATCGATCTCGTCCTGGATCGCACCCATTTGCGGATAGCTGAATGCGATGACGCCCAGCGATTTCTCGGGGCTTTGTCGGAAATGGTCGAGCACCAACTCCGCCACCGCCTCGGCCTCGCGCGGATTGTCACGCCGTCCGCCGCGATCGTAGACGCCATTCGCAACCGGGACGAACTTCACTCCTAGATGCGGCGACGTGGCGAGAGGCGCCGGAAACGTCACCAGCCGGCCTTCGTAGAAGCGTTGATTCGAAAACGCGATGAGATGCTCATGCTGGCTACGGTAATGCCAGCGCAGCACCTGACGCGGCATTCCGGCACCCAGGCAAGCGTCGAGAATGCTCTCAAAAAGCGGCATCTCTTCATCACTGGGACCGTCTTCGCCGTCGTCGGCAAATTGCTGGAAGAACGTGGTCGGCGGCAACTGCTGATTATCGCCGGTGATGACTACCTGGGCGCCGCGGTAGATAGCGCCGACGGCGTCTTCGGGCAAGATCTGCGACGCCTCGTCGAAAACGATCAGGTCGAACTTGGTCTTGTCGGGATCGGAAGGAAGAAACTGGCTGACCGACAGCGGACTCATCAGCAGACACGGTTTCAACTCCAAGAGCAAGTTCGGGATGGCGTCGAACAACCTCCGCAAGGGCCAGTGCCGGGTCTTCTTATGGGCCTCCTTCATCAGTAGCGCCGTTTCGCCCTCCAAACTGCCGAGTTGGTTTTGCTTGAGGGCGCCCGAGGCCACGCGGGCGGCGCCCTGGCGAATGAGTCCCCGGTCGAGGTCGCGGAATTCAGCCAGCACGCGTTCGTGGTCGCCGCGACGAAATCCGGTCAGCACCAGATCGCTTTGGAAAACGGCTTCGATCCACGCGCTCCAAAAGGCCCTCTGAAAGACATCGACAAGCTGCTCGCGCGGCGGCGGTTCCTTGTTGATTGCCTGCCAAAAAGCTCCAAGACCCATGCTCATGAAACGCTCGCCAAAAAGACGAAAGTCGATCCAATCGGATAACTCGCCGACGCGATCGCGGAGCGTGCCCAAGTGTTGGTGCACCAATTCCGGCGGATGTTCCAGATAGCGCTTGCCCTCGAGTAGCGGTCCTGGCGAATCGAATCGATGCTCGAAGACGGCAAGCGCGTGCTCGTATAACTCTTCCGCCTGCTTGAGATCACGCACCGAGGGCGGTGGCTCCTTGGCCGTCAGCAAATTGACGACAGAATCGGGCATCTGTGTGGCCGGGGCTGAGTCTTCGAAGCCCCGGACCCCTGCCTCGCCGGGGCTTCGCAAGGCCTCAGCCCCGGCCACACTCTTGAGCTGGCCCCAGGCTTCGCGAACACGTCGAACCCAGCTGAGCGTCCTGCGAAGCGACTCCCAATCGGTGTCAATGCCTTGGAAGCCCGTTCCGAACCGCGTTTGCCAGCGTTCGCTCTCCGTCTGCTGACTCGCTTCCCATGCCCGCAGTTCCTCGGCTTGATGCAAATCGGCAACCAACGTCGCGGCATCGGGAGGCACTGCGGGCGCTTTGACCAAAACCGGATCCGTCAGTCCTGCGAACTGGTTCATTGCGGTTTGCAGTTCTCTGCAATAGTTCACGAGAGCCGTGCTCGCGCTATCGTCGAGCGCTTCGCCGACTTGCGGCAATGAATCCATCGGCAACACGGCCTTCAACTCATCCGTCGAATGTTGCCAGGGGCCGAACGATTCATTGAGTCGTTTGAAGGCGGCGCGGATTTTCTCCTGCGGCGGCGAAGTGGCGCACAGCGCGTCGACGAAGCGAGCCGGCAGATCGATGCAGCCAAGATCATGAGCGATCTGCACCGCTTCCGTTGCGATCCTGGTTGCGCGCTCGGTTGCTTCCCAATCGGTGTCCATGCCTTTTTCATAGCGGCCAATGATCGTTTGCCGCTGGGCCATCTCGGCATCGAGGCGGGTCTTATCGACCATCACATCGCGGCCCAAGGCGACATCCTCAGCGACGGTCTCCGGCACTTCAAACTTGTGCGTGCGGCGCTTGATAGACCGGCGATCCTGGCGAAATTGCCCGTTGAAGATGCGAAACCAGCTCAAGTAGGGACCGGAATAGCCCGTCGCGATTCGCTCCAGCTCCAGCTCGAAGAAGCTGTCCTTGTAGGTTTGAAGCAGGCGCTTGCGGCGCTCGTGATAGACGGCGTAAGTCGGCTTGTGGCGGGCGACCAGATTGCGAGCTTCGTCCAGCATCTTGGGATCGAGCACCCAGGAGCGCTCCGGGGCGTTGTCGGCCATGCACAAATGTGCGATGCGGATGAACTGCCGGATCGAGTGCGGCGAAGGATCCAGCCGGCTCTCGCCGGGTGTCGCGGGTTTGGCGGAGGTGTCCGCACCCGCGCCCAATGGCAACGGCACGGCCAGCCACTTTTCGAGCGCGCGGATCTCCGTGAGCCAACCCGGCACGCGCCGCATCGTGTCGGCTGCCCAGCCGCGCAGCTTCTGCTGGTGCGTGAGCAGGCCGGCGCCTTTCTCATCGCCGGGGGCCAACCACTTGCGGGCGTTCTTCCAGGCGTCCTCCACCTTCGCGGATAGGCCATCAGCCATCAGCCACAGGCCGGGGCCGTAGCGCGCCGTCAAAGGCGCGCGGGCCTGGCCGAGGCGCTGATATTGATCGGCGCAACGGTTGAGATCTTCGGAGACCTGCGGAAGATCCGATGCACGCAGCCAAGCCGCCGGGATATTGTTGGGCCGGTGGTCGAGCAAATCGCCCGTTTTTAAGAGCCAGGCGACGGAGGCCTTGACATCGAGCTTGCTCGCGTACTGATCGGCCACCGACTTGAGCCGATCGAGAGCCTTGCGAATCTTGTCGATCAGGCCGACAACTTCGTCGCGCAAACCCAGAGTAAAGCGGTCCGCCTTGAAGCCACGCCAAGGGTAATGGGCGTCTTCGCGGATCTGCCAAAGCTGCGAAGCGCGCTGGCAGAGATGCGTCATTTCATCGAATTGGCCGGGCGTGATCTCGAGGATAGTCTTGGCTGTCGCGGCCTCTCCGGTTTTCGTCGCCAGAGGCAGTCCGAGGGGCATCGCCGGCAAATGATTCCACATCGGTAATTCCGCAAGCGCCGCCCACGCGCTTCGGCGAAGCGGCTCGCGGACGGCGTGCAACGCCTGCACATACCGGTTAAGTTGGTCGCGTCGATGCTTCAAGCGCGCCGGATCGTCCGGTTCTCCGGCGCCGGCCGATTTGCTTCGTTCCTGATAAACGCGGGCCAATTCGGTGACCACTTCACGCTTGCTCGCCTTGTGGCTGTGCACTTCCAGGCAGAAATCGCTCAGGCCCACGTGACGCAAACGTTGGAAAACGACTTCCAACGCCGCCATCTTTTCGCTGACAAAGAGGATGCGCTTTCCCTGGGCAATCCGGTCGGCGATGAGATTGGCGATGGTCTGGCTCTTGCCGGTGCCGGGTGGGCCGATCAAAACGAAGCTCTCGCCGCGCACCGCCGCCTCCAAGCAGACTCGTTGGCTGCCGTCGGCGTCGAGAATGTGGAACGTTTGTGCCGGATCCTCTTTCTCGTCGAGTTCCGCTTCGGTCGGAGATTCAACCTTCTTGAAGGATGTCGGCGCGCCAGCAAGAGCTTGCACCAGCGGATGCGCCTTCGCGCGTTCGGCATTGTCCGCCAAATCCTGGAAAATCACGCCTTTGAAGAAGGAGAACAGCGACAGGAGGGCGTCTCGCTCCAACTTCCAGCCCGGCAGGCCGGCGACGGCCGAATCAACCGCGGCGAAGTAAGTCGCCAGGGCGTTGTCTTCCCAGTGTTCCGGAGCGGGCGGCAGCCGGAATTCGAAGTCCTGCAAGAGTCGAGCTTCGAGCGCCGGGTTGATGAACGGATCCTCGTCGATGGCCTCCAACGAAAACGGCTCTTGCAGCGACTTGCGTTTGAGTTCGACTGGAACCAAGATCAACGGAGAGCGCAGGGGCTGATCGTCCGAATCGCGCCAGTCAAGGATGCCCGCTGCCAGGTGCAAGACGTGCAAACCGCGCTCACGAAAGTCGGCGAGGGCACGGCGATAAAGGTTGGTGAGAATCTGAACAAGACGTTGGCGATCTTGCTCACCCGTGACCAACTCCGTCGGTTTCGTCTCCGCACTCGCGGGCGAGCCGCGTGGCGTAAGCCCGCCGTGTTCGCTTTCGACTTTAGTCTCCTCCACCGGCGGCAGCCAAAAGCTCCACGACTTGCTCGTGTTCACCAATGTGTCGAAGATCTGCGCCACATCCGGCGCCGTCAGCACGAGCAGCGAGCTGCGCGTTGGTTTGAGTGCCAGGAGTGGATTGCGGCGGGAGAGGTCGATCAGGTTGCTGCGCCAGCGGGCGAGGGCGTTGTCGAGCGAAGGTGTCGGTGCAGACATACGCTTTCCAAATTCGTCGCGGTGTTTCCTGCCGCGGTGGTTTCAATGGTGGTTTCAAAAAGGGTCAGGACCTGTGATTTTAGAGGTCCTGACCCCTTTTGAAACCGCTTAAGTATAATCAACATCTCATTGTATTGCGACGAACCGCCGCTTGCGGCTTCGCACGGATCCCGCCATGCCCCAATCCCTGCGCCACGTCGGACCCGAGAGCGTCATCACCGGCTGGGATTTTTCGACGAGCGGCGTCAAGTGCCTCGCCTTCGACACCACCGGCAACACTCTGGCTGAGGTTCGCTTGCCCACCGACCTGTGGACCAAAGACGGCGTCACGGAACTAAATCTCATGCAACTCGAGGGTCAAGCTCGGGCCAGCATCCGGGCCATGGCCTCTAAGCTTAAGGCGCTGGGCCGACTGGAACACTGGGTCGCCGGCGGCATCTCGGCCACCCACCACACCGCGGGCCGAATCGACATTGACCGCAATCAGGTGCGCCGAGCCATCTGCTGGAACGACCAAAGCCTGCGCAAATATCACAAACGCGGCTTGGAACGGCTCGGTGGTCAAGTGAAAGTGCGCGAGCTGATCGGCGGACCGTGGGCCATCCGCTACTCGCTTAGCCACCTCGTCAAAGATGAAGCGAAGCTTTCGCCGGCCGATTGGCACCGCACCTGGCGCATCGTCCAGCACGGCACAGCGGCAGCAGGATTTTTGACCGGTAACTTCGACACAGCGAGCATTTCCGCAGCCGCATCCACCGGCATCATGGATTTACGCACGGGTCAATGGCGCCGCGAAATGCTGATCGCACTTGAAAAGCCCGAGCATCGGGAGTTGGCTTGTAAACAGTTGCCGGCAATCGTCGATCAATTCACGCCGGTCGGTCCCATTTCGGAGAGTCTCGCTCAGGAGGCCGGACTCGCGACGCGGCCAATCATTTTCCCGACATCCGACGATCAGCAAGCGGGCCTGGTCGGCGGCGGCGCGGTCGAGGCGGGGCAAGTCGCGATCATTCTCGGCAGCTCGGCAGTCGTTAACTCCTCCTCCGATTCGCTTCCCACGACCGACGACCTCGACGCCATGAGATTGAACTGGGGCCCGTATCTGTGGATGCGCTGCTACACCAACGGCGCCCAGTTCCTCAATCATCTTTTTGGCGACAATCCGAATTGGCAGGAACTGGAGGCAGAGGCCCGCGCGGAAAAACCGGCGACGACGCTGGTGCTGCCGTTTGCATACTCTGAGCCGTCACTCGGCATTCACAAGAAGACCTTGGAGTGGAGTCCGAAACAGCCGAAACAAGCGGGCAAGAAGTTCCGGGCCGCGTTGGAAGCGCTCGGCTATTTGGTCGCCCTGGGTGTGCGGCAACATGAAAGCGCGGGCCAGCAGATCACGCGTATTTCGGTCTCCGGCGGAATCGCGCGCAACCGTCTCATTTGTGAAATCCTAGCGAGTATGCTGGGTCGCCCGCTGGAACTCTTGCAATCGGACGAGGGCCCGGCGCTCGGCGCCGCTGTCACCGCGTTGGCTGGTCTGGAGACGGTTCGTCGCCGCGAGAATAAAGAAGGGGCGGATTTCACCGTCGCCGACGCGGTCGCGCAGATGGTGAAATTTCGCGGCACGGTGTCGCCCGTGACCGAATGGCGTGCGGCGTACGAAAAGGGCCTACGGAAGTTCGAGAAGTTGGTTGCACGCTCGTAGCGCATAAGAACGGTGACATCGCACGGATGCGTTTGGTTTTTTCATTTAATGCGAACACACAGGCAGGTCCTGAAACGAATGATTCGTTCATGAAACGAAACCTGGCTCCCGAATGGGTAAGATGAAGGCAAAGGAGGGTCAATCATGACCATTCGAGCAGTCTTTGAGAACGGCGTTTTTCGTCCGACCGAAAAGGTGGAATTTCCCGATCCCTGCGAAGTCGAGATCGAGATTCGCCAGGTGAGAGAAGCTCACAGAGTTCCGACCCTCGATGACGTGTACGCGATCCTCGGCAGACGTCACAGTTCAGGTGAACACGACCTTGCCGAGCGTCACAACGAGCATCAACCATGAGCGTCGTCTTTCTCGACACTGTGGGACTGATCGCTCAGTGGGACACGGGCGACCAGTGGCATGGTCTTGCGGAAGCGGCGTACCAGCGGATGGTCGCCCAACGTACATCCGTGCTCACGACCACGTTCATTCTTCTGGAGTGCGGAAATACGGCAGCCCGGCGCACTTTTCGGAGCGATGTGTGTGCACTGCGGCAAACGCTGGAACTTCGCAACGAATTGATTGTGCCGAATGAGGAAGATTGGAATGAAGCATGGGCGGCCTACGAGCGTGGCGAGGCGGCCCAGGCCGGAATCGTCGATCACGTTTCCTTCGTAGTGATGCGCCGATTGGGCATCACCGAGGCTTTTACGAACGACAAACACTTCCAGGCTGCCGGGTTCAATACCTTGTTTTAACAAACCAACTTCCAATACGTTCGCATCAACCTTCACAAGCTAACACGACAGAGTCCCCATCTCGGCGATTTGCAGCTCAGCCGCACACCAAAGGCGACTTTACATATTCTACAATAACAATGGAGTTACTTTGGATTGCGGCGCTTCATCGCCGCTTTTCTTCTGAGGAAGAAAAAACCAAAGCGGCGGAAAAGCGCCGCACTCCAAAGTGAGCGATCATGACGCGCAACAGCATCGCGGCCCGGGCCAACCTGGAGATCATCGAGGCCGCTTATCAGCAATGGCGACGGGATCCCGCCTCGGTCGATGAGTCGTGGCGACTGTTTTTCGAAGGATTCGACCTTGGCTTGACGCGGCCGGGCGCGGTCGCCTTCGGCTCCCCGCTAAACATAGGAGCGGCGGAGGGGCAGGAATTCGGCATCATTCGCCTCATTGACGCCTATCGGGGGCAGGGGCATTTGCTCGCGCGCCTCGATCCGCTTAATTTGCCGCCGGCGACTATTCCGCTCCTGGACATCGGCGAATTCGGGTTCAAGGAAAGCGACCTGGATCGCTCCTTTGACACGAGTCATTTCGTCGGCCTGGCGCGGGGCACTTTGCGCGAGTTGCTTGCCGCCTTGCGCGAGACTTATTGCCGCACCATCGGCGTGGAGTACATGCACATCCAGGACACGGCCATTCGCCGTTGGCTCGAAGAGCGCATGGAGCCGCGCCGTAATCAGCCCAGCTTCGGCCGGCGTCACAAGCTGCGCGTTCTCATGGATCTCCATTATGCCGAGCTGTTTGAAAGATTCCTACACACCCGTTATCTGGGCCAGAAGAGGTTCTCCCTCGAGGGCGCCGAAACGCTGATCCCGGTGCTGGACGTCCTCACCGAAAAGGCGGCCGACACCGGCATTCGCGAGATCGTCTTCGGCATGGCCCACCGCGGCCGGCTCAACGTGCTTGCCAACATCCTCGGCAAACCCTACAGCGAAGTCTTTTCGGAGTTCGAGGAGAACTATTTGCCCTTCTCGATGGCCGGCGACGGCGACGTCAAATACCACCTCGGCTTCTCCAGCGATCGCGTGAGCGCCAAGGGAAACAAGATTCACCTGACCTTGACGCCCAATCCCAGCCACTTGGAAGCGGTCAATCCCGTCGTTCAGGGACGCGTTCGCGCGAAGCAAAGCCTGTTCAATGATGCGGACCGCTCACTTGCCTTCGCGCTTTTGGTGCATGGCGACGCGGCCATCGCCGGACAGGGATTGGTCGCCGAGACGCTGAACCTGTCGCAGCTTGAGGGCTACAAGACCGGCGGCACCATCCACGTCGTCATCAACAACCAGATCGGCTTCACGACTTCGCCCATTGACGCCCGCTCGACGCGCTATTGCACCGACGTCGCCAAGATGATCGAGGTGCCGATCTTTCATGTCAACGGCGAGGACCCGGAAGCCGCCGCTTATGTCGCGGAGTTGGCGGTCGATTTCCGCCAGACGTTCAAGAAGGACGTCTTCATCGATATGTATTGCTATCGGCGGCACGGACACAACGAGGGCGATGAGCCGTCGTTCACGCAGCCGGTCATGTACGCCAAGATTCAAGATCGCCCGAGCTTGAGCGAAGTCTACACCGAACAGCTTCTCATGCGCGGCGACTTGACGGCGGAGGAGCACGAAAGCATCACCGAGGAATTTCAAAGCCGGCTCGACAAAGCCCAGGAAGAAGTCAAGTCGACGCCGCACTACGCGGGCATGCGCGGCCATCAGGGGCGCTGGAAGTCGCTCAACCCCGCATATTCCCATGCGGCCGTGGCGACCGGCGTTCCGTTCGACACGTTGCAAAAAATCGCCGAGACGTTGGCCCGCATTCCGGACGGATTCCATTTCCACCCGAAGATCGTGCGCTTCTTAGAAACGCGTATGCGCGACGTGCGCGAGCGCCGGCCGGTCGACTGGGCGCTGGCGGAAGCGCTGGCATTCGGTTCGCTTCTGCTTGAAGGCAACCACGTTCGGCTGAGCGGCCAGGACAGCGGCCGCGGAACATTCAGTCAG
The DNA here is from genome assembly GCA_016195405.1 of Planctomycetota bacterium. GTDB lineage: Bacteria > Planctomycetota > Planctomycetia > Gemmatales > Gemmataceae > JACPZP01. Next base: position 122,807 of record JACPZP010000008.1, on the reverse strand, counting down.
CGCCATGCCGTGCTATACGACAGCAAAACCGGCAAGCCGTACATTCCGCTGCAGCATCTCGATCCCAATCAGGCGAAGATTTCGATCCATGACAGCCTGTTGTCCGAAGCCGCGGTCTTGGGCTTTGAGTTCGGATATTCGCTCGACTATCCCGACGCGCTGGCGCTGTGGGAAGCGCAATTCGGCGACTTCGCCAACGGCGCCCAGGTCATCATCGACCAGTTCCTGGTTTGCTCCAGCAGCAAATGGCAGCGCGACAGCGGCCTGGTGCTTCTCTTGCCGCATGCCTACGAGGGACAGGGGCCCGAACATTCCAACGCGCGTCCGGAGCGATATCTGCAACTGTGCGCTGAGGACAATATCCAGGTATGCTACCCGACAACGCCGGCCCAATACTTCCATTTACTGCGCCGGCAGATGCGCCGCGATTTCCGCAAGCCGCTCGTGGTGATGACGCCCAAGAGCCTGTTGCGTCACAAGCACGCCGTCTCCGGGATCGATGAGTTGGCGTCGGGTTCGTTCCAGGAATTTCTCGACGACGCCCAGGCCGATCCGGCGCGCGCAAAGCGCTTGATCCTGTGCAGCGGCAAGGTTTACTACGATCTCATGGAGCAGCGGTCGCGTGAGGAAACGCCGGCGGCGATCGTGCGGATCGAGCAGTTCTATCCGCTGGCGACGGAGAAGATACAGCGCATCCTCAAGAAATACGCGAAGGCGCGCGAGGTCGTTTGGGTGCAAGAGGAATCGATGAACATGGGCGGCTGGTCGTTCATGGAGCCGCGCCTTCGGGCGTTGGGCGTCAAGCCGCAGTACGTTGGCCGTGACGCCAGCGCCAGCCCGGCCACCGGTTCACGGCACGTGCATCTGCGCGAACAGAAAGAGCTGGTTGAGACGGCACTTAACGGCCCGGCGCCGCACATGGTTCGCTCCGTTCCTGCAAGCCAAGTGCAGCGCGTCGCCTCCTGGGACGAGGCGCCGCAACCCGAGTTGGCCCCGTTTAGCGGGGAGCCGCAGGCGACCGCCCCAGGGTCGCCTACGGCTCCCCGCTAAACGGCGGCGCGTGGGATCATCACTATGGCCATTGACGTCAAGGTTCCCTCGGTAGGCGAGTCGATCACGGAAGGCACGATCGCGCGCTGGCTTAAGAAAGACGGCGCCACAGTTCGCCTGGATGAGCCCATCCTCGAGTTGGAGACCGAAAAGGCGACGCAGGAGATCCCCGCGCCGGCGGCGGGCGTGCTGCGCATCAGCGTGGGCGAGGGGAAGACGGTTGCGATCGGGGCGGTGGTCGCAACGATCGAAGCGTCAACGGCCCGAGCGTCCGAAGCTCCTGCCCAAAAACCAGCGCCCGAAAAGCCGGAGCCGGCCCAAGCGGACGGCCAAAAAAGCGCTCCTACCTTGTCGCCGGCCGCGCGGCGGTTGGCCGGCGAGGAGAAACTGGATGTCGCTCAGTTGTCCGGATCGGGTCGCGGCGGCGTCATTCTGAAAAGCGACGTGCAGGAGCGCCTCAGCCAGCCGCTTGCGGCTTCCCCGGCAGAGGCCGCATCGCCGCAGACAGCCAGCGAGCGCGAAACGGCCAGCCGGACCGAATCGGCAAGCCGCGAGACTCGGCAGCGGATGAGCGCGATCCGGCAACGCATCGCCGAGCGGCTCTTGGCTTCGCAGAAATCGACGGCGAGCCTTACCACTTTCAACGAAGCCGACATGTCGGCGATCAGCGAATTGCGCCAGCGCCACAAGGAGCGCTTCAAGGAGAAGCACGGCGTCGGCCTGGGCTTCATGTCGTTTTTCGTCAAAGCCTGTGTCGAAGCGCTCAAGACTCATCCACTTGCCAACGCCCGCATCGACGGTTCCGACATCGTCTTTCAGAATTTCTACGACATCGGCGTCGCCGTCAGCACGGAGAAGGGCCTCATGGTTCCGGTGTTGCGCGACGCGGATCGCAAGAACTTCGCGCAGATCGAGAAAGAGATCGCCGCCCTAGCCGCCAAAGCGCGTGACGGCAAGATCAGCCTGACCGACCTGCAAGGCGGCACCTTCACCATCACGAACGGCGGCACCTTCGGCTCGATGCTCTCGACCCCCATCCTCAATCCGCCACAAAGCGCGATCCTCGGCATGCACGCCGTTCAGAAACGACCCGTCGTCCGCGACGAACAGATCGTCATTCGTCCCATGATGTACCTGGCGCTGACGTACGATCACCGCCTCATCGACGGCCGCGAAGCGGTGCTGTTCTTGGTGCGCGTCAAGGAATGCTTGGAGAATCCGGCGCGGATGCTGCTGGAAGTTTAGCTCGTCGAACGGGTATTCGCTCAGGACGCTAGGCTTCTTCCGAGCCTCCGATTCAAGATCTCCATGACAGCAAGCTCGCTTCGCCATTGCCACTCTGCTTTTTCCAAGCTCACGCCGAAGGATTTCTTGAAAGTTCTCTTGAAGCGGAGACGGTGAGAAGTGCGAAAAAAAGAGCAAAACGTTTGCCATCCGTGACGGCGAATAAGGAAGCCGCTAAAGCTTCCGGAGATCGCGTAACAAGTAATTCGGTTCGCTTCATCGAAAAAGAACTTGGGATTGAGCATCAACGGCAAAGTCAGTTTTCGGTCCTTCAAGAGTCGCCGGACCGCCGTATCGATGGGGAGCCCCCATTCGGTTTGTTGCAGCCAAACGCAGAGCCCTTCGCTGAAAAGTGGAGGAGGCAGATTTGGATTTAGGCGATTTGAGAATAGATGCCCAAATTCGTGACGCACAGATTCCAGAAGATAATTGTCATCGGCCACGACAATGGCGTTTGAATGCCAGAGTGCCCAGCCCCCGTACCCGTGTCCAAAAATGCTACCAATGTCTTCATGTCGGGCGAAATAGTAAACGACTACCCGACCACGCAGCGGACGGCCAAAATGAGTCGTCAAGCGATCAAGCTCGACCTTGCAACACCGTAGGAACGCGGAGATGTCGCACCGGCGCTCCAATGCCGGCTCGTAGTGCAAGACAATGTTTCGGTAGTTCAAAGTGTGGAACCGCTTAACACGTCTCGTTAGATGCCACAGCCATGCAAGTGGCCGACCCGATCGCCACGCTAAGTAATAGCGAATTGCAACCACGCTAAATGCAATGAGAGATGTGCCTAAGGCCTCCGGAAAAATCAAGAGCATGAACGGTATGCATACCGGAATGGTTGCTCGCCACCAATAAGGCCAGAGACAAAAGGTTGTGCGGATCATTGGCGACTAACCTCGAAGGGACACGCTATCGGCTCATCCCCTTGATTGCGAGTCTGTATTTCCACGCTCCGCGGCGATTACGACGACGCGTCAGCTTGAATTGGTGCCGAAATTGCATCGATGCGAGCCAGCCTTTCTTGGCCGTTACCGGGACAAAGCCGGATTCGTGCCACTCAAGAATCTGAAATTCAATTTCGGAACCACGAGCATCGACCAGCCAGTACTCGCGAATGCCAGCTTCGTGATATGCTTTCCGCAGCTTTTGCTTGTCCTTGAACACCGAGCTTTCACTGATAATCTCCATGACCCAGTCCGGCGAGCCCTCAATCTCCATCTCCTGGCCCTTCTTGTTGGTCACGTAGCGAACCTTGCCCGATTCAAGACTCTCCCAGAAAATCCCGACAAAATCAGGGTTGGTGGAAACCTGGGCCGAGACATTGGTCACCAAGACGCCGTTGATATAGATCTCCCCGAAGTCTTCTTTGGCGTTCAGGTTATACATGACGCCCGCGATTTCCGTTTTCACAGCCGCGTGCGCCCGAATCTCCTCCTTACCCATATCGATGTACACCTCCCCGCGCAGAAACATGACGGGCATCTTGTCCGGCACTTCATTTGATAGAGCCCATCGACGAAAGCCTTCCAACGTGTGGGCTTCCTTCGGAATGCGAATGAGGCCCCAATCGCGAAAACTGCTAACACGATTCCGTTGCTTCCGCAAGCCGCGCGGTACGTCAGCTCCTGACACTTTTTTCACGGCTGTTGCCATGTGCGTTCCCTCAGTGACCATAATATGAATGCATTCTACCGCTGTTGAAATCGACCATCGAGGATTATCCGATGCCAGAACGCTACGATCTCGTCGTCATCGGCGCCGGTCCTGGCGGCTATGTCGCCGCCATTCGCGCCGCCCAGCTTGGCCTCAAGGCGGCGTGCGTCGAGAAGGGAAAGACGCTCGGCGGCACCTGTCTCAACATCGGCTGCATCCCCAGCAAGGCGCTGTTGGAATCGAGCGAGCTTTATCATCTCGCCAAGTCGCGCTTCGGCCGGCATGGCATCGCGGTCAAGGGCGTGGAGCTTGACTTGCCGCGGATGCAAGGGCGCAAGAACGATATCGTCAAGAGCCTCACCGAAGGCGTCGCATTCCTGTTTCGCAAGAACAAGATTGCTACCGTAACGGGAGTGGGCCGAATCGCCGGCAAGGGCAAGGTCACCGTCACCGGCGATCAGGTCACCGAACTGGAAGCAGGCGCCATTCTCCTCGCCACCGGCAGCGAACCGGCGTCATTGCCCTTTCTCCCCTTTGACGGCAAACAGGTCGTCAGTTCCACCGAAGCGCTGGCCTTCGACAAAGTGCCTGAGCATCTGATCGTCATCGGCGGCGGCTACATCGGCCTGGAGCTGGGATCGGTTTGGGCGCGGCTTGGATCGAAGGTCACGGTGCTTGAATTCTTGCCTCGCCTGTTGCCGCTAAACGACGGCGAAATCGCCGGCCTGCTTCACAAATCCCTGGCCAAACAAGGACTGGAATTTCATCTGGAGACGCGCGTCACCGGCGCCAAGAAAGAAGCCGGCAAAGTGACTGTCCAGGCCGAGGCCCCTGGCAAGAAACTCGAATTCAAAGGAGACAAAATTCTAGTCTCCGTTGGACGGAAGCCCGTCACAACGGGCCTCGGTCTGGAAGAGGCGGGCGTCAAGCTCGATCCCAAGACGGGCAAGGTCGCGGTCAACGAGCGCTTCGAAACGAACGTCCCCGGCGTGTATGCCATCGGCGACTTGATCGACGGTCCCATGTTGGCCCATAAGGCCAGCCATGAGGGCATCGCCTTCGCTGAGAATTTGGCGGGCAAGTCGGGACATGTCAATTATTACGCGATTCCCAGCGTCATCTACACCGCGCCGGAATTGGCCGCCGTCGGCTTCACCGAAGAGCAAATAAAAGAGCGCGGCATCGAATCCAAGGTCGGCAAGTTCCCATTCATGGCAAACGGCCGGGCGAAAGCGTTAGATGAGACCGAAGGGCTGGTCAAGATCCTGACCGATGCCCGCACTGATAAGCTGCTCGGCATGCACATCTTGGGTACGAGGGCTTCTGAGATGATCGCCGAGGGCGTCTTGGCGCTGGAGTTTTCCGCCAGTGCCGAAGATATCGCCCGCACCTGTCACGCCCATCCCACGCTTTCGGAGATTGTCGGCGAAGCGGCGTGGGCCGCGTATGCCAGGGCGCTGCACTCGTAGCGCGGAATGGCAAATGGCTCAAGATCGGTCCATTTTGCCGAGATTCCGGCAGTTTTCGCGGCTTTTCGTGAAGTTCGCCTTCGCCCCGACGAAATCCCCGCAAGAATAGATGAGGCGACAAATCACATCTGAAGTCGCCTTTAGTTATCCTTGCAGGACGCATGTTTGCCACTCTCGAGTAGCATTCATGTCACTGAAAACCATCCGTGGTCTCGCCGTTGTTGTTTGCTTCAGTTGTGCGATGCCTTGGGCGAATGCTGGCACGACGGCTGATGGGCCAAGTCGCGATTTCAGGCAAACGATCCAAGCCCGCAAAATGCTCCATGACGATCCTCTTTTGGCGTCAGTGAATCTCGGAGTGAACGTCGTGGAAGGCGTCGCGTTTTTATGGGGGCCGGTGCCGACGGCGGAGTTCGCCGCGCGCGCCGAACAGCGCTTGCGCGCCATGATTGAACTAGTGGACGTGCGCAATCGCCTTTACGTGACCGACGAAGAGCCGCTTACGCCCTTGATGCAGCCAACGAGCCCGCAAACGCCGCTTCCACAGTTTCTTCCGGACCGATCCACACCGTTTGAGTCGCCGGCGCCTCGAACGCCCGGAAATCCTCGACCGCTTGTTAAGCCCGGTGTCGAGTTGGTTCGCGAGTTGGAACCGATCGAGCCGTTGACAGTCAACGCATCACCCGCCGCCAACACGGAAACGCCGACGCGCCGTCTGCCGCTCTTCGGCACGATCGTGTTGCCCAAGACACATCAATGATGTCCCTTCTCCGCCAGCCAGCGCTCCGCGTCCAAGGCCGCCATGCAGCCGGTTCCCGCGGCGGTGACGGCTTGCTTGTAATAGCTGTCGGCCACGTCGCCCGCTGCGAAGACTCCGGGCACGCTCGTGTTGGTCCGTTGCGGCGTCGTCCAGACAACGTAGCCGCTGGGATGCGTCTTCACCTGGCCCTTCAGGAAATCGGTGTTTGGCGTGTGCCCGATGGCGAGGAAAACGCCGGCTACCGGCAGTTCTTCGGTAGCAACATCGACGGTGCTCTTAAGTCTTGCCGCGGTGACGCCGTCGTTTTCGGTGCCGAGAACTTCATCCAACGCGCGGTTCCATTTCATGGTAATCTTCGGATTGGAAAGAGCACGTTCCTGCATGATCTTGCTGGCGCGTAGCTCGTTGCGGCGATGGACCAAGTAAACGGTGCTGGCGAACTTGGTGAGGTACGTCCCCTCTTCCACGGCCGAGTCACCGCCGCCGATCACCACCAGCGGCTTGTTGCGAAAACGCGGCAACGCGCCGTCGCAAACAGCACAAGCCGAGACGCCGTTGTTCTTGAAGCGATCTTCCGAGGGAAGCCCCAGATAATTCGCACGCGCCCCTGTGGCGAGAATGACGGTCTGCGTTTCGACCGTTTCCCCCTCGCGGCTATGTAGAACAAACGGATGGCGTTGGAAATCGACTTTCACGATGTCGTCGGTGACGATGCGCGTGCCGAAGATCACCGCTTGCTGCCGCATGAACTCCATCAATTCCGGCCCGAAGACGGCGCGGTGGCCTGGATGCGCGCGTTTGCCTTCGTAGAGATGCGACAGAGCGGCGTAACGGTCTTCCGGCAATCCCGATTTGGCGAAATGAGCCAGCGCCGCGGCATCGACGTGTGGCCACCCCGGGAAGTTCTCGACCTCGGTGGTCAGATTAAGCTGGCCCAAGGGCGTCGTGCCGTTGAGTCGATTGGGCTCCCAGGTGGCTGACCCTTCGAAGACGAGCGGCTTCAGATTCGCCCGAGCCGCATAAATCGCCGCCGTCCACCCCGCCGGCCCCGAGCCGATGATGACCACCTTTTCCACCATCTTTCATACTCCTACTGGGAAGGAACGCAGAGGACGCAGAGAAAGTCATCTGAGAGAAACGATGCAATTCCTTGCTTCTCTCTGCGTTCTCTGCGCCCTCTGCGTTTAAGTGTTTACTTCGTCAGTCGCTTTTCCCACTGCGCGCAGATCGCGAGCGTTCGTGCCGCGGACGCGCCGCGGTAATCCGCCGGATCATCCAAGACGCGCCGCTGTTCCGGCGTCAGCTTCTTCAGATAGGCGTCGAGGGACCGATCCGCTTGAATCGCTTGCGCCAATGTCTTCTTTTGGATGCGCGCCTCGCGGGCCAGGATTCTTGCCTGCTCGTGCGCGTCGGGATGACCGGCGAGCGCGAGCAGCACGTAAAGCGGCTCGGCGGTCACCGGGTCCTTGCCTTCCTCCAGAATCTGCTTCATGCGGGCGACGTCCGGTTCGATGCCGTCGATCGAGCCGCTCAAGCGATGAATGCCGTAGGCGAATGCCGCCGTGAACTCGGTGACGAAGCGCATCGACGCCGAATTCGTCAAGTCCCGTTGGTGCTCGGAGATTTGGTCCATCAAAACCGTCGTCAGCCGCGGCATGTAGGCCTTCCACAGGCTCTTGACGTTCTCGAAATCCTTAGGGTTGACCTTGTGCGGCATGGTCGAGGAGCCGACGACCTGAGTGTTTGGATCGGCGGCCTTCTTGTCGCGCAGCTCGCGGATTTCGCTGCGCTGCAGATGGCGGAAATCGTCGGCGAGGTTGGCGAACACGCCCCAACAGGACGTCAAAGCGTAGACGAAGTCGGCGACGTACTCGGGCTGCACCACCTGGCTGGAGACTTCCGGCGCAGCGAGGCCCAGCCGGCGCATCAACGCGGCTTCGACGCTGGCCGGTTCCGCGGTTCCGAGCAGCGAAAGAGCGTTGTAAGCGCCGACAGCCCCGGCGAATTTACCGCGAAGGTTGCGAGCCGCCTCGATAATATACTCTAACCGTTGGCCAACGCGCGACACATAGAGTGCCACCGCGAAGCCAAAAGTGATCGGCACCGCGTGTTGGCCATGGGTCCGGCCCATCTGCGGCGTGTCGGCGTGATCGCGCGCCAGGCGGATCAACTTTTTTTCCAAAGCGATCAGATCGGGAACCAAAACGAGCCGAGTGACTTCCGCCAAGCACAGAGCGCGGGCCGTGTCCATGATATCGGCGGAGGTGGCGAAGAGATGCACATACGGCTGCGATTTCGGGCTTACCCGGCTGCGAATGCAATTGACCAAAGCGCGGATGTTGTGCTGAATCCGCCTCTCCTCCTCATACACCTCTTCCGGATTGATCGCTTCGCAGGCTTTGCCGATCTCCACCGCGGCCTCGCGCGAACAAACGCCGACATCCGCCAACGTCTCCGTCAGCGCCCCTTCGACGCGCGCCAAATAGCGAACTTGAGCCCCCTCGGACACAAACGGATGCAGCCGCCGATAGAAGTCGGCATCCGCGAAGTAATAGCGGGCATCAAAAGGTGAAGCGGCGTCGAAGGGAGTCACAAGAATAGTGGGTAGTTGTTAGTGGGTAGTGGTTTGTTGTCTGTCATCAGTGGTCCGTTGTCAGTGATCAGTCGTCAGGGATTGATTTATGACGTGCGCTTGCAACTCGCAACCGTGGACTTAATCGCTCGCGGAGGTACAAAGTCACTGACAACTGACAACTGACAACTAACCACTAGCCAGTAACAAATGCCCCGCACCATTCTCGCATTTAATGGCGATTTCGAATCACGCCTGGCCTTGCACTGGCTGGCCAACGAGCGTGGCTACGAAGTCGTGACGTTGTCGATCAACTTGGGGCAGGAAACGTATCTGGAACCGCTCGGAGAATTGGCGCTCGAACTCGGCGCGTCGTCGGCCCAGGTGGTCGATCGCCGTGAAGTGTTTCTGCGCGATTTCGCCCTGCCTGTGCTCAGGGCGGATGCGATCTATCAAGGTAGCTGCTATTTGGGCAGCGCCCTGGCTCGGTATCTCATCGCTCAGGAGTTGGTGCGCGTCGCGCGTGAGGAAGGCTGCACCTCGGTGGCCCACGCCGCCGCCAGCAAGGGCAACGACCAGGTTCGCCTCGAAACGGCCATCGGAGCGCAGGATCCGCGCTTGCGCGTGCTGGCCCCGGTCCGCGAGTGGAACCTGAAGAACATGGAGGACAAGCTCAACTACGCACGCAAGCGCCGCTTGCCCATCGAAGAGCCCAAGGGCGGGCCGGTCGCCGTCGATCGTAATCTCTGGGGAGTCAGCCTCTATTTGTCGGATGTCACCGATCCGTGGAAGGAGCCGCCCGCCGAGGCTTTCGTCCTTACACGCGCGCTTGACAAAACCCCGGATCAGGCCGCGAACATCACCATCGGCTTTAAGGCAGGCATTCCGCAGAGCCTGAATGAAACCGAAATCGATTCTATCAAGCTGGTGCGTGAGTTGAATCGCTTGGGCGGCGATCACTCGATTGGCCGCAGCGATGTCGTCGAAGATCGCCTCTTCGGCATCAAGAGCCGCGAGTTTTACGAGTCGCCGGCGCCGACGATTCTCCATGCCGCCCATCGCGATCTTGAAAGCATGGTTCAGAGCCGGGAAACGATCCAGCTACGTGAGGCCCTAAGCCGGCGTTATGCGGAATTGGTGTACATGGGCTTTTGGTTTCACGACGCCCGGCGCGCTCTGCAAGCGTTCTTCGATGAGTCGCAGCGGCTCGTCACCGGTGAAGTGCGGCTGAAGCTGTACAAAGGGTCGGTAAGCGTTATGGGTCGGCGCAGCCCGCATAGCCTTTACGATAGCCGGCTCGCCAACCAGACCAATCTCGAATTCTTCGACAATCAATGGGCCAAAGGGTTTGCGTCGCTCTGGTCGCTGCCGTCACGACTGGCGGCCCGGCAACAGGGTCCGGATAGTGAGGATTGAAGAAATATCCGGATTCGGAAGACGAAATTCTCTTGCGTGCTGTCTATTGATTGTGTGCACGCCCACGCCGGCGCGTGCAGCAACCATCGTGTGGCACGCCCACGCCAGCGCGTGAAGAAACAGCATTCGGCGTTTGAAAGCGTGGGCGTGCGGCCCCCGCAACCACCTCACGCCCACGCCAGGTGTTGCACAATCCGCAGTCGCTGCATGCACCGGCGTGGGCGTGCCACACGCTTGGACTTTGGAATTGGGATTGAGACAATTATCACTTGAAAGGAAGGTTGTGCGATGCGTAGACTCGCGGCGGTTTTAGTGCTCGTTTTTGCGGCCGGTCTCGTGGCGGCGCAAGGCGAGCCACAAGACGAAGCTCGGGCCTTAATCGGCAAAGCAGCCAAAGCAATGGGGGTCGAAAACAAAGCGGTTCCCAAGGGCTTGCGCATGAAAGCCAAGGGCACCGTGGAAGCCGGCGGCATGACGCTGGATATCGTCCAAAATCTGACGATCCGCCTGCCCAATCAGTTTAAGGACGTGACCGAAGTCACCGTCGGCGGGATGACGATCCCTGTCACCACGATCTTCAATGGCAAAGAGGCCTGGGTGGACGTCAACGGAATGGTCAAGGACCTTGGCGAAAAGATCGTGGAGGAGTTTAAGAACATTGGCGGCATGGTTGAGGCGAGCCAGATTACGCCTCTCTTGGACAAGAAATACAAACTCTCCATCGTCGGCGAAGCCAAAGTCGAAGGCCAACCCGCCATCGGCATCCGCGTTTCCGGGAAAGGCTTCAAGGACTTCAACATGTACATCGACAAGAAAACTAACCTGCTGACGAAGATTGAGCGCCAGGCGGTCGACCCCATGACGGAGATGGAGGTGCAGGAGGAACGCATTTTCAAGTCGTATCAGGACAAGGATGGCCGCAAGGTTCCTAAAACCGTCATCGTGCTGCGCGACGGCAATAAGTTCGTCGAAGCTGAGGTCCTCGAATACTCGATCGTGGATCAGATCGATCCCGGCGAATTCGCCAAACCGAAGAAGTAACAATCCAGTGGCACGCCCACGCCGGCGCATGCAGCAACGATTGTGTGGCACGCCCACGCCAGAGCGCACAGAAACTGGGTACCGGGATTGAAGGCGTGGGCGTGCGGCCCCTGCTAGCACCTCACGCCCACGCCAGGTATTGCATACTCCGCAGTCGTTGCACGCGTTGGCGTGGGCGTACCACCCTGTTTCCTAAACCAAAGCAGTAAAGACGATGAATCGCGCACGACGACTGCCTATCGGCGCGGAGGCGTTATCCGATAACGAAACCCACTTCCGGGTTTGGGCGCCCGGCCATCGCCGTATCGAAGTCGTGTTGGAAAGCTCTGCCTCCGCCCCCGTCCCGCTCCAGCCGGATGGCCACGGCTATTTCGCCGGCAGAGTCCCCGTCGGCCAGGGTACGCTTTATCGTTTTCGCATCGACGGAAAACCTGAGCGCTTTCCCGATCCCGCGTCGCGCTTTCAACCCGACGGTCCGCACGGTCCCTCGCAAGTAATCGACCCGAAGCCCTTTCCCTGGACCGACGCAAACTGGCCCGGATGCGGTATCGAAGGTCAAATCATCTACGAGTTGCACGTCGGCACGTTCACGCGGGAAGGAACTTGGCAGGCCACGGCCAGGGAGCTTCCCGAGCTGGCACGGCTGGGCGTGACCGTCCTTGAAGTCATGCCGGTCGCCGATTTCCCGGGACGATTCGGCTGGGGCTATGACGGCGTCAACCTGTTCGCGCCGACGCGACTTTATGGCTCACCCGACGATTTCCGCCGCTTCGTGGATCAAGCTCACGCCGCCGGCTTGGGCGTAATCCTCGACGTCGTCTACAACCACTTCGGGCCGGACGGCAACTATCTCAGGGCATTTTCAGCAGCGTATTTCAACGAACTTCACAAGAACGAGTGGGGCGAGGCCATCAATTTCGACGGTCCCGACTCCGGTCCGGTGCGTGAGTTCTTCGTCGCCAACTCCGGTTACTGGATTGACGAGTTTCATCTCGACGGCCTGCGCTTGGACGCCACCCAGCAGATTCACGACAGCTCCGCCGAGCATGTTTTGACCGCCATCGGCCGGCGCTTGCGCGAAGCGGCGCGCGGGCGAAAAACCCTGATCGTCGCGGAGAATGACCGCCAAGAAGCCAAGATCGTCCGCCCTGTGGAAAAAGGCGGCTATGGCCTTGACGGACTTTGGAACGATGATTTCCACCATAGCGCACATGTCGCCTTGACCGGAAAAAACGGCGGCTACTACAACAAGTTTCTCGGTGAGCCGCAGGAATTGCTTTCCGCCGTGAAATGGGGCTTTCTCTTTCAAGGTCAACGCATCTCCGGACAGAGTAAGGGGCGCGGCTTTCCGGCGCTCGACTTACACCCATGGCACTTCGTGACCTTCATCCAGAATCACGATCAGATCGCGAACTCCGCCCGGGGCGAGCGCTGCCACCTGTTGACCAGTCCGGGCCGTTATAAGGCGATGACCGCCCTGATGCTGCTCGCCCCTGGGACGCCGATGCTTTTCCAAGGTCAGGAGTTCGCCGCCACGAGTCCATTCGTGTTCTTCGCCGATCACCACGCGGAGCTGGCCCGTCTCGTGGCGAAAGGCAGACGCGATAGCCTCGCCCAATTCGCGGAGCTGGCGCAACCGGAGACCCAGGCGATCTTTGCTGACCCCGCCAATCCGAAAACGTTCGAGCGCTGCCAGCTTGACTTTACGGAACGCGAGCGCCATGCTGGAACCTATGCGTTGCACCGCGACCTGATCGCGCTGCGCAAGAGCGATCCGGTCTTTCGCGCCCAGCGCCGTCGTGGCCTCGACGGCGCCGTCCTTGGTCCTCAGGCGTTCGTGCTTCGCTTGTTCGGCGACGACGATGGCGACCGCCTTCTCATCGTTAATCTTGGCCGCGACCTTCATCTCGATCCCGCCCCCGAGCCCCTCCTGGCCCCACAGACAGGCCGACCCTGGCAAATCCTCTGGTCGAGCGACGACCTCCGCTACGGCGGCTCCGGCACGCCGCCGCTGGAATCCGACGCCGGCTGGCACATCCCCGGCGAGGCGACAGTTGTTCTCAAGTGTCCGCTGTGTTAGTCTCGAAGGAATCCCAACGTAGCTGAATTCGCAAGAATTCAGATCGGCCAGGAACTTTTGCAAGTTCCGCTACGGGTATTTCCAATCCGAACGGCTTCTTCCGGAGGACACGTCATGCGCTTGCCCCATCTCACAATGGCGCTGCCTCTGCTTTTGGCGGCCACGGCCGTCACGTCAGCCGGCGAACCGACAAAGATCGACCTGACTAAGATCGACCGCACCATCAAGAAGGAGCTGGCCTACCAAACCAAATCGCCCAAGTATTGCCTGCTCGTCTTCGGCCCCGAAGCCAAAACGCGCGTCTGGCTCGTGCAGGACGGCGACAGACTCTACGTCGATCGCAACGGCAACGGCGATTTGACGGAGGACGGCGAGTGTATCGCGGCCAAGAAGGGGGACTACACGATACCGGCAGAGGGCGTATTTGAGTTTGAAGCCGGCGACATCCCCGACGGCAATCTTGTTCAGAAGAACCTTCACATCGACATTGCCAAGATCGATTACCTCGTTGACATCGATTCAGACTTGAAGAAGCGTGTCGCAGCAGATCCTAAGTTCCGCGGCATCCTCATTGGCATCGACGCGGAAATTCCCGGCAAAAAAGGAAACCGCGATAGCGGCCGCATCGCCCAGTATGTGCATTATCGTGACACCCAAGGCTTGCTTGAATTCGGCGATTCACCGCGGACGGCCCCTGTCATTCATTTTGCGGGGACTATGAAGATCACCCTTTACGGCAAACACCAGTGCACCGTCGGCAGGGAGGAAGAGCTGTACCTCGGTATTGCCACACCCGGCCTTGGCGCAGGCGCAACGGCTTTCTTCTGCTACGAAGAACTCATCCCGGCAAAAGCCTTTCCCGTCGTGGAGATTGCATACCCTTCGTCAGGCGAAGGCAAACCGCCTGTCAGGGAGTTGTACGAAATCAAGGATCGCTGCTGACACTACAACCTACATGGTCCGGTCCGGACCCCTTCCAACGTCGTCGCCGGCAAAGCCGTGATGACGATATCCTTCGATGCGTGGAAGGAGGGCAAAGTGCTTCCTTCCAAGCACGAAATTGACGTGGTCGCCTCCAAACCGGGACCGAAGCTCGAAGGGGTCTCAAGTCGCCTCAAACGTGCGTTGATCCATCCCAACAAGGGCAGCTATATCGAGGGAATTCGGTTTTCGCCAGACGGCAAACGAATCGTCGCCGGCGACTATCCAGGCGGCATTGTGCAACTTTGGGACGTTGAGACTGGCAAGCAACTTATCAAGATCGAAACGGGCCACGAGTTTCGCGGAAGTGAAGAGTATTTCTTTCTCACGCCGGATTGGAAAGCCTTATTTGTGGCACGCGAGAAGCGAAAAGGCAGTCAGATAGAAAAGGTAGGAAAGAAAGGGACGCGTTGGGAATTCGACGGCGACATTCGTGTTTGGGATTTTCATACGGGGAAATTGAAGGCCACTCTCAAACACGATCCGCCACGCGGCATTCAGTGGATGAAGCTGTCGCCGGACGGCCTTACAATCGTGACCGGTGAGCACTTATCAGGAGAGACGGAAGGCGCTCCCAAGGAAACTTGCAGCATTTGGGATGTGCGAACAGGCAAGCACCAGTCCTTCCCCGAAGACCTTAGGCTTGCTTGTTTGTCTCCCGATGGAAAAACGGTCGCGCTCGCCGCGCTCGATACGAAATCGAGATTCACCACCGCTATCAAGTTGATCGATGTCGCAACGGCTAAGGAGAAGCTGTCCATCCCCGTGACCGAGAAATTCGCGATGGCTTACGCCATGACTTTCACGCCCGACGGAAAGTCGGTAGTGGGCCACTCCAAGGTGTTTCCAGGCCGAAGTGACTTTCAAACTTGGCAGAGCTACCTGAAGCTTTGGGATGCCGAATCGGGCACGGAACTGGCTTCTTTTCCGGGGGAACAAAAAAACTCCGCGTTCTCGACGCCTGTTTTTTCTCCGGACGGAAAAGGCTTCGCGTGCGTCGATTCGAATGGCGACGTGGGAATGCTGTTTCTCTTCGACTTGGCAAGCCGCAAGCTTGTCAAAAGCATCGTCTTGAGTGACAAGCGCACCGAAACGGGACGAGAACTAGTGCGCAGTCCCGTTTACAGTCCGGATGGACGCTGGCTCGCAGTGCTCACGCAGATGTTCCCCAAATACGGTCGTGAACCCCACATCGAAGACGTGGCCCAGCCGCGTATTCATTTGATCGACGCCGGCAAAGGCGTGATCTGCGAAACGCTCGTCCTGCCCCAATGTGTCGCAGCGTCAATTTGTTTTAGTCCCGACGGCCGGACGCTGGCCAGCGGCGGTCACGGCAAAGTTCTGTTGTGGGACGTGAGCGACTATTCGCCGGCAAGATAAGGTCAAATATTCTTTCATCAACATTCCTGATTCTTTCAGCAACAGGCCGGATTGCTTCAGCAACATGCCGAATTGCTTCAGCGACAGGCCGGATTGCTTCAGCAACGTGCCGAATTGCTTCAGCGACGTGCCGAATTGCTTCAGCAACGTGCCGGATTGTATCTGTCCCCGCGTCCCGCTGAAACCATTTCCCTAAAGCTCACTCCGATAGCGAGATACAGCCGAAATATTGATTTATTCAACGCTGAAAGAATGTTCGAAGGGTCCCCTGGCGCCTGACCGACTTCCGCGGCTTTCTTATTGCCATCCGCGCCGCCGGTCGTAACAATCTCACTGTACGCCGTTTAGCGCCACGGAGGCCAACACCGTGAAGGATGTGCTGACCTTGATCTTGGCCGGGGGCAAGGGCACGCGCCTGGAACCCCTCACGCGCGATCGCGCCAAGCCGGCCGTGCCTTTCGGCGGGCTCTATCGCATCATCGACTTCACGCTCTCCAACTGCATCAACAGCGACCTCCGCAAGATTCTCGTCCTCACTCAGTACAAGGCCCGCAGCCTCGACCGACACATCGCGGCCGGATGGGGCTTTTTGCCGCGCGAACTCGGCGAATACATCGAGGTGTTGCCGCCTCAGCAGCGCATCGACGAGCACTGGTACAAGGGCACCGCCGACGCGATCTACCAGAACATTTACACGATCGAGAAGGCCGACCCGAAGTACGTCATGATCCTGGCCGGCGACCACATCTATAAAATGGACTACAGCGACATGATCCGCGCCCATCTCGCCAAAAGCGCGGACCTCACCGTCGGCTGCATTCCCGTGCCGGTCAAGGACTGCAATAGTTTCGGCGTCTTGCAAGTCGACAAGGACGACCGCATCGTCGGTTTTCAGGAAAAACCCAAAGAAGCGTCGCCCATGCCGAACGATCCGGGACACGTATTGGCGTCGATGGGCATCTACGTCTTCACCGCCCGCTTCATGTATGAGCTATTGTGTCAGGACGCGACCCGGCCCGAAAGCGGCCACGACTTCGGCAAAAACATCATTCCGAACATGATCGGCACGCACAAAGTCTTCGGCTTCCGCTTCCGCGACAAGAATCGCAAGGACAAGCCTTACTGGCGCGACGTGGGCACGCTCGACGCCTATTACCAAGCCAACATGGATTTGATCGAAGTGGATCCGGTGCTGAACCTCTACGACCGCGAATGGCCGATCCGCACCAACCAGCCGCAGTTGCCGCCGCCCAAGTTCGTCTTCCGCGACGAGAGCACCGGCGAATTGGGCCGGCGCGGCGAGGCTCACGACAGCATGGTCTGCCACGGCTGTATTCTCTCCGGCGGCCACGTGCGCCGCAGCATCCTGTCGCCGAACGTGCGCGTCAACAGTTATGCCCTAGTGGAAAACTCGATTCTTTTCTCCGGCGTCAACGTCGGCCGCCATTGCCGCATCCGCAAAGCGATCATTGATAAGGAAGTGGTGATCCCGCAGGGCACGACCATCGGCTACGACCTGGAGCAAGACCGCCGCCGCGGCTTCATCCTCACCGAACAGGGCGTCGTCGTCATCGCGAAAGCGGAGCTGCCGGAGACGTTCACAGGGACCAAGTAAGGAGCTTAACCACGGATTTCACGGATAGCACGGATAAGAAACAAAATGCGAATAGCAAAAAAACCGAGTCGCGAGTGTGTGCATATTCCTTTCTTTTCTTATCCGTGTTATCCGTGTGATCCGTGGTTCTTTTCTTGACTGACAAATGGCAAAGCGGAACAGCGGCTGGATTTGGTATTTCGCGATCGTCTTCGGGCTGGCGGTCTTGGGCACCGTTTGGCTGGGCGTCTTCAATCTCAACCTGCAATTGACGCAGGAGCAATTCACGGCCGCGCGCGAAAAGTGGATTGCGCGCAAGCCGGCCGACTACGATCTTGTCTACACCATCAAGAACGATGATGAATCCCAAGGTCCGGAATACAGCATCCGCGTTCGCGGAGGCAAGCTTGTGCACGTTCTCGAAGACGGCGTGGAATTATGTGCCGGGAATGCTGCGCAACGATCCATGGAAGCGATGTTCGAATTGATGCAAAAAAACCTCGACGCGGGTAGCCGCCCCGGCGCCGAAAAGGTTTATGTCCGCGCTCGTTTCCACGAGGGTAACGGCGCCGTATTGGAATATGTGCGTCGCGTAATGGGCACGCGCCGACGGCTGGAGATCAGTGTCAAGAAATTCCGTTTCGGCGACGACCTCAAATCGTAGGACAGGCTGCCAGCCTGTCCGTATGCCAACTACGCCTATGCCGACACGAAATCGCAGCGGACGCTGGCTTTCGATTCTTTGCCTTCTCATCGTCCTGGCCTTCGCCACGGTGATCGCCGTCGGCATGTTCAACATGCGCAACCGCCTGACGGCGGAAGCTCTCGATCAAGCCCAGAAGAAATGGCGCGACTCTGGCCCCGCGGATTACACCCTGACCTACACCATCGAACGCCGCGGCACTACCGGTCCCGACCGCTACGTCGTCAAGGTACGAAACAAGCGAGCCGTCGAGGCGACCGTCAACGGCTTGCCGGAACCCGCTGATCGTCTGGTCTACTACGGCATGAACGCGCTTTTCAAGTACATTCAAGATTTCCAGGACTTGGACGGCAAAGGCAAGGACAAAGCCAAAGACGATTCGGCGCTCACCCGAGCAAGCTTCGACGATCAAACGGGAGCACTCGTCTGGTACTCACGCCGCAAGCTTGGTTCGGACGAACACGTGGACCTCACCGTGGAGTCGCTGACTCCTGAAAAGGGAGAATGAATTCGGATCTTAGAAGCGTGACCCGCGATAAGGATAAGGGTCCAAGTGCGGCGCCTGGCTGCCGATCATCTCCGCCATGAGCTTCCCTGTCGCAGGCGCCATCGATAGGCCCAACATATTGTGGCCGGCGGCGATCCAGACGTTTTCCAACTCCGGGCTGCGATCGAGGATCGGCTTGCTGTCGTAAGTCATCGGCCGCCAACCGAACCATTCCTCCTGTATCGGCTCGGCCACGGGCTCGCGCAAATACAGCTTCGCGGCTTCCGTCAAAATCGCAAGCCGCTTGCGGCTTAGCGTTGCATCATAACCCGCGAACTGCATCGTCGAACCCAGCCGATATCCCGAGCGCCAAGGCGTGACGGCCACGCGATGCTCTTCGAAGATCAGCGGATACTTGGGGCACAGAGTTGGCCGCGGCATGGTGATCGAGTAGCCTTTGCCAGGCTGAATGGGAACCCGGCAACCGATGTGCTCCGCCAAAAGCGGCGTCCAGGCGCCCGTGGCGAAAATGAATGATTGGGCAGTGAATTCGCCCTCGGAGGTCACGACGCGATGCGCTCGATGTTCATGCTTGTCCAGTCCGTGGACCTTGCATCCTTCGCGAATCGTCACGCCGCGTTTCAGCAAAAGTGTCTTCAGCGACGCCATTAGCCGATCGGGCCGTAAGTGTGCGTCGCCTTCATACAGATATGCCCCGGCAAGGCCGGGTTTGAGCGCCGGCTCGAATTCGATCAAGGCGACGCCGTCGATGCGGCGAGCGGGCATCTGAAATGTCTCGGCCAGCAATTTGTCTGTTTCCGCGTAATGGTGCATTCCTTTCTCAGTGGCCAGAACAAACAACATGCCGCGGGTTTCCCACTCGCAGTCGAACTGCTCCTCGGCAATGATCTGCTGGTAGAGCGTGCGCGATGATTGCAGAAGCGCTTGGATAGCGTGGCCCGCTTCGATCATGTCATGCATGTTGCAGCGGCGCGCGAAGAGAAACAGCCAACCCCAAAGCGCCGGATCGAAACGCGGTTTGATCGATAGCGGGCCGCTAGGTTGCAGCATGGCCCAAAGCGCGGACCGGATCGCTCCTGGACCGGCCAAGGGCAGCACGTGACTTGGAGACACGAATCCGCAGTTGGCATGCGAGCAGCCCATGCCGAACTTGCCGGCATCGACGATGGTCACATCGCGGCCCGCGCGCCGCAGAAAATACGCGCAGAAGGCGCCGATGACGCCGCCGCCGATGACGATCACTTTGTCGGAATCGCCTTTCATCGCGGAATGCCGTTTGGACCGATGCCGTGTTGAAGCGGGTCGGTGGAATCGAGCAGCAGGGTCGCTTTCGCCGTCACGTAAGCGCTACCCTTGATTTGAGGAATGATCGCACCATCGACGACGCGCACCGTGCCCTCGAAAATGCTACCGATGATGCTCTCTTGCCGCCAAACTTCTCCTTCGCGCAACTTGCCGTCGGCGAACAGGCACGCGAGCTTGGCGCTGGTGCCGGTGCCGCACGGCGAGCGGTCGTAGGCTTTGCCGGGGCAGAGGACAAAGTTGCGGCCATGACAGGCGGAAGAGCTGGGTCGGCCGAACAATTCAATGTGATCGATTTCGCCGCCATCAGCGCCGGTAATGTGGTTCCGCTCCAGCGCTTGCCTTATGCGCCAGGTCACATCGGTAAGGCGCTCGATGTTGGTCAACGTCAATTCTTCGTTGTGTTTATCGACGAGAAAGAACCAGTTTCCGCCCCAGGCGACGTCGCCGGTGATGTTTCCCAGACCTGGAACATTGACCGTGACCCCTGCCGCGTGACGATAACTCGGCACGTTGGCGACGGTGACCGTCGGGCCGCCTGCGTACTCGAAGCCGACGACGCCGACCGGCGTCTCCAGACGATGAGCGCCGGGTTGGATGCGTCCCAGATGGGCGAGCGTGACGGCGACGCCGATGGTCCCGTGGCCGCACATGTTGAGGTAGCCGACATTGTTGAAGAAGATAACGCCGGCGACGCAGGAGGAATCGACCGGCGGGCAAAGCAGGGCGCCGACCAGTACGTCCGAGCCGCGCGGCTCATTGACCACCGTCGACCGCAACCAATCGTGCTTCTTGGCGAGGAGTGCGCGGCGCTCGGCCATCGAGCCGGCGCCGAGGTCGGGTCCGCCGCCGATAACGACGCGCGTCGGTTCGCCGCCGGTATGAGAGTCGATGACGTCGATGCGCGAGGTGTTTGTCATTGATTTCGCCTCCCGTTTAGCGGGGAGCCGCAGGCGACCGCCCAGACGCGCCACGGTCGCCTGCGGCTCCCCGCTAAACGGACATGATCTTTCCGGGACGCGTTGCGATGCCGCGGTGGATGATTGCCAAGATTTCCTCGCGCTCCTTGCCGGCCAATGGCAGCCGCGGCGGGCGGACGATCTCCGAGCCGAGGCCGCACTCCTGCTGGGCGAGCTTAATGTATTGCACTAGCTTGACGTGCGTATCCAAGTGCAAGAGCGGCGTGTACCAGCGATAGAGATGGAGCGCTTCGTCCATCTTGCCGCTCGTCGCCAGGTCCCAAAGCAAGCGATTCTCCCCCGGAAAGGCGTTCACCAAGCCCGACACCCAACCGACAGCGCCTAGAATGATGCTCTCCAGCACCAGATCATCGACACCGCAGAAAAGCAGATACCGGTCGCCGCATTCGTTCTTCAGATCCGTGATGCGACGCACGTTCTCGGAAGATTCTTTGATGGCGACGAAATTCGGCTCGTCGGCGAGATCGGCAAACATGGGCGGCGTAATGTCGACGCTGTACGACACCGGGTTGTTGTAAACCATGATCGGCAGGTCGGTCGCTTTTGCCACGGCGCGGAAGTGGGTGACGGTCTCGCGCGGGTCGGATTTGTAGACCATCGCGGGCAGGACCATCAGGCCGTCGACGCCGATTTTCCGGGCATCGGCTGCGAAGCGGCAAGCCAGCTTCGTCGAACATTCCGCCACGCCGGTGAGCACCGGCACGCGACGCCCGATCGTCTCGATCGCCATGCGCAACACGTCTAGCTTCTCGCCATATTCCAGCGAGCAATTCTCGCCGACGGTGCCGAGCATGATCATGCCATGCACGCCGGCCCGGATCATTGCGTCCAAGTGTCGAGCCGTGTTCTTGAGGTCGAGAGCATGGTCCGGAAGAAACTGCGTCGTTGCCGCGGGAAAAACGCCTCGCCATGAGACTTTCATGCGCGCTGTCCTCAGTGCACTGTCAGGGAGATCGAATAGGCGATGCAGTCATGTTATAGGTTGCTGTGAATCGATGAATACTTGAAACCCGTGCACCATCTAAGATTGAACTCGCGGCCAAATGCGGCTTCTGTTCGTACGAATACGATAGACGAAGCCGATCAATCCCTCTTATCTCTCCGGAGTCCCGCAACATGCGCCACTTCTTGAAGGTTTCGCTGCTCTTTGCCATGGTCTTTTGGCAGCCGCCCATCATCCTGGGCGAACCGAACATTCACGACACACGTCTTCTGTCACAACCCGCGGTCAGCGCCAAGAACATCGCCTTCATTTACCAAGACGACTTGTGGATCGCCGATCTCGACGGCAAGAACGTCCGCCGCCTGACGAGCGACATCGGCATTGAGTCCAATCCCTGCTTCTCTCCGGACGGCAAGATCATTGCCTTCTCGGCTCAATACGAAGGCAACGTCGACGTTTACACGATTCCCGTGGAGGGCGGCTCACCCACGCGCTTGACCTGGCACCCGTTCCCCGACATTGTTCGCGGCTTCACGTCGGACGGCAAGTCGGTGCTGTTCTCCTCGCCGCGCCATGTCTTTACGAATCGCTACAACCAGCTTTTCACGGTACCGCTCACGGGCGGCATGCCGACGCAATTGCCGATCCCCAACGGCGTCGAGGCGAGCTACTCGCCGGACGGCGACTACATTGCTTACACGCCGATCGCCGACCGCAGCGGCCAATGGAAGAATTATCGCGGCGGCACGCACTCGCGCATTTGGATTTACCGGTGCAAGGACCACGCGGTGGAGCAGATTCCGCAACCCAAGGACCGCTGCAACGACACGGACCCCAACTGGATCGGCGACCAGATCTTTTTCCGTTCGGATCGAAACGGCGAGTACAACATTTTCTCGTTCAACACCAAGAGCAAAGAAATCAAGCAAATCACCAAGCACAACGATTTTCCCGTCCTCGACATCAACGCCGGCGGCGGCAACCTAATCTACGAACAAGCCGGCTACCTGCACCTCTGCGATCCCGCCTACGGCAAATGCCAGCGCCTGAAGGTCGGCGTCGCTAGCGACCTTGTCGAAGCTCGGCCCCGCTTCGCCAAGGGCGCCAAGTACATTCGCAGCGCCGGGCTCTCTCCCTCCGGCGCTCGAGCCGTGTTCGAGTTCCGCGGTGAAATCGTCACCGTGCCCGTGGAGAAAGGCGATCCGCGCAACCTGACCAATTCCCCCGCCATCCACGAGCGCGCACCGGCCTGGTCGCCTGACGGCAAAACCATCGCCTACTTCTCCGACGAGGGCGGCGAATACCTGCTTCATCTGAAACCCGCGACCGGCAACGGCGAGACCAAGAAGCTCGCGCTCAAGGGCGCCGGCTTTTACAGTAATCCCATTTGGTCGCCCGACAGCAAGAAGATCGCCTTCCTCGACAACTCCCAGTCGCTCTTCTGGATCGACCTGGACAACGGCGAAGTGAAGAAGATCGCCTCGGAGCCGCTTTATGGCCCCGAAATCCTACGCTCGCTGCGCCCGGCCTGGTCGCCCGATTCGAAATGGATCGTCTTTGCACTCGGCAACAAGGCGGCCTACCACACCGTTCTCGCGTACGAATTGGCGACGGACAAATCGCGCCCGATCACGGATGGCCTGTCCGACGCCCTCGACCCCGTCTTCGACGCTAACGGGAAGTACCTTTATTTCCTCGCATCGACCGACGCCGGCCCCTTGAACCAATGGTTCTCTCAAGCCAATTCCGACATGCATACCAAGCGATCCATCTACTTGGTGGTGCTGAAACGTGGCGTTCCATCGCCCCTGGTCCGTGAAAGCGATGAGGAAAAAGTCGTTGAGAAATCAAAGGAAGGCGACAAGGCCAAAGAGGGTGACAAGAGCAAGGAGAAACCCAAGGCGAAGGTCGAAGACACCGCGATTGACTTCGAAGGCATCGACGCCCGTATCGTTTCGCTTGGCTTGCCCGCCGCCGACCGCTCCAACCTTCGCGCCGGACCTGCCGGGCAGATTTTCTACCTCGAGCGTCCGCAGCCAGGTCCCGGACGATTTTCGCAATCTCCCGGCAACCTGATGCGCTACGACCTGAGCAAGCGCAAGAGCGAACAAGTGTCTGCCGGTATCTTCGCTTACTTCCTAAACGCCGACGGCAAGAAAGCCCTCACGTTCACTGCCCCCGAAACCTGGACCGTCATCGACGCCACCGCCTCAGCACCGCCGACTCCGGGCAAAGGCAAGCTCAACATCGACGCCATCGAAGTCCGCGTCGATCCCCGCGCCGAATGGCCGCAAATCCTCGACGAGGCCTGGCGCATCAATCGCGACTACTTCTACGATCCCAACATGCACGGCTGCGATTGGCCGGCTATGAAAAAGAAATACGCCGAATTCCTTCCGCACATCTCCAACCGCGGCGATTTGGACCGCGTCATCCGTTGGATGTTGAGCGAGCTCGCCGTCGGCCATAGCGGCACCGGGCCGGGCGAGCGTCTGCACGAGCGCAAGCCTATCCCCGGCGGGCTTCTCGGCGCCGATTACGAAGTCGACAATGGCCGCTATCGCTTCAAGAAGGTCTACGGCGGCCTCAACTTCAGCCCCGAGTTGCGCTCGCCCCTGACCGCCCCGGGCGTCGACGTCAAAGCCGGCGAATATTTGCTCGCAGTTCGCGGCATCGATCTCAAGCCGCCGACCGAGCTGTATTCGCTGTTCGAGAACACCGCCAACAAGAGTATCGAGATTACGGTCGGCCCCAATGCCGACGGCAAGGGCAGCCGCACCGTGACCGTCGAGCCTTTGGCGAGCGAAGACGCTCTGCGCAACCGCGCCTGGGTCGAAGGCAACTTGAAAAAAGTTCACGATGCTACCAAAGGCCGCGTCGCATATGTCTACGTCCCCAACACGACGACGCAGGGACATGAATACTTCAAGCGTTACTTCTTCCCGCAAGCCGACAAGCAAGCGATCATCGTCGATGAGCGCTTCAACGGCGGCGGGCAAGTCGCGGATTACTACATCGATCATCTCCGTAGGCCGTTCACCGCGATGTGGGCGACTCGTTACGGCCAGGACATCGTGACGCCGGGCGCCGCCATCTTCGGGCCCAAAGTCATGTTGATCGATGAGACCGCGGGCTCGGGCGGCGATCTCTTGCCGTGGATGTTCCGGCAAAACAAGCTCGGCCCACTCGTCGGCAAGCGCACCTGGGGCGGCTTGGTCGGCATCCTAGGCTTCCCGATTCTCATGGACGGCGGCGGCGTGACGGCCCCCAACCTCGGCTTTTGGACCAAGGACGGCTTCGGGGTCGAGAACGAAGGCGTGCCGCCGGACGTCGACGTCGAGCAATGGCCCGCCGACGTCATCGCCGGCCGCGATCCCCAGCTTGAACGCGCGATCCAGATCATCCTGGAGGAGTTGGAACGCAACCCACCCGAGAATCGCCAGCGCCCGCCGTTCCCGATCCGAGTGCGCCGTTAACGCACACGCGAACCGGGAGTAACCCAGTTTAGCGGGGAGCCGCAGGCGACCGGCCCGCGGTCGCCTGCGGCTCCCCGCTAAACGGCTCCTGGCTCGCCGCGCGTCTTCCCATATAGAAACCGCATGGAGAACACGCCTCCCATCCGATTGGCCGTCTTGGCCAGCGCCGGTGGCACCACACTGCAGAATTTGCTCGACCGCATCGACGATGGCCGTCTGCGCGCCCAGGTCGTCGCCGTCGTGTCAAACAATCCGTCGGCATTCGCTTTGGAGCGCGGCCGCCGCGCCGGAATTGCGGTCCACGTCGTCGAGCGCCGCCAGATAAGCCGGGAGGAATTCAGCCGCAGGCTATTCGATCATTGCCGGCAGGCTCGCGCCGACCTCGTCTGCATGGCCGGATTTTTGCAGCTCATTCAAGTGCCCGATGATTTCCTGGGCCGGGTCATGAACATCCATCCGGCGCTTATCCCCGCTTTCTGCGGCAAGGGTTTTTACGGCCATCATGTCCACGAGGCGGCCCTGGCGTATGGCGTCAAAATCACCGGCTGCACCGTTCACTTTGCCGACAATGAATACGATCATGGTCCCATCATTCTGCAGCGGACCGCGCCAGTGCGGGACGACGACACCGCCGAGAGTCTGGCCGAGCGCGTCTTCGCCCAAGAATGCGAGGCGTATCCAGAGGCGATCACGCTGTTCGCGCAAGGTAGACTGAAGATCGAAGGAAGACGGGTCAAGATCAGCGCGGTCACGGCCAGCGGGGGAAGCTAATGCGGCTCGGCGTATTCGGCGGTACCTTCGATCCGGTGCACGTCGGTCATCTCATACTGGCCGAGCAATGCCGCGAGCAGGGACGGCTCGACCAAGTCTTGTTCGTGCCGGCAGCGCGACCGCCGCACAAGGAAGAGGGCGCCCTGACGCCGTTCGACAAACGCGCCGAGATGCTGGCGCTGGCGATCGCCGGCCACGCGGCCTTCCGAATCGAGGATATGGAGAAAGACCGGCCTGGTCCAAGTTACACGATCGAAACCCTTGAATTGCTTCAAACCAAGCACGCGGGCGCCGAGTTGATTCTGATCGTCGGCTCGGACACGCTGCACGACATGGCGCAATGGCGAGAGCCGGCGCGAATTTTGGAGTTAGCGAGTTTGCTTGTGGCGCGGCGGCCTGGTTGGCCAATGAAATCGGCTGAGCAGGTGGCCATAGAGCTGAGCGTCGATGCGAGAATTCCGCGACTTCAAGAAGTGATCATGCCGCTCATCGAGATATCGAGCCGCGATCTACGGCGTCGATTGGCGGAATGCCGAAGCGTTCGCTACATGATCCCGCGAGCCGTTGAAGCATACATCGCCGAGCGCCGGCTTTACGGATGAAATGGAACAGCCCCAGGAGGTATCCCGGGGCTGTTCCATTTCTGAAGTAGGTCCGGCGAGCCGAGCCGGACCTTTACAGAATCCATCATTAATCGTCCGGGCATTCACGCGGACAGCGCGATGCCGGAGACGTCGGCGTTGTCGGGCGGCTCGGAATCGCCCGCACCGGATGATCCGTACGCCAATCAGCCGGCTCCAGGTGTTGGACAGGTTGGACGGTATTGGTCCGAACGGCTGCGGATTCCACGGTGAACGTGCCGTTCTTGAGATTCATGATCACGCGTTGTGCCTGGAGCTGAACCATTTGCCCGCCGCGTTTGGAGGTCAGACGCACGTCGCCTTCCAGAATCACCTGATCGGCGCTTTGGCCGGTGCTGAACCGCAGGCACAGCGCTTCCATGTCTGCGCCGACGAGCCGCAAATGGTCGCCGACTTGGGTGACCTGAACCGTTCCAGCCGGCTCGCGCTGAGACACAGTGCAAACCTCGACGTTTCCTTGGGCAGTGCAAGTGCCGCTAACCTGATGCATCGGCGCGGTACGCGAGCAATTCGATTGCATCGTCATCGGCATCAACACTTGAGGCGATGGCCGAGCGCGCCTGCGAGCATCTTCCATCGTTGTGATCAGCAGCGTGCCATCGCTCACGACCAATACCAACCCTGACTCTTTCAACATCCCTTTCAAAGCGGCGGTGAGAGGAGTGTTGTCGCTCGCGAAGCTTATCGGAGTCGCGAGATCGACACCCGCGCCTTTCAGGGCCGTCTTGTTGAGAACGATATGGACCTTAGTCAACTGTGAAAGATCGTCAACGACTTGGTACAGCGGCACGTCCGTAAAGCTCACCGGAAAACGCTGCTGCAATTTAGCGCGAATGGCATTCTCAATGGCTTGATGTTCGTTGCAAACCCCGCTGCCGCAAACCGGCGGCGAAACCGCGATCACGGCGCCGTGCATCATGTGCGGCGGCAGTGTCGTGGCAGGCTTCGAGTAGGGCATGAAGATGCTCCCCGGATGCCCGGCTGCCGGCATCGAAGTCGCCATGTGAGCCGGCATCGGGCACGGAACGACTTGTTCGTGCATCCAAACCATCGGCTGCGGCGGCGTCACCATCATGTGAACGGATTTCTCGCCCTTACCGCAAGAGCAGCAGGCGCAAGTCTTGCCGCAGGCGCACGCCGTCTTGGCCTTGGGCGCCGGTTCGCCGCAACAGCATTTCTTTTCCGCACAGCAACAAGTTGTCTTCGGCGCGGCGCAGCAGCACGTCTTCGGAGTTGCACAGCAACAAGTCACTTTCTGATTGGCGCAGCAGCAAGCAGTCTTCGGCGTGCTGCACTCGCAAGTCTTGACGGCGCAGCACGAGGCAGCCGGAGCCTGAAAACGTGCACATGCCGAATCCGCCTGACAGCACGCGGAGTTCGCGCATGATGGGGGCGGATAATAGCGGTCGTCTTCGCAGCATTCTTGGGCGGAACATGTTTGGACGGAACAGCCGTCGCAGGCGTTCCACCACGATCCGGCCACCCAGTCGACGTCGAAACGGGTAAGGGCGACCATCAGTTTCCGGGTCAGATCGTGGATGCGCTGCGCCTCACGATTTTTCGGATCGACGAGAATCGCCTTGGACGCGTGATGTCGGGCCGCTTCGTAGTCGCCCTTCTCCCAGCATTCTTTCCAAGCCGTAATGCACTCACGCAGCAGATTCGGGCAACCGGGGCAAAGGAAGCCCGGCAATGAGATTTCGATTTCGAAGTTAACGTCAACTTGCTTAGCTTTCTTGGCGTCGCTCTGGGATTCCTGCCCAAAGAGGGCGGACAGGCCAACCGTGGTAAAAGGCGCGCTTTGAGCGCGGAGGGCGCCCGGAGCGGCCAAGACAAGCAATAAGCAAAGCCAGCGAACTAATGGCGTGCGAGCAAGGGTCATGCGTTATCTCCTTCAAGTACCGATGCGGTTCGGACCGCGAAGGAAATAACACAAGCCGCCCTGCCCTGTCGATGCGAAGTGCGCAACAGCGTCCCAAGCCCGCAGGCGAGTCTTCGAGCCTGCGGGGTGCCGGTTTAACCCGCGATACCCCGCAGATTCGCTGCGCTCATCTGCGGGCTTGGAGCGCTCATTTGAGGCGCTTGAGGTTCGCGGCGCGGGCCTTTTCCAGCACGCTTGCCAGCGTCACGGGCCGGCCTCCCTGGCGCTTGCTTTCATCGGCGGCTTCCATGAAGGCGAACATCTCCGTAGTCTCTTCGGCGCTGACCGGTGGGACGCCGGTCTTAAAAAACTTCACGATCTCCTTGACCAACGGCTCATATCCGGTGTAGCCGCCGGTCGGCGCGATGCCGTCTTTGCCGAACACCATGGCGCCGTAATCCTGCTTGCCCGACCGAATTCCCCGGAACGTGCCGATCCGCCCATCTTTCCAAGTACCCGTCACCACATCGAATTCCTTTGAATGGGTGCGCGTGACCTTCTCACAGCCTGTGCCCATGATGGTGAAGAGTGTCTCGACGCCGTGTACGCCGTACCAGAAAAAATCGGGGTGATGTTCCTCCAAGGGACACGGACTCCAGGCGTCGCAGCCGAAAACCTTGCCGACCTTTGGGTTCGTTTTCACGGCGGCGACGCCGCTGGCGAATCGCAGCGAGGAGCTGGAGAAAACCGGGACCTTGTGCGCCCGGGCCAGCTCGAAGATCATGAGGCAGTCGGCCAACGATCCGGCGATCGGTTTGTCGATGAACAGCTTCTTGCCCGCCTTGATGACCGGCGTCGCCTGCTCCAGATGCTTGCGGCCATCGACGCTTTCGAGCAGCACCACATCGACTTTCTTGAGCAACTCGTCGATGCTGTCGACGATTTCGACGTCGAATTTTTCGCGGACTTCGCGCGTGAAGCCTTCGAGGCGATCTTTGCTGGAAGGGATATCGGGGCTGCCGCCCGCAAATGCCGCCACTACCCGGACGCCTTCAAAATCCGGCTCTTTTGGCTTGTTGAGAAGCCCGGTGAAAGCCGGTACGTGCGAGGTGTCCAGCCCGATGATGCCGGCTTTGAGCACCGTTTTTCCCTCCCCGCTACGCAATGGCAACGCAGCGACGGCGAAAAGAATCAAGATGCCAAGCAAAATTCGCATTACTTAGTCTCCAGTCCCCTTTCGAGCCGGGGGCGTAAGCGACCGAAGTAGGCGCGACCTGATTCCGTCGGGTTCACTCCGGTTGCTAACGCTCCCGGCTCGCCGTGTCCTTTTCCACGATAACCATGAATCTGGAGAGTTTATCAGAATCGAAGCAATACGGGAGCATATTGACAATATTCGAATCTTCGAATATATAGATGCTTTCTCGTCGGCCGACGAATCTCGTGGCGAGAGGTGATGCATGCAAGACGATCTGCATCGTTTCAAGGCCGGCATTTTCCAAGCCTTGGCCCACCCCAGCCGTATCGCCATCATTGAACTGCTTCGCGATGAAGGCAAAGTGCCCGTGAGCGGCATCTTCGAGCGCCTTGGCCTGGAGCAAGCCAACGTCTCGCAGCACTTGGCGGTCCTGCGCTCGAAGCAAATCGTGATTGGCCGCAAAGAGGGCAACCAGGTATTCTACTCCCTGCGCGATCGCATCATCGGGAAAGTTCTCGACCTCCTGCGGCAGTATTTCGAAGCCCACTTGAAAGAAGCCCTCGACTTGCTCAAGGATATGAAGACCGATGACAGCCTTGCGTGATAAGCATTCCGTGCGCGACAAGCACTATCCGCTCGCCAGTCTCGAGCAGGTGATCGAAGACGCGGCGCATCTGTTGCCGGCCCAAGGTCCCATCCGGGTCTTCATCCATCACAATACGCTGCACGCTTTCGAAGACTTGCCCTTCGACAACGCGGTCCAGCAGGGCGCGCGGATATTCGGCTGCCATCCCTACCTCCCCGAGGATCGTTATCGTGAGAAGCTGGCGCGCGGCCGGATCAAGGCAGCCGACTTGGAAGCGGTCTTGCACGACGACCTGGGACGCCGTGGGAATGAACCGATCTTGCACCTCGGCACGCGGCAAGAGCTTCGCTTGGCCATGCTGCTCTATCCGTTCCGCCTGGCGCCGACGGCAGAGCTTCGCTGGTTCGTGGCCCGGACCGACGCGCTTAAGTGCTTTCGCGACGCGGCCCCGCCCTTGGTCCGCGAAGCGTTTGTCGAAGAAACCCGCAATTGGGTGATGCGCGATTTGCAAAGGCGAAAAGAAAACCCGACTCAGACGACAGACAGCCGGCGCGACCACCAGATCGGCGAGCAACAGATCGGCGAGCAACAGATCGGCGACGTGTATATCCAGGAGGAACTGACGGCGCTTCTCGAACGCTTCGGCGAATCTTCGATCGATCGCTGGAGCGTCGAGACCTGGGAGACTTTCACGCTTCAGATTCTGTGGCGGATTTGCCGCGACGGGGTTCAGAGCATGAAGACCCTCGTACTGCCGCCAGCACCCGCGCTGCGCCATCGCGATCTGCTCCTGGCCGCGACGGGGCAAGACAGCGATTTGCTGGTTCATGAGGTGTTGATCCGCTTCTGTGCGGCCTTTCTCGATCAAGGGTTCTCCCATTGGCCTTTGCCTTGCCGCGAGCGCGGTTTCTATCGCGCTTTTGCCGCACTCTATGGACAGAAGGGCGGCCCGCCGGACCGATGGCTGCGCGGGCTTTGCAAAGAGCTTGCACGCATCGAAGTTGCCGGCCTTGCTCCGCTGGAATCTATTTTCGAATCCCTTCAGCTGCTCGGTGTGCCGGAGCATGAATGGGAGACATTTATCCCCGCCACCCTCTTGGCCCTGCGAGGTTGGGCGGGCATGATCCACCAAATGGAGACGCGCGGCGACCGGGCCGCGCATGCCGCCCCGCCCGGAAGCTTGGTTGAATTCTTGGCCGTTCGCCTCATCCTCGAACGACTGGCGCTGGCCCATGTCGCCAAAGAGACGCTGGGCTTCCGGGAGCCAGTGCATCGCTTGCGACAAGTGGCCCGCACCGGGGTTCGAAAATTGGAATCGCTCAGCGTCGATCAGAGGGCCTTTTTGGTGTTCCACCTGGCACAAATCCGGGGCTGGCTGCCTGGAGAGCTTTTCCGCCTGACCAAGCAGGAATGGTCCACGCTCGTCCAAGAAATCGAGTCTTTCTCGGGCCTTGAGAGGCGTCGGATTCTGCAACTGGCCTTCGAGCGCCGCTACCGTATCCTGGCGCTCGACGCCTTGGCGAGTCACGCTTGTCGAAACTCCGGCCCCGCTTCGAATCCGCGCATTCAGGTGATTTATTGCATCGACGAGCGTGAGGAATCATTCCGCAGGCACCTGGAAGAATTGGCGCCGGACGTAGAGACCTTCGGAGTTGCCGGCTTCTTCAATGTGGCGATGTACTACAAAGGCGCCGGCGATGCCCATTTCGTTCCCTTATGTCCCGTGGTGATTCGGCCACAACATTGGGTTGTGGAGAACGTCGTCTCCGGTATGGACGAAACGCACAGGCGCCGGGCGATAGTGCGTCGCGCCCTGGGAAGGCTTTGGCATCAGATCCACGTCGCTAGCCGAACCTTCGCCGGCGGCGCCGTGCTGGCGGCGCTTGGCGCGGTGGCCTCGATCCCGCTCGTCGCCCGTGTCCTCTTTCCCCGTTTGACTGCGCGCATTCGGCAGTCGGCCAGCCGTCTGGTTCAAGTTTCTTCGATAACCCAGCTTCAGTTGGAGCGTTCCCAGAGCTTACCGGGACCGTCGCCGGGTCAAGTCGGCTTCACGCTTCGAGAAATGGCCGACATCGTCGAGCGCGTGCTGCGCGACATCGGACTGACTGCCAACTTCTCGCGGCTCGTCATCCTTGTCGGACACGGGTCGGTCAGCCTGAACAACCCGCACGAGTCCGCGCATGATTGCGGCGCTTGCGGCGGCGCCGTGGGCGGCCCGAATGCCCGAGCGCTGGCGCAGATGGCCAATGACCCGCGCGTGCGCGACCTCTTGAAGCGCCGGGGACTGGAGCTGCCGGCCGAAACGATCTTCCTGGGCGTCTTGCACAATACTTGTGACGATAGTGTCGTTTTCTATGACCGCGAACAATTGCCATCTTCGCACGAACAAGAATTCGAAGAGATTCGCAACGTCATGGAATTGACTTGTGACTGCAACGCCCACGAGCGCTGCCGGCGCTTTGAAGCCGCGCCGCTGCAACTCTCGCTCGCAGCGGCCCGGCGGCACGTCGAAGGCCGCTCCCAGGATCTCGCCGAAACGCGACCGGAATACGGCCATGCGACGAACGCGGTTTGCATCGTCGGCCGCCGGCATCGCACGCGCGGCTTGTACATGGACCGCCGCGCCTTCCTGGCTTCCTATGATCCAACGCAAGATGACGCCGATCATGCGATTCTGACGCGGGTCTTGCAAGCCGTCGTGCCCGTATGCGCCGGCATCAACCTCGAATATTACTTCTCCTACGTGGATCCCGCGGGCTGGGGTTGCGGCACCAAGCTGCCGCACAATATCACCTCCCTCTTGGGCGTCATGGATGGGGCGGCCAGCGACCTGCGCCCGGGGCTGCCTTGGCAAATGGTCGAAATTCACGAACCGGTGCGCCTTCTGTTCGTCATCGAGACGACGCCGCAAGCCATGCTGGAGATCATGGACAGGAACCCGAGCATCGGAAAACTCTGTCGCAACGATTGGGTGCAACTGGCCACGATGGATCCCGATTCCGCGGAGCTGCGTTTTTTCCGCAAAGGCCGGTTCGAGCTGTACAAGCCGGAAAGCAACGATCTGCCGCGCGCGCCGTCCTCCGTTGATTGGTATCGCGGCAAACGGGATCACTTGGGTTTCGCCGCCATCGACATGGAACGAGTCCAGCAGGAAGAGAAGGATTAGGAGGAAGACTAGGATTAGGAATAGGACAAAGAGCAAGATAAGGATTAAGAGTACGATGACTCTGTCCTACTCCTACTCTTGCTCTTTCTCCTAATCTTCTTCCTAATCCTATTCTTCATCTTAATCTTTCTCTTCTGGGGATTTTGGCCTACATGATGACAAGTGAATTTTCGGTCTACCTCCTGGGTCTGAGCGTCGTGGGGGCACCCATCGCGCTTTTGTGCATTCTGGGTTTTTTCTCGCTTATCGATCGCCCGCTCTCCGAACGCGCGACGGACAAGCTGGTTTTCCTGGCGATTTTCACGGGGCTTCTCTCCTCTCTTGGCATGGTCGCCGTCTTGCTCCATCACGGCGTGTGGCGCTTCACGATCGAGCTGGAAAGCTTACTCGAGATCGATCGCTATCACTTTTCCGTGAAGCTGTTGTTCGATTCTCTGTCGCTCCCATTCGTGCTTCTGGCTTTCGTGCTCTGCGCGACCATCGGCCGATTCGCGAGCCGGTATCTGCACCGCGAGCCGGGCTACAACCGCTTCTTCGTGCTGTACGCCTTGTTTATCGCGGGAATGGCGGTGACGGCGCTGGCCGGGACTATCGAAACACTGTTCGCCGGTTGGGAGCTGGTTGGGCTTTCTTCGGCGTTTCTAGTGGCGTTCTTCCACGAACGGCCTATGCCGGCACGCAACGGGCTGCGGGTCTGGACGGTTTACCGGATTTCCGACGCGGCGTTTCTGATTGCCGCCATCGTCATGCACCACATGACCGGCGGCGGCGATTTCAACACGCTTTTGGGGAAAAGTCCATGGCCGGAAGGTCATGCCGCGCTTTCCGAAGAGCAAGCGTTGATTGTCGGACTTTTGCTCCTGGTTGCTGCCGCGGGTAAATCCGCCCTGGTGCCCTTTTCCGGCTGGCTGCCCCGCGCCATGGAAGGCCCGACGCCGTCGAGCGCCGTGTTTTACGGCGCCATCTCCGTTCACCTGGGCGCATTCTTGCTCCTGCGCTTCAGTCCGATCCTTGAACTTTCGCCTGTCCTTTGTTTGGTGATCGTGGCCCTGGGCCTCATTACCGCGGGATACGCGGCGCTGGCGGGGCGAGTGCAAACGGACATTAAGACTGCGCTTTCGTTCGCATCGCTTACGCAAGTGGGGCTCATTGTCGCGGAGATCGGTCTCGGCCTACGCTATGTGGCGCTGGTTCACATTATCGGTCATGCGTGTTTGCGCACTCTCCAGTTCCTGCGTGCGCCGACGTTGCTGCATGATTACCACACACTGGAAAACGCCATTGGCGCGCACTTGCCGCGCGCTTCAGGGTCTTGGCGAGGCTTGGTCCCCGAATCGGTTCGCCTCTGGTGGTACCGTTTCGCCTTGGAGCGGGGCTACCTGGATGCATGGCTGACGGATTACTTGGCTCGCCCCTTCCTTCGCGTGTTCCAGGGGTGCGACGCGCTGGAACGCAAATGGACGGATTGGTTGTCGGGAGGCCGGTCGCGCGAATCCGACCGACTAAAGGCATCTTCGGGATCATTGGACGAATTACTGTGAACGAATTGCACTTGCCCTGGCTCGAGCTTGCGATCCTGATTCCGCTCTTGGGCGCGATCAAGGTGATGTGCCTGCGGGACCCCCAGGCGGCTCGAAGGTGGAGCGTGTTTTTCTCCGGCCTGGCGTCGGTCTGCGCGCTTGCCGGCGCGCTCAATTTCTACCTCTTGGGTGTTGCCGAAGCGACCGATCTCTGGAACTTGCCGCACCAACTGATCGGACTGAATTTGTTCGTCCTCGACGAACTCAGCGCCCCGCTTTTGCCCTTATCCAGCTTGCTCTTCCTGTTGACGGCCGTGGCCACCCAAGGCGCCAAGGTCCGGCGTTTCTCATTCGCATGGACGCTGGTTTCCCAAGCAATCGTGCTGGCCGCCTTAAGCTCGAAAGAGCCCTGGCTCATCGTCGCCTTGCTGTCGATTGAGGCCGTGCCTCCCTACTTGGAATTGCGCGCCCGCAACCGGACGACGCGGGTGTTCATGTTCCACATGGCGTTGTTCGCCGGCCTGATGGTCGCCGGGCAAACGATGCTCGAAAGCAAAGACAGTGAATCCGCGGACATCCCCTGGGCGGCAATCCTCCTTCTGGGCGCCGTCTTCATCCGCAGCGGGATGGCGCCGCTACACTGTTGGATGACCGACTTGTTCGAGCATGCCACGTTTGGAACCGCGCTGTTGTTCGTGACGCCGCTCATGGGCGCTTATGCAGCGGTTCGTCTGGTCGTGCCGATCGCTCCGGAAGGGATATTGCACGGCATCGGTTTGGTTTCGCTCTTCACCTCGGTCTACGCCGCGGGAATGGCCCTGGTGCAGAAAGAAGCCCGCCGCTTTTTCTGTTACATTTTTTTGAGCCATTCCGCTTTGGTGTTGGTGGGCCTGGAAACCGTCACGCCGATTGGATTGACGGGGGCGCTCTGCGTTTGGCTGTCGGTCGGTCCGGCCCTAAGTGGTTTCGGTTTGACGCTGCGCGCCCTGGAAGCTCGCCATCGACGCCTGTCGTTGACCAGCTTCCATGGGCTCTACGATCACACGCCCGCGCTGGCGGTTTGCTTCGTGCTCACCGGAATGGCCAGCATCGGCTTTCCGGGCACTTTTGGGTTCCTAGGCAACGAATTGCTCGTGAACGGCGCCGTCGAAACGTTTCCCATGACCGGTATCGCCGTGGTCTTCGCGGCCGCCCTCAACGGCATCGCGGTCGTGAAAGCCTATTTCCTTCTGTTCACGGGGACCCGGCACGTGTCCACGGTGCCTTTGCGCATCGGCAAGCGCGAGCGCTTCGCCGTATTGACCCTGGCGGCATTGATCCTGGGCGGCGGCCTCTTTCCCCAACCTGGCGTGACGTCACGCTATGACGCGGCCAATTACATAATCGAAAAACGCAATCACAAATCCTTGCAGGCACGATGAGACATGCGTTTTCTCACTGCGCTATTGCTGTTCACAACCACCTCCTCCGCTCAAGCCCAAGAACCCGCGAAACCCTGGAAGGCGGGTCTCGGCAAGGCGATCATCACGCCCCAAAAGCCGATGTGGATGGCGGGCTACGCAAGCCGCGACAAGCCGGCTGAGAGCAAGCTGCACGATCTCTGGGCCAAGGCGCTCATTCTGGAAGACACCGCGGGCAAACGCGCGGTCTTGGTCACGCTCGACCTGGTCGGCATCGATCGCGCGATGTCGCGCAATATCTGTAAGGCGCTTAGAGACAGGTTCGGCTTCGCTCGGGAGAACATCATCCTCTCGGTCTCGCACACGCACACCGGCCCCGTGGTCGGCAACAACCTCAACGAGATGTTCTTCCTCGCTCCCGAACAGCAGGCGCGCGTGAAGGAGTACGCCGATTTCCTGCCGCGCCAGATCGTCAAGGCGGTGGCCGACGCCGACAAGAACACGGCAGCGGCCGAGATCTCCTGGGGCATCGGCCGGGCGACGTTTGCCGTCAATCGCCGCAACAACAAGGAACCCGACGTTCCCAAGCT
Organism: Planctomycetota bacterium; assembly: GCA_016195405.1. GTDB lineage: Bacteria > Planctomycetota > Planctomycetia > Gemmatales > Gemmataceae > JACPZP01. Next base: position 85,879 of record JACPZP010000008.1, on the reverse strand, counting down.
CAAGGAAGCGGGGCAACTCAAAGGTCCGGTCGATCACGACGTGCCGGTGTTGACCGTGTGCGAGCCTGGAGGACGCCTGCGCGGCATCGTATTCGGTTATGCCTGTCATGCCACGGTGCTGGCGTTCTTCCAGTGGTCGGGCGACTATCCTGGGTTCGCCCAGATCGAATTGGAGAAAGCCCATCCCGGTGCGGTGGCCATGTTTTTCGGCGGCTGCGGCGGCGATCAAAATCCTCTGCCCAGGCGCACCGTGGCGCTGGCGGAGGATTACGGCAAGCAGCTCGCAAGGGCGGTCGAGTCCGTCATCGAAAAAAAGGCGTTGCGACCTGTTGGAGGCGTGCTATCGACACGCTATGCCGAGATTCCGCTTCCGTTTGGAGAGCTTCCAAGCCGCGAAGAATTGGCCGTAAGCGCGCAGTCAAAGAACAAGCATGTCGCCCATCAAGCCCGCAAACTGCTGGAGAAGTTGCAAGAGAAACAAGAGATTCCGGCCAGCTATCCCTATCCCGTGCAGGTGTGGAGCATTGGGGCCGATCTCGATTTGGTGGCACTAGGCGGCGAAGTGGTGGTCGAGTACGCGCTGCGGATCAAGAAAGAGTTGCGCCCCGGTAAAACCTGGGTGATGGGCTACGCCAACGACGTGATGGCCTATATCCCGTCCCTGCGCGTCCTGAAAGAAGGCGGTTACGAAGGCGGCGGCGCCATGGTCTATTACGGTCTGCCGACGGTATGGAGCCCGCGCGTGGAGGAAACCATTATCGAGGCCGTCCACGCAGAAGCGAAAAAAACGCGCGCTCGCTGATCCCGGTTATGACTTCGGACAAGAACCAATGTCCGTGTGCCACGCCCACGCCTTACTCTGGAACGGACTGTGCGGTTCGGAGCGAGGCGTGGGCGTGCCGAGCCTGCAATGGCCGCACGCCCACGCCGGTTTCGCGCGGCACTCAGGTACTACACGGCATGGCGTGGGCGTGGCACACGTAGCGATGAACTTTTGGAGTGCGGCGCTTTTCCGCCGCTTTTGTTTTTCATTCATCGCGGACACACAGGCACGTCCTGAAACACAATTTTCGTTCATGAAATGAATCCCGCATCAAAAAACTAAAGCGGCGGAAAAGCGCCGCAGTCCAAAATCAACCAAACAGATGTCTGGCGTTGCGAGTCGTATGCTCGGCAATCACCTCAGTCGAGACTCCGCATGCTTGCGCCAGGCATTCGGCGGTGTAGCGCACGTTGGCCGGCTCATTGCGCTTGCCGCGGACGGGAACGGGCGCGAGATATGGGCTGTCCGTTTCCACCAAGAGGCGTTCAAGCGGCGTTTGGGCGGCGACTTCGCGCAGGGCCTGCGCGTTCTTGTACGTCAGCATGCCGGCAAAGGAAATGTGGAGGCCCATTTCGACGCACGCTTGCATCGTCGCCGAGTCGCCGGTGAACGAATGCATCACGCCGCGCACCGGGCCGCTACGATCGAAGTCGGCCCGCAGCATCCTCAGAACGTCCGCCTCGGCCTCGCGGCAATGGATCACGACGGCGCGATTCAGCTTTCGGCTCAACTCCAAATGGCGGGCGAAGAAATCTTCCTGCATCGCGAACGGCGTGTGATCCCAATAGCGATCGAGACCCGTTTCGCCGATGCCGACGACCTCCGATCTTTCGGCGAGCGCCAGCACCTGATCCCAGGCGTCGGGCGGCTCCTGGGCGACGTGGTTGGGCTGGATGCCGATCGTCGCCTTGAGAAGTGAATACGATTCCGCCAGCTTCACGCACGCCAGGCTGGACGTCGCCGTCGTGGCTATCGTGATGACGCGACTCAAGCCGGCGGCATGGGCACGTTCCAGCACCGCAGGCAGATCGGCGCTAAAGCGCTCGTCATCCAAGTGGGCATGGGTGTCGATGAGTTCCATGTTCACAGAGTCCAAGCCCACAGATGAGCGCAGCGAATCTGTGGGGTGCTCACAGCACCCCGCGGATTCGCTGCGCTCATCCGCGGGCTTGGATTTCACTCAAGTTTTGCAAGTGCCGGCGTTTCGTGTCGAGCAGCGACAATACCGTCGCCCGCGCTTCGACGTCGTCTAAGAGCGGCAGTTCACGCTCCAATTCGGCGATGCGGCGCTTCTCGAAATCGACCAGGTACGGCAACAAATGATCGAGCGAAATGTAATTGATCGTCGTGTAGGACATCGGGTAGGCGCCAAGATACGGCGGCCGCACCTTGCGTTTCATGAGCAAACGCACGATTGCGGCGGCGCCGTCCTGCTCCTCCTTCACCATTTGGAACAAGACCGGCAGCGCATCATGGTTCTTGGCCGTGGTCCACGGAAATGATTCGCCGACATACTGGAGCAGCGACCGCCCTTCCTTGCGGACAAGGTCTTGCAGGATGGTCTGGGTGCGGGCGTCCATCACCCGTCTCCTCTTTCGGCCACTCGGGTCGGCCCAGGCGTGGCGTTGAACCCACTGATGCCGAACTGGTTGCTGAAGCTGGAAAGCGTGTCCCAAAAAATGCCCAGCGCCAGCACCACGCCGGCCAAGCCCAACACGAAAGCGCCCGGCAGGACCGGGACAAGCAACGGCTTAACGGGCCGGCCTTCAACTTCTTCAAGTGACCGATCCAGCGCCATTACTTTCATGACCTTTAAGTAGTAGAAGAGGCTCAGCACGGTGTTGAGGCCGCCAATCACCACGAGCGCATAGAGCGTGTACGCCAATCCGCCTTGTCCCATCGCGGTATAGAGCTGGGCCGCCCTGAAGAGTTCTTGGAAGATTTGGAATTTGGCGGCAAATCCGCCAAGAGGCGGAATCCCCAATAGGCTCAGTAGGAAGACGCCAAGCGTGACGACCAGAAGCGGCGAGCGATGCACCAGCCCGCGAAAGCTCGACAAGTCTTCCGAGCCGGTCAGGTTTCGCAGATAGGCGACAACGGCAAACGCGCCCAAGTTCATGAACAGGTAAATGATCAAATAGAACAGGACCGCGCCCGCCCCTTCGCGCGTCATGCAGGCCAGGCCCATTATCATGAAACCGGCATGCGCGATCGTCGAATACGCCAACAGCCGTTTGAGATTAGTTTGCGCATAGGCCGCCAGGTTGCCGAACGTCATCGTCAGGACGGCGAAAAACGATAGAATGGGCACGAGATAAGTCGTCGCTTTGGTCCAAACAGCAGAGTCGGTTTCGATGCCAGGCGCGGTGAACCCGCCCAAACCGAGCGTGATTCGCGCCAACAACGCCAGGGCAACCCCCTTGGAAGCAACTGAAAGAAACGCGGCCACTTCGGCGGAAGCACCTTCGAAAACGTCGGGGCACCAAAAGTGAAAAGGCACGGCCGCCAGCTTGAAGCCGATGCCGATGAGCAGAAACAGTGTGCCGAGCAGGATGAGCGGATCGAGCGGCGTTTGGCCCATGAAGGCGACCACGTCGGGAATGTAGCCCGTGCCGAATTTGCCCGCCAGCAAACTTATGCCATAGAGCATCACGCCCGAGGCGCCGCCGCCGTAGACGACGTACTTGAGGGCCGCCTCACTGCTTTGCCGTCTGCCCTTAAGGAAACCGGCCAGCGCATAGCTCGGCAAGCTCGCCATCTCGACGCCCATGAACACCATGAGCAGATGATTCGCCTGGGCCATGACCGACATGCCGATCACCGCGCCCAACAGCAGGCAGAAGAAGTCGGCGGAATCCTCGCGGTCGGGAATGCCGGTGCACAAGGTTAGCACGATGACCAGGATGGTGAAGGCGAGCAGAAACAGCTTCAGGAAGACCGTGAAGTTGTCGAAGATCAACATTCCCGCAAATAGGTTCTGCTTGTTGTCGGTGGTCAGCCTCTGTTCCCAAGCCAAGGCGAACGCATAGATCGTCAGCACCAAAGCGATCCAGCCGAGATGTCGTCTGTCGAAGCGCGGAAACAACCGGATTACAAGCAGAAAAACGATGGTGCCGCACAGGACCAATTCGGGCAGAAACGCCCGCATGTCCCGGCTCAATCCTTCCTGCAGGGCTTTCAAAATCTCTGCCGTCATTTCGTCACCGCCACAAACGAATCGACCAGCCCGGTCAGGTCCCATTGCATCCAGTTCATCAGCAGCGATGGGAGGATCCCAAGGGCCACGCACAGGACCACCAGCGGGATGGCACAGAGCAACTCGCGCATGCTGATGTCCGGGTAGTTCTTGTAAGCGTCGTTCGTGCCCATGAAGACGCGTTGGATTGTCCAGAGAATGTACGCAGCCGTGACGACGACCGTGCCGGCCGCCAACACCGAGTAGACCCAATTGAAGTTCCACGTCGCCAAAACGACCATGAATTCGCCGACGAAGCCGCACAGTCCCGGCAGACCGAGAGCCGCGAAGAAGATGACGGCGCTGATCCCGCTATAAAGCGGCATCGGCTCGTAAAGGCCGCGGAAGTTGTCGAGGTTGCGGTGATGGGCGCGGTCGTAGATCACGCCGACCAAAAAGAACATGCCGGCCGAGCTGACACCGTGGGCGATCATCTGAAACATGGCGCCGTTGATGCCCCACGCCCAATACGCCGAGCCGTCCACCGACCAGACCGCGATGCCCAAGATCACGTAACCCATGTGGCTGATGGAGCTGTAGGCGACCAGTTTCTTGAAGTCGCGCTGAGCCATGGCGGCGAACGCCCCATAAACGATGTTGATGATGCCGAAAAGCGCGAGCCCGTTAGCGAGCGACTGCGCCGCCCAAGGACAGATTGGATAGGCGATGCGCAAGATGCCGTAGCCGCCGAGCTTGAGCAGGATGCCCGCCAGGATCATGCTGATGGGAGTCGGCGCCTCGACGTGGGCGTCGGGCAGCCAGGTGTGGAATGGAAAGACCGGCACCTTGATCGCGAATCCTATGAACAAGAGCAAGAACATGATGTACTGGAACGATTCCGTGAAGAACCATTGATTGAGGCGTTCATTGACGGCCGACGGACTAGCGCCGGTGCGATTGACGATTTCCGTGACGACTTCGGCCTTGTGCCCGTTAAGCACGTCGAGCGCCGCCTTGCCCGCTTTGGCAAGAACGATTATGTCGAACGTGTTGATTTTCTTGTCTTCCGATGCAGCGGCCGGCCTACCCTGCAACGCCGCTTTCTCCGGTTGGACGAAGTCGCGAACGTCGGTGAAGTAGAACGCCAAGAGCGCGATCAGGATGAACACGCTGCCCAATAGCGTGTACAGGAAGAACTTGATGGCCGCATATTCGCGCCGCGGCCCACCCCAGACGCCGATGAGAAAATACATCGGCAGCAGCATCACTTCCCAGAAGATGTAGAACAGGAAGAAATCGAGGGACACGAACGTCCCCAGCACGCCCGTTTCCAGGATCAGAAACAGCATGCAGTAGCCCTTGACGTATTTTTCGATCCTCCAGCTCGCGATCATCGACAAGACGAAAAGCACGGTGGTCAGAAGAATGAGCGGCATGCTGATGCCATCGATGCCGAGGAAATAGTCAATCGTAAACTGGCCTCGTATCCACGGTAATCGTGTGACCAGATCGTGATCGTCACGTGGAAGACCGGCACTGGCGGTCGCTTTCGCCACGTCGACGCGGCTCACTAAACTTGCCTCGGAGTCGGGCCGGTTCGCCTTCCCATCGAAATGGCGATCCTGCATCCACAAGAAATCGATGAACACCAAAGCGCTGAAGACAAACGCCACCGCCGTGCCCAGAAGAGTGAACCAGCGCATGGTTTCGTCGCTGCCCTTGGGAAAGAACAGGAGAAACACCGCGAAGATCGCGGGCACGAAGACGAGGAGCGTCATAAACCAGAGATCGACTTCAGCATGCATGAAACCAAGCTCCCACCCGCTCGCGGGATGGCCCGCTTGCGGGTTAGCGCAACATTGGCCCCGCGAAGGGACAAAAACCCCTACGGCGTCGGCCCCGCCGGCGCCGGCGTTCCAATGATGAACAAGATCACCACCCAGATTCCGACCGCCGCAATCACCAAGAACAGCACGTAGCTTCGCAAATAGCCCGTCTGCAGGCCGCGCAGCCAGGCACCGATGGCGTAGGACACGTCTGCCAAAAGGTTGGCGACGCCGTCGATGATGTACCTGTCGAACCAACCGTGAATCACCGAAAGCAATACACCGACGCGTGCCAGAAGGTGAACGAGGCCGTCGATGATGTTGAGATCGAACGACCGCGCCCAGTTCGAAACCGCCAGCGCCGGCCGAACGAGGACGGCGCTGTAAAGCTCGTCGAAATACCATTTGTGAGTCAGGAAGCGATGGACGCCGGGAAACTGCTCCTTCGCCTCGGCCGGATCGAGCACGCGGTAATAGTAAAGCGCGAACGCGAACGACAAACCGATGGCGACCATGATCAGGGCCAAATAGCCGGCCAAGCTGTGGTTTTCCACCGCCTTATAGCGCGGCGACTTGTCTTTTTCCATGGAAGCGGCCGCGCTCGCCGGATCCTCATGATGGCGGCCAAAATCCGCGACGACCGATGCCGGCTGCGCGTGATGGAGTTGATGTTCCAGCCAGCTCGCTTCCGCATCCCAAATCGGCCAACCCCAGGCGACTACGATGCTGAAAAACGCCAAGACCACCAACGGCACGACGATCCACTTCGGCGATTCGTGGGCGTGCTCATGGACGTGATGATCGCGCGGCTCGCCGGTGAAGGTCATAAACCACATGCGGAACATGTAGAAGGTCGTGAGGCCCGCCGTCAAAAGCGGCAACAGGAACAACAAGAAATGCTCGGCGTGGACGACGCTATGTCCCAAGGCGTGGGCGACGATGGCGTCCTTGCTGTACCAGCCGCTAAAGAGCGGAATGCCGGCGATCGCGAGGCAGCCCATCAGCATCGTGAGCGCGGTCGTCTTCATCTTGGGATAAAGACCGCCCATCTTCGTCATTTCCTGGACGTGATGACAGCCATAGATGACGCTGCCCGAGCAGAGGAACAAGAGCGCCTTGAAGAACGCATGGGTGATAAGGTGGAACAGGCCAGCCGCCCAGCCGCCGACGCCTAGGCCGAGCATCATGTAGCCGAGCTGGCTGACGGTCGAATACGCGAGAACCTTCTTGATGTCGGTCTGCACGACGGCAATGGTGGCCGCCACAAACAGCGTGATGCCGCCGACATACGCGATCGTCAGCAGCACTTCGGGGGTGAAAAGCGGATAGGCGCGCCCCACGAGATACACGCCGGCGGCGACCATCGTGGCCGCATGGATGAGGGCGCTGACAGGCGTCGGACCTTCCATGGCGTCGGGCAGCCACACTTGCAGCGGGAACTGGGCTGACTTGCCGACGCAACCGAGGAAGATGCCAAGCCCGGCCGCGACCAGGAGCCAATAGGGCATGGAACCGTAACGGTCGGCCCTGGGCTTCGCATAGACATTGACCGCGGTCAACACCTGACCCTTCTGTCCTTGCACGCCTTCCTTCGGACCAACGGCGGCGAAGTGCGCGCTCTTTAATTGGTCACGCGGGAAGAGGATGACGCGCGACTCCATGGTGCGCGGGTCTTCAATCGACGTCACGCGCAGCCTTGTCGTACCTTCCACTGTTCCGGGGCCGATCACCTCGCCCGAGACAATTTGATGTGCGTTGGCGAGAGGAATGTACTTGCCGTGTTCGCTCGACTTGGCCGAGAACGCCTGCTCCGGCGCCCGCACGCGCTGGAAAATCTCCTGGAAGTTGAACGTGCCCATGTACGACCACACGATGAGCAGGCCGATAATGAAGCCGGCGTCGCCGATGCGGTTGGTGATAAACGCTTTGTTGGCGGCATTGGACGCGCTGGTCCGCTCGAAGTAGAAACCAATCAAGAGATACGAGCAGATTCCGACCAACTCCCAGCTCACAAAGATTTGAAAGAGATTGTCAGCCAGAATCAAATTGAGCATCGAAAAGCAGAACAGCGACAGGAACAAGAAGAATCGGCCGAAGCGGCCCTGGCGATGCAAATGGCCGTGTTCGGTGTGGACCTCATGATCCTCGACGGTCTTCTGCAGCTCATCACTCATGTAGCCGACGGAAAAGATGTGGATGAGCGTGCCGACGAAGGTCACCATCACGAACATGATCGCCGCGAGATGATCGATGCGATAGCCGATGCTTAATACCGTGCCGGCGTCCGGATCGGAGAGTTTGCGCGGCTGCACGTAAGTCCACGTCACCGACTGCGACCAACGGCTCTCGGTCTCCTCGACTTCCTTTTTGACGTTGTCGATGTCCGCCTGTAGTTTTTTCTCTTCCTCGGCGTCGGCGTGCGAAATCTCATGGTAAAGGTTGGCCAGTTCCGCCCGCAACGCGCCTAAGCTTTTGTGATGCTCATGTTCTTCTTTTCCTTTCGCCTCTTTTTCGCCTTTGCCGTGATCGTGGGAATGGGCGGCCGGCTTTGAGCCATGGTCCTCGTGCAAAGACGAATCGGTAAGAAGCAGCGCGAAGCCGATGACGCTGAGCACGCAGGCCAAACCGATGCCGGCGATGCTGACAAAGGCGGCGCCTTTGCCGGGAACGTCGCCGCCCAGCGCCTCGTAGAGCGCGCCCGCCAGGTCGTTTTCCGCTTTGTGCGGTTTCAAGGCGCAGCGCAAGGCGCCGGCCAACAGCAAAATAACGAACGATGCCAGAGGCAACAGCGTCGCCCAGACGAACAACAGACCCGGATGATGGGCAAAGTCGAACATTACCCTTTCAACTCCTCGGCCGTGTCGACGTCCACCGTCATGTGGTTGTTGTAGAAGTTGAGCACGATGGCCAGAGCGACCGCCGCTTCACCTGCGGCCAAGACGATCACCATGAGCGCGAAGATCATGCCCTCGATCTCGAAGGCGGGATTGAAGTGGGCGAAGGCGACCAGGTTGATGTTCGCCCCGTTCAAGACCAATTCGACGCCGATCAAGACGCCGATAGCGTTGCGCTTGGTGGCCATGCAGACCGCGCCGCACACGAACAGCAGAGCGCCCAGGAACAGATAGTGCTCCAGGCCGATGGTTTCGGTCATGCGGCCACCCTCCGGCGGCGCTTGGCACGGGCGAGATATGCCGCGCCAATCAAGACGACGAGCAGATGAATCGAGACGATTTCAAACGGCAGGAGGTAATGGGCACGGACCAATATCGTTTTGTTGGACTTGCCGACGGTTTCTTCATGGACCGGACCGACGGGTTCGCCGATGAAACCTCGTCCAATGACGGCACTGTAAGAGGCCTGAGCTACTTGTTCTTTGTCGAGCCGTGCAATCGCTAAATAATACTGATCCTCGTCTATGCTGCCGCGGCCTCGCTCCAACTCGAGTCTGTCTCGAACCTCGCGCTGCGAAGCCAGGGTATAGGTTGGTTGAAAACGAGCAGCCGCGGATTTTTCGGGTGGGCCGACGTGACCGATCTTGCTCGTCCCGATAACCAGGACCGAAAGCAAGAGTATGCCGACCACGGCGGAGATCGCCCATTCCGCGCCGCTCGTCTTCATGTTGATGAACGGTCCCTGGGCGGTGAGCATCACGCCGAAGACGACCAAAACGAGCGTGCCGCCGACATAGACCAACAGCTGAATTGTGCCGACGAGGTCGGCGCCGAGCAGAAAGAACATCCCCGAAGTGCCCGCCAATGTGAACAAGAGCCAGGTGGCCGCCCGGACGATGTTTTGCGTCACGACCGTGGCAACGGCGCACGTCCCCATCATGAGGGCGATGATCCAGAACAAGAGCGGTTGCAGGTCGTCCATTGGCAGTCTCTGTTTAGCGGGGAGCCGGAGGCGACCGAGTTTGGTCGCCTGCGGCTCCCCGCTAAACGTCATCGTTTCGCTCCTTGGTATCCCGGCACGCCGATCGATCGCCACATTCCCGGCATGGCGTCGCTCGGCACGCTGCTCGCCCAGCTATACCATTGCCGGATAAGCACCACCAGAAGCGCGACACATACGCCGAACATCAGCCAGTTGAAATACGCTTGAATGAACTGAGGCACGACCAAGAGCCAAAGGCTCACTCCCATCAGCAACACACAGCTAATCGGCACCAAATACTTGAGGCAGGTCATCATTACCTGGTCGATGCGCAGCCGCGGCAGCGTCCAGCGCACCCACATCATCACGAACACGAGGAACCAGCCCTTGAAGATGAAAACCGTGACGTTGATGAGGTTGCCGACGATTGTTCCCCAAGTCTCGCCCAGGAAAGAGCCGAATAACTCGGTCATTTCGAACGGCAAACCAAGGCTCCAGCCGCCCAGGAACATGACGTTGGCGATGCCGCTGACCGCGAACATGCTGCCGTATTCGGCCATGAAGATCGACAGCCAACGGAAGCCGGAGTATTCCGTGTGGAAGCCCGCGACCAATTCACTTTCGGCTTCGGCCAGGTCGAATGGGGCCCGTTTGCAGCTTGCCATGGCGCAGGTGAAATAGGTCCAGAACGCGCCGAAGGTGAACGGATCGTGGAAAATGTACCAATTCCAGATGCCGTTCTTTTGCTGCAAGGCGACGGCGTTGAGGTTCATGCTGCCGGCGACGATCACCGGCACCAGAACGCACAGGGCCATCGGAATTTCGTAGCTCACCATCTGGGCCGCCTCGCGCATACCGCCGAAGAGCGACCATTTACTGCCCGAGCCATAGCCGATCAAGATGATGCCGAAAACCTCGGTGGACATGACCGCGAGCATAAAGAAGACGGCGACGTTCATCTCACGGGCGACGACGCCGTTACCGAACGGCAAGGCCAAGAAAGCCATGAAGGAGCCGACCAGGGCGATGTAGGGGCCGGCGCGAAAGAGCATGTGGTCGGCCGAGGTGGGGATGATGTCTTCTTTGACAAGGAGCTTGATGCCGTCGGCGAGAGTTTGCAGCCAGCCGAATTTGCCGCCGACGCGCGTGGGCCCAAGGCGATCTTGAATGCGGCCCGCGACCTTTCGTTCCAGCCACACCGAAAAGATGGCCGAGACCAGCATGAATCCGAAAATAAGGATGAATGCCGCGAAGATTGCGAGCAGATAAGGCCAAAGCGCCCAAAACGAAAATGCAAACAGTGCCACGGAGCTCGGCTCCTACCCGCGCGAAGTCTCTGGTCAATGACGAGTATGGGCGTTACTGTATTTGTGAGCTTCGATGGGTCAAGCCCCAGGATGAGCGCAGCGAATCCTGGGGATGCCGGAAGGAACTGCAAACATGAGATTGATGCAGCGCTCCCTGGGCCCCCTAGCGCGACGCCGCCCCGATCGGCTCCCCACGAATCAACGCTTGCCGCTCATCTATCGTCTGCGCGGCGAGCGGGATACTGAGGGCGTGTCGACCGATCCCTTGGGCCGGGATGCGTCTTTGGCGGCGATCGAGGCGTTGCTACTGGCGGCGGATGAACCGTTGCCCACGCGGAAGCTCGCCCAAGTGGCCGGGTTGCCCGATGCCGGCGCCGCTCGCAGGCTTATCAAGAAACTGCAAGCGCTCTATGACCGCGACGACACGGCTTTCCAGATCGAGGAATTGGCCGGCGGATTTCAACTTTTGACCAGGCCGCAATACCACCGTTGGCTGGCGACCTTGCGCCGCTGCGGCCAAGAAATGCGGCTAAGCCCAGCCGCAAGGGAAACGCTGGCCATCATCGCCTATCGCCAGCCCATCATGCGGGCCGACATCGAGAGCATCCGCGGCGTCCATTGCGGCGAAACGCTGCGTCTTTTGATGGAGAAAGGCATGGTCAAGATCGCAGGCCGCCACGAAAGCCTGGGGCGCCCGGTGCTCTACGCGACCACGAAGAAGTTCCTGCAAGTTTTCGGCTTGCGAAGTCTGAAGGACTTGCCGCGGGCGGAGCAGTTTGGAACTTGATCAGTGCGGCATATCCGGCATCTCGGTCACGCAGATTTCCAGCTTGGCGATCTTGCCGCCGCGAATGGCGAACAGGTCGTAGCCGCGCATCGGCGTCGGCATGAAGCTGGAAGTGCAGGTCCATTCGGCGCGGACAGCGCCGCCTTCCATATCGACGCGATCGAGCGCCAAGGCCATATCCGGCGCGCGGTTCTGATTCATTTGCACCAGGCTCGCCCGAATCGCGGGCTTGCCGCTGTGCGTCTGCGGCTGGCCCATGAACGGCTCCACCAAGACGGCATCTTCCGAGAACAGGGCCAGCAATTCCTCCTCAGCGCCCGGGCCGCGCTGCATCGCCCGCATCAAATCCGAAACGATTTTGTGATCCGCTTCTTTTACTGGCATGGAAAGGCTCCTTTGGGTTATGCTGGTGAGAAGTAGGACGGTTTTGCAAACCGTCGCATCGCGGAGGGATTGCAAATCCGTCCTACCGTATAGAGGTTTCTGCGAATGAAGAATCCCAAGCCGCCGCTCAGTCAGACTGCGCTCACGCGCCTGCGCGGACTCGTTGGCTCTCTGCACAAGAAAAACGGCCAAGCCGTGCCCATGAAGCAGCTGGTCGCCCTGGCTCGCGATGTCGAAGTCGATGGCGCGCTCACTATCGACCTCGATGCTTCTCGCGATCTAGGCCATCCGATGGTGGTGGTGCGCGTACCCGAACACTCTTCGGCTCCATCCTTGGAAGGCCTCTCGAAACGCGAACGCGAAGTCGCCCTCCTCATGGCAAACGGGTTGAGCAACAAGCAAATTGCCCGGAAGCTATTCATCGCACTGGCCACCGTCAAAGATCACGTACACCGGATCTTGAAAAAGACGTCGCTTCCCAACCGTGCCGCCGTCGCCGCAGCAGTGAGCATTAAGCGGTGAGCAACAAGCGTTCGTAGCATCCTAAAGTCCGATAGGCAGGTCCGCAATCCGATCTTTGGATGGGATTTGAAGGCGGCGGAGTTTCAGCACTTCAGTGAATGGAATACGAGCCCACTTAGCACTTTGGGATAAAAATACGTCGACTTCGGCGGCATCTTTTCCAAATTGCCGGCAATCTGCTCGACATGGCTCATGGTCGCCGGCGGAACAAGAACGGCGACCTCGCAATTGCGATTCTCCAGTGCGTCGGCGGCCTCCTTCAAAAGATGCACGTAAGCGCATTTGGGCAGGGCGGAGCCGGTTTCGAGCGCCAGCTTTTCCAAGACGACTTTGTGCAGCACCGCCACCGCCAAGCCTCGCCATGATAGGCTGTGATCGACGGCGAGTTGTGTCATGAGTCCCGGGTTCTTGAAACGGGCTAGCTGCCAAACGCCGTCTGCCGACGTTCCGAAGCCAAGTAAGTCCTGGCCTCCGTCGGATTCGATGAGTTCCCAGGTTGACTTGGCGGCGTCCGGTCCCTGACCGACGGTTTCGACGTCGAAGTGCGCGCCGAGCATGTTCCGCATTTGATCCGCACGCAAGGCGCCGAGTCCCGAGATCAGTCGGTGCGTCGGCAGAATCACGAGTCCCGGGTCCGACATGCTCACCAGCATCATGAGCACGAAGTTGACGGCGGCATCCGGATTCTTCGCCTCACCCGCCTTCCGCCGTTCGTCCAGATACGTGAGCGCCGTCTCGTAACGGTGATGGCCATCAGCGATGAAGATTGGTTTGGGACCCATGAGGCCGGCGACGGAACTGACCGCATGTTGATCGGTCACAGGCCAGATCTTGCTGGTCACGCCGAGGTGGTCCGTCGCCTGTAGAGGTAAGGCGCGTCCCACCGCCGCCTCGAGCGCCGCTTGAACCTGACCTTCGGCATCGGGATACATGCCAAAAACCTGGCTCAAGTTCATGGCGGTCGCTCGGAACAACTTGAGGCGATCCGCCTTCGGACCCGACAGGGTTTCTTCGTGCGGATAGATTCGGCCCTCTCCAAATCGCTCCAAACGGACGCGGGCCATGAAGCCCTTGCGGGTAAACCGGCGGCCTTCGACCTCGAAATCTTGGTGATAGACGTAGAGCGAGCGGGCCGAATCCTGCAATAGAATGCGATCTTGAAGCCAGCCGTTCAGGGTCTGGGCTGAGCGCGTGTAGCGATTGTCGTTTTCGGTGTCGGCGGGGCTTTCCTTGTTGAGAATGAGGCGAACGACGTTGAAAGGACTGCGCTCGTAAAGCACGCCTTGGAGCGCCGGGTCAATGACGTCATACGGCGGCGCGACAACGTCGCTGAGCTCGCCGACGCGCCCCAGATCGTAACGAAACCCGCGAAATGCCTGCACGTCGGCCATAAAAACTCCCTTGAACTCGAATCGCAAGCGAGGGGAATCGACGGCCTCGCTAGCGCTTCGAGTTCAATTGTTTTATGATGTCCTTGAGCGCGGGAGGGAGGAATGCCGGACGCGACGAGCAAAAGGTTGAAAGAGAATCTGGATCGCGTCAACGATCGCTTGGTCGAGGCGTGCCGGCGCGCCGGCCGAGCGCGCTCGGAGGTGACGTTGGTGGCCGTGACCAAAACGGTATCCACGGAGATGGCGTGCGGCCTTGTGGAACTGGGCGTTCACGATCTTGGCGAGAATCGGCCGCAAGAATTGTGGCGAAAGACGGCGGAATTGCCGAAAAGCGTTCGCTGGCACCTCATCGGACATCTGCAACGCAACAAAATCGAGCGGACACTTCCCGTGGTCGAGCGGATTCATTCGGTCGACAGCATTCGACTGTTAGAAGCCATCGAAACCGAGGCAGCCAAGCAGAATCACCAAATCGGAGTCTTCTTGGAAGTGAATGCGAGCGGCGAGGCGTCGAAACAGGGCTTTGACCCGTCAAACTTGCCGGATGTCATTCCTGCTGCTGCGGCCTTCAAGCATGTTCGGGTCGAAGGACTCATGACGATGGCACCCCTTCAAGATGCCGAGGCATGCAGGCCGACGTTTGCGAAACTCCGTAATCTGCGAGACGAGTTGGCGCCGCGTCTAGAAGCGCCACATCGACTTGTACATCTTTCCATGGGCATGAGCAACGATTTCGAGGTCGCTGTCGAAGAAGGGGCGACGTTCGTTCGCTTGGGAAGCGTCCTATTTGAAGGCGTGAAGGAATGATTCAGGACCACCCGGAAGGATGCGTTCTGTCGGTTCGGGCCCAGCCGGGTGCGCGGCGAAACGGCGTCGTCGGCGAGAAAGCCGGCGCGCTCAAGGTGGCCGTGACGGCGCCGGCGGATCAGGGGCGGGCGAACAAAGCTCTGGTCGAGGTCCTCGCCGACTGCCTGGGAATCAAGAAAGCGCAGGTCGAGTTGCTTTCGGGGCAAACACATCGTGAAAAGAAGTTTCTCATCCGTGGCGTTACGCGCGAACATCTTTCGGGCACGATTCAGAAACTTCTCAAAAGCGAATGAATCCAAAGGCACGCGGTTCGCTCTAAAGATCTGGCAGGAATCTACGTTTAGCCGCGAGCCAGCGGCGAGCGCGGGCTGGACGTCGTCGGTGACGGGATTCAGTCCGCGCTCGCCGTTGGCTCGCGGCTAAACGGTGAAACGCATATGCGGACGTAGCACAAATTGACATCGGCGGCATCACGTTTACAATTAGTTAACCACTGAGGGCACATTGGAGGCGCCATGCACCTTCTCACCGCCATACCGGTCTACAACGAGGAACGGCACCTGGAGTCGGTCCTCCAAGAAGTGCGGCGTTACAGCCCTAGTATCCTTGTGGTCAACGACGGCTCCTCCGACCGCACCGGAGAAATCCTCGCCAAACAGACCGATTTGACGGTCATCACGCATCCACGCAACCGCGGCTACGGCGCTGCCCTCGGCACTGCCTTTAACCACGCGCTTCAAGTCGGGGCGGATTTCTTGGTCACCATGGATTGCGACGGCCAGCATGAGCCGGCCCGCATCCCCGTCCTCCTGGAAGCCATCCACGACGCCGACATGGTCAGCGGCAGCCGCTATCTGCGCGACTTCCACCAAAAGGGCCTGGCCACGCCCGCCGACCGCCGCGAGATCAACCAGACCATCACCGGTGAACTCAACAAGTCTCTGTGCCTGAACATCACCGACGCGTTTTGCGGTTTCAAGGCTTATCGCCGATCGGCCCTGGAAAAGCTGCATATTACCGAAACCGGCTGGGGAATGCCGCTGCAACTCTGGGTGCAGGCCGCGCGGGCCGGCCTGCGGATCAAGGAGGTTGCCGTCCCGCGGCTCTACCTTGACCCGAACCGGGCCTTTGGCGGCATGTTGAACGATGCCGGACAGCGTTTGGCTTATTACCACAGGGTGATCGCCGACGCCCTGGAAACGTCGAAATGCGAGCCCACGGTCGACTTTGAGTGTTACGGCGCTTTCCAGCCGTTCCGGAGCTGCCGGTGAACGTGCACGAACTGCAAGCTCCCACGGAAGACGGCGGCGTCTTGGCCGCGCCGCCCCTGTTGGAGCTTGGCGCAATTCTCGAGCAAAATCGCCGTATCCTCTCAACTTCCAATCTTGAAATTCTTGGCCGACCCTTGACCGAGCTTCGCAGTGAAGCCCGCGCCGCGGTGTTGGCAGCCGCGCGCTCCTATCACGTCGCTGCCGATGAACCTGTGCCTGAATCGCTCGACGTCGGTCTGCTGGTTGCCGGGCATCAACCGGAGATCTTTCATCCGGGAGTCTGGCTCAAGAATTTCGCCCTGAACGCGCTTGCTCGCCGGCATGGTCGAATGCCGTTGAACCTGGTGGTCGACAACGACACCGCCAAGAACGCCCTGGTGCGCGTGCCTGTGGACGATCATCTCATAGGCGTTCCATTTGACCATTGGCAAGGCGAAGTCCCTTACGAAGAACGGCCCGTCCTCGATGAGGACGCCTTCTCGCAATTCCCCAACGAAGTTTCACGCCACGCAGGGCGTTGGCCGTTCGCGCCGATGCTTTCCGATTTCTGGGCCGAGGTGCGGCGTCAATCGCAGCGGACGCCGCTCTTGGGGGAACGCATTGCCGCGGCGCGGCGGTCTTTGGAACGAAGGTGGGGCTGTCACAATTTCGAGTTGCCGCTGAGCCGACTTTGCGTAACGGCGCCGTTCGCATGGTTCGCCTGCCATCTCCTCGAAAACCTTCCCCGTTTTCATGCGTTGTACAATGCCACGGTGGAGGCCTATCGGAATCGCTACGGCCTGCGGAGCCGCAATCATCCCGTGCCCGATCTCGCCAAAAAGGGCGACTGGTTCGAGATGCCCTTGTGGAGTTGGCGAACGGGACGGACGCGGAGGCAACGCTTGTTTGCCAGAGCGGACGCGGACAGCTTCCATCTTCATTCCGGTTCCGATGAATGGCCGATTCTACGGCGAAGCGGCGCCGTTGGCGAGTTGATAGCGCAGTATTTGAGCCTGGAAAAGCAGGGCTACAAGATTCGTACCCGCGCCTTGACGCTGACCTTGTTCGCCCGGCTTTTCCTGGCCGACACGTTCATGCACGGCTTGGGCGGCGGCAAGTATGATGAATTGACGGACAACATCATTCAAGGCTTCTTCGGCATCGAGCCCCCGGCGTTTCTGGTTTTGACGGGGACATTGCGTCTGCCCTTTGAGCCCACGCGCGTGAGCAGAGAGATGGAAAAGCAGTTGGCGCGTCAAGCGCGAGATATCGTCTGGAATCCACAACGCCACCTGGACGACTCGAATCCGCAAGTCGCGCAGCTGAAAGCAGAGAAACAGCAATGGATTCTCTGAACCTGCAACACGCGTGCGGAATCGGCAGCACGTTATCAAAATCTGCGCCGCCTGAGCCGGGAAATGAGGCAATGGTCAGGCGAGCAAGAATCGCGCGTGCAATCGGCGCTGGCGGAAACAGTGCGGCAGCTGCGGATTCGCGAAGTCCACAGCCGCCGCGATTTCGCGTTTTGCCTCTATCCTGCCGAGAAACTGGAAGGGTTTCTACGCCCGCTCGCGGGTTAGCGTGATGTGAATTCCGGCGGTCACGCTAACTGGAGAGCGGGGCTTGTCGCCTAAAGGCACTTCAAGAACGCCGCCAAATCTTGCTTTTCTTCCTCGCCCAGTCCCAGTTCAAGCACGAGGTTGAAGAATTCCACCGTGTCTTCAAGCGTAGGCAAGCGGCCATCGTGCATATACGGCGGCGAGTCCTTGACGCCGCGCAAAGTGAATGTCTTGATCGGGCCATCCTGCGACGCCATGCGGCCATTGATCATGTGCGGCTTGTAAAATCGTTCGAGCTTGAGATTGTGCATCGAATTGTCGGTGTAATAAGGCGCCGGATGGCAAGTTGCGCACTGGGCTTTGCCGAAGAACAGCTCCTGGCCGCGCAACTCTTGCTGCGTCGCTTTTTTGGGATTGAGCTTTCCCAGGACGGTGAGCTTGGGGGCCGGCGGGAAATCCAGCAACTCCTGAAATTCGGCCATGAAATGCACCTGGCTGCCTCGCTCCAGAATGGTGACTCCCTTCCTTTGGGCGGCCACCGGATCGCCGTCGAAATAGGCCGCCCGCTGCTCGAATTCCGTGAAATCCTCGACCGACTTGAGGGCCCGCTGCGAGCCGAAGAGACGCTGGACGTTGACGCCGCGCAACGACGGCGTGTCGATGCGATGGCGAAATTCCTGAGGCCGGATGTCGCCCACGAGGTGGGTCGCGCCGTTGGTGTGTCCATTGACGTGACAGTCGAAACAGGTCACGCCGCGGCTGGGCCGCGAGCTGCGGCGGTCGTCGGTGGCGTTAAATTGCTGCTGGGCCATGGGAGTGAGCAACAACCGCAAGCCCTCAAGTTGCTTCGGATTAAGCACCTCCTTGAACAGTTCGTAATAGTTGTCGACGGTCACGAGCTTGCCCTTGGACACGTCGCCCAAGTCGAGCCGCGTCGTCAAGTAGATCGGCGGCGGAAACTCGGGCAGGAAATGATCGGGCAAGTCATAGTCCAAGTCGAAGCGGGCAAGATCGCGTGATTCTTGCTTCTTGACCTCGTCGATGTGGAATTTGGGGAAAAGCATGCCGCCCTCGGCATGGTTGGGGTGCGGCAAAGGCAGGAAACCCTTGGGCAAAAGGCCCTTGTCGCGGATGTCTTCGGGACTCAAGGCGGCTAACTTTTGCCAGGTCAGGCCGGCTGACAGCTTTGTGCGCGGGCCCTCCTGAATCGCTTTGCCGCGAGACATGGTCACGCCCTTCGCGGGACGATCTGCCAAGTCATAGCGCTCGTTGAGCAGCTCCGCGTGTTTTTTCTCAATGCCGGCCTTGGCGTTTTGCATCCGTTTCATGACGGCGGCGAAGTCTTCCTTGGCGGGATCCTGCCCGTACACCATGCCGCCGACCGCCGCGGTTAGCGCCGCCAAAGCCAACCCGGCCAAGGCCGTCTCGGAGGCGCCGCGTTTCCAGATGGAAGATGTCATGGATGCTTCTCCTTTCGTTGGAAATGACTCATCGTTGGCCCGCAGCCCTGGAGCCCACGAACTCGGGACCGTAATTCAGTGTGGTGGTATGAGAGTTCCACTCGGTGGGAGGATTCAAACTCTTTGTAAGGATTTCGAAGGGGATTCCAATAAGCCCGATTCACCGCACTCGCGGGTAGAACGCGGCGAGTCGATCGGGATGCACGCCCGCCGCAGCGAGGGCGGTCAGCGTCCAATTTCGCAACGTCTGGCGCGCAAGTCCGGCTTGTTGCCAGCGTCGGGGGGAGACGAAGATCTTTGGCCGGATCACTTCAATACGGCCATGACGTCGGAGCATCTTGCTGAAGAACACATCCTCCATGAAGCGGAGCGGAGGAAAGCCGCCAAGCCGAGCGAAGTCACGCCGCCGAAGAAAAAGCCCCTGGTCGCCGTAGATCAACCCGGTGAGCCGAACCCGCGCGGTGGCGCACCAATCGATGCATCGGTAGAGTGGGCCGTCGGCATTGGCCCGCATGGTAAGACAGCCGGCAATCACGTTCCTTTTCGCCAAGCATCGTTCGACGGCGTTCATCCATCCGTCCTCCAGCGTGCAGTCCGCGTGAAGGAATAGCAGAAGCTCGCCGCGAGTGAGGGCTGCGCCGGCGTTCATTTGCGTTGCCCGGCCAGGCGGCGACGAGATGACTCGATCAGCCTCGCGCGCCAAGTCCGGCGTTCCGTCCCGGCTGCCGCCGTCGATTACGATGATCTCAAGCGGGCTCTGCTTCCGCAGAGTTCGAATGGACTGGGCAATACCGTTCGCCTCGTTGAGGGCCGGGATGATCACGGAGATCGACATATCGTCTTTTGTAGAGGCTCGTTTAGCCGCAAGCCTGCGGCGAGCGCGGACGGAATGCGATCCGCGACAGCACCCCGTCCGCGCTCACCGCTGGCTCGCGGCTAAACGGTCGGATAAGATCAAGGTCATGCCTTCCAACGATCCGTGGTACGCCGACGGCCTACGTTTCCGCTGCACGCGCTGCGGCGCCTGCTGCACGGGCGAACCGGGTTACGTTTGGCTGAGCGATGAAGAAACGGCTGCCATCGCCGTCTATCGAAAAGAGCCGCTCGAAGAATTCATCGCAGTTTTCACCCGTGGCGTGGGCCGGCAGCGAAGCCTGCGCGAAAAGGTCGACGGCGACTGCATCTTCTATGACCGCGAGCAAGGATGCACGATCTACCCGGTGCGGCCACGCCAATGCCGGACATGGCCGTTTTGGGAGAGCAACGTGGCGACGCCGGAGGACTGGGAAGAAACCTGCGCCGTTTGTCCGGGGTCGGGCCAGGGTGATTTGATCTCGGCGGAGGAGATTACAGCGCGCATGAAGGCAATCAAACTGTGAAGGATGGCTTTGTTTGAAGGGTTAAGCGTGCCCGAAACGCAAGCGGTGCGAGAAGCGGTGTTGGCAATCTTTAAGGAAGCGGACAACGAGGTCGCCGCCGCAGGGCCCGTGTGTCTCGCGAGCGGGCGTTGTTGCCGGTTCAAGGAATATGGGCACACGCTGTTTATCAGCAGTTTGGAAGCTGAGGTCTTGCTCGAAAGCGCACCCGCATTCGAGACGCCTGTTACAGCGGATTTCTGCCCCTTTCAAAAGGAAAATCTTTGCACCGCGCGTGAACCCAGACCATTAGGGTGCCGTGTTTACTACTGCGATCCGGCATACCAGGAAACCGGCAATCGTATAACCGAGAAGTATCTGCGAAAGTTGAAGCAACTTGCGGAAGAGCGGGGCATCGACTGGCGTTACGCGCCGCTGCATCATTTCCTCAATGCGCACAAGCCCGCACGCGAGTCTTCGAGCGTGCGGGGTAACGGAGCACCCCTCACGCTCGAAGACTCGCGTGCGGGCTTGATGGAGAACATGCCATGAAACGCGTTCTTGTAGTCATCACATTTTTTCTGCATTCGTCGGTTGCCTCCTCCCAAACCGGCGGCTTCGTCGTCCCCGGCGACAACCTCGTTGTGGACGGCGTGCCAAAGATTCCGGCGGCGCTGGCGGACAAGGTAAGCCGCTATACCGAGTTTCGCACGGCCACAGTCGCCGACTGGCATCCCAGCAAGCGCGAGATGTTGATTCACACCCGTTTCGGCGACACCAGCCAGATTCATCACGTCAGGTTTCCGGGCGGCGCTCGCACCCAGCTTACGTTCTTCCCCGAGAGCGCGCTCGGCGGCTCCTATGACGCCGACGGCAAGTTCTTCGTCTTTGGCAAAGGCACGGGCGGCAACGAACGCTTTCAGAACTATCGCTATGACTTGGACACAGGAAACGTGACCCTGCTCACCGATGGCAAATCGCGCAACTCCGCCGGCGTCTGGTCGCGCTCGCGCAAATGGATCGCCTACACTAGCACCCGCCGCAACGGCGCCGACGTCGATCTCTTCGTCGTCGATCCGGCCGATCCCAAGAGCGACCGCTCTTTGGCCGAGTTCAAAGGCGGCGGCTGGTCGCCTCTGGATTGGTCGCCCGACGACAACAAGATTCTAGTCATGGAATACGTCTCCGCCGACGAATCATACCTTTGGCTCGTGGATGCGAAGTCCGGCGAAAAATCCGCGATTTTTCCACGCAGTCAAAAGGAGACTGTCGCCTACACCGGCGGTCAATTCAGCCTCGACGGCAAGGGCATCTATACCAGCACCGACAAAGATTCCGAGTTTCATCGCCTCGTCTACCTCGATCTGGCTACCAAGACGACCAAAGTCTTGACCGAGCACATTCCTTGGGACATCGACGCCTTTCGCCTTTCCCCCGACGGCAAACGCCTCGCGGTCAATGCGAACCAAACCGGCGTCGGTACGCTGCATCTGCTCGATCCGAAGACGGGCAAGGAACTGAGTCAAATGAAGGGGCCGCCCGGCTCGATCCGCGGCTTCCGCTGGCACAACAACAGCCGCGATCTCGCCTTCATGCTGACTTCGGCCCGATCGCCGACCGACATTTACTCTCTTGACGTCGAAACGAACAAGATCGAGCGTTGGACCCATAGTGAGACCGGCGGCCTCAATGCAGCCAAATTCTCGGAATCCCAGCTAATCCGCTGGAAGAGCTTCGACGACCGCGAAATCACCGGCTTTCTGTATCTGCCAAGCAAGAATGTCTACGCCAAAGCCCCCGTCATCATCGACATCCATGGCGGCCCGGAAGTACAGGCCCGACCGGGCTTTCTCGGCCGCAAGAACTACTTTCCCAATGAGATGGGCGTCGCAATCCTTTTTCCGAACATCCGCGGCTCGTCCGGCTTCGGAAAGACGTTTCTGGCGCTCGACAACGGTTTTCAGCGCGAAGACGCCTACAAGGACATCGGCGCTCTGTTTGATTGGGTCGCCAAAAGCCCGGACCTCGACGCCGACCGCATCATGGTCACCGGCGGCAGTTACGGCGGCCACATGACGCTTGCGGTCGCCACTTATTTCCCCGACCGCTTCCGTTGCGCACTGGACATCATTGGCATGTCGAATTTGCGAACTTTTCTTGAGAACACCGAAAGCTATCGCCGAGATCTGCGCCGGGCGGAATACGGCGACGAGCGCGATCCCAAGATGCGTGCGTTCATGGAGAAGATCGCCCCGCTCAACAACGCCCACAAGATTCAGAAGCCGCTCTTCATTGTCCAGGGCAAGAACGACCCGCGCGTGCCCTGGACCGAAGCCGAGCAAATGGTCGGCACGCTCAAGAAGCAGAAAACGCCGGTATGGTACTTAATGGCGAACGACGAAGGCCACGGCTTCGCCAAGAAGAAGAACGCCGACTTTCAGTTCTACGCGACCGTGATGTTCATGGAACGGTACTTGTTGGACAACATCAAGTCCGCGATTAGCCCCGGTTCGCAGAACCGGGCTGCCCCCCTCACCCCCAGCCCCTCTCCCCCCGCCTCCGAGTCCTCCTCATTTATTGCGTACTCGCCAGCGGGGGGAGAGGGGGGCAAGACAAAATCCGCTGAGGATTGGCCCGGTTGGCTCGGTCCGCGACGCGATGGCAGCACCTCGCAGAAGATCGATGTCTGGAAGGCGCCGCTCAAGATTCTCTGGAAGCAACCCGTCGGCGAAGGCCATAGCTCTCCCGTTGTCGCCGACGGCAAAGTCTATTTGTTCGCGCGGCCCAAGGGCAAAGACGAAGAAGCGCTGGCAGCCTTCGACGCCGCCGACGGCAAGCCGCTTTGGACCAAAAGCTACGATCGCGGCAAATTCAGCAACTTCTTCGGCGACGGCCCGCGCGCCACGCCGACTGTGGCCAACGGCAAGGCCTATACTTTCGGCGTCACCGGAATTCTCACTTGCTTTGATTCCAAATCGGGCGACCAAGTCTGGCAGGTCAATACGCTCAAAGAATTCAAGGCGCCGAATTTGTTCTTCGGTACCTCGTGCTCGCCGCTCGTGGATGGAGAGCGCGTCTTCCTCAATGTCGGCGGCCCCGGTGCTTCGGTCGTGGCGTTCAACGCCAAGGACGGCAGCACCATTTGGAAGAAGCTCGACGACAAAGCGAGTTATTCGTCGCCCATCGCAGTCGGCAAGGGCGATGAGCGGGCCGTCGTGTGTCTGACAGGAGCCGGTCTGACCGCCCTTAACGTGCGCGACGGCAAACAACTCTGGCAGGTGCCTCTCGTCGACAAGCTAAGCGAAAGCTCGACGACGCCGGTGCGCTCCGGCGACATGATCTTCGCAACCTCGATCACCTTCGGCGGCATCGGTGTCAAGCTCGACAACTCGGGCGCGGCGCCGCATGCCAAACAGGTTTGGATGAAGCCAGACCTCAACTGTTACTTCTCCACGCCCGTCGCGGTTGGCAAGGATCAGCTCTATCTTGTCACGGCGGTCCCGGCGATCCAGAGCGTCGCTGTCTTGCGCTGCGTCGACTTGGCTACCGGCAAGGAACACTGGCAACGGCCCAACGTCGGCAAATATCACGCCTCGCTGACACGCACCGGCGACGACAAGCTGTTGCTGCTCGAGGAAAACGGCGATCTGGTGCTGATGCAGCCCGATGTTAAGCAATACCGCGAATTGTGTCGTTCGAAGATTTGCGGCACCACCTGGGCGCATCCGGCAATCGCGGGCGGCCGGCTTTACATTCGCGACGCGAATGAATTGATTTGCGTGCAACTGCCGTGATCGCGCTAAGGGCCTAGCGAGTGCCTTCGAGGACTCGACGCCATCGGCTCGGCATGACGTCGAATGCCGTTGTGTAACTGGTTTCCAAGGGCACTTTGACGCAGCCGTTCGGTCTTAGAAATAGCGGCATTTCCGGCAACACGTCGCCAACTGCGACGGTTTCGATGTACGCTCGGGTCGCGGAATCACACTCGTATGCAACCAGCGTAAACGGTTTGCCTTCCGGCAAGCGAAATGAGTCGTCCGCGATTTCCTCCCAAATCGCAGCGTGAACTCCGTCTGGATCGCGCGCTGTCGGCGGGAAGGGATCCACAATGAGCAAGTGGATGCGATGTTCCAACAGTTCGAAGGCCTTTTCGACAAATGCATGGAACGCAGCACGTCCCGCCTTGTTTCCCGGAGACACAATTTCAACAACTGCCACCATTCGGTCTCCGCTCACATGCCGCACTGCGATCCAGTTCTTCTTTCTACGGTAGAACTCCGCTTCGGACTCCGCCATGAATTGGGTTTGGGGTCGCGTTTGCAGAGTGGCAACTGCCCCAGCACCGTTTCCCGTAGCGTCATCATCACTGCTGACGCCTTCATCTTGGAGAGTGAGCACATCCGGGCCGAATCCGGCAGCTACCTGTTCGGGGAGGGCATAGTAATCTTTTGGCAACAGACCACGATTCAAGGCCCGCGAAATCTCCGATACCCACTCGTGATGAAACGCATGGAATATGCCGGCTTCCACTTTGGTCCAATCGTGCATCGGCATCTTAGTATCCTCCCGCGGGGCAAGATCTTGTTGTGCATTATTTTACAGCGCCGTCTAATTGATCCGCCGCTCCAGCGGCCCCGCCAAGCGCTTTAGCGATTCCAAGAGCGCCTCGAACCCCGCGAAGCTCAACGATTGCGCCCCGTCGGAATGCGCCTTATCTGGATCGGGATGCACTTCGAGCAGCAGACCGTCCGCTCCGGCCGCAAGTGCCGCCAAAGCCATCGGCGGCACATAGTCGCGCTTGCCTGTGCCGTGGCTCGGGTCGACCACGATCGGCAAGTGCGACAGCTTCTTGGCCGGCGGAATCACCGACAGATCAAGCGTATTGCGGCTATGGTCGGAGAAGGTCCGCACGCCGCGCTCGCAAAGAATGACATTGTAATTGCCGCCGGCCATTACGTATTCGGCGGCCATTAGCCATTCTTCCAAAGTCGCCGACATGCCGCGCTTGAGCAGCACCGGCTTACGCGCCTTGCCGACGCGCTTCAAGAGACTGAAGTTTTGCATGTTGCGGGTGCCGATCTGGATGATATCGGCGGCTTCCTCGACAGCGTCGGCATTGTCCGTGTCCATCAGCTCCGTGACGATGCCGATGCCCGTCTTTCGCCGCACCCGCGCCAAGATGTCCAGTCCTTCGAGCCCAAGGCCCTGGAAAGAATACGGACTGCTGCGCGGCTTAAAAGCGCCGGCGCGCATCAGCTTGACGCCGTGTCCTACCAAGAATTCGGCCGTGCGCTCAATCATCGTCTCGTTCTCGACGGAGCAGGGTCCGGCGATGAGTGTGAAGGTTCCCGGTCCGATCGTTGTCTCTGGCAAACGGACAAACGTGTCGGCCTCGTGCATCTCGCGGCCGGCGAGCTTGAACGGCTTGGTGACGCGGATCAATTCCATCACGCCGGGCAGCACTTCCAGCGTGCGCGAATCGACCATGCCGATATTGCCGGTGATGCCGATGGCCGTGCGCGTCGCCCCCGGCATGGGGTGCGGCGTCAGCTGCATGGCCCGGATGGCGTCTAAGACAACGTCGATCTGCGCCTCGGTGGCGTGACTCTGCATGACAACCAACATGGACAACCTCTGGCGGTGGCTCCGGCGGGCGGCTAGGATTGGGCAGGCTGGCAGCCCGCCCTACGATGTTATTATCAAGAACCGCGAAACGCTAACAAGGACAACAGCCATGAAAGCTCGCTGGCGGATAGTTCCGGTGTTGGTGTCGCTCATCTGGACCACACCGCTCGCCGCCCAGAATGTTCCCTTTTATCGCGACAAGGCGAATCTGCTCGTTTGGATCGATGAGCACGGCAAAGAACATGCGATTGCGACCAAAGAGGACTGGGCGAAACGGCGCGCGCACATCTTGGCGGGCATGCAGGAAGCGATGGGGCCGCTCCCGGATCGCACCAAGAAACCGCCGCTCGCCGTGGAATATATCGACGAGCACCAAGGCGACGGTTGGGTGCGGAAGCGTCTAACGTTCCAAGTAGGCGAAGGAGAGCGGGTTTCGAGTTATCTTTTTCTTCCGCGCGAAATGGAAAAGGATGCGAAGCCGCGAGCGGCGGTTCTGTGCTTGCACCAAACGAATGGGTCCATCGGCTCGAAAGGACCAGCGGGGCTGGGCGACAAAACGAATCTCTTCTACGCCTTGCACCTGGCCGAGCGCGGCTGCGTCACGCTCGCCCTCGATTATCCCAGCTTCGGGGAGTATCCGTACGACTTCCGGAAGAGCAGCTTCAAGAGCGGCTCCATGAAAGCAATCTGGAACAACATGATCGCCCTCGACCTTTTGCAAAGCTTGCCGGAAGTCGACGCCAAAAGGATTGGCTGCATCGGCCATTCCTTGGGCGGCCACAACGCCATGTTCACCGCCGCCTTCGATGAGCGCATTGCCGCCACCGTTTCCAATTGCGGCTTCACGAGTTTTCCAAAATACTACGGCGGCAAGCTCAAGGGCTGGTCGAGCGAACGCTACATGCCGCGCCTGGCGACGGTGTACAATCTCGATCCTGCCAAGGTCCCGTTCGATTTCCCCGAAGTCGTGGCCGCGTTCGCTCCCCGCGCTTTCCTGGCCAGCTCCCCCTTGCACGACGACAATTTCGAAGTATCCGGTGCAAAAGACTGCATCGCCGCCGCCCTGCCGGTGTTTGAGTTGTTCGGGGCGAAGGAGAAACTCGCCGCCAACTACCCCGACTGCGCCCACGACTTCCCGCCCGAAGTCCGCCGCGTCGCCTATGAGTTCTTAGACCGCTGGTTAAAGTGAGACCCCTCCCAAGCCCGCAGATGAGCGCAGCGAATCTGCGGGATGCCACAGACGTCCGCGGTCCGTGGTCAGTGGTCCGTTGCAGCCACTGACCACGGACCACTGACAACGGACAAACTGGGTTTTTTCTTTTCCATTGCATCCCCGTACAAGACAATTCATAATCGAATCTGGGAAGGCGTCCCGTCTCGCCCGGAGAAAGGCAACTGCCATGTCGCATTGCCGCTGGATGGCGGCCGTCATTTTCTTGATTGCGGTCAATCCTCTGAAGGCGCAACTCATTCTCGTGCCTGCCCCGCCGCCGGGCTGGGGGCCTGTCCATCGTGGAGTCGTCGTCATTTATCAGAAACGGATCGTAGTCGCTCAGCCGCCGCCGATCTTGCTTCCGCGATCCTATGAATACGACTTGAGCGGCATCGATCTCGATGTGGAGCCGGCGGAGAAGCTCGACCCGCGCTGGCCCAATGTGCCCCGCGCACCCAAGAGGGAGCCCGCGCCGCCCCACAAGCCGATGCCGCCTGCCGATGACAACGCCCCGCCCAAACCCAAGGCGCCGCCGCCCAAAGCGCCTCCACCTCCGAAGGAGAAGGATCATCCGAATCTGGACGAGCCGCGCGCCGACCCGGCGGACGAAGCGCGGCGGCTCGTCGAACTTGGTCTCATTGCGTTCGTCAACCAGGAATACGGCCTGGCCGCCGTGCGATTTCGACAAGCGACTGAGTTCGATCCCGCCGCCAGCCGAGGATATTTCCTCCTGGGCCAGGCATATTTCGCCTTGGGGAAATACAAGGAAGCGACCCAGCTCATCGAAGAAGGCATGCGCCGCGAGCCGAATTGGCCGTTGGCCCCCTTCCGTCCGCGCGTCGAACTGTACAACGCCAATGACGCCGGCTGGCTCGCCCACAAGAAGCAATTGGAGGATGTGGTCGAGCAACTTCCCGCACAGCCGGCGTACCTGTTCCTCTTGGCCCACCAGTTGTGGTTCGACGGCATGCGCGACGAGGCCGCCAGGATGTTCCGCCGCGCCCGCCGCGTGGCCGTCGATCCCACGATGATCGATCGCTTCCTCGACTTCGCGCCGCCCGGAGCCGTATCAAGACGTCCGTAGTCCGGTGTCAGTGGTCTGTTGTCCGTTGTCAGTTGTCCGTTGCAACGGACGACTGACAACGGACAACGGACAAGCCTTCGCTCGCTTGGGGCTCAAGGAGTTTGTCTTGCGTATCGTTTCCCTCATCGCCAGCGCCACTGAGATCGCCTGCGCCCTGGGCTTTCGCGATCAACTCGTGGGCCGATCGCATGAGTGCGACTTTCCGCCGGGAATCCAGAATCTGCCGGTATGCACCGCGCCGAAGTTCGATGTGCACGGCAGCAGCCGCGACATCGATGATCGCGTCAAGTCGACGCTGCAAAACGAAATTTCCGTCTACGACGTGGACGACGAGATTCTGAAGAACTTGCGGCCCGATGTGATCCTGACGCAGACCCAATGCGAAGTTTGTGCAGTCAGTTTGAAAGACGTCGAAAGAGCGCTCGCAGTAGGTCCGGCGAGCCGAGCCGGACCCAGAAGCGTCGAGGGCGAAAAGGTCCGGTTCGGCTCGCCGGACCTACCAATATCGACTCCGCGCATCGTCTCGTTATTCCCCAACTGCCTGGCCGATGTTTGGGCCGACATCGAGCGCGTCGCAGACGCATTGAATTGCCCGGATCGAGGAATAGAACTCGTCGCACAGTTGCAATCCAGGATAAGCGTGATTGCCGATCGAGCCGCACGTGAGCCGAACAAGCCGACGGTTGCCTGCCTGGAATGGCTCGATCCCTTGATGGCAGCTGGCAACTGGATGCCAGAACTCGTCCAATTGGCCGGCGGCGTCAACCTCTTCGGTGAGAAGGGCAAACATTCGCCGTGGATGAGCTGGGACGATCTGTTGGCGCGCGACCCCGATGTGATCATCGCGACGCCGTGCGGTTTCGATCTGGATAAGACACGGCAAGAGATGGCGACGCTGCGAAACAAGCCAGAATGGGGCCGCTTGAAGGCGGTTTGCACCGGCCGAGTCGCAATCACCGATGGCAACCAATTCTTCAACCGGCCCGGCCCACGGCTGGTGGAGTCGCTGGAGATTTTGGCGGAA
Source organism: Planctomycetota bacterium (assembly GCA_016195405.1). GTDB lineage: Bacteria > Planctomycetota > Planctomycetia > Gemmatales > Gemmataceae > JACPZP01. The sequence goes on along the minus strand of JACPZP010000008.1, from coordinate 56,411 downwards.
ATACTGCTTCCGCAGGTGTTTCGGTTTGGACACTCACTGCAAGCGTGGAGATTCTGTTGATGCTGGCAGGACGGCGGAAAATGTCGCAGAAGATTGAAACTTTACCCGTTTGCGCGAGTATCCAACCTCAACTCGTTCAAACATGGCTCCTATTCGCTCATGAAAGCCGCCGTCTTTTCTCGCTACGGCCCCCCGGAAGTTCTCGAAGTCAAGGACGTGCATAAGCCTGTCCCCAAGGAGGATGAAGTGCTTGTCCGCGTCCATGCGACGACGGTCTGCGCAGGCGACTGGAGAATTAGGAAAGCCGATCCATTTCTCGGAAGAATCATCACCGGCCTTTGGCGGCCAAGAATCACAATACCGGGAATGGAGTTCGCCGGCACAGTAGAATCCGTGGGCAAGGCCGTCACCCATTTTTCGGCGGGCGACGAGGTGTTTGGCTCGCCGGGGTTCAAGTTCGGCGCCAACGCGGAGTACGTATGCGTGCGTGAGAATGGCACACTGGCCAAGAAGCCCGTGAACATGAGCTTCGAGGAAGCCGCCGCCGTCTTGTTTGGCGGCGTGTCGGCATTGTATTTCCTGCGGAAGGCGAGGATCCAAAGCGGGCAAAAGATTCTCATTTACGGCGCCTCCGGGAGCGTCGGGGTCTTCGCCGTGCAGCTCGCGAAGCACTTCGGGGCGCACGTCACGGCGGTATGCAGCACTCCGAATCTCGATCTGGTGAAGTCACTCGGCGCGGAGCAAGCACTCGACTACACCCGAGAAGATTTCTCGAAAGCTGCACAGGTCTATGACATCGTCTTCGACACGGTCGGCAAGAGCGGTTGGGCGCGCAGCCTGAAAGTCCTCAAGCGAGGCGGCTATTACGTTCGGGTCGGCGGTTCGGGACGATTGTTGTCCATGCTTGGAGATATTGTGCGAGGGATGTGGGTTACTTTCACAGGCGCCGCGAAGTCCATTGGTGGAATCGCAGGCGAAAGCGCCGGCGACCTGGAATTTCTCAAGAGACTGATCGAAGCCGACAAGCTGCGCACAGTAATCGACCGACGCTATACCCTTGACGAGATCGCCGAAGCGCATCGATACGTGGAGGCGGGACACAAGAAAGGCCACGTGGTGATAGTCTTGGAACAAACGAAGTGTTAGGTTTGCCTCACAGCGGCCCTTCCGTGCTCTGCATAAACGGAACCTGAATGTCCATCAAGCAGACGAATGGCCCAAGTTTGAAAAGGAGCAAGAAACTCTACTCGCCCAGCGCCGCGCTGGAGCCGAACGAAATAATGACGACTGCACAATCGGCTTGACCGCGACTGCCAAATTCATTTCACCGTAGGCAATTCGTTTCAGGACGTCCCCGACCTCGTGAGATGAAACGCAATTTCCTCAGGAGCCACAACCGGTTACGGCAAGAATCAAGAATTCGTTTCATGCGTTTCACCGCCGGGGATTCGTTTCACCACGTCGTGCGTGTGCGTGAAATGGTACGAATTACGGACTCGTCACAAACACCTCGCTGGACACCGTTCCCCCGAACCGTTACAAGCAATGGCCCGGATATTCTGGACTTGGCGTTTGGCGCTTGTCCACATTCGCGCGTAGGGAGAGAGTTGCCATGCTTGCTCGGTTTGCCAAGGTTTTCGGCGTCGTTGGACTCTTTGGCCTCTGTCTTCTGGGTCGCGAGGAAACTCGCTCGCAAGAACCGGCTGCGCAAAACGCCCAGGCTCCGAATTCTTCAGATGGCGCCGTCGTTCCCAAGGGCCTTGAAGTGCAAGCGCGTGGGCCGATTCATGAAGCGTTCGCCACGCCCACCAGCGATCCCAAGCCGACGCCGCCGCTTGCCAAGAAACCGCCGGCGCCCGTCGAAGAAATGCCTCCCGAAGAAAAGCCCGACGGCGACGTCGTTTGGATCGGCGGCTATTGGGCATTGGACGACGACCGAAACGACTTCTTGTGGGTGAGCGGCTGCTGGCGGGCCAAACCGCAGGGCAAAGACTGGGTGCCCGGCTATTGGCGTGAGCAGGGCGTGCAGTGGCAGTGGGTGCCGGGCTTTTGGCGCAACGTCACCGAGGGCGGCAACGTTCAGGATGTGACCTATTATCCCGAGCCGCCCGCGCCGCCGAACATCGCCGCCCCGGGCAATCCGCCGGCAGCCGACATGCTCTACGTCCCCGGTTACTGGTCGTGGGTTGGCGATCATTACGTATGGCGCGCGGGTTACTGGACGCGCGCCCGCGCCGGCTGGGTTTACGTGCCGTCGCATTACCGCTGGACGCCTTCGGGCTACATTTTCGTCGGCGGCTATTGGGATTACTCGCTGTCGCGGCGCGGCGTGCTCTATGCACCGGTCGTCGTCGATACGGTCGTCGTCGGGCCGCGCTTCGTGTACACGCCTTATTACGCGGTCACCGACACCATCGTGCTCGACGCCTTCTTCATCCGGCCAGCATACCATCATTACTATTTCGGCGATTACTACGGCCCGCGCTACAGCTCCATCGGCTTCGAGTCGACCATTGTCTACAGCCGCCGCGGCTACGATTCCCTCGTCGTGTATCAACGCTGGGAGTACCGCGACAATCCGCGCTGGTACGACACCCAGATCAATCTCGTGATCGCCCGCGACTCCGGCCGGGCGCCCGTGCCGCCGCGGACCCTCGTGCAGCAAAACACGGTCATCAATAACGTCACCAATGTCACGAACGTGACCAACGTCAACAACACCAACGTCACCAACGTGTCGAACAATGTGACGAACAACGTATCCAAGACGCAAGTTCTCGCCCCGGCGAAGTCAGTGGTCGCGGCTCGCGGCGGCAAGACGGTGACCCTCGCTCAGGCCGACCGCGTGCAAGCCAAGCAGGCGACGCAGGCCGTGCAGCACGCGGCGCTTAGCGAGCGCATCAAGACCGAGACGGTGGCCCCCGGCACGCCGCCGCCCACCAAGCCGCGCACCGCCGCCATCAACGTGCCGACGCAGCCGAACAACTCAGCAGCCGCACTTCCCGGAAACAACACCAAGGGATCCAATGCCGGCAACACTCTGGGCAAAACCGGACCGACGAGTGGAACAACCACAAACGCCGCAGGGCCCGGGAACCCAGGCACATCGCTGCCGCACGGCCAAGACGCCGGCAAGACTGCGGCTGGAAGTGACCCGACCAAGACGAAGGGCGCCAATGCGACCACAACCATCACCAGGCCGGCGACCACGAATCCCGAGCTGAATCGTTCCAAGACCGGCTCGCCGCCTCCGCCGCCGGCCAACCGCGACCGCGACAAGTCGAAGGACGACAAGAAGAAAAGCCCAAATAATTAGAACGCAATTCAGCTATCCAACGAATGTTCCTTTCCCGCCGAACACTCTACCCGTCCGCGCCGCGCACCTCGATTTAAGTTAGCCCGCACCGAATCCTAACCTATAGTTGACTGACGGATTGTCGCCATAACTCCCGGTGCGCAGGGACCGAACGTCATGTTTGACCAACGCCTCGCTCTGAGTCGGATCACTTGGGCTTGCCTGGTCATGGGCATTCTCGTCCTTGCCGCCCTGGCGGGTTTGCAGTTGGCCGGATCCGAAATCATTCCCAACGCTCAGCGCTACGCATTCCTGATGACGGGCCTGGTCCTCCTCGTCATCGTCGTGGTGTTGGAGCGCCGCAGCCGCCTCACCGACGGACTGGAGCGACACCTCAACGAACTCTTGGAGCGTTCGCCGGAAAGCATCGTCGCGGTCGACTCCCAGGGCCGCATCGTCTATGCCAATGCGCAAACGAGCAAGTTGTTTGGCTATGATCCCAAAGAGCTGTTGGGCAAATCGGTGGATATCCTTTGGCCCAAGAAGGACGCCTATGCCGATTCCTTGCCCAACCCTCCGAGCGAAATGGTGACGCAGCACAAAGAGGGCGACCAGATCAGCGTGCAAGTGAAAAGCTCGAAATCCGACAACGGCCGGCTCAACACCTTTTTCCTGCGCGACAACACCAAATACCGCCAGACTCAGGAAACCCTCCTGCAGCGCGAAGCGTTCTTACAGATGGTGATCCGGCAGATGCCCGCGATCATTTGGACCACCGACACCAAGCTGGAAATCACTTCTTCCATGGGCGCTGGATTGGCGGCCGTCAATCTCGAGCCCAATCAGATCATCGGCTTGACCATGCTGGAAAACCTGGACCGTGATCTGGAATCGACGCCGATCGCCGCCCATCACCGGGCGGTGCGCGGCGAGTCGCTCAGCTACGAAATGGATTGGAAAGGACGCACCTTCCAGGTGCGCGTCGATCCCCTGCGCGATCCGCGGCAGCAAATAACCGGCACGATCGGCATCGTCGTGGACGTGACCGACAAGAAGCAAACGATGAAGGAGTTGGCGGCCCGCGAACGTCAGCAGGCCGCCGTCGCCCAACTCGGCCAGCGTGCTCTCGAAGGCTTAAGTTGGGAACGGCTTAGCCAAGAAGCCGTCCGGCTCATCGCCCAGACGTTGCAGATCGAACATGCCCAAGCATTCGACGCTGCTGCCGGCCAAACTAGCCCGGCAGTGCGTGCTTCCGTGGGTTGGCCACATGGGCAGAACGGACCCGCCAAGCTGGCGGAGCTGGCTCTGGGAAGCAAAGAGCCTTTGCTGCTTGACGATCTGTCCCGCGTCGATACCCTCGTGTCCTTGCACAAGGAGCACGAACTGGCAAGCGCTTTGGCTACGGCCCTGCCGGGAAAGGCAGGTCCGCGGGGCGCGTTGGCGGTCTACTCCAAACAGCCGAAGCGCTTTTCGCAGGACGACTCCTATTTTCTACAGGCCGTTGCCAACGTTTTGGCCGCGTGGCAGGAACGGCGCGAGGCCGAGGAAAACCAAAATCGCTTGGTTGCCATCCTCGAAGCGACTCCGGACATGGTCGGCGTGGCCTCGGTCGATTTCACCGTGTTCTATCTCAACCGCGCCGGCCGCGAACTACTTGGCCTGAATTCGGAAAGCCTTGACGCGTGCAAGCTGCCGGACTTCTTCGCCGAACAGGCGCGGCTCCATTTAGTCAGCGACCACATTCCTACCGCCATTACACGCGGCATGTGCCAGGCCGAATCGGTGCTGCGCAACCGCGCCGGCCAGGATATACCCATATCCCAACTTCTCCTGGCGCACCGCTCGCCGGCCGGAGCCGTGCAGTTCTATTCCATCATTGCCCGCGACGCCCGCGATCGCCTCAAGCTGGAAGAGCAGTTCCGCCAAGCCCAGAAAATGGAGGCCGTCGGGCGCCTCGCCGGCGGCGTCGCCCACGATTTCAACAATCTCCTGTGCGTCATTCTCGGTCACAGCAGCCTGCTCCTGCAGGACCTGTCGGCGGCCGATCCCCGCCGCGACCTCGCTCAGGAAATCAACAAGGCGGGAGAACGCGCCGCCACGCTCACGCGCCAGCTCTTGGCCTTTAGCCGCAAGCAGATGCTGATTCCCTCGGTGCTGAGCTTGAACGCGCTCATCGCCAACATGGAGATCATGCTCCGCCGCCTGATCGGCGAGGACATCGAGCTGAGGCTGGAACTCGACCCCGCCCTCCACACGGTTAAGGCAGACCCCGGACAGGTCGAGCAGATCTTGATGAACCTTGCGGTCAACGCCCGCGACGCCATGATCGGCGGCGACGGCGTCCTCAGCATCGCGACGGCCAACGCGTATCTTGAAGATGCCGGCGACGACGGCGATCCTCGCGCCGAAACGCGCTCCGAGTCGGGCGCAGGCGCGTTTGCCCGGATCACCGTGAGCGACACCGGCTGCGGCATGGACGAGGCCGTCAAAGGACACCTTTTCGAACCCTTCTTCACCACCAAGGAGGTGGGCAAGGGGACCGGGCTGGGCCTCGCGACGGTCTACGGAATCATCAAACAAAGCAACGGCCACGTCGACGTGCAAAGCTCCAAGGGTCGCGGCACCACGTTTCACATCTATCTGCCGCGCGTCGAACAAGAGACGCGCGTTGAGCCCGAAGCGCCGGCCGTAAACGTGACCGTTCCCAAGGGACGGGAAACCGTGCTCTTGGTGGAGGACGAGGACGGCGTCCGCGCCCTGGCCCGGACCGTCTTGCAGGCCGCGGGATATACCGTGATGGAGGCTTCCGACGGACTCCACGCCATCGAGCTGTGCCAGGAGTATCGCGGACCGATACACCTCGTCGTCAGCGACGTCGTCATGCCGCGGCTGAGCGGCACGAATCTCATCAAGCAGATCGCTCCGCTGCACCCGGAAATGAAAGTGATGTTCATGTCGGGCTATTCCGACAGCGCGCTCGTCCACTACGGAATTCTGTCGGGCGAAGTCGAATGCTTGTTGAAGCCCTTCACGCCCGACGCGCTGGCGAGCAAGGTGCGCGAAGTCTTGGACCGCAAGGCGCCGGTGGAGAGGCGCCGCTTCGCGCGGCGCCGCCTAAAGCGAAGCGTCAAGGGAGAATGCCGTCAGGGATCGGGCCCCAACTTGGCGCTGGCGCTGCTCAATATCGCCGAAGGCGGCCTGGCCATTCTCGTCAAGGATCTCCTGGACAAGGGAGAACTGGTGGAAGTGGAGTTGTCAGCTGTAAGCGCATCCGTAGCTAGGGAGCCGATCAAACGAACGGCAATGGTCGTGTGGTCGCTGCCCAACGGCAAGGGCGCCCATCAAGTTGGCATGCGCTTTCTGACGACTTTGAAGAAGGAAGACGTGATCGCGGTCGCGGGCGAAAAGCTCTGATCCTGTTCTTCCGTAGCTGGAAGAGTGCGGTTAATTCGCGCTCACCCTCTCAATGACCGAACGGTCCTTCAACTCGCGGACGATGCGGCGATACTCGCGATCGACGAGTTGACCGCGGAGCTTGTTGCGAATCTGGTTCTGCACGGCCTCGTTGAGCGGTATCTGGCCGGCAAATTCGCGTTTGACCACGCGAATGATGTGCACGCCGGTCGATAGCTCCACGACCGGGCCGACCTGCCCCTCCTTGAGCCGAAACAGAATATCTTCCACCTCGGGCGGTTTGATCTCGCCTTTGCGCGTCCCCATGCCCATGCCCTTGCGGAATTTGCTGTCGCCGTCGTCGAATTGCGCCAGACTGTTGAAGTCCTCCACCGTGCGGCACTGGCCGATCAGTCCCTCGGCGAAGCGCTTGGCGTCGGCGCTCGTGGGCAGCTTCGGGCTGACGGCAATGAACACGTCCTGCCACTCCACCGTGTCCACCGTTTGAAATTCATTGCGGTGCTTGTCGTAATAGTCCTTGATCTCGTCGTGTCCGATCCGCGAGTTCATGTACGGGAAGATGCGGCTGCGGACATACTCCATCGAAATGAAGCTCCGCTCCATGTGCCGGCGCATGCTCGCTTCGAATTCTCTGAGTTCTCCCTCGGGAACCTGTTTGCTGTCGCGAATTCTCCTGAGGTCTTTCTCGAATTCGGCGGCGGCGGCTTGCCGGAGCTTGTCCAGGGTCCGCGAATTGTTCTTCTCCAACTTTTTGACCGCATCTTGGTACATCACTTCCTGTTCGATGACCGTGTCCAGAGCTTCGGTAAACTGTGTGGCCATTTGTTCCGAGCGCTGCGGCTCCGGCAACTTCATGACGTCGTACCACGTCCGGCGCGACTGGAGAATATGCATGACTTCGCAATCGAAGACGGGCCGGCCATTCACCCAGGCCCGCACCGCCACGCGCACGTTGTTTGTTCCTCTAAGCGATGTTTGCTGGACGTCTGGCCTTTGGGGCAGCGGCGGCTGGGAAAGCGGCGGTTGCGCTAGCGGCGCTTGTGCCGGGGGCGTCGACAATTGCGGCGGCTGGATGGGCGGCGGTAGCAGAGTGGGAGACGCCGGCAATGGGGGCGGATTGGATTTCGGATCCTGAGGAAAGGCCTGAGGATCGCTTTGCTGCAACCGAGTCACCTGCGGCGCCGCTGGCTCCGTCAGATCATCGAGCAACGAGTCGCCCGGCAACACGCGCGAAACGCCGCTCGTGAAGCAGCCGGTGCTCCCTAGGCAAAGGGAAACGCCAAGCACACAGAGCGCGGTCACTTTGACCCACCGCATATGGCCTCCCGCCGGCGGATGGACTCCGTCCATGGTTTTTCGTGCCGGGACTATAGCGTGCGGATGGGCAAAGACAAGAGATGTTTAAGGTTGCCGAAGGTCGGGGTCGGCTTTCGACGCAAGGTGAAGAGCTGCAAGCCCTTTGCGGAAGGTCGCCGAACCGGCTTCAAGCAAGGTTCTTAGACGGGCGCCCACGCGTTCCCGTTCTCTGGTGTGCGCGCGCCGCAGCGCAATGCAATCAATCGACCGGTGCATGTACGTCCTCCGGTGTGCGGCGGAGCACGGGAACGCGGATCAGTTCCCGAAGTGTCTCAAAGAGAGCCATCGGGCCGAATTCGCCTAGAGCCAACCGGTAATACGCCGTGGTACCATCTACGACTCGCAGCCGGGTTCCCGTCCGCCGCACCAGGCGCTGCATCCTACGCGGGTTGCGATAGCCGAGCACCACGTCCACCGTTCCCACCGATTCGCCGTTCTCCGCCACGTAGCCCGGCTCAAAACATCGGAGGTTTTTGCCTTCTAGATGGATGGACGCGATCTGCCAGCGCGTCGCCAGGATGCGCAGTTCCGCCAGCCGCAGAAGCCATTCGGTCGATTCGGGGATGGGGCCGAAGCGATCGCGCAGCTCGCCGCGGAAATCTTCTAAGCGCTCCAGCCGGCGAATGCGTGCTAGGCGACGATAGACCTCGATCTTCAGTTTCTGGCCGGGAACGTAGTCGCGCGGCAAGAACGCCGGCCAGGGAAGGTCGATGCTGACTTCCAAGTGCGTCTTGATCGGCATGTGCTTGAGCCGGCGGACCGCTTGCTCCAGAAGCTGGCAATAAAGCTCATAGCCGACGGCGGCGATGTGGCCCGATTGCTGCGTGCCGAGAATGTTGCCGGCGCCGCGGATTTCCAGGTCGCGCATGGCGATCTTGAAACCCGCCCCCAGCTCGGTGAACTCCTCGATCGCCTTGAGCCGCCGCGACGCATTGGGGGTGATCGCCCGTTCGCTGTCGAGCACCAGATAGGCGTAGGCGCGGTGCTTGTAGCGGCCCACCCGGCCCCGCAACTGGTGCAAATCGGCCAGTCCATAATTCTCGGCTTGATTGATGAAAATCGTGTTGACGTTGGGAATATCCAGGCCGCTCTCGATGATCGTGGTCGCCACCAGAATGTCGGCCTCGCGGCGGACGAACTTCACCATCGCTTCTTCGAGTTGATGCTCGTCCATCTGTCCGTGGCCGATGACGATGCGTGCCTCCGGCACGATCTGGTGCAGCTTGCCGGCGATTTCGCCGATGTTGTAGACGCGGTTGTGGACGAAGTAGACCTGCCCCTCGCGGTTCAACTCGCGCAGGATGGCGTGGCGGATAAGTTGCGGATCGAAGCGGACGATGCGCGTTTCGATGGCGAGCCGGCCTTCCGGCGGCGTCTCCAGATTGCTGATGTCGCGGATGCCCAGAAGCGACAGGTGCAGCGTTCGTGGGATCGGCGTCGCGGTCAGCGTAAGAACGTCCACGGTTTGCCGCAGTTTTTTCAGGCGTTCTTTGTGCTCGACGCCGAAGCGCTGCTCCTCATCGATGATCACCAGGCCCAGATCCTTGAACTTCACGTCGCTCGAAACGATGCGGTGCGTGCCGATGATGATGTCGATGCCGCCGGCGCCGAGCCGCTCGACGATGCGCTTCTGCTCGCCGTGCGAACGGAATCGGCTGATGCTTTCGACGACGAACGGATACTCCGCCAGGCGCTGACTGAAAGTGCGAAAGTGCTGCTCCGCCAAGACGGTAGTGGGAACAAGAACCGCGACCTGCCGGCCGTTGTCGATTGCCTTGAACGCGGCGCGCATGGCCAGTTCGGTTTTTCCGTAGCCGACGTCGCCGCACACCAGGCGATCCATCGGCCGGCTGCGCTGCATGTCGCGCTTGATCTCGGCCATGCTCGTGAGCTGATCGGGTGTTTCCTCATAGGGGAAAGCAGCTTCGAATTCGCGCTGCCAATCGCTGTCGGGCGGGACGACGATGCCGGGCTGGGCCTCGCGCAGGGCCTGCAATTCCACCATGTCGCTGGCCAGGTCGAGCACCGCCGCCTCGACGCGTTCCTTCCGCCGCTGCCAGCTCGTGCCGCCGAGCTTCGACAGCTCGGGATCCGCGCGGGCGCCGCCGACGTACTTCTGCACGAGGTCGATTTTGGAGGCCGGCACATAGACGCGCGTTCCCCCGGAAAACTCGAGGATCAGATGTTCCTCGGTCTGTCCGTTCTTCTCCAGGACGTGCATGCCGCGGTAGCGGGCGATACCGTGACTCAAGTGCACGACCAAATCGTCTTGCTGCAACTCGAGAAAGCTGTCGATAGCCCGCGATTCGAGCCGCCGCCGCGGCAACACCGCCGGCAAACTTTCGCGATGAAACAGCTCATGATCGCCGAGAACGACAATGCCGGAAATCTTGTTTAGCCGCGAGCCAACGGCGAGCGCGGGGCCCGAACCCGCGTCCACGTCCGCGCTCGCCGTTGGCTCGCGGCTAAACGTATGCGGCGAAACCACGAGACGAAAACCGGCGGTCACATGGCCGAGGACGAGCCGCAGCCGTCCCGATTGCGCCAAGTTCCCGGCGGCAAGCACGTCGCCCAATCGCTTCTGCTCGGCCTCGTTGTGGCAGGCGATGAGCACCAGGTCGCCGGCGGCGGCGCTGTCGAGTTCGTCCTTCACCTTGTTTACGTCGCCGGAAAAGCGCTCCACCGACTCGACGCGGAGATGGCAAGTCGCCTCCATGCTCGACGCCGGCAGCGCCGTGAGATGAATGCTTGAAAACGAAGTAAGTTGCTGGAACACGCCGGGGATGGAAAAGAGGCCCGTAGCGTCGGCGACGCGCTCGAGGTAGAACTTGCCCTGTTCGTCGAGGTCGCCCGGCTCGACCAGCACCGTCCACGAACCCGGCGGCAGGTAATCGCACAGATGGCCCCGAAGCGCGGCGACTTGGCCGGCCTGGCCCAGTGCGGTGATTTCGACTGCTGCAAGATCGCCCAAGCTCCGCTGGCTTTCGGGCGAGAACTGGCGAATCGATTCGATCTCGTCGCCCAGGAATTCGAAACGGTAGGGGGCCTCGGCATCCGGAGAGAACACGTCGAGGATGCCGCCGCGCCGGCTGAACTCGCCGGGGATTTCCACAGCCTCCATGCGCTGGAAGCCGCGCTCGACGAGCCATGCGGTCAATTCTTCCAGCTCGACGTCTTCGCCGGCGCGCAAGCATTTCCGTTGCGCGGCGAGCTGCTGGCGCGTGGGAACCGGCTGAAGCAGCGCCTGCATGGTTGTCAGCAACAGCTTCGGCGGTGCATCGCCTTCGAGTTGCCGCAACATTCGCAGCCGCGCGCCGCCGACGTCGTCGATGACCGTCTCCGTGCTTGGCAACTGGTCCCAAGCAGGGAAAACATGGGCGCGTTCGCCAGTGAAGCTGACCAGATCTTCGGCCCAGTCATCGAGTTCGCGCGGATGGGCCAGGACGATGAGAAGCGTCCTAGGGCAATGCCGGGAAAGCGTCGCCGCGGAAAGGGATGCCGCCGACTTCCATGCGCCATCGATGGTCGCGGCTCGCCCTGCCGCGAGCGCCTGGGCAATGGGCGCAAACTCCTCGCTCGCCTCGACCCATTTGGGGAGGTCGCGCAGAGTGTCGGGCCATTCCGTGGTCCTCGGGCGCCGCTTGGCCATACACGGTAATTGTACACGATGGGATAATGGACCTGGCGCACAAGCTGCCAGCGTTTAGCGGGGAGCCGCAGGCGACCGATGAGTGCGTTATTCTTCCCGTCGCAGCCCGTAGCCTTTGATTTTGCGATCCAGAGTGGAGCGCTCGATCTGCAGGATGGTCGCGGCCTGGCTCTTGTTCCAGTCCGTGTGGTCGAGAGTCTTGAGGATGTGCCGCTTTTCGATCTCTTCGAGCGACACCGGCTCGTACACGGCTTGAGCGACAAGTGGGACGGCCAGACCGGGCACCTCGAGCGAGGAAAGCCAGATGTCGGGCACGTCGAGCATCGGTCCGCGCCCCAGGGCGACCGCGCGCTCGATCACGTTGCGCAATTCACGGACGTTGCCCGGCCAGTGATATGTTTGCATTTTCTGGACGGCGGCCGGGGTCAGTCCGCGAATCTTTCGGCCCGTCTCGGCGATGAACTTCTTGAGGAAATGCTCGGCAAGTATCGGCACGTCTTCAAGCCGTTCGCGCAGCGGCGGCACGCGGATTTCCACGACCTGAAGGCGATAGAAGAGGTCGCGGCGAAACTTGCCGTCCTGCAGGTTTTTCTCCAACGGTTGGTTCGTGGCGGCCACGACGCGGACGTCGACCTTGATCTGCGTGCCGCCGCCCACGCGCTCGAACGAATGGCCCTCTAGGACGCGCAAGAGCTTCGCTTGCGTGTTGATTGCCATTTCGCCGATCTCGTCGAGAAAAATCGTCCCCTGGTCGGAGGCTTCAAACTTGCCGATCTTCTTCTCGGTTGCGCCGGTGAAGGCGCCCTTCTCGTGGCCGAACAACTCGCTTTCGAGAAGCGTTTCCGTGATGGCCGCGCAGTTGAGGCACACGAACGGGCCCTGGCGGCGCGGGCTGGAGTAGTGGATGGCGCGGGCGACCAGTTCCTTGCCGGAGCCCGATTCGCCGCGGATCAGGACGGTCGCGTGCGTCGGCGCCACGCGGGCGATTTGCTCCTCGATGTGCTTGATCGACCGCGCGCTTCCGACTAACTCGCTTTCCACCTTGAGCTGGTTGCGCAGCTCCTGGTTTTCGTTGCTGAGCGATTCCTGCCGCTTCATCTGGTGCATCACCGTGCCAAGCTGCTTGGCCACGGCCACGGTGAATTCCAGATCCTCGCCTCCGAGCGCCCGATGCGGGTCCGTGCAATACAAGTGGATGAGCCCGAGGATCTTGTTGCCGAAGATCACCGGAGCGCAGATCAAGCTGGTCGCGCCGAGATGAGTCAGGCTCTCGCGGTCGCGCAGGTATCGGTCGCGCGAGACATCCTCCGCTAGGATCGCTTCCCGGCCGGCCATCACCTCGTGCGTGACGAACTCCGAAACGCGCGTGTACGTCTTGATGCTCGGATCGCGGTGACGGTGGGCCGTCACTTCCAGCTCGCGGCCTTCTTTGAGATGGAGGATGGCGCCGACTTCGGCGGGAACCGCTTCGAGCAAACCGTCAAGCACGGTCCGGGCCAACTCCTCCTCCCCCGCGGCAGAGCCCATGTCGAGCGCGAGCCGGTACAAGAGCGATAGGTCGCGGCTCAGGCTGCGTTGCCCGGCCAAGGTCGATTCGCCCGTCTTGGGCGCATCGTCGGGCACCGGCGTCATGTAGCGCGTTTGGCCCAGGCGCTTCTTGATCGACATGCCCTCTTCGGGTTGCTCGGGAACAGGGAGATCGGGCAACTCTTCGAGGTTGTCGACGAACACGAAACGCGTGCGGCCCACCTGAAATTCGCTCCCCGGCGCGAGTTCCCAGTCGCCGGTCAAGGGTGAGCCATTGATCATGGTGCCGTTGAGGCTTTTCAGATCGCGCAGCCGCCAGCGATTCTCGGCGTAGTAGACCTCGGCGTGCTCGCGGCTGCACAACTCATCCTTGAGGACAATGCGGTTGGTGTTGGCCCGGCCCAGAGTCAAGCGCTGGCCCGGTTGGAGCGGAAAGACATCTCCATAGCCGTCGTCGCGGCGAATAACCAAATATGGGCCGTTGGCAGCTGCCATGGTCCCGCCGAGAAAAGAAATGAGAATTTACGAGTATCCGGATGTCCCTAAGTTACCGGATTGTGCCCCGTGCGGGAAGGGCGGAATGAACCGGCGCGCGAAACCGCCGAGCGAGCCACGCGACGCAATCCATGGAATCAGTCCGAATCCATGCTGCGTCTTTGCCGGTGCTTGGCGGTTTCGCGTCAAACCCACTTGATCCGAAAGAATTGCCAAAGCGAGGAGTGAGAACCCGGTTGGGGACTGACCCATTCCACTTTTTTATACGTGCCGAAGACGCGATCCCAGACATCCACGCCGATGCCGAAGTTGTGCCGCCACATCTGCTCGCCGTGGTGAATCTGGTGCACGGGCCGGACCATCCAAAAGCAGAGTTCGGGGCGCTCGTGCTGCAGCTGATGCGAGTAGGCGGCAAACGCGGCATAGGCCAGGGCGCCCGCGGCGAATCCGACGCCCGCCTCCACGGAATAGATGAACCCGGCCGGCAACAGGAAACAGGCGCCGACGACGTAATCGACGAATTCCCAGAACCATCCCTGGGCGCCGCCTTCCTTGTGGTGCAATACGTGCTTTTTCTTCAAAAGAAAGGAATGCATCGCCCGATGTGCCCAGTATTCCACTAGCGATGCGGCCACCAGGGCAATCAGGAACGCGCTCAGCCAGACGGGCATGGCTTTCACCTCCTGGTCACCTCCTTGTGAGTGTTTGGATCAAGATTGAGATTATTCGCCAAAAATCCTGTTGTCAAGATTCTGCTTTCGTGAGCCGGAGCGTTGCGAACCGCAGAGACGCAGAGGCACAGAGAAGAATTCGTTAGAAACAGGTTTGGGATTCCAATCTTTTTCCTGAACTCTTCTCTGTGTCTCTGGGTCTCTGTGGTTCACCTCGAGCATTGACTGCGTCTGGTGCGCTAGAATGAAAGAAAGCACCGAAGAAAGTGAGGAACACACGATGTTAAAAAACGGCCAATATGGCGCCACCGGAAACGGCGCGATCGAAAACGGCGATATCGACGCCGCCGAAACCAAGGAATGGCTCGACTCCCTCACCGGCGTCATGCTGACCGAAGGCCCGGAACGCGCCCGCTTTTTGATCGGCGAACTCAAAGCGAAGGCGGCCCGCAACGGCATCGACGTCTTCAACGTCAATACGCCCTACGTCAACACCATTCCCGTCGAACGCCAAACGCCGTTTCCCGGCGACCGCGATCTCGAACGCCGCATCAAAAGCTTGGCTCGCTGGAACGCCATGGCCATGGTCGTGCAGGCAAACCACAAGTCGCCCGGCATCGGCGGCCACATCGCCACTTACGCATCCCTGGCCACCTTGTACGAGATCGGCTTCAACCACTTTTTCCGCGGCCCCGATGCCCCCGGCGGCCCCGATATGATCTACTTCCAGGGCCACTCGACGCCCGGCATCTACGCGCGATCCTTTCTCGAAGGCCGCTTCGCACAAAAGCGCTTGGAGAACTTCCGTCGCGATCTGGCTGACGGCCATGGTCTGTCGTCGTACCCGCATCCCTGGCTCATGCCCGATTACTGGCAATTTCCAACCGTGTCGATGGGCCTGGGACCGATCCTCGCCATCTACCACGCCCGCTTCCTTCACTACATGGAGCATCGCGGCCTCAAGGACACGTCGAAACAGCACGTTTGGGCGTTCATCGGCGACGGCGAAACCGACGAGCCAGAATCACTCGGCGCCTTGACCCTGGCCTCACGCGAAAAGCTCGACAACCTCATCTTCGTCGTCAACTGCAACTTGCAGCGCCTCGACGGCCCCGTTCGTGGCAACGGCAAAATCATCCAAGAACTGGAAGCGGCCTTTCGCGGCGCCGGTTGGAACGTCATCAAAGTCATCTGGGGATCATCCTGGGATCCGTTGCTCGGTCAAGATCACGACGGCCTGCTCGTCAAACGCATGGGCGAAGCCGTCGACGGCGACTATCAGCGTTATAGCGTCGAGTCGGGCGCGTACATCCGTGAGCACTTCTTCGGCAAGTATCCGGAGCTGTTAGAGCGCGTCGAGCATCTCTCCGACGAGGAACTCACGAAGCTCGGCCGCGGCGGACACGATCCGATCAAAGTCTACGCCGCGTACAAAGCCGCCATTGACCTCAAAGGCTCGCCCACGGTCATCCTCGCCCACACCGTAAAGGGCTATGGGCTGGGCGAATCCGCCGAGGGCCGCAACATCGCCCATCAGCAGAAAAAAATGGCTGAGGAGACGTTGGATGTGTTTCGCAAGCGCTTCAACCTTCCCATTCCCGACGGACAGGTTAAATCGGCGCCTTTCTTCAAACCGCCCGACGACGCTCCCGAGATCAAGTATCTGCACGATCACCGCAAGGCCCTGGGCGGCTACCTTCCCGCGCGTGTCGTGAAATGTCCGCCGCTCAAAGCGCCCGGCGACAAGCTGATCGAGCCGTTCTTCAAGGGCAGCGGCGGCCGGGCGGTCTCGACCACGATGGTTTTCGTCGATCTCTTACGCAGACTGATGCACGACGGCGACCTGGCCAAGTTCATTGTGCCGATCATCCCCGACGAGGCGCGGACTTTCGGCATGGAAGGAATGTTCACGCAATATGGCATCTACTCGAGCGTCGGCCAGCTTTACGAGCCGGTCGATTTCGCCACGCTGACGGGCTACCGCGAAGCGCTCAACGGTCAGATCATCGAGGAAGGCATCACCGAAGCCGGCTCAATGTCGTCGTTCATCGCCGCCGGCACCGCCTATGCCAACCTCGGCGTGCCGATGATCCCGTTCTATATCTTCTACTCGATGTTCGGCTTCCAACGCACGGGCGATTTAGCCTGGGCCGCCGCCGACAGCCGGGCGCGTGGCTTTCTCTTGGGCGGCACCGCGGGACGCACGACGCTCAACGGCGAAGGCTTGCAACATCAAGACGGCCACAGCCACGTTTTGGGGTCCACGATTCCGAACCTGAAGGCGTACGATCCGGCGTTCGCCTTCGAAATCGCTTTGATCGTCCAAGACGGCATCCGCCGCATGTACGAGAAGGGCGAGAGCATCGTGTATTACCTGACGTTGGCGAATGAGAACTATCCGATGGAGCCGATGCCTGAAGGCGCGCGCGAGGGAGTGCTTCGAGGCATGTACAAGTTCCGGCCATCGGCGCTCAAGAGTCCAAAAGGCGCCAAAACCAAGATTCACCTACTCGGCAGCGGCTCGATCTTTCACGAAGCCCTGCGCGCGCAAGAAATCCTGGCCGAAAAGTTCGATGTCGCCGCCGATGTCTGGAGCGTGACCAGCTACAATGAGCTGCGCAAAGAGGCCCTGGAATGCGAGCGCTGGAATCGCCTGCACCCGACCGCGCCCACCCGGAAGAGCCACCTGGAAACGACGTTGGCTGGAGAAAAGGGCGTTTTCGTCGCGGTCAGCGACTACATGAAGTCCAACCAGGAAATGATCGCCCGCTGGCTGCCGGGCAACTTCATCCCGCTCGGCACCGACGGCTTTGGCCGCAGCGACACCCGCGCGGCCCTGCGGCGGCATTTCGAAATCGACGCCGAATTCGTCGCCCTGACGGCGCTCAGCGAACTCGCCAAACGCGGCGAGATTCGCACGGAAAAAGTGGAACGGGCGATCAAAGAGTTGGGGATTAACCCGGAAAGCGTTGATCCTGCGATCGCGTGAATTGACGCGCGGCGGCAGTCGAGCAATGTCGCTATTCGAAGGCTGGTTTATTGACTCGGAGACAGAGACAGTTGTTCGGGATCACTCACGTAGATACTTGGTCGCTTTACCGAGAAGCAATTTAGACCGCTTGCGGGCGATTCTGCGTAGGGCGTGCATAAAGTTCCGGCAAAAAGCAATCTACTTGAGCATTGCGGGACTTGTCGAGTTTGTGGAGAGCGAGCCGTGAAAAAACCTGACGAGTATACCGATATCCAGGGGCGGACCTGGAGCTTGGATCGCCTTGATGCGGAAGAGCGGAAGCTTGTTGCGCGCATTCGACGGCGGCGGCGCGAAACGGACGATTGGGACGCCTATGATAACTTTTGGACGCATGCAGTGCCTGACTTCTATCGGAAGCGCGGTTTGGCCCCGCGCGCCTTCATTCGCACTATTCCTTATCGCATCGCCCAAGACTTGAGCAGCCGTTTGGCGATTGAAAAAGGCTTCGCGCGGCCGCCGGATCTCATTGATGAGTTGGAGGACTTAATTCGCGAGCGATTCGGTTCCTCCTCGGACCGATTCTGCAAGGCTACAGGCCTAGCCAAACACAAGCTCGAGAAAATCCTTGACGGTGGCAACGACCTGGCCCTGTCCACCTTGAACGAAGCGCTCAATCGCATCGGCTACACGCTTCATATAGCCGCAAGCGTCCAACAAAAAAAAACGGGGTGACAACGGATGTCCGTCGTCCGTGGCCCGTTGTTCGTTGGCAGCCAACGGACAACGGACAACTGACCACGGACCACGGACCACGGACGAATCTCATGAAATCCCACACCGAATACCTGACCTTCAACATCCCCTCCAAGATGGCCTTCCGCAACATCACGCCGGAGGTCGAGGCGGCCCTCAAGAAAAGCGGCGTGCTGGAAGGCATCGTCCTCGTCAACTCGATGCACATAACCGCCAGCGTCTTCATCAACGACAACGAATCCGGCCTGCACCACGACTTCGGCAAATGGCTGGAAGTGGCCCCGTTCAATCCGATCCGTGCCTTTTTCATAGCCGAAACCAGCCGCGTATGGTATCGAGCAGAGACTTGTCGATACTAATCGGATAGGAGTGAAAGCCTCTGTCAAATGATGCCAGATGAGCTCTAATGAGACGATCGTATTCGTCGAAGTTCAGCTGCACGAGCAGGATTCTCTTGGTGTCGGTGCCATGCCAAACATAAAAACGCTCAGCCTTCTCCGTCAGGATTCCTACCGAGGAGAACAGCGCGTTAACCTCTTGAAGTGTCATTCCACGTCGCAACAGGCGTGCGTTCTCCTCCGTGAGCCCTGGCGTCGGACGCGTCAACCAGACCACGCCGACGGCTCCAAAGTAGCCTGCCACAGCCAAAAGCAAAATGCACGCGACCCACTTCAAGCGTTTCATCTGAACCTCTTACCATCCGTTTACCACGGCGCTCCCATAGGATCAAGCATGGGCTCTTCTAGCTCAGGGGTTGTATTCAAAAAACCCGGACGTGCTGCCCCCTGCTCACCGCATTCACCCATTGAAAGGTCCTACCCTGACCCAAAGTGGTCATCGGTGTCCATCATTGGGCGGCTTTCACAACCGACCGGGCCGTAGAATAACCTAATGAAATCCCACACCGAATACCTGACCTTCAACATCCCCTCCAAGATGGCCTTCCGCAACATCACGCCGGAAGTCGAGGCGGCCGTGAAAAAGAGCGGCGTGCAGGAGGGAATCGTGCTCGTCAATTCGATGCACATCACCGCCAGCGTCTTCATCAACGACAACGAATCAGGCCTGCACCACGACTTCGGCAAATGGCTGGAGGAGCTGGCCCCATTCAATCCCGACCCCAACGTCTACCACCACAACCGCACCGGCGAGGACAACGCCGACGCCCACCTGAAACGCCAAATCATGGGCCGCGAAGTCGTCGTCGCCGTCACTAAAGGCAAGCTCGACTTCGGGCCGTGGGAGCAGATTTTCTACGGCGAATTTGACGGCTATCGGGCGAAACGGGTTTTGGTGAAAGTAATTGGGGAGTGAATCCGGTTGGGCGAGGATGTGTCTTTAAGAAAAACTAACTCGTCAGCACATGCGTCATGCCTGGAATCATGCTTCATTACAATCTGGTTCTGCAACTTGCCCGGGAGGCGCGTGATCGTACGGTCAAAGCTGTCGAAGCGAATCCAGAAATTTGGCCTCCCGATGCCATCATCGCCGTGCTACTGGCGGCGGCATCCGCTGAGGCATTCATCAACGAGCTTGGCGAGTACGCCTCAATGGAAAAGCTGAAACATGAGCAGTTCGGCGCGCCCATTTCGCCTAACATCTCAGCCTTTGCCGATGCGATGGCTGAAATTGAGCAGTCGCATGGCTCAACGCTCCTCAAGTACCTGATGGCGTCACAAGTCCTTGGCGGCAAAATGTTCGAAAAGGGACAGCCGCCCTATCAAGACTTTGCAATGCTCTTCAAGCTCCGGGACGCAATTGTGCATCTCAAGCCGCGAGACAATTTCGATGGTGCATACGTTGACGGCGCTTTTGTCCCGGAGAACCGTTGGCCGAAGTTCATTTACGCGCTTCAGCAACGTGGCTTGGCTCGCAGGGTGGGTGACATGGCCTCGTGGTTTAATCTGCTGATGACCAAACAACTGGCGGAATGGTCCTGTAAAACGGCATACGTCATGATGGAGGCTGTGTTCAACCTAATACCATCTCCTGATGTCGCCTTTGATTTTCTCAAAGCGCACTTTTCCCGTATACGAGAGTAGGCCTAGCTTAATTTCCCGGACCCCAGGCAGCATGAACCCATGTGGGATGTGGTAGCCGTTACCATATGCTTGTATGCACATCACCGACAGCGTTTTCATCAACGACAATGAATCCGGCCTGCACCACGACTTCGGCAAATGGCTGGAAAAGCTGGCCCCGTTCAATCCCAACCATAATCTGTCGATCCCGTGTTTGATGATTCTAGCCATTACTCAGTTGCTCCGTTCTTTGTACTCACACGACCTATTTTCCCTACAACATTGTATCGACCTGGCCCAGAGCACGGTCAGCCACACGTGTCAACCGTATCTCTTGCCTAACTCAAGAGGGAAACATGAAACCGATCAAAGTCGACTTTCTGTTCCGTGGACCCGACGGAGTTGCTTCGTTAGATGGGACGGTGCTAGTCCGTAACGGTAAGAAGGAAATGGTCTTGGAAATCGCTGGCGGTGCAGGCCCATATCTCATTGTCGGCAAGGCTCACAAGCACTGGTTCGAAGGCATAAATAGCGCCCATTCAAATGCTAGCGTGCGCGCCAAATGGGCAGACCTCGGCGGGACTTGCGTTGGCATTTGGATTGAGGACGGCAGCGAGTACCTCTTCTCCTTCGAACCCAAGGCGTGACCACATTAAAGGTCCCAAGTTTGCTGCTCTTACACGCGTTAGTACCTAGAAGGGAGAGCAAGAACGCGAAAGCCTTCGCACCAGCGAACCCGAATCCAGAACGGCGTGAAATTGCTCAGCTGCAAGATCGTCGAATAGTACGGCGGGCAGCAACACCCAACGCCTTGAACTCCGGCCTACACCACGACTTCGGCAAATGGCTGGAGGAATTGGCCCCGTTCAACCCCGATCCCAACGTCTACCACCATAACCGCACCGGCGAGGATAACGCCGATGCCCACCTGAAGCGCCAAATCATGGGCCGCGAAGTCGTCGTCGCCATTACCAAAGGCAAACTCGACTTCGGACCGTGGGAGCAGATTTTCTACGGCGAGTTCGACGGCTATCGGGCGAAACGGGTGCTCGTGAAGGTGATTGGGGAGTAAATGGACGCTGTGCGGACACGCATGCAATACTCCAGCGACGTGGTGTCATGAACTTCTACGCAACCCACTACCAGTCCGGGGAGGAAATCAGGCCTGGAGATCGCATTCTCTGGGCTGGGAACGAAGGTGTGGTCGTATTCGTGCTCGGTCTGCCGGGCGTTCCTGAAGACTTTGCATCGCCCGAGGGCTGGCTAGGCACCAGTGAAGGCTTCATGCTTGATGTGGACGGCGCGGGCTGGGTCTTTCAGAAGGAAAGTGACGAGGATTTGGATTTCGTCGCCCGCAAACAATAGAAAGGGAGCATTTCCTCTGAATCCGCAAGCATCACATGTTTAGTGCGCAGTCGATGGGCCGCGAAGTCGTCGTCGCCGTCACCAATGGCAAGCTCGAATTCGGGCCATGGGAGCAGATTTTCTACGGCGAGTTCGATGGCTATCGGGCGAAACGGGTGTTGGTGAAGGTGATCGAAGAGTAGTACACATCCGGTTCAACACGAGAAGGCGGTCGCAGCTATGGACCTTTCCCTCGATGAGGCGATTGCAGTTCTAGAGGAAGTTGTGGAATTCCTGAGACAACCAACCACGGATGTCGTTTGGTCAAAATACGAGTGCGTGGAGGACGCCCAGGCTGAAGTTGACGCCCATCTAACAAAGCTTCGGGCTGAAGACCTCTCCACGCTGAACGATCTGCGATTGCTCTTTGCGCCGACTGGAAGTCTCCAAGAGATTTCCTTGAATAGCGGCTGGGGAGTGCGATTTCTAGCTCTCGCCGCCCGGTTCGACAGGGCCATGGAGAAGCGGACCCGTGGACCGAGCAGCGGTCGCTGAACCAATCATGAACGCAAAGGTCTTCGAAAGGACGTTCCAGCCGCTCTTTGGCCAGCCTTGCTGGGGCCTTGACTTCACCCGCATCTTGAGTTTGTCGATGAATTTCGGCAAGCCATCGCTTCGCATTCGAGAGCCGTACACCACAACATCGAAATCCGAGGCGGTCCAGCTGTTAGCCCAACGACGGCGTGTTACCGTTCGCGGAGAATGGTGGCTGTCGATATACTGTTGCTACTGGCGGCTGTCCTTGGACAACCTTCCTTTGGCAACCGGTTCTTCTTCGTTCCGGCGAATCAGACTGGCGATGGCGCAATTGACGGAACAACACCTCATCTCAGTGAGGGTAGAGCCAGTCAGCGGTGCGACACTCTTCGCTTTCGATCTCGGATGCGTCCTTGAGTGTCGGCGGTTTGATCGGGACTCCGATGCCGAAGTCTGGATGCTGTATAAGCCAAATGGGTATGTGCTTTCGGTTCACGGTAACGGATGCTTTAGGCATCAACGCGGAAACGACGCCGAGAAACGCCCAATGCCGATCGAAGAAAACATCTGCTTAGAAATGTAAGACACGAAGTAAGAGAAGCCGCGATGCCGTCACGAGCTGAAGAACTCACGAGCCGTTCGCTTCGGGCGATTCTCGGCCCGCTCGCCAAAGGCACGAATCTACAAGACTCCGAGGAGTTCCAGGATGTCCTCGTGGATTTGGAATACTTCGTACCGGAACTGCTCGCTGAGGTTTATTCCGAATGGAACCACGAGGCTCTGGATGGGATAATGCCGATGCTTGCCCGGAAGACCGGAGAGGCAACAGCAGAGATCTTCGGTTTATGTTTCATCATGTCTGAGCAGATCCTGGCGCCCATTCAGATGAGCCTCCGAATTTCGGCGTCCAGCGACGAAGTATCGTGGCTAGAATGTAGCTGGTGTTGAAGACGCGACAGCTTGATGAGCTTCGCCATTTCGATGCCGCGCTCGGAATCCAATTCACGGAAGAGAAGCACGGTAACGGTCCCGTTCATTACGTGGCCAACCTTGGCGATCTGGTGTTGGAACTTACCCGCTAACTGACGAGAGCGCACTCGTGGACAAGTCGACGCGCATGGGTTTCCGTGTTGCGCAACTCGACGACGTTGTTTACGCGCTTCAAGCTCTCGGCGTCAAGCCTGTCAGGACATCGTCGCCGTCCCGTTCGCCAGGTCGCGTTGTAGTCCGTGATCCCGACGGTCGCGCCGTGGAGCTTCGGACCTAATTGCCGGGCGCCATTTCTCCTCATCCGCATAAACGCATTTCCAAAAAAATAAGGACTTACGTCGAGAAAAACCACGAATGCGTCTAACGAGGCGTCGAATGCGTCTAACGAGCTGTCGGATGCGTTTAACGAAGTGTCGAATGCGTTTGTCCGGCTGGGGGTGTCGGCGTCTGATTAAACGCATCCACTCAAAGCACTGCGAAATAACGATTTACGTCGAAAAAAAGCGTCTAACGAGGTGTAGACGGACCGTCCACGTCACGAGGACCCCGCCAAGAGCAAAGCCGATTCGTTAAATAAACTGTGGTAGTCGTCAACGGCTCATTCCGGAGTCTTGATGCCCGAGCATCCCGCTCCCTCCGATGCCACCGTGCGCTGGTCCGGCCCAATGCCGCCGGTCAAGGACCAGCGCCGCGCACTCTCGTTGGCGAGCCTTTTCGCCGGCAAGTCGGCTTGCGTCATTGGCCGCGGGCCGGAGTGCGACATCTCGTTGCCGCACCCGACGGTGTCGCGCTATCACGCCCGGCTCGTGCAGCGTTCCAATGGCCAACTCATCCTTGAGGATTTGCGCAGCCTCAATGGCGTCTTGATCAACGGTCGGCGCATTGCAGATGCCGAGACTGTCCGAGAAAACGACCGCATTGGCATCGGACCTTTCCTATTGCGCCTTGCGGGCGCTGAAATCCAGATCCTCGACAGCAGTCTCAGCCTGAGACTCGAAGCGCGCGGGCTGGAAAAAGTCGTTCCCGTCGCCGGCGGCGCCAAACGCGCGATTCTGGACAACATCAGCTTGGCGATCGAGCCGGGCGAGTTCGTCAGCCTGCTGGGGCCGTCGGGCTCGGGCAAAAGCACGCTGATGGATTGCCTCAACGGCCGACGGCCCGCGACCGGGGGGCGGGTGCTCGCTAACGGCGAGAACTTCTACCTCCACTTCGACAGCTTCCGCCAATCGCTGGGTTATGTGCCGCAGCGTGACATCGTGCATTCGCAGTTGCCGGTCGAGCGCGCGCTCTACTACACGGCCCGGCTGCGCTTGCCGACCGACACCAGCCCCGAAGAGCTGCGCAATCGCTTCGACGACGTGATTCGCTTGATGGAATTGGAGCCGCACCGCAACACGCTGATCGCACAGCTTTCGGGCGGCCAGATCAAGCGAGTCAGCCTCGGGGCGGAGTTGTTGGCCAGGCCGTGCTTACTCTATATCGACGAGGCAACCAGCGGCCTCGACGCCGGCACCGAAGCGCGGATGATGCGCCTCTTCCGCCAGCTCGCCGACGAAGGCAAGTCGGTCTTGTGCATTACCCACAACGTCGACAACGTCGATCTCTGCAACCTCGTTGTCATTCTCATGCGTGGCAAGCTAGTTTTTTTCGGCCCTCCTGCCGAAGCCCGAACGTACTTCGGCGTCAGCAGGCTCAGCGAAGTTTACGACAGCTTGGGCGCGCGCGAGCCGCAGGAATGGGAAACGCGATTCGTCACGTCGTCGCTGCACAAGGAATTCGTGGCGAAACGGCTCGGATCGGATTTTGTCCCCATCCCTGCCTCGACGCCAACGACCAGCGGCGACGCCGGATTCGCCACGCAACGGGCCCCAATGGCGGCGGTAAGCTCGCCCCCGCCGTCGAACCGGCAGCACTTTCCGTTCTGGCACCAGTTCAAAATCTTGACCGCACGCTATATCGAGCTGATTTTCCGCGATCGCGGCAGCTTGCGGCTCTTGTTCCTGCAAGCGCCCATCATCGCCCTCTTCATTTTGTGCGGGTTCGCCGGCAAGTCTTACGAGGAGAAAATCCTCGTGCCGCGGAAGCTGGAGGAGAATGAGCGCCAAGCCTTAGCCGACATCCGCGATGAACTCGAGCCGCACTTGAAAAAAGGCGGGAAAGCGGAGCAGCTTCTCAACATGATGGTGGAAACGAAGGGCCCCGTCCTGCCAGAGCATATCATCGTCAATCCCCGCTTCACGTACATGCTGCTCTTCCTGATCGTCATCATCGTTTTGTGGCTGGGGTGCAACAACGCCGCCAAGGAAATCGTCAAGGAGGAAGCGATCTATAGCCGGGAACGAGCTGTCAACCTCGGCATCGTGCCCTATCTGTCAAGCAAGTTCTTGATTCTGACTGCGATCACCGCCATGCAGGCGTTGTTGCTGATGGCTTGCATCTACGGGCCGCTCGCACTTTCGCACCTGTGGCTCGGCTCGGAGTTTCCGTATCCGGACTATCGACTGCCTTTCATGAGCGAATTCGGCGTGCTCGTCGTTCTCGGCATGACCGGCGTCGCGATGGGTCTGTTCCTGTCGTCGTTGGTGTCGTCGCCCGATCAGGCCAACGCGCTTTTGCCCTACGTGCTCATTCCGCAGATTATCCTGGGCGGCGGCGTCCTGTCCGTGAGAGAAGGCGTTCTTTACTACGTGGCAACGGCGTTCTCGCCGGCCTACTGGGGCTACCGGGCGGTCCATCGCGGGGCGACTCGGCTGCCGCCCGACGTGCCGGTCGCCATGAGTTATGACGACAACGTGCTGCTGGCGTGTTTGGCGCTGGCGGTGCAGACGGCGATCTTGCTCGGCCTGGCCGCGTGGTTCTTGCGTCGCAAAGACGTTCGGCGCGGGTAATCGACTCACCGTTTAGCGGGGAGCCAGCGGCGACCCTTCCCGCGGTCGCTTGCGGCTCCCCGCTAAACAAGATTCATTTCTTGAGTAAATATCGCAAGTTCGGTGGCACGCTGCCTTCGCTACGGGCGTAAAGCCGCAACTCGTTTCCGGCGGCCGATTCATTGCCTTGTTGAGCCAGAGCGCGCACCAGGAGAAGCCTTGCTTCGGCATGCGAAGGCATGAGTCGCAAGGTGTCGCGGGCAGCCGCGACGGCTTGTTCATATTCTTTGTCGTTGAAGTGAACGAGGCTCATTGCAAAGTGATTCTCGGAATTGCCCGGATTCAGCTTCACCAGTCGGCCGGCATACTCCCTCGCTTGCGCCGGGCGATCCAAGACGAGCGCAAGGCTAAACGCACTTTGCAACGTCTTTTCCTGGCCGGGGTCGAGCCGCAGTATCCGTTCCGAGGTCTCCAGCGATTCCTGTTTTTTGTCGAGCAGATAATAGCCCAGTTCCAGAGCTTGCAAACCGCCAATATCGTGCGGCCATTTCTCCAACGCCGGTAGCAGCTTTTCCACTGCCTTCTTGGCCATGATTGTGTTGTTGGAATTTGCAATCTTTTCAAGGACGGCCGCCGCGAAGTCACGCTCCAGTTCCAACCCTTGGGATGCAGTCGCGGATTGATGGAATCGGACAAGCTCCGGCGCGACGCGCGACTTTTGGAAGAACGGATCCCTCGGCTCCGGCGGCTTGGGGCGGCGGACAACGCGGTGATCCGTCATGCTCGTGTGGATGATGTTGCGGGTTGCATAGCGGCCCATGTGGCATTGGTAACAACTGTCGCCGTTTTCCCTCGTCCGCCGAGCCTCCGGGATGCTGCAATCTTTCGCATTCGGCTGGTGGCATTCCTGGCAGCGTTTGCGGAAGTAGTCGATCTTCTCGCCCGCTTCCGGCAAATGATGCGGGTTGTGGCATGAGATACAGCCAAGCTTGCCGTCGCTGGCGATGTAACACAGGCTGGAACGCATCTGCTGCACCTGGCCGAGGAATTGATCGGGAGCGACACCGTCCTCTACGAAGACCGTCGTGAACAGATCGAACGGCAGCCCCGGCCGAAATTCTTGCTTGCTGCGGCCCATGCGGTCCACTGCCGCATCGCCGTGCAGATGGCATTGTTCGCACACCGAGTCGCGCAAGAGCGGCTCCAGCTTGGCCGGGTTCACGATGGTCAGGCCGCCCGTGCGACTTTTCCGACTGGCTTCCTGTTCACTCACGTGCAATTCACCAGGCCCGTGGCAGCGTTGGCAACCGATGGCATGGCCCTGAAAGACAGCGCCCTCGTATTTGTTGATGGTTCCGGCGACGTGATCAAAGCGGTTGACATGGCAATGCAAGCAGTCCGTGCCGATGGGCCGCTGGAAATGGCGATTCCCCTTCTCGAAGCCAGGTGACAGGTCCCACGTCTCCTTCTGCGAGAACCAGGAGATCGGCGATTGGAAGAGGGCGCCGTCGTCTTGAACGAGGTAGGATCGCCCCCGCGTGCCTGAACCGAAGACAAAGGCGACCGGCCGCTCCAACTCCCAAACGCGTTTCCCTTCGCGGTCGAGCTTTCGCTCGGCGTGGGTCATCCCATCGGTTGTGCGTTTGACTTCATATTGCAAGCCTTGGGTCTGGAAAATGGCGGCGTCGGTTTCGACGCGCGGCATTTCGCTGAAAGCGCCCAGTGACTGGCCCATGGGATGATGCTTGAAGCTCTCAGCCAGGTCGAGATGGCAGTTGGCGCACTTCTCATCGGAAACGTAGCGGACGTTGGGACGCACGTTCAAATAGGGCGAGTTGAACGTAAGGCGCGGATCGTCGAATGCCGGCGGAGTTGGATTTCGCAGGCGTACCCAGTAAAAAGCCAGGCCGGCAAACGTCACCACCGCCAGCGCGCCACAGACAAGAAACGCCCGCCACCGCGAACGAATCGGCTGCGCGGACGGCGGTTTCGAATTCGAAGGGTTATCCATTTTGCCATCCTAATGCGGTGCGCTGGAAAAACCAACTCAGATGGGGTACGATATCCGGTACGATCTGTACGCCGTGCGCGGCGAGAAGGTTGACAATTCGTTATCCCTTTTGAGGAGCAGTGCCATGAAATCTCAATCCATCATTGGGATCGTCCTGGGCAGCGCCCTCGGTGTGGCGCTCTGTTTCGGCATCGCCTTGGGGCTATTCCATCTGGTGCAGCCGACAATGCACGCGCGGCCACAGTTTATCGCGCAGGGAGCCGTCGCGAATCAGGCGCCCGCGCCATTGATTTGGGATGACCTGTTTCAGCAGATGCCGGTCGAGAAGGCTTGCACGCAGCAAGAAGCCGTGACGCTGCGCGGCCCGCAAGTCGCCGCCAAGGAGTATACGGTCAGTGGCCCGTTCACGCACGCCAACCTCTCCGTCTACCTGATTCACGGTGCGGACACGATGAAAGTCCAACGCGTCCTGACCTTGGAACAAGGCTTGACGCGCAATTTGGCGGTCGTGCATGAAACGGGGACTGGCCAGCTCACCATCGACAATCTCGGCGCCACGCCGCTATTCATCCAGGCAGGCGACATCATCAAGGGCGGCACGCAGGACCGCGTGTTGCCCTACGACATGCTCGTACCGCCCTTGGCCCAAAGGCAACCGATCCAGGCTCTGTGCGTTGAGCAAGGCCGTTCGAGGCCTCGCGGCAACGAGATCAGCACATCGTTCGGCTCCTCGACGGAGCAGTTGCCCGGCCAAAAACTGAAAGTCGCCGCGTCGCGGCAATCGCAAGGCGACGTGTGGAACGGAGTCGCGCTGCTTCAATCCAATCTGTCGCGCAACGCCGGCGGCTCCGTGAAATCCGCCCAGTCGAGCACCAGCCTGCAGCTCACGCTGGAGAATCAACGCGTGCAACAGGCAATCGAAACCTATCTCGACAAGCTTTTCCAGACGCCGGACGGCAAGAACGACGCTATTGGCTTCGCGGTGGCGGTGAACGGGAGAATTCAAAGCGCCGATGTCTACGCTTCGTCCTCCCTGTTCCAGGAATTGTGGCCCAAGCTGTTGAAATCCAGCGCCGTGGCCGCCCTGGCCGAGCGCACCGACGGCCGCACCTTCGAATCGCCGTCAACCAAGTCACTTCAATCCTTCCTAGCCGCCACCGAAACCGGTCAGTGCTTCCAGCAACAAGTGTCACCGGCGACCCTGGTGCTGCGCACGGAAGGGCAAAGTCTGGTCTTCGATACGTGCGATATCGGGCAAGGGAATTTGGTGCTGCATAGGAGCGTGCTAGCGAAGTGAGGCGACGCTGCAATTTACGGTGCGGTGATGCCCGATGAACAGCCCTCACTGGAGGAGCGCTTCGCGGCCGTTGACGAGCGCGTCAAGCGGCTTCAGAAGCTTCTCCCGCCGCCGGAGCCGCCGAAAGAGCCGGCGCGTAGGCGCGACCCGCTCGAGAGCGTTCAGACAATTCTCATCGTGTTTATCTTTGCGGGGATCTGTCTGCTGTTTAGGGATGCCATAGACTCTTTCGGCCAGCCTGACAGCAGAGTGTTCGTCTCAGTGGAAGAGGGCAAATTCCAAGTCTGGCGCAACGCAGATACATTTGAAAAGACCACCGGCAAGCCATCGCACGTGCTACCGCGCGAGGCAACTCAGGATTTTGTCACATTTCACGACCAAAAGCGAGAGCGTGCATTGGAAGGCGTGTCCGCGCACGCGATTCTGTTGATTGCGTCGGTTCTGGCGCTTCGATACGTTCGCCGGACTCGTCGAGAGCTAGCCGACCTGCGCGCGGCTATTGGATCTGAGGGCGCGCTTTAGCCGGATTTCGCGAGCGCGAAACGTAAACGGGAGAGAATCTCGGGTCCTATCCAAAAAGCCGGCGGATCAAACCGCTGCTTTGTTTCGCGGCGGAGGCAGGGGCTTCAGCAGGCTTGGGCTTGGGCGGCTCCGACTGATTGCGATTTGCCGCGGGCGACTTGCCCGACTTGGACACCGCGAGTTGCCGTCGCTGCAAGCTGAGAAGCTTTTCACGAAGGCTTGGGTCACGCGAGGCCAACTCAATTTCTCGGTTCAACTCGGCGTGCAGGCGTTCTATTTCGTTGCGCTGCCGTGCTAGCTCTGCCCGGTCTTTGGACATCGCCATTTCCATTTGCCGCATTTGCGTCATCAGGGACTGCTCGTCGTCTTCCAATTGCCTCCGCTGCTCTTGGAGCTCTTTTTTCATGGATTCATAGTCGGCGATTTCTTCGGCGCTGGCGGGCTTGGGCGCTTCGCGCGGAGCGGCCTGTTCCTCAAGCTCCTGAGCTTTCATGTGTAGGCTACGAATCACCTCCGACTTTTCTTCCAGCAAGCTCTCGTATTCCTTTTGCCGTTCCTGCCAGGCTTCTTCCTCATTGCCGGAGTTGGCGAGCACCCCCTCGACCTCTTCCAGGCGGGCGCGGAGGTCGGCATTTTCGCCCCGCAGGACGGCCAATTCATCGACTTCCTCGGCCACGTCTTCTGGCGCATCCTCTGGCGCGTCCAGAACCGCGGTCGACGCTTCTTGGCGGGAATGTTGCAACAACTCCCGATTGGCGGCGGCCAAGCGTTTCATCTCCTCGCGGAGTCGTTCGTCGATGTCGAAGTCAGGGCTGGTGTCGGGCTGCGAATGAGAAGTGGAAAGGGAGGGGGATACGCGGGCCCCGTTGCGCGAGGCTGTGTGGGTGTTCATCGTCTCTGTCTCCGGTGGCAGGTACTCCGGTGGGATTCTCTCGGTGGGATTCTCTCCGGTGGGAAGCGGCGACGGTCCGGGCGTCGCATTCGCTTCAAGAAGTATAGCTCGCAAATTCGTTATGCGCGGATTTTTGATCCAGAAAAACTTTTGCGAGGATTTCCAAAGCTGTTTGCACTTGGGCGGATGTTATGCATAAGGGCGGGCAGAACCGGATGGCGCTTTCGCCGCACCCAAGAAGCAACAGCCCCTCTTGGAAGGCGGCCTGTATCAGTTCTTCGCGGAGCTTGGGATCGAATGCCTGCGGCTTGTCATGACGGACGACGTCCATGGCGGTCATCAGCCCCAGGCCGCGCACGTCGCCGACGGCGGGGAACTCGCCGCGCATCTCGACCAGGCCCTTGCGAAGCTCTTCGCCGCGCTGGGCGGCGTTTGCCGTGTAGCCGCCTTCGAGCAGCTTGAGCGTGGCCAGGGCGGCCCGACAGCTCACCGGGTTGCCGCCAAAAGTGCTGGCGTGGCTGCCGCTGGGCCAATCCATGACTTCGTCGCGGGCCACGATGGCGCCTAGGGGTAGTCCGCTAGCGATCCCCTTCGCCAAACAGAGAATGTCCGGCTCGACGTTCCAATGCTCGACGGCGAAAAGCTTGCCGGTGCGGCCAAATCCCGTCTGCACCTCGTCGGCCACGAGCAGTATGCCATGACGATCGCACAATTCGCGTAGGCCGGGCAAGAAGCCGGCCGGCGGCACGTAGTAGCCGCCTTCCCCCTGGATCGGCTCGATGAAGATAGCGGCCACCTCGTCGGGCGGGGCGATGCGCTTGAAAACCGTCTCTTCGATCTGCCGCACGCAGGTACATTCCTCACCTGCCTGCGCACACCCCTGGCAACCGCGCGGAAATGGCACATGATGGATGTCCGGCACTAGCGGCGAAAATCCCCGGCGATGAACGACCTTCGACCCCGACAGCGACATGGCGCCGTAGGTTCGCCCGTGGAATGCACCGAAAAACGCGATCGCGCGCGACCTCCCAGTGTGCCACCGCGCTAACTTCAGCGCCGCCTCGAGTGCCTCGGCGCCACTGTTGGTGAAGAAGACGCGTTTGCGGCTCTTGCCCGGCGCCGACTCCGCAAGACGCTGGGCGAGGTCGATCTGCGGCTCGTAGTAGAAATCGGTGCCGGACATGTGCAGCAGCTTCCCGGCCTGATCGTTAATGGCGGCGACGACCTCGGGGTGGCAGTGGCCTGTGGAGCAGACGGCGATACCCGCAGTGAAATCGAGGAAAAGGTTCCCGTCGACGTCTTCAATGACCGCGCCGCTGCCGCGCGCACACACTAGTGGATAAATGCGCGTGTACGATGGCGACATGAACGACTCGTCACGCTCCAGGAGGGCCTGCCCGCGTGGACCGGGCAATTCGGTGTGTATAGCGGGAACGTCGCGATCATCGAACAACCACATGGACCGGCCCTCCCTCGAAGGGATTATTGCTGCAAACTCGACTTGATCTGCCGTATTCTACTCCGAAGAACCAATTTCAGGAAATCGCAAGTAGGTCCGGCGAGCCGAGCCGGACCTTTGAGCCGCTGGTCGTCCATGTGCCGCTCGGCTCGCGGCACCTACTTTGAGGGCTTTCATGTCCATCTTCGACCGATTTCGACTTGATGGCCGCCGCGCCTTGATCACAGGGGCCACGCGGGGTCTTGGCCGGGCCATGGCGCAAGCGCTTGCGGAAGCGGGGGCGGATCTCGTCCTTGCCGGCCGTGACCTGGGCGCACTCGATCAAACGGGCCAGGAATTGACAGCGCTCGGGCATCGGGTCGCCGGCGTTCAGGCCGACGTCGGCAATCCACAACGCGCCGAACGCATGTGCGACGTGGTGCTCAAAAAACACGGCCCGATCGACATCCTCATCAACAACGTCGGCGGCCGGCGCGACAAGGTGTCCTTCCTTGAGCAACCACTTACGGATTGGCAAAGACTTTTCGACCTCAACCTCACGAGCGCCGTCGTCTGCACTCAGCGCCTGGCCCCTGGCATGCTCGAACGCGGCTGGGGACGAGTCATCAACATCGCGTCGATCTGCGGCCAGATCGCGACCCGCAACATCGGCGGCCGGCACTATGAAAGCGCAAAGGCCGCCTTGGTAGGATTGACGCGGGCCCTCGCCGCCGACTGGGCGCCACGCGGCGTCACGGTCAACGCCATTGCCCCGGGCGGCTTCATGACCGACGCCAACCGGCGTTGGTTCGGCGAGCGCCCGGAGTTTCAGAAGGAAGTGGAGTCGCTCATCCCGATGGGCCGTCTTGGCAACCCAGAGGAACTCGGGCCTCTCGCCGTCTACCTGGCGAGCGACGCCTCAAACTACATGACCGGCGCGGTTCTGACCATCGACGGCGGCTACACGCTGTGGTGAGGAACCACGACGTTTAGCGGCGAGCCTGCGGCGAGCCCGGGCCAAACGCGTCGTTAACGTGGGACGCGGCCCGCGCTCGCCGCTGGCTTGCAGCTAAACGTCATTTCAGTTCCGGAGGCGGCGCTGGTGCGTCCATCGACGTCGGACGGCCCAAGCGGAATGCATCGTCCAAGGGCGCCGATTCCCATTTCGTATTCGGTTGCGCGACTGCTGGGCGGAACGATGCCGACGTCACCTTTCCCTTCTCCGCGTCATTCGCTTTACCCGAGGGCAACTGGAACGGATCGACGCCCTCCGGTGGGCACTCCGGCATTCCGTCCATGCGCCGCGGCGCTCCGGGTACAAGCCGCACTTTGATGTCTTTGTCCGCTTCGAACACGCGCCCATCGGTCAGCACCAAGCGCGCAATGACGCGCAGGCTTTCAGTTCGCGGGAAGTTCGTCCACGGAAGAATCAAGTTGTAGCCGGTGCTTAGCAGGCCCTGCTTCCAGCTTTTCTGCAGCTTAGTCGAGTCGATCGTCCAGGAATCGAGCGGCGTCTTGATTCCCTGGTTGGCGATTTCGAGCACAAGGATTTGCAACGTTCCCGGCGTCTTGATGGTGTGATCGTCCTGGTCGCGCGGCTCGATGACCACTTGAAGAGCTTCATCGCCGGGCAGACCGTCGTTGTCGTAGCCGCCTGTGCCGCGTCCGAGAACGATGCGTTTTAAACCAAATGTCTGAGCGGCTTGTTCGGGCGTGATAGGAGCGCCTTTGCGCAGAGCTTCAATTTCGCGCATCAAGGCGCCGTTACGGGACTCCGCTTTACCCAATTCCTCGACGGCTTCACGAAAATGCGAATCCTTGGCGCGCAACTCGTTCTCAACCAAATCCTTGTTCCGGCAGCCGGCGAGCGCAAGCAGGACGAGGCCAATCAAGACGCGTCGGCATCCTGCCCGCATATTCCTCATCCTTGAAAGACGACCTACACCGGCTTGGGCGGCGGCGTCGGCAGGCGGTGGAGGACGTTGTCGACGATGCCGTACTCCTGGGCCTCGCTGGACGACATGAAGTTATCGCGATCGGTGTCCTTCTCGATCTTCTCCAGCGATTGGCCGGTGTGCTTGAGCATGATCTCGTTGAGCATCTTCTTGAGGCGTTGAAATTCCTTCAACCGAATCATGATCTCGGTGCTGGTTCCTTCCATGCCGGCCAGCGGCTGATGGATCATGATGCGCGAATGCGGCAGCGCGAAGCGCTTTGCTTTAGCGCCCGCGGTCAACAGCACCGCCCCCATGCTCGCCGCCTGGCCGATGCAATAAGTGGCCACGTCGCAGGTCACGAACTGCATCGTGTCGTAAATGCTCAGCCCCGACGTCACCGAGCCGCCGGGGGAGTTGATGTACAGATGAATGTCGGCGCGGGGGTCGTCGAATTGCAAGAACAGCATTTGGGCCACGATCAGGTTCGCGCTGTTGTCGTCGATGACTCCTTGCAAGAAGATGATGCGGTCCTTGAGCAACCGACTATAGATGTCAAAGACCCGTTCTTCCCGGCCGCTGCGTTCCACCACGTATGGCACAAGGGGCATATCTGTTCACTCCGCGAAGGCCCGGCCCCTCCGTTCAACCATCGGCAGCCGGGATGATAGACAATTAGGGATTTTAGGTGGCAGTCAGAGCTATTTCTTCTTTTCTTCGGGGATTTTCTCAATTACCTCGTCCACCAAACCGAATTCCTTGGCCTCAATGGCCGAGAAGTACCGGTCACGATCCGTCTCCTTTTCGATGATCGAGGCCGGCTGTCCAGTGTGATGCGCTATGATTTCGTTCAAGCGCGTGCGTTCCTTTTCAATCTCCGTGGCCTGGATTTCAATGTCCGACACCTGGCCGCCCACCTGGCCCCAGGGCTGATGGATCATGACTTTCGAATTGGGCAAGGCGTAACGTCTTCCTTTGGTGCCTGCGGCGAGAATGACCGCAGCGCCCGAGGCGGCGATGCCCATGCAGTAGGTGGCGATCGGGCAATCCATGAACTGCATCGTGTCGTAGATGGCGAGCGTGGCCGTCACCGAGCCGCCCGGGCAGTTGATGTAGAAGTGGATTTCCTGGCTGCGATTCTCGTACTGCAAGAAGAGAAGCTTCTGGATGGTGATGTTCGCCAGATAGTCCGTGATGGCCGCCTGGCCGCCCGTTTCGGGCGAGCTGCCCAGGAAAACGATGCGATTTTCCAGGAGTAGATCGCCAAGAGTCATCTGGCGCTGGCGGGCGTAGTCACGATAGCGCTGGACTTTGGGATCAAACGAAGAGCCTTGAGCGTCAAACATGACAAACGATCCTTCTTTGGACCTGGTTGATCGATTCTGCAAGAAAATCTCTGTCCTCGCCTGTTTTATTGTACGGCCACGGGCAAGAGACAACTCAACGAAACAACTCAACTGTTATCCGGACGTGACCATGGTTTGGCAACCCTAGCCGCCCGCCGGAGAACGGTCATTCGCGGG
Organism: Planctomycetota bacterium; assembly: GCA_016195405.1. Taxonomy (GTDB): domain Bacteria; phylum Planctomycetota; class Planctomycetia; order Gemmatales; family Gemmataceae; genus JACPZP01. The sequence goes on along the minus strand of JACPZP010000008.1, from coordinate 20,904 downwards.
TTGGTATCGGCTCTAAGCGGATTTGATTTCCTTCGCCAACCGCGCGAAAACTCCTCCGCTCCTGTCGCACTGCTGGCATCGACTCATCCGTCGGGTAGCGGGCCTCGCTCGTGATCGTAATCTCATCCTTGTCCTTGGCGACCGCAATTCTCACCTCAGAGTGCGGCACGATAGCCAGCACATGGTCCTTGAAGCCATTTGGATCGGCCAGCCATTTCTGCACCGCGACCTCGACGCCGGAACGAGCCAGCCAAGTCGCTTGTACTTGCCGCTCGCGGAGGTGTTGGGTTCGCCGGCCGGACGTAATCTGAACGGCGATGGCGCCGAGCAAGCCGGCCAGAACAGCTAGCACGATGACGGCCCATACCAACGCTACACCCGGTCTTTCGTGACTGCGCGGCGAGGTCATTTCAGGTTCCCTCCCAAGGCAGCGGAGAATTCGATCACGCGCCGCACCCGGTCGTCGTCGTGATGTTCCGTGAGTCGAAGCGTGATGAGGCGATTGTCTTTGCCGGACCGCTGAAATTCCACGGATGCTTGGTCCTTGTCGAGCCGGTACGTCTGTTCCAGTTCCTTGCCGGCTCCTTTTTCCAAACGGACGAGTCTGTCGGCGGCGACGCGGTAAACAATCAACCCGCTCTCGGGATGGCGTAGGATGAGGCATTGCCCGTCAGCGGCAAAGTCGCCGGCTTGAGCAGGGGCTGCCTCGGCGCTGGCCACATCGTCTCGGAAAAGCTCCGCCAAGGCGCTCTGTAAGTAGACCCGGTCAAAGAGCTCGGCGTCGGCCGTGTGAGTTCTCATGGTTCCCATAATCATGGTCACGCCAAAAACCATCAAAACGCCAATAACGGTGAGGATTGCCGACATCTCGATCAGCGTAAATCCCTTGCGCATATTCATGGCGTCGCCTCCTTGGCAGTCGCGGTGCGGGCGCTGAAAAGGCCGGTCAGCTCGACAACGGAGTAGGGTGGGCCCGGTTGCGTGGGAAAGGCGACCTGAACCACGACGCGCTTGGTCGCGGGCGCATTCTTGAATGCATCCACGTGCACAAGCAGCTTGGCTTCAGGAGGCAAGGAGCTGTCAGGCGCCGCGCGTCTGGGTTGCGCGGCCCACTCCTCCGTGATATCCTCCCAGGACATGGCGCGGGCGGATTCAAGGATGTTGGCGGCGGTCTCCAGGGCGGCCTGTCGCACTAATGCTCGCCCGCGCTCCAACATGCTCCACTGCGCAATCTGAATCACCAGGACCATAGCGACGGCGAGGAGCGCCAAGCCGGCCAGGAGTTCCAGCATGGTGAAACCACGTTTCTTGGATGTGCCGATGATCATTGGTTGAGCTTGGCCATAAGAGTCAGCAATGGAAAAAACGTCGCGAAAACCACAAAAGCGACCATCGCCCCCGCAAGGCAAATCCCGGCGGGGAAAAAAACCTGGGCAATCCGTTGGAAACCGCGTCGCAATTGCATGCCAAGGGCCTGGCCCAACTCGCCCAGCGCCCAAGGCAGATTATGGGCGCGCTCGGCGGCCTGAATCAGGTGCTTCATCGGCGCAGGCAGCAGTCCAGTTTGATGGAGGCTTTCCGCCAGCGCCGCGCCCTCTTCGATGCACTGGCGGGCACCGATGATTCGCTTGCGCACCGCCGTTCCGAAGTAGCCCGAATCCGCCAAAATGCGTAGCGCCGCCGGACACGTCTTGCCCGCTTCCAAAAGCAGCGACAGCATGGTTAGGATTCTGCCCTGAGCGTAACGGCGGTAATACCGACGTACGAAAGGCAAATTCCAGCATAGAGTGGAACTGAAAAAGACGGTGGCTCCAGAGACAATCAGCGCCAGGAAACCCGCGCTCACCAAAGCGAAGTGTTTAGCGCCAAAACGCACTACGGAAAGAAACCATCGGGTCACATCAGGCAGCCCTGCTTGCAAGTCGAGGAATATCCTCTCGTATTTCGGAAAGATAAAAATCGCCAACAACACCGCCACGAACAAAACGGCCAACAACACGAGAAAGGGATAGATGAGCCGTGGCGCCGCCTCCAGCCAAAGGGTCGCCATTCGCCAGCGCGGCGCGCTTTCCAGGCTGGGCACAAGCTTACCGGTAGAATCCGCGACGGCGGCCGCCAGCAGCGTCTCGCGCGACGCGACCCCTGGGCTTGACTTCAGCGCGACGTGGAGCGGGTAGCCGGCCTCCAAACAGCGCGCCACGCGTTCCACCTTGGTGTCGAATCGATGCCGGCGGTGCCAGACCCAGTAGTAGCCCGGGAAAATGAAGAACTGCAAAACGCCGACCCAGAACTCGCGCCAGGGCTCCGGGGGGCGGTCATAAACGTAAGCGCGTAGGGCAGGCGCCAAGGGCGCATTTCCCTCGCCGACTCCCCGCAGGAGTTGCAGCACCTCTTCCTGGCGGAAGTAGCGATAGTGCAGAAATGCATAGAAAACCCAGCCATAAAATGCGAGCACGACCACCAGCACGTACAGCTCGAGCGGACGCAGAAAGGCCGCGCATAGCCCAATCAGAATGATGAACAATACCGAGACGCCCAGGATTTTGCCGACTTTTATCATTTCTTCGCGCCAGTCAATCCTTCCATGAGACTGCTCATGGGCAGAAGCATCGTCACCACGAACAACACAAGGATGATCCCCGCCGTCAAGATCACCAAGATCGGCGGCAGCACGGTTCGGAGATAAGCCGAACGCAACTCCACTTGCCGGCGGTACATGGCGGAGACTTGGTGCAGGGCGGCGCCCAGTTGGCCGCGCTTTTCGCCGAGGCCCGCCATCCAGGCAAGCAGGGCCGGAACGCCGCGCCGGAGTCGCAAGGCCTCACCAAGAGGCTTGCCCTGAGAAAGCGCCTCGACGATTTTAGGCGCCGCCGCCGCCATGACGGGGTCGCTCGATGCCTCGCCCGCCAGGCGCAAAGCTTCCGGCAAGGGAACCTTGTGATCGACCAAAATGCCCAAAAGGTCGGTGAAAGCCGCCAGCCGCGCCGAACGCACCATGCCGCCCGCAATGGGGAGCATGTAAACCCAGCGTGCCCAGGCGACTCGGCCCTTTTTGGAGAATCGCAAGAAAACCCAACTCAAAAGAACCATGCCGAGAAGCACTGCGGGAACGACCACGAAGTAAATGGGCCGATGGCTGAGAGCAAAGATCCACTCGGTGAAGGCAGAGAGCTTCATGTGAAAATCCGTAAAGATCTTTTCGAAATGCGGGAGCAAGAAGTAGAACACCAGGCCGAACAGGGCCAGCGCGAAACAGAGCACAAGCGTTGGGTACACAAGAGCGCTCGACACCGTAGCACGCAGGTCCGCGATGGCGCGCGCATAAACGGTCATGGTGGACAAGACGTCGCCGATCCGTCCCGAGCGTACGCCGGCGGCGACCAAGGCGCCGTAAAAAGGAGGCACTTTGCCCGCCTGGCGATCGAGCGCTTCGGACAGCGATCGACCTTGGCGCAGATCGTCGGCTAGATGGGCCGTCACGGTTTGCAACCGGCTTCGCCCCATCTCCCCGGCCAGCACCGCTAGGCCTTGGTCGAGCGGCAATCCCGCCCGCGCCATGCCGGCGATTTCCTCGTTGAGGAGGATGAGATCGTCGGCCGACAGGGCCGCCGCCCACGGACCATTGGGCGAAGGACCCAGAGGGGAAGGACCGAGAAGCGGCGGCCCGCTTCGGACTAAGTCGTCGCGTTCGGGCTCCATCACTCGCTCTCCTTGATCCCCATCACTCGTTCGATCTCTGAATTGGTCGTCAATCCACGTTCAACCGCGGCCGCCGCTTCGCTCCAGATCGTCGCTCGCCCGCCGCCGGGCACGCCCATATTGTGCATAATCGATTCGAGCGTCTTTGTGTCCGACTTACGCAGAATCGCTTCCCGCAGGCGATCATTCAAGACCGCGAACTCAGCAAGCAGTAGTCGTCCATGAAACCCTGTGCCGGCGCAGCGATCGCAACCCTTGGCATTGCAGCTTTCGCAGAGACGCCGGACCAGGCGTTGATTCAGAATTCCGCGAAGCGCGCTTGTCAGCAGATATGCCTCGATGCCCATGTCGAGAAGCCGGCCGATCACGCCACACGCGGAGCCGGCGTGCAAAGTGCTAAACACGAGATGCCCGGTAAGAGCGGCCTCCGTGGCGATTCCCGCGGTCTCCGGATCGCGAATCTCGCCGATCATGATCACTTCCGGGTCCTGCCGGAGGAGGCTGCGCAGCCCGCGGGCAAAGTCGAACTCACTTCCCGGTCTGGCCTGGGATTGGCTGATTCCTTCGAGGACTTGCTCGACGGGGTCCTCGATGGTGACGATGTGCCTGCCGCCGTCCTGCGCAACCAAATGCCGCAAACAAGCGTAGATGGTCGTAGTCTTACCGCTGCCGCTGGGCCCGGTAAGCAAAAGGGCCCCGCTTCGTTCGCGCATGGCGCCTTGCAGGTCCGTCATCAGGGCGGCAGGCAAGCCCAGGTTCTCCAGATCGAACACGCGCTCGGCCCCCTCGAATAGGCGAACGGCCGCCTTCTCGCCGTGAATCGTGGGAAAAGTGCTCACGCGCATGTCGGCGCCGTAACGCTTAGCCGCCTCAACCAGCCGGCCCTCCTGCGGGACGTCGACGCGGTACGTCAGCAGTTCCGCGAGGACCTTGAGCCGGCCAATGACGTTGGCCGCCAATTCCTTAGTGAGCGTGGCCGCCGGCTGCAGTACGCCGTCGAGCCGGAAGCGGATTTCGAGTGCGGTGTTGGTGGGCTCGAAGTGAACGTCGCTGGCCGAACGTTCCACCGCCTCGCGCAAGCTGGCGTCGACGATGCGGCTTACGCGTTCGGGAGACGAGGAGCCTTCCAGGGCGGACAGGGTATGTTGCAACTCAGCACGAATTGGGAGGGGCATGCTCTAAGCCGCCATAAAGCGCGGATAGGAACACGATTGCAATTCCCTAGCGTAACCGGGATTTGCGCAAATGCAACATGAAGAACCGCGTTTCCAGATGCGTCTAGGAATCAGAAATCCCACACAGCACGAGGAATGATCCATGAAATGCCTAAGCGCCGTCGCTTACTTATTCGCGTTGGTTCATGGTTTTGTCTACGCCGGAGACGAAAAGCCCACATCCGGCGATCGGGAGGCGCGGATCGCTTCTTTGAAGAAAAACGCGGCGCCCTGGCGCACCATCGACCCAAATGACGATGACTTCGCCGACTTGGCGCCCATCGGCAAAGCGATCGGCGACGCACGCCTGGTCTGGCTTGGGGAACAAACGCACGGCGACGGCGCCACCATCCATGCCAAGATTCGGCTCATTAAATACCTGCACCAAAAGCTCGGCTTCGACGTCATTGCCTTTGAGAGCGGACTTTATGATTGCCGCAAGGCTTGGGAGCTTCTCAAGGAAGGGAAGATGGACCCGGGCGATGCGGTTCGGCACGGTGTCTTCGGCATTTGGACCGAGAGCGAGCAATTCCAGCCGCTCATCGCTTATTTGGGAAAACAGGCCGGCGGCGAGAAGCCACTCGAACTCGCCGGTTTCGACAGTCAGTTTACGGCCAAGGCTTCGAGCAAATTCTTGGTTGACGAGCTTGCGGCTTTTCTCGGCAAGCTGCCGGCCGACGATGCCCAAAAAGCGATTCACAAAACCGTGATCGCAAGTGTCGGCAAGTTGGCCAAAGCCGAAAGTCTCGACATCGTCGCTGCCGCGAACTTCAAGCAATGCCGCGAGGCTCTCGAAAAGCACAAGGCAGGCGTGCCGGCGGCGGAGTTGGCCTTCTGGAAGCAGTTTCTGGACAGCGCCGCGGCCAACGGCGAGTCGATGGCTGCCTTCAAAGGCAAAGAAAACAAGCGCGCCGGCAATCTTCGCGACGCCCAGATGGCTCAGAATCTCATCTGGCTCGCAAAGACGGCATACCCAGAGCGTAAGATCTTGGTCTGGGCAGCGTCGTTTCACACCATGCGCAACTCTACTAATGTCGACCGCATCGGCGCGCGCGAAAAGAAACTCACTCCCGTCTACCAGGGGACGGTTACCATGGGTGACGAGGCGTCAAAGGTCCTGGGCAAGGAGACGTACAGCATTGCGTTTGTAGCGGCCGAGGGCGAATTTCAGACCCCCTTCATGCCGAAGCCCGGAAAACTCGCTCGTGTTCGCGACGGCTCCTTCGAAGATCTGATGGTGAAAGCCGGCCACGAAAACGCGTTTGTCGATCTGCGCCATTTGGCGGACGACGGCGCCTGGCTGAACAAGCGCCTGGTCGCCCGGCCGCTCGGCAACGCCGACCTCGAGGCCGATTGGCCACAGGTGTTCGACGGTTTCGTGTTCACGAAAAGGATGTTCGGCAGCGCGCGGGTTAAGAAGGGGTAATCCGGCAAAAGAGAGCGTGTTGACACCACGCCGGCTTCCTGCTATCACCCGCTCCCATGATTTCCTTGCTGGCAGTGTCCATTTTTCTCGCCGAGATGTGCGTGGTGACGCTCGGCACCTTGCGCATCATCTTTGTCGCCCGTGGGCGTAAATATCTTGCGCCGCTTCTCGGATTCTTTGAAATCTTGACTTGGCTGTTCGCGATTGGCCAGGTCATGCAAAACCTTGACAACGCCGCTTGCTTCCTGGCTTTCGCTTTCGGCTTCACGTTGGGCAACTTTCTCGGCATTCTGATCGAAAACAAACTTGCGCTCGGCATGGCGACGGTGCGCGTGATCACGCCCAATGACCCAAGCCGTCTCATCGACCGGCTCCGCGCCGCCGACTTCGGCGTGACCTGCGTTGCGGGCCAAGGCGCCGCGGGACCGGTGCAAATCGTCATAACCGTCGTCAAGCGGCGTCAACTTTCGGACGTGGTGGATTTGATTGAGACGCATGCTCCCCAGGCCTTTTATGCCGTAGATGAATTGCAGGCCGCCGCTCAAGGGATCTTCCCGGTCAGCAAACCGATCGTTGGGCGCATCTTTCCCAACAAGGGTATTAGAACCCGTCTCTTCCGCTTCTTCCGGTCACCTGGCATTTGAAGCGTGATGCATTCCTGCGCCTTGGGGCCGCGTTGCCGCGGCGTCCCAGCCGTTCGATTCGCTCAAATTTACCCCAAGCCCCGTCGATAGGAAATGTAGTTGCGAGCCGGCTTGCACGAAGCCGGCCCGCGACGTGGCAACGCCAGTTTTGGCAAGGGCAGTTGAAGACACCTATCTTGAGTGCTCGACAGCTCACTTCCTGTTTCATGGTCTGTTTCATGGTCTGTTTCATGGGTTGATATCACGCGACCCATTGTCCTAAGATGATCTGAGGCCCGGCGCGGTGGAGATGCGTCTGAGCTTCGCGGAGCAACTTGAATGCACGAACACAGTCCGAACCCGCTGGAGGGCCCCATCCGTGGCTCAGAAGCCTGGTGGCGGGCAACGGCGCCGGCTGAGCTTGCCATCGCTCCAGAATCGGATCTGGCGCCCCAAGACGACAAGGGCATCCGCAGGGAACTCGTGAACCGCGTCCGCAAGGAAATCGCCGCCGGCACTTACGACACACCCGAAAAATGGCAAGCCGCCCTCGACCGGCTGCTTACGCGACTCGATCGGTGATGCCAAAAAGATTGCTTCAGACTGCGTTGACTCAATTTCTAGCGCTTAAACCGTTATCGACATGGAAGTTACGGAAATGGTTTCAGCGTGACGCGGGGACAGATACAATTCGGCCTGTCGCTGAAACAATCCGGCAGGTGAGTGAAACAATCCGCCGGCTTGGTGAAGCAATTCGATAGGTCGCGGCTTCGGCGGCTCTGCCCGTAGGTCGGCGCGCCGGGCATCATGCGCTGTCCTAGCACCTTTTTGTCTATTTTCTTTTCATTTTCGCACTTAGCTGTCAATAATTGAATCATGCGCGCAGGTAGAGAAAGGACAGCGGTATGACCCCGGCCGCGATTGATGAAGCTGAGGTCCGTGGTTTGCTCCAGCAAGTGCGCGATGGCGATCGCGGTGCGCTGGATGTGCTATTGGCCCGCCACCGTAGTTATTTACTCGACGTGGTCCAATTGCGGATGGATCAGAAGTTGCGCGCACGCATTGATCCCTCCGACGTGGTGCAAGAGGCCCAGCTCGAAGCGGCCCAGCGGATCGAGGACTATCTGGGCCGGGAGCCGATGCCGTTTCATATTTGGCTGCGGAAGACCGCCTACGAGAATCTCTTGCGGCTGCGGCGTCAGCATGTGGAGGCCGAGTGCCGTTCCGTGGAAAAGCAGATCGCATTGCCCGACAATTCGTCGGCGATGCTGGCTCTAAAGATCCTGAGTCGCGAACCCAACCCCGGCAATCAGGCGGTTGAGCAAGAATTGGCCCGGCGCTTGCGGCACGCAATAGCCCAACTTCCGGAAGTCGATGCTGAAATTGTGCTCATGCGCAATCTGGAAGGATTGACCAACCTGGAAACCGCCCAAGTGCTCGACCTCGAGCCGGCCGCGACCAGCAAGCGCTATGGGCGCGCCATCCTCAAATTGCGCCAGCTGCTCTTCGAAGGCGGTCTGAGCGATTCCGCAGTAGGTCAGACTTTCTAGTCTGACGGTCAGGCTGGAAAGCCTGACCTACGACACGTCGATACCAATATGAACGATTCGGCGAACACGGAAAACGACGACCTCGAATCACTCGTCGGACAAGTTGCCGACGAGTACACCGACCGTGTCAACCGCGGCGAAAGGGTCGAGATCGAGGAATACGCCCTGCGCTATCCCCAAATCGCGGATGTCCTCAGGCAAATGTTGCCCAGTCTTGGTTTGATGGGCAAGCTGAGTTCCTTCACCAAGGAATCGGAGCGCGGTCGTGCATGCACAGTCGCCCTTCCGGAATATCTTGGCGAGTATCACATCCTGCGCGAGATCGGCCGGGGTGGCATGGGGGTGGTCTACGAAGCGGAGCAGAAATCGCTCGGCCGGCGCGTGGCTCTCAAAGTGCTCCCGTTCCACCGACTGATGGATCCGCTTTACCTCAAGCGTTTTCAACGGGAAGCGCAGGCGGCGGCACGCTTGCACCATACGAACATCGTCCCGGTCTTCGGCGTGGGAGAATACGAGGGGATTCACTTTTACGCAATGCAGTTCATTACCGGACACGGACTCGATCGCGTCGTCAAGGAGCTGAAAAACTCTGCTGCGGGGACCGCTAACCAAGAGGTGATCGCCGCGCTTTCCGATCAATCCTTTTCCCAGTACTGCCGGCGCGTCGCCCGGATCGGCGTTCAGGTTGCAGAGGCGCTGGCGTACGCGCACAGTCAAGGAATCTTGCACAGGGATATCAAACCCTCGAATCTTCTCCTCGATTCCGCCGGCATAGTCTGGGTCACCGACTTTGGCTTGGCGAAGGCGGATAGCACCGAGGATCTCACGCATACCGGAGACCTGGTCGGCACCTTGCGCTACGTCGCTCCCGAGCGACTGGCTGGCCTATCCGATGCCCGAAGCGATCTTTTTAGTCTTGGCTTGACACTCTACGAGCTTCTCACGCTTCGACCCGCTTACGACGAGAAGACTCAAGGGCTGTTGGTGCAGCAAGTAACTGCGGCCGAGCCACCGCTGCCGCGAAGACTGGATCGCCGCATACCCTCGGATTTGAACACCATCATTCAGAAGGCGATCGCCAAGGAACCCGAGCGCCGTTATGCCACGGCCTCGGAAATGTCGAAGGATTTGCAGCGTTTTCTGGATGACCGGCCCATAGAGGCACGCAGGACGAGCCGGCTGGAGCTGGCCTGGCGTTGGGGCCGCCGCAACCCTGCATTGGCAGGCCTGACGGCCGCATTGTTCGCGGCTCTCCTCATCGGGCTGGGAGCGGTCCTCTGGCAATGGCGCTTGACGGAAAGGCAAAGGCAACAAGCCGAGGCAAACTTCCAGAAGGCTCGTGACGCGGTCGATGAATGCTTCACCGTCGTCACTCAGAATCCGGTGCTTCAAGAGCCGGGAATGGAGGCCGCTCGTCACGTGTTGTTCCAGACCGCTCTCAAGTACTATCAGGATTTCCTGAACCAGCGTGCCGATGATGCCGGCACCCAGGCGGACCTGGCGCGGGCATATTATCGCCTGGGGTACATCACGGAGCGAATTGGCTCCAAAAGCGAAGCACGAGCTGCCTATGAGCAGGCATCCGTTCTTTTCGAAAAGCTAGCCGGCTCCGAGCCGGACAATACCCCATTCCGGGTTGAGTTGGCTCAATGCTACCAATCTCAGGGAGAATTGCAGCGACTTACCGGCCAATCGGATCGGGCGGAGACCGAGTTCTTAAAGGCGCTTAGAGTCCGAGAGGAATTGGCCGGCGACCACCACAACCAGCCCGACTATCAAAACGACCTTGCAGGTACGCTTCAGAGCCTGGGAACGCTTTACCGGACTACCCGCCGGCCCGATCAAGCAGAAGATTGTTACCGCCGTGCCCAGACCATTCGTGAGCGACTTATCCGTGATTTTGCGACCAGCGGCGAATATCGCAAGGCTCTCGCCCAGCTTTATTCCGAGTTTTCGCGCTCTTATTCGACGAACGGCAAACCGGTCGAAGCAAAGGACTTATTAACCAAGGCCATCGGGACCCTGGAAGAGCTGGTTCGGGACCATCCCGAAAGCGTCGACTACCAAGACAGTTTGGCCACGGCTCACAACGCGTTGGGAAGCTTCCTGCTGAATTCCGGCGGCGGAACTTTCGAGCAAATGGAAGATGTATATGTCAAGGCACTGGCGATTCGCGAACAGCTTATGCGCGACCACCCAAAGGTGCAGGAGTATCGCAGCGAATTGGCGCGGGTCTACAATAATCTGGCTCTTCTCCATTACATCGCCCAGCGCGACGACAAGGCGGCCGAGAACTACGGCAAGGCTCTGTCACTGCGGCTACAGCTCGCCCAAAAGCACCCAGACGTGGTGTCCTATCAGAGAGCGGTGGCGACAACGCACAGCGACCTGGGACTCTTGTACCGGCGGGCGCGCCGCTGGTCGGACGCAGATCGCTCGTTCCGCGAAGCCCTCGCCATTCAGGAGCGGCTCCTGGAGCGCAATCGTGAGATCAGCGATTTCGCCATCGAGTTGGCGACCACGCTCAATAACCTGGGGGTTCGTGCTCGTGATCAAGGGCGTCATCAGGAGTCAATTGACTGGTACACGCGCGCTGTTGAAACCTTGAATGCCGTCCTCAACGCCGAACCTCAGCAGTCGGAGGCTCGAACCCTGCTCGGGAAGGCGTATGCCGGCCGAGCCAGGGCGCTGACCAGCCTGCTCCGTTATGGGGAGGCATTGGCGGAGTGGGATCGGTCCCTGGAATACGCCAAGACCGAGGCCCTTCCCGGAACACGCCTGGCCCGGGCGGCGACACTCGCCCAGCTGGGAAGCTACCGGGAAGCCGTGGCAGAGGCCGAACGACTCGCCCCGGCGAATGCGCTTGAAAAGCTGTATTTCCGTGAGTTCACGCGGGCGCACGTCTATGCCGCCGCCGCGTCCGCGGCGGCGGCAGACGCGAAGCTCGAGTCCGCGGATAAGGTCCGCCTGGCCGAGGAATTCGCGGCTCGTTCCCTGGAACTCTTGGAGCGCGGTTACGAAGCCCGTGAATTCGACAGACACGAACTCGCCTCACTCCAGATCGACCGGGATTTCGCGATCCTCCGGTCTCGTCCAGGTTTTCGCAAATTGCTCGAGAGAATAGAAGCAACGATTAACAAGAAATGACAGTGGTTGTAACGTAGCCTGGGTCGACATGAACAGCCCAGATCTTCCATTGGCGATGTTGGGCCACTTCGAGGATCGTCCGTAAGACCACCTGGCGCCACACACCCTCCGCGACACCGGCGTCTCGGCCAAGCACCCCGTCGGACAAGCACCCCGTCGCTTACGCTTCCGGCTCGGATTACTTCTAAGAAAATCTTTTTTCCGCTGTCCTCAACGGACCCATCTGCGCAGGTGAAGGGTTGGGGGAGCGTTGTCTGGGGTTCGCCGAGGAGATCACCATGATTTACCGAGTCCTGCGCCGCTGGTTTGGTCCACGCCGGGCCAGGCCCTACCTGAGAAGACCACGCGTGTCCCTGCGACTGGAGCGGCTTGAAGATCGCTGCGTGCCGGCCGTAATCTCCGTCACCGGCACGGGAGACACCATCGCCGTCGACGGCCTGGTGACGCTGCGCGAGGCGATCACCTCCGCCAACAATAACGCCAATGTGAACTCCGACGTCGTCGCCGTCGGCACTTACGGCACGGACACGATCCAGTTCAACATCGCCGGCGCCGGCGTGCATACGATAAGTCCAAGCTCTCCTCTGCCGAGCATCAACGACCCCTTGTTCATTGACGGCTATTCACAGCCGGGCGCAAGCCCAAACACGCACGCCATGACGGACCCCGACCCCAGCGACAATGCGGTGCTCCAGATCGAAATCAACGGCTCCATTGTAAACGGCGGCAACGGCCTCATACTTGGCGACCTGGCCGACGGCAGCAAGATTCGCGGCGTGGTCATCGACCAGGGCTTCGGTATCGGAATCTTGGTCGTGGCGAGTGATGTGCATATTGAAGGATGCTTCATTGGAGTTGACCCCACGGGAACTACGGCGCACGGCATGAGCCAAGGAATATTCTTCGCGTTCAACGTCGACACTTCGAACGGCGTGGTGGGGGGCACGACACCGGACGCCAGAAATATCATCTCGGGAAACAACATCGGCATCTATTTCCAGAGCGGCTCGAATGAACTCGTAGCAGGCAACTTCATCGGCGTGGACGCGAGCGGCGGCATCGCCCTCACGAACAGCACGGGAATCATCATCCAGACAAGCGGCGGTGTATTGGTCGGCGGCACATCTGCCAGCGCCCGGAACATCATTGTCAGCCCCGGCAACTCCATACAAGTTAACACCGGCACCGGGAGCGCTATCGAAGGCAATTTCATCGGCATCGATGTCACCGGCGCCGTAAAGTTGGCCACCAGCGGCACTGGCATCGACCTCGAAAGCACTTCGTCGGGCACTCAAGTTGGCGGGCTGACGAGCACACCCGGCACGGGCCCCGGAAATGTCATTGGCGGCCAATTCGGCATCCAGATCGCCGGTTCGAACAATGGCATCAAGGGCAATCTCATCGGCACCGACGCAACAGGAACGCAGGCCTTGGGCATCGGTCTGGACGGGATCCGAGTCGACGGTTCTGGCGCCGTATTCAATACCATCGGCGGCCCGCCGGCGGACGCACGCAATGTCATCTCGGCTTGCGGCTTAAGCGGCATCCATCTCACAAGCGCGGGCGCCCAAGTCCATGACACTCTCATCCAGGGCAACTTCATCGGCACCGACATCAACGGGAATCTCAATTCCATGGGAAACGGCGAGGGAGTGTTTGTCCAAGTCAGCACGAACAGCCAGATCCTGAACAACGTCATTGCCGGCAACAGCGGCAGGGGAGTTGATGTCAGTTCTGCAGTCAACACGGCCATCCTGGGCAACTCGATTTTCGCCAACGGCTCCCTGGGGATCGATCTGGTGGGCGGGACACAAAACGCTTTCGCAGTCACGGCGAACGACCCCGGTGACGGCGATCCGGGCCCCAACAACTTGCAGAACTTCCCGGTCATCACTTCGGTCAGCAGGGTCGGCGGCACCACCATCACCGGCACGCTCAACAGTACGCCCAACATGGCGTTCAATCTGGAGTTCTTCGCCAACGATGCGGCCGATGCGTCCGGACATGGCGAAGGCCAAATTTTCCTCGGCGCCCTCACGACCGGACTCACCGACGTCAATGGCGACGTCAGCTTCACGGCCATGTTTCCCGTCACCATCGGCGCTTTGCAGGCCGTCACCGTCACTGCCACCGATCCGGCCGGCAACACTTCCGAGTTCTCCGAGGCCTTCGGCCCACCGAGCCTGTCGATCAACAACGTGAGCGTGACGGAGGGCAACAGCGGCACGGTTAGCGCCGTCTTTACGGTCAGCCTTTCGAGAGCTTCAACCGATACCGTCACCGTGGACTTCGCCTCCGCGGACGGCACGGCCACGACGGCGAACAACGATTACCTGCCGACCAGCGGCACGCTGACTTTCAATCCCGGCCAGACCAGCCAGACCATTACCGTCCAGGTAAACGGCGACACGTTTATCGAGAGCAATGAAGCGTTCACCGTCAACTTGAGCAATGCCCAGAATGCGACCATCAACGACGGCGCAGGCACCGGTACCATCCTGAACGATGATACGCTGCCCACGCTGGCCATCAACAACGTGGCCGTGACCGAGGGCAACAGCGGTACGGCGAGCGCTGTCTTTACGGTCAGCCTGTCGGCAAACCCCGGCCAGACGGTGACCGTGGACTTCGCCACCGTCAATGGCACAGCAACGACAGCGGACAACGATTACCAGCCGAACAGCGGCACGTTGACTTTCAATCCCGGCCAGACCAGCAAGACGATCACGGTCCTGGTTAATGGGGATGCCATCTTCGAGAACAACGAGACCTTCATCGTCAACCTGAGCAATCCCCAAAACGCGACGATCAACACCGGCACCGGCGCCGGCACGATTCTGAATGACGACGCGCCGCCGACGCTGGCCATCAACAATGTGTCCCAGAGCGAAGGCAACAGCGGCACGACCGCCTTCACCTTTACCGTCACCCTCAGCGGAGCGACCGAGCTGCCGGCAACCGTGCAGTTCGCCACCGCGGACGGCGCCGCCACGACAGCGGACAACGACTACCAGTCAAACAGCGGAACGCTCACGTTCAATCCTGGCGACAGCAGCAAAACCATCACGGTTCTCGTCAACGGGGATACGGCCTTCGAGAATGACGAGACCTTCGCTGTCAACTTGAGCAGCGCTCAAAATGCGACCATTAGCACTGCGACTGGCACGGGCACGATCCTGAACGACGATACTGCCCCGCCGAATCCCTCGCTGTCCATCAGCAACGCGTCCGTGACCGAGGGCAATAGCGGCACCGTCAACGCCGTATTCACAGTGACTCTGTCCGCAGCTGCCGCCCAGACAGTCTCCGTGGACTTTGCCACGGCCGATGGCACGGCTACCACGGCCGATAACGACTTCCAATCGAACAGTGGCACGCTGACGTTCAATCCCGGCCAGACCAGCAAAACCATCACGGTGTTGGTGAATGGCGATGTCATTTTCGAGAATAACGAGACCTTCACCGTCAACCTGAGCAATCCCCAGAACGCGACCATCAACACCGGCATAGGCACCGGCACGATCCAGAATGATGATGCGCCGCCCACGCTGGCCATCAACAACGTCTCGCAAAATGAAGGCAATAGCGGCACCACCGCCTTTACCTTCACCGTCACACTGACCGGAGCGACCGAGCTGCCGGCCACCGTGCAGTTCGCGACGGCCAGTGGCACGGCTACCACGGCCGACAACGACTTCCAATCGAACAGTGGTACGCTGACCTTCAATCCCGGCCAGACCAGCAAAACCATCACGGTGTTGGTGAATGGCGATGTCATCTTTGAGAGCAACGAAACCTTCACCGTCAACCTGAGCAATCCCCAGAATGCAACGATCAGCACCGGCACTGGCACCGGCACTGGCACCGGCACGATTCAGAACGATGATGCGCCGCCCACGTTGGCGATCAATAATGTCTCGCAAAATGAAGGCAATAGCGGCACTACCACGTTTAGCTTTACGGTCACTCTGAGCGGGGCGACCGAGCTGCCGGCTACCGTGCAGTTCGCTACGGCAGACGGCTCCGCCACAACAGCGGGCAACGATTACCAGCCGACAAATGGTACGCTGACATTCAATCCCGGCGACGCCAGTAAAACCGTCACCGTTCTCGTCAACGGCGACACGGCCTTCGAGAACGACGAAAGCTTCACGGTCAACTTGAGCAACGCTCAAAATGCGACGATTAGCGCTGCGACTGGCACGGGCACGATCTTGAACGAGGATGCCGCACCGCCGACCCCCACGCTGTCCATCAATAGCGTGACCGTAACCGAGGGCAATAGCGGCACCGCGAGTGCTGTCTTTACCGTCACGCTTTCTACAGCGTCAGCTCAGACGGTCACCGTGGACTTCGCCACGGCCAATGGCACTGCCACCTCGGCGGACAACGATTACCAGCCGGCCAGCGGTACGCTGACCTTCAATCCCGGCGACACTAGCAAGACCATCACGGTGCTAGTGAATGGTGATGCCATCTTCGAGAACAATGAGACCTTCAGCGTCAACTTGAGCAATCCTCAGAACGCGACCCTTAGCAGCGGCACAGGCACCGGGACGCTCTTGAACGACGATGCGCCGCCCACGTTGGCCATCGACAATGTTTCACAAAATGAAGGCAATAGTAGTACCACAGCCTTCACATTCACCGTCACTCTGAGCGGAGCGACTGAGTTGCCGGCAACGGTACAGTTCGCCACCGCCGATGGCACGGCCACCACGGCCGGCAACGACTTCCAATCGAACAGTGGTACGCTCACTTTCAATCCCGGCCAGACTAGCAAATCCATCACGGTGTTGGTGAATGGCGATGCCATCTTCGAGAACAACGAGACCTTCACCGTCAACCTAAACAATCCCCAAGATGCGACCATTAACAGCGGCACAGGAACCGGGACGATCTTGAACGACGATGCGCCGCCCACGCTGGCCATCAACAATATCTCGCAAAATGAGGGCAACAGCGGCACCACCGCCTTCACGTTCACCGTCACTCTGAGCGGAGCGACGGAGCTGCCGGCAACCGTGCAGTTCGCTGCCGGCGACGGCACCGCCACGACGGCGGACAACGACTACCAGTCCAACAGCGGAACGCTCACTTTCAATCCCGGCGATACCAGTAAGACCATCACCGTCCAGGTGAATGGCGACACGAATGTTGAGACCGATGAGACCTTCACCGTTAACCTGAGCAATCCCCAAAATGCCACCGCCAGCACCGCTACGGGAAACGGCGCCATCCTGAACGATGATGCGGTGTCAACGACACCTGCTCTCGCCATCAACAGCGTGGCCGTGACCGAGGGCAACAGCGGCACCGCGAGCGCCGTCTTCACGGTCACTCTGTCGGCAGCTTCAGCCCAGACAGTCTCCGTGCAATTCAGCACCGCTGACGGCAGCGCTACTGCGGCGGACAACGATTACCAGCCGCTCAGCGGCACGCTGACTTTCAATCCCGGCGATACCAGCAAGACCATTACGGTGTTGGTGAACGGCGACACGATCTTCGAGAGCGATGAGACGTTTACCGTTAATCTGAGCAATCCCCAGAACGCGACCATCAACACCGGCACAGGGACCGGCACCATATCGAACGACGATGCGGCGCCCACGTTGGCGATCAATAACGTCTCGCAAAATGAGGGCAATAGCGGCACGACCGCATTCACCTTCACCGTCACACTGAGCGGGGCGACCGAGTTGCCGGCAACCGTGCAGTTCGTCACGACCAATGGCACGGCTACCACGGCCGATAACGACTTCCAATCAAGCAGCGGCACGCTGAATTTCAATCCCGGCGACACCAGCAAAACCATCACAGTCTTGGTGAATGGCGATGCCATCTTCGAGAGCAACGAGTCGTTCACCGTCACCCTGACTAATCCCCAGAATGCGACCATCAACACCAGCACAGGCGCCGGCACCATCCTGAACGACGATGCGCCGCCCACGCTGGCCATCAACAACGTCTCGCAAAATGAGGGCAACAGCGGCACCACCGCCTTTACCTTCACCGTCACTCTGAGTGGAGCGACCGAACTGCCGGCAACCGTGCAGTACGCAACCGCTGATGGCACCGCCACCGTTGCAAACAACGATTACCAACCGGCCACTGGCACGCTGACATTCAATCCAGGCCAGACCAGCAAGACCATTACGGTCCAGGTGAATGGCGATGCCATCGTCGAAAACAACGAGACGTTTACGGTTAATCTGAGTAATGTCCAGAACGCGAACATCAGCACTGCTACGGGGACCGGTACCATCCTGAACGATGATGTGCCAACTCAGGGCCAGGCGGACTTGGCTGTGACCAAAGTTAGCGTCGTCCACAAGGTTTTCGTCGGCCAAACGATTAGCTTCGGGATCGTTTTGCGAAATCTCGGTCCGGCCAATGCGACCAATGTGATTTTGCTCGACATGTTGCCGGCAGGTTTCACCTTCATTTCGGCCAAGCCAAGCCAGGGGACTTATGACCGCGTGACCGGGATGTGGTCCGTGGGCACCGTCCTGGCAAAACACAACGTCACCTTGAGGATTACTGCCAGGGCTAACGGAACTGTCCTCGGCACGGTCCAGAACACGGCCAAGGTGATTGCCTCGGACGAACCTGACCCGAACTCAGCGAACAATCAGAAGAGCGCGCTCGTTACTATCGTGGCGAGAAGGTTCTCGATAAGGTGTTTCCTCGCCAGGTGGCATCGCCGGCTGTAACGGAACCGCCGACACTCGCGAGGCTGCCCAGGTTGACATGGGCCGGGGAAAAGGGATTGCAAATGACGCAGAGTGTCATCAATGCATGAAACAAAGGAGTCAGGATCGGGCCTGACTCCTTTTTTATAGCACGGCAGTGAGCGACTCCATCGGCAAGCCGATCACGTTGCTCAGGCTTCCCGAAATCAGCTTCACGAAGGGATCGTCCTTCTCTTGGATCGCATAAGCGCCCGAGCAGCCCTGCCAGATGCGCGTCGCCAGGTAGGCGTCCATTTCGGCGCTCGACAGCTTTCGAAAGAAGACGCGGCTTACTTCCTGCCAGCACGTCTGCAGATCGCCAGGCCGGCGCCACAGGACCATGCCCGTCCAGAGTTCGTGTTCGCGGCCGCCCAATGTGGTGAGGATGCGCCGGGCGTCGTCTTCATCCTCCGGTTTGCCGATCACTTTGCCGTCGAGCCAGCCCACGGTATCGGCAGCCAGCACCAGGCCCTCGTTCACCTTGGGAGCGACGGCGGCGGCTTTCAGCCAGGCGACGGTTTGGACATAGGTTCGCGGATCCAAAAACCCGTCGCCGGGCGGTTCGTCAATGTGAGCCGGCACGACTTCAAATGAGAAACCGGCGCGGGCGAGCAGGTCGCGGCGGGCCGGCGAGCCGCTGGCGAGAATCAAGCGGACAGGCGTTGGCTCTGACATGACGACAGCACCTCGCGAAGGACGGGCCAGAGCTTGTCGGGAGTCAAGTCCGCCATGCACACCATCGAGCCGCACGTTCGCCGATAGCTAGCGGCACAAGAAACCGACGTGGCCACAGCGCGACGTTCTTGGCCATAAGGCCCATGAAGATGGACCGCGGTGCAAGTATAGGGCGCCACCACGGGACGGCCCAAGGCTACGGCTAGGTGCAGTGGACCGGAGTCGTTGGAGACCACCGCGTCGGCCTCGGCCAAGAGCGCGGCCAATTCCGCCAATCCGGTTCGGCCCGTCAAATCGATCGAATAGCCGGAAACTTGGGCGGCGGTCTCTCGTGAGAGATTGACGTCCTCGGCAGCGCCCACGAATATCGCCGTGCCGCCAAACTCCTGTTGCGATTGTTGAATCAGCTTGGCGAAATGCTCGGTGGCCCAGCGCTTGGTCGCCCAGCGTGCCCCGACGGCGACGGCCAGCCACGGACGCGGATGTTCGCTCAAAATCCGTCTGGCCCATGCGCGGCAATTCGGATCAACGGTTAGGCGAAACGTCTTCGCACCGCCGCCGCCAAGCGCGCCTCCAAGCGCCTCGATCACGCGCCAATAACTGTCCACGGCGTGCATGGTCGTGCGGCATCCGTCGTTCACCAGTTTGGTGTAAAAGACTTTTGCGCCTTCGCGGGCCGAAGAGAGTCCGATGCGATGCTTGGCGGCGGTCGCGAAGGTCATGAGCCCCGTGCGAAACAGCCCCTGAAGGTCGATCACCAAGTCGAATCGCCGCATACGCATTTGGTGAAGGAATCTCACGAAGCCGACGCTGCCGGAAAACCAGTTCTTGCGAACCTCGTGCCGGTCGAACGGCAGAATTTCGTCGAGGTCGGGGTGTCCGCGCAAGAGCGGCTCGTAGGCACGGTTGACCACCCAGCTGATGTGAGCGGCGGGATAAAGGCGGCGCAGCCCGGTTAGCACGGGCAGGCTATTCAGGACATCGCCCAATGCGCTCGGTTTGATCAGCGCGATCTTTTCCGGGTGCAAGACTCCAAGCACGGCATTATCCTCGGCGAATGCGTGGGATCAAGGGGAGCATGAGAATCAAGAGGCCGGCGCCGAATGCGTAAGGCAACAGGTGGGTCCGCGTGCTCGTGTACAAGGTGACGCCGAAGACCGGACCGAGAATGCGAGCCATCGAGGACGCTGATTGGTTGACGCCGAGGATTTCGCCTTGTTGGTCGGGATCGGTGCGGCGTGAAATCAGGGCGTTGGCTGACGGCGTCACGAACGCGAAGCCCATCACCGAGACGGTCAACGCGGGAAAAAGCAAGCTGTAAAGCGGGTTGCCGGTGCTGGCCAGATAGGTGACTGCGCCGAGTGAACCGACGCCGGCCGCCATGAACACCAACCCGAGCGTGATGAACGCGACTTCGCCCCAGCGGTGGGCCATACGGCGATAAATCACTCCTTGGGTGAGCATCAACACAAAACCGACGAAGGCGAAGACATAGAATCTGTCTATTGACTCCATCTCGAAACAATCCTTGAGAAGCAGGGCTAGGGTCGTTTCAAACGCGCCGAAACCCAAGGTCGCCAGAAAAAACGTCAGGATTACCGGACCGATCGCGCCGTTCCATAAGGCACGCCTGATAGCGGTCAAGTCAAGCCAACCGCGCCGGAGCGAGGAAGCGGAACCGGGGCTCCTGGTTTCCGGCAGCAGGCGAACGGCAAGAATCAAGGACACGAGGGACAGAACGGAGGCAGTGTAGCCGATGACCTCCAGATGCCCCTTGAAAAAGGCCAAGGCGCCTGCGCCGATGAGCGGGCCGAACGTAAAGCCGATGCCAAAGGCCGC
>JACPZP010000130.1 GCA_016195405.1 Planctomycetota bacterium | reverse complement strand
CCTCCGAAATAGGCGTTGCTCACCGTCATCGTCGTGAAGATCGCGGGCTGCGACCCAGGCCCGTTCCAACCCAACCCGTTCACCACCAGCGTGTACGACTCCAGCTTCTGGCCCGTGATCCCGTAGTAGTGAACCTCTTCACCCGGACTCGTCCAAACCCCGTTGGTCGAGTCCCATGTCCACGTCGACTTGTAGATCCGCCGGTTATCCGGATCGTACCCATACGCGATGCCCGCCGACGCCCACCGAATCCGATTCTCTACGTCGTAGCCCAGTTGAGAGCCGCCACCGTTCAATTGACTCCCATTCGCGTCATACCCGTAGGCCAGCGACCGGTTCGTCGTTGCATCCACCGGCGTGTTGAACGTCCCCGCCTGCGTCACTTTCTGCGTCAGGTTCCCGAACCCATCGTAAGTGTACGACTGGTTCCAGCTCTGGTTACTCGACGCCGTGATCAGCCGGTTCAGCGCGTCGTAGGCGTACGTCACCGTCTCACCGCTCGTTGAATCCGTCTGCGAACTGATCTTTCCGTTGTTTGCAGCCGGGTAATTGAAGGTCACGCCATTCAGCGCCGTGAGTTGCAGCCGCGAGTTGTAGGCCCGGCCCTCACTGTAGCTCCCGGCGATCGACAGAAGCTCTCCCGCCGGTCCGTAACTCACGCTATTGATCATCGACGCGTTCGCAACCGTGTCCGTCATCCCCATCGGCCGCCCCATCGCGTCATAGCTGTAGCTGTACGCCGCGCCCGAGGGATACGTCACCGACGTCATCTTGCCTTCATTATCGTACGCCCAGACGCCGTCCAGGTCCGCCTGCACCGTCGACGACTGGTAGGGTGGCGAAGTCTGATTCACCACCCGCGAAGTTCGCAGCCGCTTCTTGGTGACTTGTCCGGCCTGCGTGTAGGAAAACATCTCCGTGAAGTTCGTCGTCAGGTTGTTGGTCAACGAAAGGTCGGTGGCGCAATTTGTATAGGTGCGCGATGCGAGGCGGCCTTGGGTGTAGGTGAAGTTGAAGTCGAAGGCCGTGTCATAGGTGAAGTTCACCTGCTGGCAGGTATCCTCCGCGCCTCCGGCCACCGGATAATGCCGGACCTGCGTCACGCGGCCCAGCGTGTCGTAGG
>JACPZP010000119.1 GCA_016195405.1 Planctomycetota bacterium | reverse complement strand
GGCGGCGGTCTCACGTAAGTTGCGCCTGTTGTGCCTCCACGGCCTGATCATGAAGATTCCGAAGACGCATCGCTATCAAATCACCGCCGT
This sequence comes from Planctomycetota bacterium, assembly GCA_016195405.1. GTDB lineage: Bacteria > Planctomycetota > Planctomycetia > Gemmatales > Gemmataceae > JACPZP01. The sequence goes on along the minus strand of JACPZP010000119.1, from coordinate 45,973 downwards.
CGGCCGCCGCATTCTCACGGCGCTGTCCGTCGCAAGAACGGCGGACGTAACCAAACTGGCCGCTTCGGCGTAAAATCATCTCAGCCTGCGCAAAAATTGGTCCATAGCAGTGCAGGCGAGTCTTCGAGCCTGCGGGGTGCCAAAGTACCCCGCACGCTCGAAGACTCGCCCGCGGGCTTGGACAATGGGTACTGAGATGCCGCGTGTTTTCATAAGTGACAAACTCGAAGCCGGCGGGATTGACCTCTTGCAACAGGCCGGGCTCGAAATTGATAACCGCCCAGGTTTAAAAGGCTCGGATCTGCTCGAAGCGATGCGGGCCGCCGACGGCATGATCGTGCGCAGTGGAACACGCGTCAGCGGTGAGCTTCTTGAGAATCCCGGCAAGCTCCGTGCGATCGTCCGCGCGGGCGTCGGCGTGGACAATATCGACGTCGCTGCCGCCACCCGCAAGGGCATCGTCGTCATGAACACGCCCGGCGGCAACACGGTCAGCACCGCCGAGCATACGATCACGCTGCTCTTGGCGTTGGCCCGGCACATTCCCGCGGCAGACCAAAGCTTACACGCGAAAAAATGGGAACGGACCAAGTTCGTCGGGACGCAGCTAGCCGGCAAGACCCTGGGAATCGTCGGCTTGGGGCGGGTGGGCCGCGGAGTCGCCCGCCGCGCAACCGGACTTGACATGAAGGTGATCGGCTACGATCCGTTTCTCGCGCCGGACCGGGCCGCCCAGCTCGGCATCGAAGCAGCGGCCGATTTGCAAACACTCTTGCCGCGTGTAGATTTTCTCACGGTGCATACGCCGCTGACGGCCGAGACTACGGCATTGATCGGCGCTAAGGAACTGGCCCTCATGAAGAAGGGCGCCCGCGTGCTCAACTGCGCGCGCGGCGGCATCATTCATGAAGGGGCGCTGGCCGAGGCGCTCAAGTCGGGCCATCTAGCCGGGGCCGCTCTCGATGTCTTCGTGGATGAGCCGCCTCCCTTCGATCATCCGCTTCTGCAAATGCCCAACGTCGTCGTCACGCCGCATCTTGGCGCGTCCACGACCGAAGCGCAGGAATCGGTCGCCCTCGAAGCGGCCCAACTCTTGATCGACTTTCTCATCCGCGGCACGGTGCAGTTCGCCGTCAACATGGCCGCCGTCGACCGCACGGAACTCGAAGAACTCCGCCTGTACGTCGACATGGCTCGCCGGCTTGGGCTGTTGCATGCCCAGATGTGCCAGGGAACGATTCGCCGCGCGGAACTCAGTTACCGGGGCGAGGTCGCGCGGCGGAGCACGAAGCTGATCACGGCCGCTTTCGCGGCGGGCCTTTTGGAATATCGGCTCGATCAGAACGTCAACATCGTCAACGCGGAACTCCTGGCCCGCGAGCGCGGCATCGAGATCGTCGAGGAGATCAACACCAAGAAGGGGGATTTCGGCACGCTGATCCGCGCCCAGGTGTTCACGGAAAAGAAGGCCTATACGGCGGCGGCGACCCTGTTCGGCAATCAATACTTGCGGCTCGTGCAGCTTGGCCCGTACCACCTCGACGCCATCATGGACGGCGTCATGCTGATCTTCACCCACCGCGACGTGCCCGGGTTGATCGGCTTCATCGGCACCATCTTCGGCAAACACCAGGTCAACATCGCGCAGATGACCGTGGGCCGGCAGATTGCGGGAGGCGAGGCAATCGCCGTTCTGAATCTGGACAGTCAACCGCCGCAGGAAGCGCTCGACGAGGTGCGCGCCCATCCGCAGATCAGCAGCCTGTCCGTGGTGCGCTTGCCGGCCGTTGGCGAGATGCCCGCGTGGTTTGGATGACTCCCCCACAAGCCCGCGCGCGAGTCTTCGAGCCTGCGGGGTAGACAACATAACTAGTGCCGTTGCAGTAATAGGAGCAATTCAATGTTATTCGACAAGGCGACGACTTGTTGTTCTTGCTTTTGCTCGGCGCTTGTATTCTTGGTTATTTGTGGGTGTGGTCGACAAACTCAAGAAGTAGAAGTTCCCTCTTACGAAGAAGCAAGGGAGGCCCTTATTAACTTCTGCGAGAACGCATCGGACCAGAGTTATCCTAATCCCGATCTAAAGAGAATGTTCTCATCGCCCACCTTATTGGAAAAGCTAAAGAGGGATGGCGGATTTAGCGACTTGTCCTATCTCGGGGGAAACTTCCAAGTCTCCCTCGGAAGGCCGGGACATTTTAAATACATCGTTAAAGGTCGCTTTGTCAAAGACGCGAGCGACAAATGGAGGGCAGAGATAACAGGCTACTCTCATATTCTTGAGGGGCCAGAAAAAGGAGGCGCAGACCGTTCTTGACGGACCGGCACCGCTTCCTCCTCCTTCTACGGCAGAATTCACCAATTCGTTTCATCCGTTTCACGAGCGGAAATTCATTTCACCACTTTGCCTTTTGCCCGAGAGCGTGAGATAAAACGAATTGCGGAAAGGCGCCGAGAGGAGCTTGCCTCGCCACGCGACTCCCATGATCTGAATCACGACCGCGCCTAATACAAACTACCCATTAATTTTCTCCGTGTCCGGAAGGTCCGGCGGCGTTCGAAGCACCAACCGCTGGGCGAGTGATTTCCAGAAGCCTCCGAGCATGCCGCCCAGAATGGCGCCGACCACGGCGAAGCAAAACGTCCACAGGCCGACGACGCGCCAAGTATCGTCTTCGGCAAAAAACAACTTGGCGAACAGGCCGACGACGGCGCCGTCGACGGCGGTGAACAGGGCGCCGATCAGCGCCCCCAGAAGGATGCGTTTTGGCATGGCTCTTACTCCTCTCGATTCCCCATCAGAGCCGCGCCCGTTAGGAAGCGGGTAACCCGGGGTCCCAGAACAACCCGCTTCCTAACGGGCGCGGCTCTGAGAGGAAGAAGTGTCGCGCTAAGGGGCGAGCAGGTTGAGGGCATGGTGAATCGCGTTCGTTATCTCAGCGCGCTCGGCCATGGCGCCGACGCCGACGTCGTCGCACGCCAGCCGCTTGCTGATCGGCGGCACGATCGTAATGCCGATCTTGGCTTCGTTGATCCAGGCGAGCGATGCATCCAGGTCTAGACTCGAGTCGGCGGCAATCAGACCAAAATCCGCCGCGAGTTGTCGGAAATGCCGCGCGGTGACGGGGTGCTCCCACATCAGCGTGTTCATCGCCGGCGCGAGCATGACCGGCCGGGCGTGGTCCCATGCGCGCCACACACAGGTCAAACAATTGTCCGCCAGGCCGCACGCAAACTTAGCCAGCGTGTTGGCATCAAGCGGCGCGATCACGAGAATCTCGGCCCAGCGCCGCAGCTCGATGTGCAAGACCGCGTCGCCGCGCTGGTAGCCTTCGCCGGGCCATTCATCTTCGTCGAGAACCACGGCATTTCGGTTTCGCCGCCCGCTGTCGGAGGCGATGGCGGTCACATCGAAAAAGTACAGCGACGGCTTGGTTGCAACGATCTTGACCTCGTGTCCGGCTTTTGACAGTGCGTCGAAAAGCAGCGGCGTGTGGATCGCCGCCACCGAACCGGTCACACCTAGAAGCACATTAGCCATGGCGCGCCTCCTTGCGCCGGCCTTCCTCGTGCAGCGATTCGACTGCGATCAGCACGTTCTCCGCGAGCTGCCGCCGATTCACGCGCTGGTATTGTCCCGCCACGGGGCCGACCAGCGCCCAGGACGCCGAACCTTCCAACGTATTGGCGACCATGAGATCGGCACTCGAATGAAGGCGAGACGACTCGGTAATCTTGAGAAGCTCTTCCTCGGAGACGCCGACTTCGAGCTTGAATTTCACCAGTACGCCGCGGTATTTCCAGTCGCGGCGAATCATGTCGATCAGTTTCGGGGCGCGCACGAGACGCAGCCACAGTTCCGGTTCATCGCTTTTGACCTTTCCGGCGGCGCGGTCGACCAGCCTTGGCTGCGATCCGCTCCAAGCGCGCGTCGTCGGGTCGAAACTCGTGCCCGCGGCGGGTGCGAAGATGCCGGCCGATTCGTAGTCGTTGACGGCGGCGCTGTGGATCACACCGTCGAGCTTTCCGGGAACCAACTCGGCCATCAACTTGTGAAGATCGTCGAAGGTCCGGTACGACTTCATGGACCAACGGTCGTCGCTGAAGATGGGCGGCGCCTCCAGCATGTCGGCGACGGCCTCGGGATGGGAGGTCAAGAGCGTGACCGTGTGCCCGCGGCGGTAGGCCTCCAGCGCGAGCGCCGCCCCGGTCCTGCCAGTGAAGATGTTGGTGATGCAGCGGACCTTGTCGATAAGGGTCTGCGTGTTGCCGGCCGTGACCAAGAGGTTCATGTGCAGAGGTCCTTTCCGTTAATCTTACTCCAAAGCCCGTTTGCCGCCTGCCGATTAGAATTCGTTGTGTCGCCACCCCCCCACACACCCCTGGCGACGCAATTCAATGGAATGGCTCGCACCTTAACTTACCAAGCGACAAAGACTTACTGAATGAAGCGCACAGATTCGTCGGGGGGGGATGGCCGGAAAAGGTCTCTTGCAAAGTGAGCCCTTTGCTAATTCTTCGTGGTTTTCCGTGCGACCGAGAGCTGTTCGAGATGGTGAAGAAGGGTATCGCCGGACACGGAAACGGCGACGAGGCGCGGCCGCAAGGACGCCGGCTTGGGATTGGTTCGCAACTCTTGGACATAAGCGGTTAGGACCTTCCGTCCCGCCGGCGAGCCGCGCAACATCAAATGGACCCAGGCCCACGATTCGCGATATTCCGGGGCGTTCATCTCCTTGACGTCGCCGAGTTGCTCGAGGCGGTCGAGATCGATCTTGGCGCCGCTCTGGCGCAGCTGTTCGAGATGGCTGTAATTGATGCCGTTCCAACCGGGAGGCATCTCGAAATACTCCGCCAGCCCTTCGTCGAGCCAGAGCGGCACGTCCTTGAGGACGCTGTGCAAAAGGGCGTGCGTCAGCTCGTGGCGTAGGTCCTGTTGGATGCGGTCGCCCCAGTAGGTGTAGACATATAGCTCTTCGCTGCCGCCGGGTCTTCGCGGTTGGGCGACGAAGAAGGCGCGGCGCTGCGGCAATCCGGGATACTTGAGCTGCATGAAGCGCTCGTAGCGTTCCTTGTCCTCAAACAGGAACACCTGGATCATGTTGGAGGAAGGCGGCAGTTGCAGCTCTTTGTAGACTTGCTCACGCAAATTCCCCAGCTCGCGGAAAATGGGCAGGTTTTTCTGGATCTCAAAGTCGGCGAAGAAGATGAACTGGGAAACGCGGTGCGAGTGCTTGCTCGGCATTCCCGCGACGACTTCCGGCTTGTCGCCCCCGCCGAGGGATAGCGGCAGCACCTGGCACCCGGCCACGCATCCGGCCAGTGCGAGCAAGCCAAAAAAATGCCGTACCATCATGCGCAAGGAGACCTCAAGGCAAGTTTTCGGCGCATAGCTTCCGCGCCGGGAGCGAAGGGCAGGGACAATACGCGGGAGACGGGAAAGATGCAAGAGAAGGTTTGATCAGCAGAGGACTCGGCCGCTGCGCCTGTTCTTGATGATCTTTTCCTGAGTGGCCCGGTCGATGGCCCGCCACCATTTTTTCCAGTCGCCCGGTCCGTGCAAGGCCCAGTGCAGATACTCGCGCAAGAAACGCAGCTTATCGGTCCGCGTGAATGCGGGATGATCGTGAAAGCTGGCGTGCAGCCGGGTCAGGTTCTTAATGCGCCGCGCGAAGGACAATCGGCGCTTGCGCTCGACGCCGACCAGGTCGATCAGCCAAATCGAGCTACGCGCGATGTGCAGCAGGCTGTCGCCGCGCGCTTCCCAACCGGGACTGAAGGGGCAGACGAATCGAGCGAGGTCGCGGCTCACGAGAATGTTGGCGGCTTTCAAATCGCGGTGTGCCAGGCAGCGGCGATGCAATTCGCGCACAACCCTTGCCACTTGCACGATCTGACGGCGCAGCACGTGACGACGGCAATCCGTCGGAATATCTTTCAGGTCGCGCGCGAAGTCGCGCAGCTCCTGCGCGTTCTCGATCTTCTCCGTCAGCAAATAACCTTCGTAAAGCAGCCCATGGCGGCGGCGGTGCAGGATCGCCAAGGGCCGCGCCGTCGGCAGGCCGCGCTCTCGGAAACCTTGACCCAGGGCCCACGAGCGCAATGCCGGCGTCGGCCTCCCGAGCGCGGCGAATGGATCGGTCCAGGTGGTCACGCGGAAGCGCTTGTAAATCACCTTGCACGGCCGGCCGTCGACGAGCATTTCCAGCTCGGTCACGGTGGCGCTGCGCGAGTTCTTGAGCAGCTTGATGCCGGGGCGACGGAATGGCTCGTCGGGATCGCGGCATAACCTGGCCAGCGCTTCCGGATCGAGATCGGTGACCGCGAAGCCAAGAATCGTCCGAGAACGAAGACGGGAGTAATAACGATTCTCGCGCAGGCTGCGGCGGTCGCGGCGTTTCCAGAAATCGAGGTTGGATTGCCAAGTGCGCTTTTCCAGGTCTAAGGCGGCGAGTTCGAAGCCTTCGGAACCAAGCTTGTCGCAGCCCTTGCCGTGGCGCCGGGCGCCGGCGTAAGCCCGCCAAAAGCGCAGCCGGTCGGTGCGATTGGCGCGGAGGATAAACCAACGGTTGAGGATCGTGAGATTGGCCCGGCTCTGGACCCACGAGAGCGGCACGTGTAGCGTGACCGCGTCGAGATCGATTAAGTAGAACGAGACCCGATCGTCGTCTTCGAGCCGCACCAGAATGTTGCCGGCGTGGAAATCATCGTGCATGATGCCCGCGTCATGCAAGCGGGCCACAAACCGGCCCAGTTCGGCGGCCAAGCGGCGGCGCAGTTGCGAGCGCCGTGGCTCCGGCATCGCGAAAAGAACGTTGGCCAGGAAGAGCTGCAAGGGCTGCGTCTCCTCGAGGCTGCGCGTAATCAGGACGCTCTCCCCGGCGCCAAACGGGTGTTCCTGCCGGCCTAAGGCGAGCGGCATGAATGTCGGCAAGCCCCGCTTTGCCACGGCGCGGGCAAGGTTGAATTCGGAACGGGCCTTGCTCGGTCGCACGAGTTGCCGCAGCCACGTCGGCCAATCCGGGATCAGGTTTTTTTTCACGAAGAACGTGAGCTCAGGAAGCTCGACGCGATAGACGATCCGATGCGGGCCTTTCTTGATGATGCGTGCGTGGCCGGAACGGAGCCAGTCGTCCAGCGGCAGGCCGTCGAACGCAAGCAACACATCACGGAACTCGGGCGTGACCGTCCAGCGAAAGCCTCCCGCTTTGAGCGAAACAAACTCGGGTTGCCGACCGATACCTGTCGGCGCCGGAGGCTGTTTCAGGCGGAGGCGGCTGCGGGACGGTGGTGCAGCGTCTTGAGCAAATCGAGCCATGCGGCCGCACCTCTCTCCACGTGAAAATCCCGGAGCGCGCGGCGGCGGCCGGCCGCCCCCATGCGCTGGCGCAATTCGGGATCCGCGGCTAACGTCTTAATGGCCAGATCCCATTCCGCGGGACTTTCGGCCAAGAAACCAGTTTCTCCGTGTCGGACAAAATCCGGTTGCACGCCGACCGCGTTCGCCACCACGGGCAAGCCGGCCGCCATGTACTGCAGGACTTTGAGCCCGCACTTGCCTCGGCTCCAGTCATCGGGAGGGAGCCAGCTGATGCCGATGTCGGCGTCGGCAAGCTCTGCCGCCTCGCTTTGCTCGGACCAGCGACAAAAGTGTACGGGCAGGGATCTCAGTGACAGGTTTCGGTCACAAATGATCTTCAAGTTCAGGCCGGGATGGTTATTTCCAATCTCGTCGAGCAATTCGCTGATCTTCTCCAAACCGCGCATGGTGCTGGAAGAGCCTATCCACACCAGTCGAACGCCGGCCTTGGCGCGTTGGTGCTTCGCTTGCGGATAGCGGTCCGGATCGATGCAGGTGGGAACCACGACCACTCTGTCGGCGCCGGCGTGAAGACAGGCCTGATCGCGCAGGAAGGCGTTTCCCGCCACCACGGCGTCTGCTGCCGATACCATGCGCTCGAAGCCGGACTGCCGCTTGCAGCTTCGCAGACCGTCCGGATGCAACGATCGGCGTGAGAAGACCGCGTCGTCGAAGTCATAGATCAAGAACCGGGCCGCCCGCCGCAACCGCGCCAGAGGCGCCGGCCGCAACCGGCGGCGCTGCACGATGACGGCGTCGGCGCGCCGCAACCGGCGACGAAACAAGAAGCCCGGCGACCACCACGGAGGCCAAGGCTCGAGCGTCAGATCCACGCCGGATTTGCGTAACGCCGGAATGAACGCCGCTAGTCGATACCGCGCACAAACATGCTCCGGACTGGAAACCAAGGCAATGACTTGCATGCAGCCATCCGTAGCTACAAGGTTGCGCGGTCGGCCCCTCGCTTGCGCGTCGGGCTCAATGCGTTTCGTAGAGCCTGGAGGGTACAAAAGTTGCTAAATCGGGACAAGGCGAGCCGGGAGCGTGAGCGGCGTAAGCGACCGGTGTGGGTACCGGGCACACCTGGTTCACTCCGGTCGCTGACGCCGCTGACGCTCCCGGCTCGCCAGAGATCCTTCTACTACCCGTGGCGGCGGTCCTTCATCGCCTTGTGGATCTCCTTGCGGGCCTCGGTTTTTTTCTCGTCTTGGCGCTTATCGTAGAGCTTCTTGCCGCGGGCGATGGCCAGCTCCACCTTGGCCCGACCCTTTTTGAAGTACATCTTGAGCGGGATGAGCGTGAAACCGCGCTCGGAAGCCTTACCGGCGAATTTGGCGATCTCGCGGCGATGTAGCAGCAACTTACGCGGCCGCTTGGGTTTGTGATTTAGCCGATTTCCCATAGCGTACTCGGGGATGTCGCTGCCCAGCAGCCAAACTTCGTCGCCTTCGATCTTGGCGTAAGCCTCTTCCAGGCTGGAGCTGCCCTCGCGTAGGCTTTTCACTTCCGTTCCGGTGAGGACCAGACCGCATTCCAGCGAGTCGAAAACGTGGTATTCGTGCAGGGCGCGCTTGTTGCGGCAAATGATCTTGATGCCGTCTTCCCCGTCGTCGCCCTTTTTCCCTTTTGCCATCGCCGGTCTCTCCTGCCGAAAGTCTCATGGCGGTTTCAAAAAGGGTTCGGGACCGGATCAGGACCTGTGATTCTAGAGGTCCAGACCCCTTTTTGAACCCGCCCCCTGCCGAAATGTTATCAAACCTTGGGGAGCGAGGGAACCGCAGCGTTTTTGTCGGCAGGATCGGTAAAGTCGGAGGCTCTGCTTGACAGATACAAGAAGAGGGTTATAGTCCCCGCTCCCTCTTACCAGAGAACCGTGCGCCCATGCCCGATGCCGTCACGACGGATGCCGTCACCACGGTGGGTGCGCTGAAGGAGGCCGTTTGGCGCTTCGCCGACGAACGCTCCTGGCACAGGTTTCACAGCCCGAAGAACCTGGTCATGGGCCTGGCGGTGGAAACGGCGGAACTAATGGAGCACTTCCTCTGGGTGGAGTGCGAGGCATCGCGCGCATTGGTGGATGATCCAGCCCAACGCGCCGAAATCGCGGACGAATTGGCCGACGTCGCATGCCATCTGCTGAATCTAAGCAACAGCCTGAATATCGACCTGAGCGATGCAGTGGCGGCCAAGCTGGTGAAGAACGCTCAGAAGTATCCGGCGGAGAAGTACCGGGGGAAGTACGAGGCATGAGGAAAGCTCGGCTATTAGTGGTCATCCTCCTCGTGGGAACGGGGGTTGGCGGGGCCTATTTCGGCGTGCGCGGCCAAGAGAGTCGCAGCCCCTGGCCGCCGAGGCCGATCGTGCCGCCGGACCTTGAAGAGAGCGCGCCGCGGCCGGAGCCGGCGATCGCCCCTTCCAAGAAAACTGAAGCACCCAGCCCGCCGATTTTCCCGACTGATCCACGCGCCAAGCAAAAAACCCAAGAACCGCCGCCGCCCTTACCCACGCCGTCTCCTACGTCTGCGGACTTGATTCCGGCACCACAGTCGGCGACCAATATCCCGTCAACACCCGCGCCTTCGACGTTGCCCACGCTTCCAGCGGCGACGCTTCCTGCACCAACGCTCCCGGCACCAACGCCAAAAGCACCGACACTCATGAATGCACCCCCAGACGCGATGCCTGATCCGGCATTTCCACCGATTCAGCAAGTGGCTTTCCAAGGCGAACCCCAAGTGAAGCTTCCGATCCCGAAAATGGAACCACCACCGCCAATCGATCCACCTATGGTCGCGACTGAAATCCTGCCAAAGCCCCTTGAGCCCAAACAAGAACCGAACCCGGTTTCGCCGCCGGTTGTGCCGCCTCCACCGATCGAACTGAAGCCTAGTCCGCCAAGCATCGATCCCAGCCCGGCCGCGGCGCCGCCCGTGGTCGTCTCGCCGTCCAATGATCGCGTCAAACAAAAGGCCCAGACGCCGCCGGTCAAGGACGACGGCCCGGCGACGTTTCGGATCGTCCATCCGCTGCGCCGACCTGGCCAGCTAAGCCCAAGCGCACCTGGAGGATTGAATCTCGCGCCCGACGCGAGCAATCCCGACACCCCAGGCGCGCAAGTGACGCCGCTCGCGCAGTCGGGCTCAACGGTTCCTGGTCCGGTGCTGGCTTCCACGCAGACACCGCAGGTGACGCTGGAGAAGATCGGCCTAGGCCAGTTGAAAGCCGGCGAACACCAGACCTATGTGATCGTAGTGCGCAATCACGGCAACGTGCCGGCGCGCAATGTCCGCATCGATGACGAGCTGTCCGCGAGCCTCCGCGTTGTGAGCGCCGACCCGCAGCCGGCCTTGCAAAGCGAAAAATCCATGACCTGGCTAATTCCCGTGCTGATTGCGGGCGAGGATCAAAAAATTCGAGTCGAGGTGCAGGCGCCTGGCGCCGCGGTTCTAAACGGCGCCACGACGCTGACGGTTTCCGGCAGCACCATGGGCCATACCGTCCATCGTCTCTCGGCCGCAACGCTGGTGGTTTCGGCGCACGGGCCGGCCGGCGGTGTGCCCGTCGGTCAGCCGGCCGTCGTGGAGATTCGCTACGCCAACAAAGGCGCGCAACCGCTGCGCGGCGTCATCCTCCGCGTCATTTTGCCGCCCGGCCTGACCCATCCCAAAGGAAGCGCCATCGAAGGCGACATCGGCGAGTTGGCGGCCGGCGCCGACAAAGTGCAGAGGCTGACGACGATCACCCGCCAGCCTGGCCGGCATGTCGTTCAGGTGGAGCTATCCGCGTCGGGCGGCGAGAAGGCAGTTTCCGCCGCGGAAGTCAACGTGTTGCCCGCCGGCGCGGTTCAGACGGGAGCTGCCCAGGCCGCGGGCGCCATGCAAAAGGCGATCGGAACATTGTCTGGAGGCTCCTCCACACTTGCCCCGGAAGTGCGTCAGGCCGCGACCAACCGCATGTTCCTGCGCCGCGAAAGCGAGCTCAAGATCGAGGTCAGTAATCCAAATTCGAGACCGCTCAAGAACGTGGCGGTGGTCGATGTTCTTCCCGAGGGCTTGGAAATCACCGGCGCCAGCGATCGCGGATTGTTTACGCAGGAAACGCGCACGGCCCATTGGCTGATCGACGCCTTGCCGGCGGGACAGACCCGGACGTTGACCCTGAAAGTGCAAGGCAAGTCGCCGGGCGAATTCGACAACGAAGTCATCGTTCGCACCGACGCTGCTCGCACCGACGCCCGCCAAGAGGCCAAATCGAAGGCGAAGATCGTCGTCGAAGGAACGGCCAATCTTGCCGTCACCGTGCGTGATCGTAACACCGCGGTGGAAGTGGGCAGGCCGACGGCGTTTCAGATCCGCGTGGTCAATGAGGGAACGGTTGCGGCGACGGGCATTGAGGTGCAGGCGTCGCTGCCGGAGGGGATTGCAGCCGGAAACTGTCAGGGTCCGACGTCGTTTCGACTGGAAGGCCGGCAGGTGATCTTCGGTGCCGTGCCGCGTCTGGAACCGCAAGGCGAAGCCGTCTTCGTCGTGACTGCCCTGGCGCAGGCGCCGGGGCAGATGCGATTTCTCGCCCAAGTGAGCAGCAATCAGGATCGCACACCGATCACCCGCGAGGCCAGGACCACCGTGTATCCGGATTGACTCTGTTTCAAAAGTAGGACGGTTATGCAAACCGTCCCGTCGAGCGGACGGATTGCAAATTCGTCCTACGAGTCTTGCCGGCGAAGAAGACACGTTGCTCTGTTTCGAAGAGTTGCTATAAGGGGCCCTTCAATCGCACACAAAGAAGAATCACGCCGCTCGAACCGAAGCGGCAACGATTGCATTTGAGCAACAGGCGTTAAAAGTAAACATTGTGGAAAAATCTTTTGCTAAATGGTCCGAAGGTCGGTATGCTCTCTCCATCTTGCACTCACTCCCACCGACTACTCAAGCGGAGCAGCTCCAAGCTGTGCAGCCACGAAGGCTGGAACCAGGGGAACGGACTCCCCTCTTTTCTTGGTCTTGAGCCAACCGGACCGCATTGCTAATATCCGGCGGCGAATTGGGGGAAAGTCCCGCACCGCCCCACTCGACCCATCTTGAATTGCCTCGCTCGTAGGACGGATTTCCAATCCGTCCCTCGACATCGGATCGGAACAAGGCAAACGCGGAGCCCTTGCGCCCCACGGAGGGGACATTTCGCGCCGCGGCGAGGGGAGGTCGTCATGAGCACGGGCAGAACCGAGAAGGAACAAGCACGCGTTCACATCCGCTGGATGATTCGCCGTGACATGCCCGAAGTCCTGCAGACCGAACAGAAGAGCTTCGAGTTCGCTTGGACCGAAGAAGATTTCCTCCGCTGCCTCCGCCAACGAAACTGCATCGGCATGGTGGCCGAGAACGGCGAGAAAGTCGTCGGCTTCATGATCTATGAGCTGCACAAGGCCAAGCTGCACATTCTCAATTTCGCGGTGCATCCCGCCTGGAGGCGCTCCGGAGTGGGCTCGCAAATGGTCGCCAAATTGGTCAGCAAGCTGTCGAGTCATCGCCGCACGCGTATCACCCTCGAGGTTCGCGAGACCAATCTTCCAGCCCAGCTCTTCTTCCGCAGGCAGGAATTCCGCGCCGTTCGCGTATTGCGGGCGTTCTACGAAGACTCGGGAGAGGACGCGTTTCTAATGGAATACCGCTTCGGCGCCGAGCCGGGTGAGGAATTCGAGGAAACCGTCAACCGCATCGCCCAATATGAAGAGAACTAGCGGCCGCATTCGCCCGTGTTGGCCCTTTCGCGACGCGGGATTCGTTGCATGGACGAAAAATGCGTTTCCGGACCGGGGTGTCAGTCGTGAATAAATGAATTCGTAGCCGCAGCCTTCAAGCTGCGCGAGTTGCTCTTTCTCGCTTACACGCTCATCGCTATAACGCCCGCTCTTATTGGTAATGGAGGGCGCGCGTATGAGCTTGTCAGATCTTCCTGGAACTCCCTTTCATCCGGTTCGTCTTCACCCTCCCAAGCGGCCGACCGAGCGGAGCGCGATTCCGCCGGGGATCGCCATGATCTTGTGGAGCTTCGGCTGTCTCTCGTTGGGCTTGATCTGCTGGGGCGCCTACCAGGCTCGGATTCCGCAACCGGAAAAAAACTTGCAGTCACTGGCCGCGTCCCATAAATTCAAGGCTGCCAGCGCGGAGGAGCCGGAACTCATTGCTCCTCCGAGTCCCGAGCCGATCGAACTGGTTCAGAACGAGATCACGACCCCGGAACCGCCCCTGCTGCCGGCGCTTGTCGAGCCACCCTCCGTGGAGCCGCCGGTCGTCGAGCCGCCGGTGCCGTTGCCGCCTGTGGTGACGCCGCCCGTAGGGAAGGTTGAGTTGCCGAAAGTTGAATTGCCGCCGGTGATGGAATTGCCTTCGCCGCCGCAACTTCTTGAGCCGCCCGCTGTGGCGCCGACGTTTCCGGATCACGTGCAACCGGTTGAAGTTCGAAATGTCGAGGTTCGAGATGATACTCCCTTGGTTTACCTGCCCTCAAACTCTGGAGAGACACCCATGTTGAGCAACTGGAAGACACTCGCCGTTTGTTCGCTCCTGGCCGCAACGCCGTTCGTCGCGCCGCCCGCGGTTCTTGCCGGCGGAGAAAAGGACAAGGTTCTCGAAAAACTGGAGAATCTGGACAAAGGGCTGGCCAAGGCGTTCGAAGGCATTGCCCGTGACATGGACGACATCAAGACACAGATGAAGAAACTTAGGGAAAAAGACCTGATCGATCACCGCCTCGATGTGGCCAGGGATGTCGAAGCGAAAATGAATGTCGTCTCGAAGGGCCTGACCGAGCTGCGAACGGCATTTGATCTCTTGAAAGCACGCATACCGGTCGAGTTTCCAGCCGGCGCTGACAAGACGGCGATGGAGGATATCCGAACGAAACTAGCCGCTATCGAGCAGGCCCTTGGAAAACTGGCGCCGACCGAGAAACGCGTCGCACTCGCCTCGCCGCAGATCGGCCGGGTCGTCCTCGTCAATCTGTACCCGGAAGAGCTGCTGTTCGTCGTCAACCAGAAAACCTATCGCGTCGGCCCCAACATGACCGCGGCCGTAGACAATCTGCCCACCGGCGCGCTGACTTATGAGGTTGTCTCACCCACTTGGGGCTTGCGCGCCCGCAACACGACCAACCTGGCCGCGAACGAAACATTCACGCTAACGGCTCGATAGCAGACCTCTGCCGCTTGCGGCTTCGCACACAAGAAGATGCGGAGCCGCAAGCGGGCAGAACACTTCTCCCATCTTTCCTCGTCCTCCCAAATCCACCTAGCTCCCCCACCACTGGACTCTGCACGTTTCTTTTGCCGATGATATGGAGGTCAGGATTCCAATCGTGGCCTGCGGAATTCGTGTGTCCGGATTGGAATCCTGACCTACCCTGCCGCCGCACTTTCCGTTATAGAGCTTGGTTCGGAACGCTGCACTGCACCGCGAGAGCCGCATGACGCTTCAGGTTCACAACCCTCGAAATCGCGACCGCGATCGTGAGCGACTGGCTTACGCTCGGGCCATCGTTCGCGGCGAGGCGGCGGCACTTCAGCAAGTCGCCGACCGGCTCGATGAGTCCTTCCTCCAAGCAGTCGAGTTGATCTTCGGTTGTCCGGGGCGCGTCTGCATCACCGGCACCGGCAAATCGGCGGACGTGGGTCAGAAGATCGCCGGCACTCTGAATTCCACCGGCACCCGCGCGTATGTCTTGGATGCGACCCGGGCCGTCCACGGCGACCTCGGCATGTTGCACCAGCACGACGTGGTGCTGGCGTTGTCGCATTCCGGCGAGAGCGAAGAGATCGTCCGACTGCTGCCGTCCTTCAAGCAGCTGGCACTTGCTCTGATCGCGCTCACCAGCAACGGTCAAGGCACACTGGCCCATCAAGCCGATGTCGCTCTGGTTGTCGGGCCGCTCGAGGAAGTCTGCCCGCTCGGCCTGGCTCCGAGCACCAGCACCACCGCGATGATCGCCGTCGGCGATGCCCTCGCTTTCGTGCTCTCCCAGATGCGCGAGTTCACCCACGAGGATTTCGCTCGCTTTCATCCGGCCGGCAGCCTGGGCCGCAAGCTGCTCAAGGTGGACGCCATCATGCGCCAGGGGGACAGCCTCCGATTGGCGCACATTGAGGAGACGGTCCGCGAGGTCTTCGCGCACTCACGCCGTCTGGGCCGGCGAACCGGCGCGGTGATGCTGACCGACCATGACGGAAAACTCTGTGGACTGTTCACCGACAGCGACCTGGCCCGGCTGTTCGAGCAGCGCCGCGACGCCGCCCTCGACCGTGCGATCGCCGAGGTGATGACGCCGGAGCCTTTCCACGTCGCCGCCGGCGCCCGTGTGATCGATGCCCTGGAGATCTTCAAGGAGCGCAAAATCAGCGAGCTGCCGGTCGTCGACCTGGCCGGCCGCCCGATCGGCTTGCTCGACATCACCGACCTGATCGGCCTCATGCCGCGCGAGGAGGCGGAGCGGGTCATGCGCGTGGCGTGATTGGAAGAAGTGAGTGGTGAGGAGTGAGTGGTGAGTGATGCGATGCGACAGCGGTGTGAGCGGATTCGAATGCTGGTGATTGACGTTGACGGCGTGTTGACGGACGGCAGCATTATTTACAGCGAGCGGGGCGAGGAGATCAAAGCATTCCATGTCCGCGATGGGTCCGGATTAAAGATTTGGACGGGCCTGGGAATGAAAGCGGCGATCTTAAGCGGACGGAAATCGGAGATCGTAATACGGCGAGCGAAGGAGCTCGGCATCAGCGCGGTCGTCCAGGGCGCGGAGAACAAGCTCGAGGGCTGGAAACGTCTGCTTATGGAAAATCAGATCCCGCCGGAGCAAGCCGCGTATGTCGGGGACGACCTGGCTGATTTGCCCGTACTGAAGCAATCCGGTTTGGCGGTCGCCGTCGCCGATGCCTGCGAGGAAGTCCGCGCCGCCGCCCATTACGTGACTGACCTGCCCGGCGGCCGCGGCGCCGTCCGTGAAGCGGTTGAGTTGATCTTGAAAGCCCAGAACCGCTGGACTGACGTGACCGCGAGGCATGCATAAATCCCAAGCCCGCACGCGAGTCTTCGTGCGTGCGGGATCTTTGAACACCCCGCAGGCTCGAAGACTCGCCTGCGGGCTTGCACCATGGAGTCCTTGCCGTGTGGACGCCGAAACGCGTGCTGATCCTGGCCTTGGGCCTCCTCACCTTTCTGTTGGGATATTCCGTCTATGCCTATTTCCTTGGCGGCATCGACGGCCTACCGCCATTACCCGAAGTGTTTTTTCCGGGCCCAATCAGCGATCCGCAGCCGAATCAAGACCAGGAAAGCGAAAGAAAGCTCAAAATGGCGTTCGGCCCCGATTGCGAGGAACTCAATAGACCAATCATCCTCGATCTGCGCCTACGCAAGATGATCATGGCGGCGGATCAGTTTGACATCATGCAGGATGGGAGGGTTGTGTTTTCGGGCGTGAGCGCCGCGCTGTTTCCCAAGGGCCGCAGCGACGCCAAGTACCCGGAAATCAACACGATCGTTTGTGAATTCGCCTATTTGACGCTCGATAAGCCGGTCGTGTCCTGGACGGAGCTGGCAAACCGCAAGATCAAAGGCGTGGAGCTGCGCGGCAGCCGAGGCGTCACCTTGACTAACAATCGCCGCACCGCGGAAAAGAATGACGACATCGAGGTTCACATCGCCAGCGCGCCGGTTTTCTACCGCGAGGACAAGAACCTAATATGGTCCGATGGTTACGTGCAACTCCTCGACTTGCAGTCGCAGCCGAAGCCGACCACGGTGCGGGCACAGGGCCTGGAGGTCCATCTGTCGCCGGAGACGGCGCCCAATCGGCAGAAGCCCGCCAAGAACGCGTCCAAGGGAAAGAATGAGGGCGTGAGCGGAGTCGAATTGATCGTGCTCCAGAGCAACGTCGACATGCATCTCTGGGTGGATAGCCGCTCCGGATTCCTTGCAGGCGGTCAGGAATTCAAGAGTAATTCGGGCGCTTCATCGGCCAAGCCAAGCGACAAGCCCCAGCCCGCAGAGAAGTCGCAGGTGGTAATCGTTACGAACGGCCCGTTCCACTACGATTTGATCCGCGACCTGGCTTGGTTTGACAGCCCGCCGGTGAGCAAACCAGATGACACGCCGGGGTCGCCTGCTCAGGTTCAGGTGTCCCGGAAACACCAGCACGGAAAGACCGATCAACTCGATTGCAATCATCTTGAACTACAGTTCCGCCGCCGGGCAACTGCAGACCCCGACGTTCCGCGTGACGCCGCCACCGGGGACAGGGAGATCGAAACTGCGCTCGCAACCGCCCGGCCCGGTGAGGATGTCGTTCTGACCATGGACACCGAGAACCTGGTTACTTACAGCACTGAGCTGCGATACCTCTGCGCGGGTCCAGGCAAAGGCGCCCAAACCATTCTTAAAGGCAATCCACTCAACGCCGTGAAAGAAGCCAACAAGTTCAAGGCCCTCGAGCTTCACCTGGTCGGCCCGGACAAGAACGGCAACGGCCAAGAAGCATTCGCCTACGGCCCCGGACAAATTGACATATTCGACAAGGTGAAGGCCGCCGAGCTTGATGCGAAGGCAAGACTTCAGCCTCCTTCGGGAGATCTTGACCTCTTCGACAAGACGACAGCCGTCTACACCCAGCACGCCGTTTGGAAAGACACGTTGGTTTCAAAAAAAGTACGCGACGGCGACAAGGTCTTTGACTTGCTGACCCTCTCCGGCGACGCTTGGTTCATCGACGACGAGCGCAAACAGCATCTGCACGCCGAACGCATCCAGGTCTGGACCGAGCCGGTCAAGCCCGCCGAAAGTGAGAAGGTCCAAGGCAACGAGATCGCAGCCTCCGGCACAAGCCGTACCAGGCCGCACCGGATCGAAGCGGTCGGTGACGTGAGCGCTCGTTCCGAGGACTTCATTATCCCGCATTGCCGCCACATGATTATCTCCTTCAAATACGAGCCCATTCCGGAAGGCAAGTTGCCAGAGTTCGCGCAGCCTGTGATCGGGCAACCGAAAATCGCGCAGCCGGAGATCGGGCTGCCAACACTTTCTCGGCCGGTCGTCGACGTCAGCCCGGGGGCGAAAAAGGATCCGACTGAATTCATGCCCAAGAACGCGAGCAGCGGCCAACAGGCCGCCAAACTCGATGCACCCAAACTAAATGCGCCCAAGCAAGGTGCACCCATCCAGGAAGCAGCCAAACAGGAAGCGGCCAATCAAGAAGCCCCGAACCCTCGTAAGCCGATCGTGTTGACGGCGAACGACGTGGACGTGAACGCCATCGTACAGGGCAACAAGAACATGCTCCGGGACCTGTTTGCTCGGGATGACGTGCACGTTCGCCAGGAACCGGAGAACCCCAAAGACAAGGGCATCGACATCGTCGGCGACGCACTCAAGCTCGTTCGCCACCTAAACGGCGATAAGTTGACCGTCTACGGCAACGCCCGGCAAGAAGCGCAGTTGCAACTGGGAGAGCTAATCCTGATCGGGCCGAACGTGACCATCGACCAAGACAAAAACACCGCCGCCGTCGATGGCCCCGGGGCCATGGATATGCCGAGCAACGCAAGCTTCGAGGGCGGCAAGCCGGTCAAGCCAGGCACGCGCCTGAAGATTCACTGGACTAAAGACATGTTTTTCAACGGCAGAAGCGCCGAGTTTGATTGCGCGGTGACCGGGGGCGGGGGCGGCGTCCAGGCCTACCAAGACACCGGCAAGATGCTGGCCGAGTCGCTGCAAGTCACCCTCGACCGCTTCGTCTCCTTCAAAGAGGGCCAAAAGGGAGGCCAGGCGGCCAAAGTTGAAAAGCTTCTGTGCAGCAAAAAGGTCTACGTCGAAGATGATCAGCGCGATGAACGGAAAAAAATCAAGCAGTTTGACCGGATCGTTTGCGGTCAATTGGACATGGACAACGAGGTCGGTCGGTCCAACGCGGTCGGACCGGGGCGCTTCTATCACATCGCTCCAGGCACGGACGACGCTCCCATTTTCGGCGGCGGCGCTAAGCCCGATCCTAAAGCCATGCAACCGCCCAACAAAGCGCCTGCGAAAGGGCCGGTGCGAAAGCTGACCCGCATCGATTTTGAAAATCGGATGTCCACCTACACCAAAGACCCGACGTCGCGCACCGCTACGTTTGACGGCAACGTCAATGTCTACCATCTGCCGAGCGACGACCCCGACGTTCCGATTAATCCGAACAAGGCCCCCAAGGACGGCTTTTATTTGCGCTGCGAGCGGTTGCACATTTTCACGCGGCCTGTGGACGGCAAGAACTGCCAAATGATGGAAGGCCGCAAGAATGTGACGTTTCGCACCGAGCAGGCTTACGGCACGGCGGACCTGGTGAAATACGACGAGAGCCAAGACTTAGTGATCTTCGAGGGGACGCCCGGCAACCCAACGATCCTCTACAAACTTCGCGGGCCGGGTGCGCCGCCGCAGCAATTCATTGGGGGTAAGATACTTTACAATCGCAAGACCGGGGAAATCAAAGCGGAAGGCGTCACGAACATCACGTCATGGGTCTGGCCCGATTCCATCGAATTGGCACAGAATCGCGGGACCCTTACCGGCTCATTCGCTTTTGCACGGCATGACGCGAATCGCCAAGATGAGGCGCTCCCGATTCTTGGTCTCGTAGCGCGTAATGATCGGTAGGAATTTGCCGCAAGCGCTTTCGTAAACGATCTCGCCCTGGTCCGGTGCGGTCACAGCCAGGCAGACCTTGCTGTTCTTGTTCGCACACTGGCGAAGCACGAATTGCACCTTTTGGCCTTCGACGGTGGTCAATTCCGCTTTCTCATCCTTGGCCATCGACTTGCATTCCATGGTCTTGATTTTGAAGCTCTTGAGATTGGGGCTGATGGCCTGAACCTCCTCCGCAATCGCAGTCAGCGCTTTATCGATGACATTCCCTTTTTCGCTTGCCAGGATGACGACGAGCGTGACTTTGACCTTGGGGGGCGTGTCTTGAGCTCGCGCAAGATGGGCGCCTATTAGGAGCATCAAGAAGCAACCGATGACCTTCATTTGGAGCATTCCCCTAGCCGAACTAAGTCGGCGCAAGTGTGAAGCCGAATACGGATGGACCTATTTTTCGGAATCGGTGCGAGTCCAAAACATCATTGGCGAGTCGGGGCCGCGCTTCAGGATGCGCGGCAAGGCGCTATCGCGCCCGTGCGGCTGCACGCTTCGAATCATCACGTCATTCGGTCGCGTCAGTTCCAACGGTCCTATCGCCGGCAATTCGCCGCGGACCACGGAG
This sequence comes from Planctomycetota bacterium, assembly GCA_016195405.1. Lineage (GTDB taxonomy): Bacteria > Planctomycetota > Planctomycetia > Gemmatales > Gemmataceae > JACPZP01. The sequence goes on along the minus strand of JACPZP010000119.1, from coordinate 25,323 downwards.
GAGGCATCCTCGCCGTCCACGCGCAGGATCTCAACCTCATCGTCGGTGGCCACTGGAAACATTTCAAAATCCAGAGGCGCCTCGGCGAACGGCAGGTTTTTCGCCTTCGGAGTGACCTTCCAAGCGACTACCAGCGCCAGGCACGCGGCAAGTGTCGTTAACGCGGAGAAAAACCAGCGCCGGCTCGGCCTGACTCCCCGTGACTTCTTTTGAGATTGCCTTTGCGTTTGCAGCGGCTGGCCGCACAGGCGCTGCAAGTTCTCTTGCGTCTGGCGCCAAACCCGGTCGCAAGGCTCATCGGGAGTCGTGGCCAGCCACAGCCTGCGCAGCTTGCGGTAATGCGCCAACTCCTCTTGGGCGTGTGGGTGCCTGGTCAGCCAATTTTCGACGCGCACGCGCAAGGAAGCCAATTCGTCGCGGCCTTCAAACTCACCATCCACGTAGGCGGCCAACAACTCTGGGCCGGGGTTCCAGTTTGTGTCCCAGTCAGAGTTCATAGCGGTTTGGTCCAATACTGCAAATGGGCGCGCAACTTCTGGCGCGCGTAATAGAGCCGGCTCATTACCGTGCCGATGGATATTCCCAAGACTTCCGCGACCTCGCGGTAACTTAGTTCCGCCTCGGCATGGAGCACGAACGTTTGCCGTTGCGCGGGCGGCAGCTTGGCGAGCGCTCCCTGCAGGACTTTACGCAGATCGGTGCGCTCCAAGCCCTTGCCCGGCTCGTCGATAAAGAGCGGTTCCAAATCTTCGCGGTTCTTTTGGCCCAAGGCATCCATGCTGACGGCTTCGCGGCGTCCCCGCTGCCGTCCCAGATCGAGCGAAGCATTGCTAACCACCCGCAAGAGCCACGTCTTGAACGAGCTGCGCCCCTCGAAGCTCGGCAAATGCGTCAGCGCCTTGACGAACGCCTCTTGCACGGCGTCGAGCGCATCAGCCTCGTTGCTAAGCAGGCGGAAAGCCACGCGATAGGCGATCAAGCGATAGCGGCGAAACAACTCGTCCATGCATTCGCGGTTTCCAGCGATCGCACGAGTCAACAATTGCTCATCGCTGGAGACCAGCAGCGCCGCTCCTGTCATTTTCCATCTCCCGGATTCAGACGGTCGATTGGCCATGACTATTTGATTCTAACGCCAATCCTCGCACGCCTGCAACATTTTTAATATCTGTTTCTCAGAAGAGGTCCTGTTCACTTCTGGCCCCTTGCTGTGTCGGCGAAGTTGCCCAGCGAGCTGCCATAGAATAACATGCTCATGGATACGGCTCCGACTGATGCACTGATCTCTTGAGGAGACTGCGATGGTTCGGCGGAAATCAATGTTGGCTTTATTGCTGGGCTGCGCCTTTCTTTTCACCTGGACGGCCTGGGCCAACGACCAGGAGGTCGAGGCGCGCATGCGCCGCGACATCACCTTCCTGGCCTCGGACGAATGCGAAGGCCGCGGCCCCGGCACCCTCGGCATCGACAAGGCCGCCGACTACATCGCCGCCGAATTTCGCAAGTCTGGACTCAAGCCCGCCGGCGCCGACGGAGGCTTCTTCCAGCCGTTCAACATCTATGGCGCGTCGGAGCTTGAGGGCGCCAGCCGGGTGACATTGAAGGGTCCGCTCGGGCAAGAGATCGAGCTTAAGCAAGGCACGGATTTCGAATTGCTCGGCCTGTCCGCGGCCGGCAAGGTGTCGGCTCCGGTGGTGTTCGTCGGCTTCGGCGCGACCGCCAAGGACATTGGTTATGACGATTACAAGGACATGGACGTAACCGGAAAGATTGTGATCGCGCTACGGCACGCGCCGCGCTGGGGCAGCAAGGATGCGCCTTTCGATGGCGAGCGCAAGGAACAGCACGCCAGCTTCGACACCAAGCTAGCTCTCGCGGATTCGAACAAAGCGGCCGGCGTCATCATCGTCAACGACGAATCCGAAGCGGCCAAAGGCGACGCCCTTATTCCTTTCCGAACCCTCGCCTTCTCCGTTCCCTGCAGCATCCCCGCGGTGCAAATGCGAACCGGCATTAAGCGATCCAAAACTCCGGTCAAGAATGTCATCGGCGTTGTTGAAGGCGCCGGTCCGTTGGCCAAGGAAACCGTGGTCGTGGGCGCCCACTACGATCATCTCGGATGGGGCGGATTCGGAAGCCTTTCCAAGAGCAAGGAGAAGGAAATCCACCACGGCGCTGATGACAACGGCTCCGGCACGACGTCAGTGATCGAGCTGGCGCGCCGCTTCGGCGCGATGAAGGATCGCCAAGGCCGACGGCTCGTGTTCATGACTTTCAGCGGCGAGGAGCGCGGCCTGTTGGGCTCGCGCCACTACTGCAACCGCGAGCCGATCTTCAAGCTCGACGACACGATAGCGATGGTCAATCTCGACATGGTCGGCCGGCTGCCCGAAGCCGATGAATCCGGCAAGAGCAAGTTGTTCGTCGAAGGGACCGGCACCGCCAAGCACTTTGAAGGGATGATCGACAAGCTCAACCCCGGCTTCGCGCTCACCAAGAAACCCGGCGGCCTTGGCCCGAGCGATCACGATTCGTTCTACCGCAAGAACATCCCGGTGCTCTTTTTCTGGACGGGCATTCACCCCGATTACCATCGCCCCAGCGACACCTCCGACAAGATCAACGTCGCCGGCATGCGCCAGATTTGCGACTTCGCGGAGAAGGTTATCTCCCGATTGGCGACCGATGCCGGGCGTCCCGAATACGTCAAGCTCGGCAACACCTTCAGCATGGGCATGCAAAGGCCGAAAGTCGCGCGGATCGGCATTTCACCGGATTACGAGACCGACAAGGAAGGCGTGCTGGTCGGCAGCGTTTCCGAGGATGGCCCCGCGGCAAAGGCCGGCATGAAGGGCGGCGACCTCATCGTCGAAGTCGCCGGCAAGCAGGTCAAGAATCTGAACACCTACATGGTGCTGATGGGCCAGCAGCAGGCCGGCCAGACGATCGAGATCAGCGTCCTGCGCGGCAAGGAGAAAATCGTGCTAAAGGTGGTTCCGAAATAGCCGAGTAATCCGGAGATTCGTCTAACAGGATTAAACGCTTTTTTTCGACGTAAAGTCCTGTAAGTGCGCAACATGTGTTGATTCGTCTAATTGCCGGCTGACACACACACCGCGTTAAACGAATATGGGATTCCAATAAACGGAAAGCCGACTCTATTCCATAAGCTTATGCCTTTCAATAACTTAATTCATTTGATTGGACTTTTTTCAAACATCTCTAGAAATGCCTGCATTGTCCCAATCAACGCTTCTGTTTGACCGGCTTCTCAAGATCGTTGGCCCCGAAGGTGTTCTCAGCGCCGTTAGCGATCTCGTGGTCTATGAATGCGACGGCTACACCATCGAGAAACACCGGCCCGACGCGGTGGTCTTTCCCACTACGACGGACCAGGTCGTTGAGATCGTTAAGCTGTGCGGCGAGTGCGGCGTGCCGTTTCTGCCGCGAGGCGCCGGGACAAGTCTCGCTGGTGGATGCCTGCCCGTCGGCGGCGGCGTCATGATCTCGCTGACGCGGATGAAGCGCATCCTCGAGGTCAACTGCCGCGACCGTTATGCCGTCATCGAGCCGGGCGTCGTCAATCTTTGGCTCACGAACCATCTCAAGCCGCAAGGATTTCATTTTGCTCCCGATCCTTCCAGCCAAGGCGCTTGCACCATCGGCGGCAACGTCGCCACCAACTCCGGGGGACCGCACACGCTCAAGTACGGCGTCACGGTCAATCACGTCTTGGGCTTGGAGATCGTGCTGCCCGATGGCCGGGTCGTTCGCACGGGCGGGCCCGCCGAGGATTATCCGGGATTCGATTTGACGGGCGTCATCGTCGGCTCCGAGGGAACTTTCGGCGTGGTCACCAAGATTTGGGTTCGGATCACGCGTAATCCGGAAGCTTATCGCACCTTGCTCGGCGTGTTCGAAACCGTGGACGACGCCACCAACACCATCAGCGACATCATCGGCGCGGGCATCATTCCCGGGGCATTAGAAATGCTCGACAACCTCATCCTGCAAGCGGTGGAAGCGGCGTTTCATTTCGGCTTTCCGCTCGATGCCGGCGCGGTCTTAATCATGGAAGTGGATGGCCTGGAAGCGGGCCTCGACGCCGACGCCGAATGCATCATCGAAATCGCCAAAGAGAACCGCGCCCGGGAAGTTCGCCGCGCAAGCACCGAGGCGGAACGGCTGCTTTTGTGGAAGAGCCGTAAGCAGGCGTTCGGCGCAGTAGGCCGGCTGGCGCCGAGTTACTGCACGCAGGACGGCGTTGTTCCGCGGACGAAGCTGCCGCACATTTTGCGGGTGATCCAGGAAATCGGCCGGCGGTATGATCTCAGGATCGCCAACGTCTTCCACGCCGGCGACGGCAACATCCACCCAATCGTCTTGTTCGACGAACGCGACGCCGCGCAAGTGAAACGCGTGCTGGCCGCCAGCCACGAAATTCTCGATGACTGCATCGCCTGCGGCGGCAGCGTGACCGGCGAGCACGGCATCGGCGTCGAGAAGATCGACTTCATGCCGAAGCTGTTTTCACCGGACGACCTGGCAATGATGATACGGCTGCGTTCGGCATTCAATCCCGAAGGCCGCTGCAGTCCCGCGAAGATGCTGCCGACCGCCGGGGCGTGCATCGAGCAGAGCAAAGCAGGCCGGCGGGCCGCACTGTGATAGAAATCCAAGCCCGCACGCGAGTCTTTGAGCGTGCGGGGTAATGGCAGCACCCCGCAGATTCGAAGAGTCATCTGCGGGCTTGGGACGGATGATGTTGTTTTTCCTCGCATTCCTGATCAGCTCGGCCGGCTGCACGATGCTGGTGATCGGCGCATTTCGATTCTTTGGCAGGCAAGTCTCCACTCGCAAAGCGCGGCAGGTCGGCGCCGTCTTGACCGCACTGTTGCCCGTTTATTTGCTTCTTTGCTTCGGACTTAACCTGTTGGACCCGCAAAGCGGGGCTTATGGGATCGTGATATTCTGCCTGATGACGCTAATCGACCTGTGCATCGCCGCGTATCTTCTTAGGAGATGAACCTTGGAAGATGGAACTCTGGCCCGGCGACCGGTCGATGGGAAGCACGCTCGAAATCGATGGATTTGGACCGCTCCCGCTCGTGCGGCCCGGCAGCGCCGCGGAACTGGGCGAAATAGTTCGCGCTGCGGCGTCGAACGGTTCGGCACTCTATCCGTTGGGAGGAGGAACCAAGCTCGATCTCGGCAATCCGCCCACGCGGCAAGGAAATGTCGTCGATATGCGAGCACTTAACCAAGTCATCGACTTCCCGGCTCGTGACATGACCGTCACGGTCCAGGCCGGCATGGCGGTCGCGAGCTTGCAAGAAATCCTCGCTCATGAGAAATTGCGTTTGCCGATCGATGTGGCTTCACTCCGGTCGCTGACGCTCCCGGCTCGCCGAGAAGGCGCGCAACAGTCCACCGTCGGCGGCGTCCTGGCGACGAACGAGTCCGGTCCGCGGCGGCTCGGCTTCGGCACGCTGCGCGACTATGTCATCGGCATCAGCGTGATGAACGACGAAGGCCGCGAGTTCAAGGCGGGGGGACGCGTCGTCAAGAACGTGGCCGGTTACGATCTCTGCAAGCTGCTGGTCGGCTCGCTCGGCACGCTCGGAATCATCACGCAAGTGACGTTCAAGCTGCGGCCGCTCGCGGATCAACACGCGCTGGCCGCTATACCTTGCGCGGCGGAGTCTCTTGAAGAATTGGTGAATCGGATTCACGGCTCGCGGACCCGGCCGGTTGCCCTTGAAGCGCTCAATCCAAGCGCTGCGTCAGTCGCTCTCGGACAAGTGAGCTTGCCGTTGCCAACGGGCCATTGGATGGTTATCGCCGGTTACGAGGGCAATCACACCGCCGTAGAATGGCAAGTGCGCGAACTTGCGAAGGAACTGGGCGCCGTTACGCCGGAGGTACGTATCGGCGACACGGCCGAGCCTTTGTGGCAAGCGCTGATCGAGTTCAATGCCTGGCCCGAGACTAAGGTGACGTTCAAAGCGAACTTGCTACCCAGTGCGACCGCGGCATTTTGCGCCGCTGTGGATCGACTCGCGCCGAACACGTTAACAAAGGCACACGCGGGAAGCGGCATCGTCGTCGGCCATTTGACGGGCGACTGGACTCGCGATCGAACCGCGGCATTCCTAGCGGTATGGCGCGAGCTGGCCGGAAAGGCACAAGGGCGTGTGATCGTGACGCGCTGTCCCTGGGAATGGAAAAACGTAATCAACGTCTGGGGCCCCATCGGCGGCGACGCCTGGCTCATGCGCGAGGTGAAGGAGAAATTCGATCCGCACGGCATTTTCAACCCCGGCCGCTTCTATCACGGTATTTGACCGTAGGACAGGCAGCCTTGCCTGTCCGCGACCTCTAGCGGACAGGCAAGGCTGCCTGTCCTACGGAAGAAAAGCATGACCAAGATCGACTACCAACTGTTCCTCGATTGCGTCCACTGCGGCCTTTGCACTTCGGCTTGCCCCACCTACGTCGAGTTGGGCGATGAAAACGACAGCCCGCGCGGACGCATCTATCTCATGCGCGCGGTCACGGATGGACGTCTTGAGATGGACGATAAGATCCGCGGCCATCTCGATCTGTGTCTCGATTGCCGGGCGTGCGAGTCGGCATGCCCCTCCGGCGTGAAGTATGGCCAGCTGATCGAACCGTTCCGCATGAACATGGCGGCCGCCGGACAATCGCAACACATCGGCTGGTTCAAACGGCTCATGCTGTTCGGACTAACGCCTTATGCCAAGCGGATGCGCTGGGCGCTGAAGCCGGCCAAGCTCTTGCAGTGGTCGGGCATCGATTGGCTGCTTTCGAACATCGGGTTCTTCCGCGTGCTGCCGCGCAGCTTGCGCGATGTTCATGCCATGCTGCCGCCTTTGCGAAAACATTATGGCCTGCTGCCGGAAGTTATGCCTGCCGAAGGGCCGAAGCGGGCGCGGGTGGCCCTGTTCACCGGCTGCGCCGCCGACGCTTTCTTTCCGCAAACCACGATTGCCACCGCGAAAGTGTTACAAAAGAACGGCTGCGAGGTCTGGATTCCGCCGGGCCAGGTCTGCTGCGGCGCCTTGCACTATCACGCCGCCCAAGCCGACGCGGCTCGCGGCTTCGCAACCCAGAACTGCGCGGCATTTGATCCTGACAGCGTAGACGCGATTATCACCAACGCCGCCGGCTGCGGCGTGATGCTCAAGGAATACCATCACCTGCTTCAGGGGTCGTCGGATGAAAAAACCGCCTCGACTTTCGCCCGCAAGACGCGCGACATATGTGAGTTCCTGATGGAGCTTGGTCCCGTGAAACCCGAGCATTCGTTGCAGCTGCGGGCAGTCTATCACGACGCTTGCCATCTCTGCCATGGCCAGCAAATACGCAAACAGCCGCGTCAGCTGCTGGAATTGATTCCGGGCCTAGATTTGTCGCCATTGAATGAAAGCGAGATCTGTTGCGGGGCGGCGGGAAGCTACAATTTAACCCAGCCCGAAATGGCCGAGCGTCTCGGAATGCGCAAGGCGAAGAATCTGCTCGAAACCCAACCCGACGCCGTTTTCGCGGGCAACGTCGGTTGCTTGCTTCAAATTGGCCGCTACGTGCGCCGCCGCAGCCGGCGTGTGTGGATCGCCCATCCGGTGGACGCGTTGTGGGCGAGTTACACCGGCAGTCGCGTTTAGCCGCGAGCCTGAGGCGAGCGCGGACGGGGTGCATTTGCGCGACGTCCGCGCTCGCCGATGGCTCGCGGCTAAACGTGGTATGGCGGCTAAACGTGGTATAAATGGATTTATTGTTACCTCCCGCCAGGTTTACTTTCCTTCGCTCGTCTTCCTTTGTGTGGACAAACACCGTCCGTCACGGTACTCTGTATGTGGACCGCTGTTTCATCGTAAAGCCTGACAGCGTAAGTGATTAGAATATTCTCATAATTTGCACCGGGATATGCTTTAATGAATTTGGTCCAGCTTCTCGTGTCTAAAGGGGTTCTCCGCGAGACGGACGTGCCCGCGCTGCAGGCGGCTCAGAAAGGCGCCAACGGCAAACCGATTCACTCCGTCGTCATCGACAGCGGCTTCGCCAAGGAAGAGGAAGTACTGCCCGTCCTTGCCGACCACTTCGGCATGGAACTCGTCGATTTGACCAAGGTCGACGTCCAGCCCGACACGCTCAAGTCAATGCCGACTCGCATGGTGCATCGCCGCAGCCTCATGCCCTTGTCGCGCGAGAATGGCACTTTGACGGTAGCTACTGGCGATCCTTTCGACGTTTACGCCATCGATGAACTACAGACGCTGACCGGGCTCAACGTCCACGCGGTGCTCGCCAGCCCCCGCGAGATCAGCCGGCTCATCAAGACGCACTTCGGCGTCGGCGGCGAGACCGTCACCGCCATGGTGCAGGATCGCAAGGAGGAAATCGAGCTTCTTGAAGAGCTGGAAGGCGACGACAGCGAACTCGCCAAGATGGCCCAGGAGGCGTCTGTCGTCAAGCTGGTGAATGAAATCCTAGTCGAGGCCGCCAGCGAGCGGGCCAGCGACATCCACATCGAGCCCGAGGAGAACACCCTCCGCATCCGCTACCGCATCGACGGCATCCTGCAAACGCAAGCATTGCCGCCGGAGATCACCCGCTTCCAGGCCGCCATCATCAGCCGGCTCAAAATCATGGCCCGGCTCAACATCGCAGAAAAACGCCTGCCGCAGGACGGCCGCATCAAGATGCGCGTCCATGGCCACGAGATCGACGTCCGCGTTTCGATCATCCCCATGATCTACGGCGAGGGGATCGTCATGCGTCTGTTGGACAAGACGCGCATGGTCTTCAGCCTCGCCAACGTCGGCATGCTCGAGGATACGAATCGAGTGTTCCGCAAGCTGATCGATCGGCCGCACGGCATCATCCTGGTGACCGGCCCGACGGGTTCCGGCAAGAGCACCACGCTATATTCCGCCCTCAACGAGATCAAAGACGACGCCACCAAGATCATCACGGTGGAGGACCCGGTCGAATATCAGCAAGAAGGGATCAGTCAAATCCAGGTGCATTCGAAGATCGGCTTGACCTTCGCCGCCTCGCTCCGCAGCATCCTTCGCCACGACCCGGATGTGATCCTGATCGGCGAAATGCGCGACTTAGAGACGGCGGAAAGCGCCATCCAAGCGTCGCTCACGGGCCACCTGGTTTTCAGCACGCTGCACACCAACGACGCCCCCAGCGCGTTTACCCGCCTCATCGACATGGGCATCGAGCCGTTCCTGGTGTCAAGCACGGTCGAAGGCGTGATGGCCCAGCGGCTGGTGCGGACCATATGTTCGGAATGCAAGATCGAGTTCGAGCCGCACCATCCCGACTTGCCCAGCGATTTTCCCGGGGTCAGCGACGGCAAGGCGACGAAGAAGCTCTGGAAGGGCGCCGGTTGCCGCAAGTGCCATCAGTCAGGCTTCCGCGGCCGAACCGGAATTTACGAATTGATGGTGTCGGGCGACGACATCAAAGAGTTGGTGGTGCAACGGACCAACGCCAACCAGATTCGCAACGCGGCGCTCAAGAACGGGATGCTGACCTTGCGGCAGGACGGTTGGCGCAAGGTGCTAAAGGGAATCACGACTGTCGATGAGGTGGCGCGGGTGACCGCGTCAGATATTATCGGCTAGGAGACCAACCCGACGCGTAAGCGAGGGAACCATTCCCTCGCTTACGCGTCGAGTTAGCGTGCCAGGGAACAGATCATGGCCACCGCGCTACTCCGGAAACGAGACTCCGGAAAGCAAATCGAGTATCCCACCTCGGACGGCAAACCCATGGCCGAGACCGACCTGCACCGCAACGTGATGATCGCCCTGATCAAGGTGCTGGAAACCTGGTTCGCCAAGAAGCCAATGGTGTATGTATCGGGCAACATGCTGGTCTTTTATGTCCGTGGCGACAAACGAAAGCATGTTTCACCGGACGTATTCGTGGTTGCCGGAGTGCCCAAGCACATTCGCGATTATTTCCTGTGCTGGGAAGAAGGTAAGTCGCCGACGTTGGTGATCGAAGTGACGTCTAAGACAACCAAAAAAGAAGATCTCGACAAGAAGTGGCATCTCTACCGCGATGTGTTGAAGGTCAAAGAATATTTCCTGTTCGACCCGCGCAGCGAGTATCTCAAGCCGCGCTTCCAGGGATTTCGGCTGCGGAAGGGTGAATACGTTCCGATTCCGATGATTGATGGGCGAATGGTCAGCAAGGTGCTTGGCCTGCATCTGGAGCCGGATGGCTACGACTTGCGTTTGTACGATCCGGAGAGCGGCCAATGGTTGCCGACTCCCGAGGAACGAGTGGAGCAACTTGAACGGGAAGTTGAACGTCTGCGTCAAGAAACGCGACGGCTGAATGGCGACTTAGAGCAGCAAGAAAATGCCTGATTTTTCCTACCAAGCCCTGGCGAACACCGGTATTCGCAGCGCCGGCACCTTGACGGCCAACAGCGAGCGCGAAGCGATCACCATGCTCGACTCGCGCGGCCTGTTCCCCGTTCAGATCGAGCTGATCAAGCAGGCGGCCTCCTACACCGGCGGGCGGCGCGTCAAAGCCAAGCACATGACCGCCTTCTACGCGCAGCTCGCCGACCTCTTGCGCGCCGGCGTTCCGCTACTACGCTCGCTGGAGATTCTGGAAAAACAAACGTCGCAGCCGAGGTTGGCCGACATCTTGCGTGAGGTTCACGTCAAAGTCGCCGATGGCACGAGTCTCGCCGACTCCATGGGCCATTATCCCAAAGCGTTTTCGGAGCTAGCCGTCAGCATGGTGCGTGCGGGCCAGGAGGGCGGCTTTCTCGAAGACGTGCTGGAGCGCATCGCCAACTTCACCGAGCACCAGGAGGACTTAAAGGCCAAGGTCATCGGCGCCCTGGCGTATCCCATTTTTCTGGCCGTCACGATGTTGCTGGTGGTCAACGTGCTGGTGATTTTTTTCGTGCCCAAGTTCGAGCCCGTGTTTAAGAAGCTGGATGCCAAGGGCGAGTTGCCGGCGCTCACCGTCGCCCTGATCGCGACCAGCCATTTCATGCAGGATTATTGGTGGCTTGTCTTGGCGGCCCTGGCGGCGGTGTTTCTCGTCTACCGAAACTGGGCCGGCACCGACAAGGGGCGATTCCAAATCGATTCGTTGCGGCTGCGGCTGCCCGTGGCGGGGACTCTTTACCTCAACTTGGCCCTGTCGCGCTTCACCCGCATCCTCGGGACGCTTTTGCGCAACGGCATCCCGATCCTGCAAGCGCTCAAAATCGCCAAAGATTCAACCGGCAACAAGGTGCTTACTCAGGCGATCGACGAGGCAGCCGAAAACGTGACCGCCGGCAACAACCTGGCCACACCTTTCGCCGCCTGCAAGTACTTCCCCCGCGACGTGGTCGAGATGGTCTCCGTCGGCGAGGAAAGCAACCAATTGGAGAAAGTGCTGATCGACATCGCCGAGGGGCTCGAGAAACGCACCTCGCGTCAGCTAGACTTGTTCGTGCGGTTGCTGGAGCCGGCCATGCTCTTGGTGATGGCGGGCATCACGCTGCTCGTAGTGGCGGGGCTGCTCTTGCCGGTGTTCAAGATGAGCAGCACGATTGGGTGAACCTAATAGGAGTGTATCATTCATGATTCTTTAATTGGGTGGTGTGGTAATCTTGACGATGACAAAGAAGGCCCTTTTTTGAGGAATGTGTCATGATTCTGCGACAAGTGCGACGACAGCGGCTGGTTCGCCCCGGTTTCACCCTCATGGAAATGATGGTGGTTGTCGCCATCATCGTGGCGCTTGCCGGCATCGGCATCTTCATCTTAGCGCCCCAAGCCGACGAGGGCACCAAGACCAAGATCAAGGCCGACATCAAGAGCCTCACCGCGGCCTGTCTTGCTTACAAACTGCAGCACGGCGGCCAGTACCCACCGAGCCTCGATGTGCTTGCAGGCAGGGACGAATCGGGCAACGGACCTTACGTGAAAGCGGAAGACCTAATCGTTCCGAACAGCAATCCGCCGCAGATGTACTCCTACGATCCGAGCGGCCAAAACAACCAAGGCGCCGGGCCGGATATCTCTTGCCAAACGCAATGGGGTGTTTTCTGCAACTGGACCTCCAAAATCTTGCACTAAAACCCAATGCTAGGCGAATCGCATGAAACGCCGCGGCTACACTTTGTTCGAGCTAGTGTTGGTGCTGGCCCTGGTGGTCGTAGCCGCCTCGTTGGCTTTTCCGATTGCTGACTCGCTGCTGAATCCAAACCGCGTTAATGCCGCGAGCGATTGCATACGCGCGCAGTGGGCGGAGATGCGCGGCCGCGCCATGAGCGAAGGCCGGGCCTACCGCTGTATGGCCATCGACAAGGGCGGCAAGTTTCGCATTGAGCCCGACGACGCCGATCCGGGCGCGACTTCCAGCGACGGCTGGGTATTCGAAGGCGAGCTGCCCGAAGACGTGGTGATGGTCAAAGACGAGGGGACGCTGATGGCCGCCACGGCGCCCTTGATTCCCGGCTCGGAATACGAGTTGGTCGCAGTCTACTTGCCCGACGGCACCGCGCGCAACGATGTGCTTTTGTCGTTCGGGCTGCCGGGACTTCGGCCGCTGACTTTGCAGATTCGCTCGCTAACGGGCGCCGTGTCCTTCTACGATCCGGACAACCCTTCCGGAGTTCAGCGATGATCGTCCACTCCGGTCCTAGCCGCCGCACATCATCGAACCGTCCGGGTCTGACGCTGTTCGAAGTGGTCATTTCGCTATCGATTTTCCTGGTCGCGATGGTGCCGCTCTGGCATCTGGTGAATATCGGCAGCGAGCGCGCCCTCGACGTGCAGCAACAGGCCCAGGCCAGCTTGCTCTGCCAGGCCAAGCTCGCCGAGGTCATCTCCGGAGCGGAGTCGCTCTCGAGCGGCGGCCCCAATCCGTTCAAAGAAGATTCCGCCAAGGATTGGCAATGGCGACTGGACGCCAGCGAGGATGTGACCGGATTGTGGCGCGTGCGCGTCACAGTGCAGCGCGACCGCGCGGACGGCAGCACGTTCGAAGTCAGCTTGAGCCAGATGGTGCTGGACCCCGCGGTCCGCGGCAGCACGCTTTCGACGAGCGTTTCGGGCGGTTCCAGTGGGGCGTCCTCCGGAAGCGGATCAGGTTCGTCGTCGGGCGGCTCAACTTCAGGTGGTTCAACTTCAGGTGGTTCAACGTCTGGTGGATCAGCGGCTGCCGCGAGTTCGGGCGGTGCGTCAACGGGAAAGACGAGCGGCGCTTCAACCGGAAAAACCGGCGGCGCGGCGTCTTCAACCGGTTCGTCTTCAACCGGTTTGTCGTCAAAGAGTTCATCATCCATGGGTGGTTCCACGCAGCCGGCGACTTCCCGCGGCTCCTCCACTGTCGGCGGCGCGCCAGGCGCCGGCGCAACCGTAGGCGGCGCCCCAGGCACCGGTACAACGTCAGGCACGTCTTCGTCCAAGGGCTCCTCGACAACGACGACGAACAAGACCGGAGGCAAGCAATGACCTCCGGCGCGCGCAAGGGCTTCACACTTTTGGAAATGATCCTGGCCCTTACAATCGGCGTGGTGCTTTTAGGCGCTCTTTACCAGTTCCTCAACGGGCAGCTTTTCCTAGCTCAGGCGGGTCGCGACGTTCTCGAAGAGGGAACGTTGGCACGCGCCATCCTGACACGCATGACTAACGACATTCTCGGGCACCTCGGAGAGAACTCCGGAAGCCTGTTGCCCGCGAGTTCTTCAGGATCGACGGGAGCGAACAGTAGCGGCGGATCGAATTCCGCTTCGGGCAGCTCGTCGTCAAACATGTCTTCATCGAGCGGCGCGTCCTCCACGTCGACCACCTCGAGCATCCAGGTAAATCTGGGCGTTAGAGGGGAATCGAACCGGATCATTCTTTCGCTGAGCCGGCTGCCACGCGAACTCTTGATCAAGGCCAACAACCAAGATCAACAGACGACGGCCGACCTGCGCCGCGTCACGTACTGGCTCTTGGATAACGGCGGCCTGGCCCGGCAGGAAATCCGCGCCGTCACGGGAGAAGACGCCGACGTCCTGCCGCCCGATGTGGACAGCCCGGAAAAATATCTCATGGCCCCCGAGGTCACCTTCCTCGACATCAGTTATTTCGACGGCTCGGCATGGCAGTCGAGCTGGGACGGAACCCTCACCGGCGGCGTGACGGGCGACATTCCGCTCGGACCGCCCAACGCGATTGCAATCACGATCCGCATCCGGCGCGCGCGCAGCCTGGCGAACGACAATCCCACCGAAGCGGAATATCGCCACGTCGTCGCCATCCCCGCGGGGAATGGATTTGGACAAGGACAATAATAGCGAGGTTTCCCGTGATCCGCCGAACGACAGGGCGTAATGGCATTGAGCGTCGCCGCAAGGGGGTGGTCCTGTTGGCCGTCCTCATCGTGCTCGTGCTGTTGTCGTTGGCGGCGTATCAGTACAGCGATCTCATGACGGCCGAATTCAAGGCGTCCGACAATTACCACAAGACCGCCCAGGCGCGGTCATTCGCCGACTCCGGCATCAGCTACGCGGCCGCCCTTCTCTCCAACGCCGACAACTTCGCCAACAACTTGAACAACAATCCGTTCGACAATGAGGAAGCCTTCAAGGAGATCGCCGTCGGTTCCGACGACGGCGGACCGCGCGGTTATTTCACGTTGATTGCCCCGGTTGATCCCAACAGTTCGGACTCATCGACGAACGTGCGTTACGGCGTTGTCGACGAAACCGGCAAGATCAACATCAACGCCATGATGAAGCTCGATCCGACCGGGCAGCAGCTCCTCAACATGCTCATGAAGCTGCCGAACATGACGGACGACATCGCCAATTCGATCGTGTATTGGGCCGACACGGCGAAGAAGCAGCGCTCCGGCGCCGCCGACGATTATTATTCGGGACTCACTCCTTCTTACCGCGCCCGCGGCGGCCCGCTTGACAGCGTCGACGAATTGCTCTTGGTGCGCGGCGTGACGCCGCAGCTGCTGTACGGCAACGACCTCAATCGCAACGGCATCCTCGATCCCGAAGAGGATGACGGAAGCGGCACGTTCGACCGCGGCTGGGCGGCGTTTCTGACCGTCCATAGCCGGGAGCAGGTCCTCGATCCGCAGGGCAAAGCGCCCGCGAATATCAACGGCGACTTGCAGACCGTTTACACGGCGATTCAAGGCGCGGCGAGCGACGACATGGCTAAGTTCGTGGCGCTCTATCGGCAATACGGTGCGACGAACACACAGGCGGTGACTCTTGCGTTCGCCCGCGCCCGCGCCAGTCAGCAATCGTCGTCGAGTTCACAAACCGGCGGATTTGTTGTCTTGGGCACGCAACTGAGCGGCGGCAACTCGTCGCAAACGGTGCCGGGAAACTTGTCGAGTTTCACGCCGGATTTCACCAAGGACGCCAAGAACCAGATCAACTCGATGTTCGATCTGATTAGCGCGAAGGTGACGGTTCCTGGAAAGACGCAGAACGATCCATCGACCGTTTACACCAGCCCGCTCGCCGACATGAGCCAGGCCAGGGACCTGTTGCCCAAGCTGTTCAACGCAGCCACTGTGCTTGCCGAGAGTGAGATCCCGGCGCGCGTCAACGTCAACACGGCCGCGCGCGAGGTCATTGCGGCCCTTCCGGAGCTGACCGAAGCCGACGTGCAGTCCGTCATGGCGCTGCAGCCCAAGCCGGCCAACGGCGACCTGGCCAACCCGACCTTCCAGACGCCCGCCTGGCTCTACACCGACGCCAACGTGAAGGCGGCCACGCTCAGCAAATTGGAGAAATATATCACCACGCGCAGCCAGGTCTATCGCGTGCAAGCCCTCGGCTACTTTGACAATGGCCAGGGTCCAGCGGCGCGGGTGGAAGCGGTGATCGACACCAACGGCGGCCAGCCGCGAATTCTCGCTTATCGCGATTTGTCGGACTTGGGCAAGGGAACGCCCAGGTAGAGGTTAGTGGCAACTGGGAGAAGCATCCTTGGCGCGTTACTTGGCGATCGACTGGGAACAGCAGCAATTGCACATCGTCGCAGGGTCGGCGGGGCGGAAGGGCGCGCGCGTCGAGCAGGTTCTGACTTGGGCGTTGCCCCAGAGCTTGACTCCAGCGTCCGCAGAAGGCTTGGGACGGAAGTTGCGCGAGGCGCTCAAGGCCGCCGGAATCGGAGCGGCGCCGGTGCTCGCGTCCATCGGCAGGGACCGGGTCATCCTGAAGGAAATTCACCATCCGCCCGTGCCCGCTTCCGACGAACCGGCGCTTGTGCGTTTCCAAACGGCCAAGGAGCTTTCCGAATCTCCCGACGACGTCGTCATTGATTACACGCCGATGACCGACGACCGGGTCATCGTCGAATGCGTGGCGATGGCCGTCGTCGTCCGCAAGGAAATCCTGCGGAGCTTGCAAGGACTGTGCAAGGGCGCCGGCCTGAAGCTGGCCGCGGTCGCGCCTCGGCCCATGGGCATGGCGGGGGCGCTCGATCGCATGCGCCGCGGCACCGTGCCCTTGGGAATGATCGACGCGGTCGCCTCGGTCGGGCCGCGCTGGGCCGATCTGGCGATTCTGCGCGGCCAGACGGTCCTTCTAGCCCGCGCGCTTTCCGTGGGACCGACGTTGGCCGGCGAAATCAAGCGCTCGCTGGCGGTTTTCGCCGCTCAGAAGGAGCTGCACGCTCAAGCGTTCTTCCTGGCCGGCAATGGCGAAAACGCTGCACTTTTTCAGACGCTCCACGAAACGCTCGGCATTCCCGTTCACCAGCTCGATGCGTTTAGCGCGGAGGACGCGTCGGTGCCGGCTAAGGAGCGCGGCGCCAGCCTGACGGGAATCGGCTTGCTGCACCTCTGGGGCCAAGCCGGCAAACTGCCGGTCAATCTGGCGGCGCCGAAAGAGCCAAAAGCGCCGGTTAACTCGCGGAAGCGAGTCGGAGTGCTCGCCGCCGTTGCCGCCGCCGTGATGCTGATCTTCGGCGGCGTCTATGCCAATCGCGTGATGGCTGGCAAGCGCGCCAAAGTGGCCGAGTTGAGCGGCGCCCGCACCGAAGTGGAAGCCAAGCTCAAGGCGCTGGGGCAGGACCGCGTCGACATCGACGCCCTCAAGGAGTGGGAGCAAGCCTCCATCCCCTGGCTCGACGAGTTTTACGATTTGAGCGAGCGTTTCCCGCACAAGGTCGGCCTGCGCGTCAACCAGGTGCTGGCCAATCCTACTGCGAAGAAGAACACCAAGGATCGGAACGTCGGCCGCATCGTGCTCCAAGTGGTCGGCGATCCCAAGGACGACGCCTTGCTTTATGACTTCGTGGGGTCGTTGAACCGCGATCCGCATCTGCGGGCGGCCATGGTCCACACCAAGGGGGAGGGGAAATTCCAGATCTTCATCGACCTGGCCCCCCAGGCCGCCGACAAGAAGATCGCGCGGGTCGCGCCCGTCGCCCGACCCAAAGCGCCCAAGGAATCCGAGTTCAACTTCGACGATGGAGGCGCGCCATGACTCAACGCGAGCGCGCCTTTGTTGTTGCCATCGTCGGAGCCATCGTTGGGGTCGGCGGCTGCTATTACCTGCTCAATTCCTGGGTGTTGGCCCCGTTGCGCGACTACAACCGGCAGATTGCCGCCCTGGAAGACGACGTCGACGACAAGGAAAGGGACTTCACCCGCGTGCAATTCGGCAAGCGGCAACTGCTCGACAAATGGCAGCCGCGCAGCCTGCCTGCCAATCCCGACCGGGCCGCCACCGAATACAGCCAGTACTTGAGCAATCTGCTCCTGCGGCAGAGCGCGCTGACCATTGACGAGTTCAAGGCGCCGGACCCATGGGAAGCGAAGGCCGCTCCCTCGGGCGCACAGACGAAGAAATCCGGACACATCACGCTCACTTTCAGCGTTCGCGGCAAGGGCACGTTGACCCAGCTCGTTCACGCGTTGCAGTCGTTTCAGCAGACGCCGCTCATGCACCGCGTGAAGTCGCTCACGCTCGACCGTCTCGACCAAAAAGACAAGGAAGGCAAGGATCCCAACCCGCGGCTGGGATACCAGATGGTTGTGGAGGCCATGATCGTAAACAACGCCCATCGGTACAGCGACCATCTGCTGGCGCCTGACTCTCGTCTGGCCATTGTCGACGTTCTCGCAGGGATGACACGGGCGCCCATCGGTTGGGGCATGGCCGCCTGGGCGGTCGGACCGACCGGGCCTTTGGCGCAGCGAAAGCTTGCCCAAGAATCCGGCGGGCGTGAGTACGCGTATCTGGAGGACCGCAACATTTTTGCCGGTGAAATCCTGTCGCCGAAAATGACGATTCCGCCCGGACCCGATCCGCGTTCGTTCGTGAAGCTTGTCTCGACGACGCCGACTTCCAAGGAAGCGCATTTGTTCAACCCGCTGGAAGGATTCCGGGAGACGCGCATCGGTACGGAAAAAGGCTTCCAGCACTTTCGGTTGCTCGACCCGAACACGAGTGAAGAGGTCTTAAGAGGCAAAGTGCTCAAGGTCGCCCAGCGCGACGTCTATTTCATGGTCGGCGAGGACGCCTACGCCATCCATATCGGTGACACATTTGACCAGGCCATGCGCCGAGCGCTCAAGGACAGCGAACTCAAGGAGGCCGGCATTTTGGAGACCTTCTACGAGGAGCTGCGCAATCTGGAGCAAGCAACGAAAATCGAGGCGAAGAAGAAATCCGGCAAGAGACGATAACTTCTTTTCTTTCCTCATTTGCATAAGTTGCCGGCTTCGATTAAAAATAACTAAGGGGCGTGAACTAGCCTTTATTTTTTCCCTGTTTCGGCTATGGAGCCGTGACCGATTCGAGCCTAAAAAAGCGCCAAGCCGAGGGCGGTCCTCCGTCTTCGGATGCATACGCAATCGCCGCGGGGGAAGTCCAGACCAGGATTCGCGGCCGCCCATAGAGACCGGGGGATTCTCATGCGAGCAGTGAAACGTCTTCTCGTTGTGGCTCTGCTTGCGGGCGGCGCGCTGCCGTTTGCCGGCCTGTCCGCGCAATCGCCGGCCAAGGGCGACAAAGCCTCCGACAAAAAGGATGAACCGATCCTTTTCGAAATGCGCGACAAGCCATGGGCCAACGTCATCGAATGGCTCTCGGAGCACACCGGTCTGCCGTGGACAGGAGCGCGTGCGCCGACCGGCACCTTCAATTTCATTGCCCCGCCGGGCAAGAAGTACACCATGGGCGAGGTCATCGACTTAATCAACGCCAACTTACTGGCATCGAAGAATCCGCATATCATCATCCGAACCCCAACGACGCTTACGCTGGTGCCCGCCGACGAAGACATCAAGCCGGAATTGGTGCCGCGGATCAAGCGCGAAGAACTCGACAAGTACGGCAAGTCCGAGATTGTCTCCGTTGTCGTCTCACCGACTGCGTTCAATGTCGACGATTATGCCGTCGAGTTCAAGAAGATGATGGGGCCGTTCGCCAAGGTGGTGCCGCTTGTGCAGACCAACAAGCTGGTGATGCAGGACACCGCCGGCAATGTCAGGCGAATCTTGAAGGTAATCGATGACATTGAAGACCAGGAAAAGAGCGGTCTCCGTGCGGAGACGTGGTCGCACACGTGCAAGTACATTCGCGCCAAAGAAGCGGAAACGAAGCTCAAGGAATTCTTGGGCGACCCCAAGCAAATCGTTGAAGTTTTGACCGGCGGCAAAGGCAAGGACGGCGAGACCCGCAAGCCTAACACGCGGATGCGCTTTTACTACGTCACCTCGGATGAGAAGAGCAACACGATCCACGTCAACGGCCCGCCCGACAAGATCGCGCAGGCCAAGGCGCTGATGGCCAAGCTCGACGTGGGCACGATTCCCTTGGTCGTTCCCGGCACTCCGGTGCTGCAGCGCTATCCTGTCAAGGCCGGCAACGCCGTTGACGTCGCCAAGACGCTCATGGAGGTCTACAAGGGCCAGGAGGCGAGCGTCCGCATCGCCCCCATCGGCAACAACCAGCTCATGGTGCTGGCCTTTCCCGAAGTCCAGCTCGACATTGCCCAGAAGCTCGACGAAGGATGGCGACCCATCGCCAGCAAATTCGAGCGCATCGTCCTGACTTACCTCGACAGCAAACGGACCTCCGACATCCTGGCGAGCATGTTCCCCGATTCCAAGAACGGCGCCCCTTTCATCGGCGAGGATTCGGGGCAGAACGTGATCATCGTCAAAGGCACCCAGGACCAGATCGATGACGTCAAGGCCGCCATCGGAGCCATCGGCGAATCGCCCCAGGCCCAGGCCGGCACCCTGCGCATCTATCGGCTCGACAAGGAGGGTAGCGGCGCGACCATGGCCGAGGCGCTGGGCAACATGTTCAGGCAGATGCGCCCCGAGAACCCCCTCCGCGTGGTAAATCCGGGCGATATCGAAGACAGGCGGCCGGCTCCAAAGAACGATGAGACGCCTCAGCCGAAGAAGATCGAACGCAAGGATCTGCAGGAGATTTCTTTCCCGGGCGGGAAGCAATTGGCCGATCAAGGCGAAAAGAAGGGTGAAAAGCAAGAGCAGAAGAAAACCCAAGGCGCGCCGATCACGATCACTGCCTTCGGCAATCAGGTGATCGTGCAGAGCGACGATCCGGATGCCCTGAAGCTGGCGGGCGAGCTGATTCGCCTCTTCACGCAGACGCCGGCCGGCGCGGGCGATTTCCAGTACATCCGCCTGAAGAACGCCAGCGCGGTCGAAGCGGCCAAAGTCATCGATGAATTGTTCAACGGCTCCAAGCAGGACAACCAAGGCGGCAACCGCAGGAATTTCGGTCCCGGCGGTTTCGGCGGGGGCGGTCCGGGCGGTTTCGGCGGAGGCGGTCCCGGCGGCTTCGGCGGGGGCGGGGGCTTCTTCGGCGGCGGAGGCGGCGGCAATCAGACTCCCGCACGCAAGGAATCCGTTCGCGTCGTCGCCGATTCCACCACCAACTCGCTGTTGGTCAAGGCCAACCCGCTCGACATGCTCACCATTCGCCGGCTCTTGCGCGATGCCATCGATGCACCGAACCCGGACTCCAATAATACCATTAAGACCTTCACCATTGGCCCGCTCAAGTATGCCAACGCCACCGACGTCGCCAACGTCATTAAAGACGTCTACCGCGAGAGCATGAACAACAATGGCCGCACCGTCGGCGGCTTCGGCGGCCCGTTCGGCTTCGGCTTCGCCGCTGCCCGCGGGCAGCAACAGAATATCGACGCCAATGGCAATCCCAAGGGGGTGACCCTTTCGGTGGGCGTCGACGACAAGAGCAACAGCCTGATCGTCGCCTGCCCGACGCCGATGTACGAGGACATAGACAAGCTCGTCAAACAACTTGAGATCGCCGCCTCGGATTCACGGCAAACGGTCAAGGTGGTTTCCGTCAAAGGCGTCGATCCGACTCTTGTACAACAAGCCATCGACGCGCTCCAGGGCAGACAAGTGCGCCGGCCCGGCGACGGCATCGGCGGGGGTGGGTTTGGCGGCAACCCATTCCGCGGCGGCGGAGGCTTCGGCGGCGGGGGAGGTGGGTTCGGCGGGGGAGGCGGCGGCATGCAGCGTCCCTTCGGCCAGGGCGGAGGAGGCATCGGTCCACGGCAGCGCATGCCGGACCGGCCGCCTGGAGGGTCCGATTTTTTTGAACGTGGGGTCATGGACGACCCTCGGACGGACATCTCTGAGACGAGCATCCTTTTCGACCCGCAACAACTCGAAGCCGTAGGCGCCCAAGTCCCGGCGTCCCTCGAGCCTCTCATCCATCCCGCCGGCGGCGTCGCGCGCGCCCAACAAGGCCAGCCGGTGCAGAATGCCTTTGGCCAGAACGGCATCGGCCAAGAGCAACCTCAGTTCGTCTTCACCGCGCAGGAATTGGGCGGTAAGGAGTTCGGCGGCAAAGGGTTGGGCGGCAAGGAAATGCCCAAGGAGGGCAGGCCCGAACCGAGGCAGCCCGGCAAGGACGAAGTCATTGCGCCGCGCCTGCCGGTGACCGCCGAAGCGCTCGAACAACTTGGCATCATCGTCATTCGTGCCCAGAACCCGGCCGACCTGGAAGCGGCCCTCAAAATCATCGAGTACATTCAACAGCAAGGCGCCAACGCCGAGGTGGAGATCAACATCATCCCGTTGCGTTACGCCGACGCAACCAGCGTCACGAGCACCCTCAATCAGCTCTTTTCGCGTGTTGTGGTCGGTCCGAATGCGACCACGCAAGTGGTGCCGTCACGCACCGGCACCGGGCCGCAATTGGGCGCGCCGCAGCCCATCGGCCAGTTTCCCGGACAGGCGCAGGCCGGCCTCGGCGCCCAGGCGCAGCAGGCCACGGCGACCTCGCTGGTCTTGATTCCCTTGCCGCGCCAAAACGCCATCCTGGTGGCCGCGGCGCGCTCGCGCATGCCGGACATTCGCCGCGAAATCAATCGCTTGGACCAACTGCCAAGTCCCGACGGCCGCGCCGTTCCTTTCGCGCTCAAGCGCCAGGGGGCGGCCCGCGTGGCCGGCCTGATCACCAGCTTCTTCGCCGACCGCTATGGCGAAACCAAGGCCCAGAACCAAATTCGCGTCACCTATGACGACAGCGTCAACCGCGTCTTCGTGCAGGCCTCGCCGGCCGACCTGCTGGAAATCCGCGGCCTGATCGAGCAGCTCGACAGCACTGAGTCGTCGGCGCTCAACGACCTGCGCATTATTCCCTTGCGGAACGCCGTTGCCGACGACCTGGCCCTGACGCTCGTGCGCGCTCTCTCCGACGGCTTCACGCTCACGACCCCCGGAACCACGACCGGGCTTCCCGGTGCCGTACCGGGCGGCGGAGCGTTCCCGGGCGGGCTCGGCGCGCTGGGCGCGGCGGGCGCCGGTCAATCGACTTCGACGCGCACCACGAAGGTCAGCTCGCTGCGCTTCTTCACCAGCAAGAAGGAAGGCGGCAAGGTCCTGGAAAGCGGCATCCTGGAAGACATCCACGTCACTTCCGATCCGCGCACCAACAGCTTGATCATTTCGGCGCCACAGAAATCCATGCTGCTCGTCCTCGCCCTGTTGCGCGAACTGGACACGCCCCCCAATGCCATCGCCTCGATCAACATCTTCACCCTCAAGAGAGCCGACGCCTCGCAGACCGCCCTGCAACTGCAACAGCTCTTTCTGGGTTCGGGCGGCTTGGGAACCACGGGCACGCGCACCGGCGGCCTCCCGGGAGCTCCGGGCGGCGCCTTGCCCGGCGCTCTCCCCGGAGGGCTCGGCGCCACGCTCGGTCAAGCGCGGCCCTTGCAGCTCACCGTGGGCGGCTTCACTCCGGAGGGCGCGCCGATCATCGATTTGCGCCTCACCGTCGACGACCGCACCAACAGCATCATCGTCGCCGGCAGCCGCAACGATCTCGACGTCATCGAGTCCATCATCTACAAGCTCGAAACCACCGAAGACAGCATGCGCATGAAGGAGGCGATCAAGCTGCACAACGCCGCCGCCGCCGACGTCGCCCTGGCCCTCAACGACTTCTTCACCAAGTCGATGACCGTCTACACGACCGCTGGGCAGCGGACAGCCTATCAGGAAATGCTCCGCGACGTGGTCATCTCGGCCGAGCCCGTCAGCAACACCATCCTGGTCAATGCCTCGCCGCAGTATATGAGCGAGATCGTCCGCATGATCGGCGTCCTCGATGCCGTGCCCTTGCAGGTGGTCATCCAGGTCTTGGTGGCGGAAGTGACGCTCGACGATTCCAACGAGTTCTGCGTCGAAATCGGCTTGCAGTCGCCCGTGCTCTTCCAGCGCAGCGTCATACCCGCGAACGGCGGCACCAGCTCGTTTACCTCGAACGCCAACGCCACCGTCTTTCCGTCGCTCTCAGGGCCCGTCACCGTCAACAACTCGCTCAACAGCGTCGCCTTCCCCGGCTTCAACTTCAACAGCACGAGCCCGCTCGGCAACAATCCCGCCGTGTCGCCCGGGATCGTCGGTTACCAGGGCCTGGGCAACTTGGGCGTCGGCCGCGTTTCACCGACGAGCGGCGTGGGCGGCTTCGTCTTTTCCGCCGCCAGCGACGCCTTCACCCTCCTGATCCGCGCCCTCAAGGTGCAGTCCCGCCTCGATGTTCTCAGCCGGCCGCAGATCATGGCGCTCGACAACCAGACCGCGTACATCAACGTCGGTAAGGAAGTGCCCATCGTCACGGGCAGCACGGCCACCTCCAACGGCGTGATCACCAACAGCATCGACCGCCGCCAAATCGGCGTCATCCTGCAAGTTACGCCGCGCATCAGCCCGGACGGCCGCGTCCTCCTGCGGGTATTTCCGCAGGTCTCGTCGCTCGATCCGGTGCCGTTTCCGTTGGGCAACGGCCAGACCGGCACGGCCCTCAACATTCAACAGATGGAAACCACCGTGTCGGCCACCGACGGCGAAACCGTCGCCATCGGCGGCCTCTTGACCAAGATCGACCAGCGGACCGAGAACAAGATCCCGTGGCTCGGCGATCTGCCCGGCGTCGGCGCCCTCTTCCGCTATCGAACGCAGACCAAGGAAAAGCGGGAGTTGATCATCGTTTTGACTCCGCACCTCGTACGCAACGTTGAAGACGGCAAACGCATCTTGGCCGAGGAGGCTCGCAAGATCGACTGGTGCGTGAGCGACGTGGTCAGGATTCATGGCAACGCCGCGGACCGCGATCCGCTCGGCCTGAACCGCATGTCGACGCCGATCTGGGAGATGCCCGAGTTTCAGCAGGGCCCTCCCGCGCCGAAGCAGGTTCCCGGCGTACCGGATGCGTCCGGCAAAAACCTCTCCGGGAGCGGAGGCCCGCAGGCCGGCTTGCTTCCGCAAGGAATCTCGAGCCAACAAGGCGGTGTCGTCACGCACACCGGCTTGAATGCTCAAGCCTATATGATGCCGCAAGCCACTTCGAATCCGCAGGCCAACATGAATCTTCAGACGCCGGCTGTGTTCCCAGCTGGCCGGACGGCGCCGGCGCTGCCGCCGATCATGAATACGAACGCGCCAAATGCCGCCTTGCCAAATGCCGCCTTGCCAAATGCCGCCTTGCCAAATGCCGCCTTGCCGAGTTCGAATTCACCGAATGCGGGCGCGCCGCGACTCTTCAATGACGGACCGGTGCCGCCGCCCATCTTCATCGACGGCAATGCGACCGCGCCGAACGCTTCCGGGCCGAGCGCCCCAGCCGCCAATCCATCCCAAGGAAGGGAGTTGAACCGATGGCCCGGAAATCGCTAATCGCTCTTTTAGGTTGCGCGTTCTTGTGCACCACCGGGTGCGTGAGCGTCACTTGGCCTTGGCAAATGCAGGCGTCCGCGCCTTCCCCAGCCGCGCTTGGGCCGG
>JACPZP010000126.1 GCA_016195405.1 Planctomycetota bacterium | reverse complement strand
ACTCGGCGGCCCGAGAACGGGATGACTTGGACGAACGTTTCGAACGCATGGGACTGCCTCCAAAAAAGAGACCCTGGGTATCCCAAGTCTCTCTCATGGACAGTCCTGTGATTTGTTCCCTAAAACCACATACCAGGGGACTTTCTACGCGCCATTGATCCGCAGACTAGAAAAGTATACGTGCTCGTGAGCGAAGAGGCATACGAACGCATGCAGGCGTTGCTGGCGCCGGAGCGACTTCCCAGGTCCGAGCAGCAAGCGCTGCTTAAGGCTGCCGGGTCGCGAGCAGGTTGGGACGATCCTGAAATGGAAGTCTACGACCGCGAAGAGACCAACCTGGAAAAAGCGTGAGCGTACAGTATCGATTCAATCGCGCAGTGCGAGAACCTCGTAACAATCGACCGGCAGCTAATCCACCGCATCCGCGGAAAATTGTCTCCAGCCTTGACGCAAAAGCTCGATTCATGTCTCAAAGCGGCGCTCGATTTGAAATAGGATTGGAATCCCGCTGACATTTGCGCAATGATTGGGTCGACAGGCCATGCAGATAGGCGTCGCCGTCGAGGTTCTCGACCTGCCAGTCGATTCCCTGCCAGGCGTCCACGAGAGTGGCGCGGCCTTGCCCTCCGATTGGGCTTGGCGCCGCCGCGCCGCCAAAAAGCTTAGGGGCGACAAAAACGTGGGCTTCGTCAATGAGGGCCGCATCGAGGAAGGCGCCAAGAGCCTGTGCGCCACCTTCAACCAGGAGGTTTGTCCAGCGTTTTTGACCCATCCAGGAGAGCAGAGCGGGAACGCTCGGGCGACCATCCCTTTCCGGAGTGAGTGTCAGGACCTCGCAGCCTGCGGAGTGGAGAAGGCCGAGTGCCGCTTCCGAGGCGGCCGTCGACGCGGCCACCAGCGTCGGCGTCTCCCTGGCCGTTTGCACCAGTCGGCTGGAAAGCGGCAATCTACCCAGGCTATCGAGCACCATCCGGAATGGGGTGCGCGGCCCGGGGGGGCGGGCGGTTAGGAGCGGATCGTCGGCGAGGACGGTGCCGATGCCGACGACGACAGCGTCCATTCGGCCGCGCAGTTCATGGACGCGCCGCCGCGCCGCTTCGTTGCTGATCCACTTCGATTCGCCGGTTTTCGTGGCGATCTTGCCGTCGAGCGTCATCGCCCACTTGGCGTGGACCCAGGGGCGGCCTCGGTTCACCAGCATCAGATACGGCGCGTTTTGACGGCGCGCCTCCGACTCGCACAGGCCAACTTCCACGGCGATGTCGGCCGCGCGAAGTTGCGCCGCGCCCTGACCGGCGACCTCGGGAAACGGGTCGGGCATGGCGGCGACCACCCGCGCAATTCCGGCCTTGATCAACGCCTCAGTGCATGGCGGCGTCTTGCCGTGATGACAACAGGGCTCCAGTGTCACGTAACAGGTGGCGCCGCGGGCTAACTCT
This sequence comes from Planctomycetota bacterium, assembly GCA_016195405.1. Classification (GTDB taxonomy): domain Bacteria; phylum Planctomycetota; class Planctomycetia; order Gemmatales; family Gemmataceae; genus JACPZP01. The sequence continues at coordinate 43,565 of JACPZP010000126.1, read as the reverse complement.
CCGGCTTGGGCAAGCGCGTTGATCTCCGCATGCGCGTGGCCGAATTTCTCATGCCAGCCTTCACCGACAATCCGGCCATCGCGCACCAAGACGGCCCCGACCAAAGGGTTGGGCTCAACCGCGCCGCGGCCGCGCTCGGCCAACTCGAAGGCGCGGCGCATGATCTGCTCGCTGATCATCGTCGGAGTCCAGTGAGAGAAAGAGTAAGATGAAGAGTACGACTAGGAAGAGGATGAAGAGCAAGAGTAAGAGGATGATTAGGAGATCTTACTCTTGCTCTTAATCCTGCTCTTAATCCTCTTCCTCTTCTTACTCATCATCTTAAGCTTTCTCTTCTTGAGAGTCCCTTGAGAGTCCCTTGAGAGTCCGTTGTGAGTCCCAGTGGTTCGACGCACCGCCGTAGGCATTTTGGGTGTAAGCTGAGCCGCGGGAAGGTTCGCCGACTCGTCAATCCGTAGAATCGGAATATCCGTCCGCCTCGATTCGGGCGATGGTAAAATAAATCTGATAAGCCGAAAATCCTGTCGTATACTTGAGGGAATGCGCAAACGCGCCCGACTTTGACGCATCCCCTTGAATGCCATGCAAGTCGTTAAAGTCTAAGGATTTGACGCCATGACGGCGAGGCGCCCGCCCGAAGGACGGCGGGCGCGGCTTCACGGGTGACCCCATGCCTGCCGCGGCCAGCGCCGACGAATTCCTCGACATGATCCGCAAGAGCGGCGTCGCCGACGAAAAACGGCTCGACGCTTACATGGAGAGGATGCGCGCGTCGGGCGATTTCCCGAGGGAAATGGCCAAATTAGCCGGCTGCCTGGTTCGCGACGGCCTCCTCACCAACTTCCAAGCCGAGAACATCCTCCAGGGCCGCTGGCGCCGCTTCACCATCGGCAAGTACAAGGTGCTCGAGCGCATCGGCTCGGGCGGCATGGGCCAGGTCTATCTGTGCGAGCACAAGTTGATGCGCCGCCGGGTGGCCATCAAAGTGCTGCCGACCGCCAAGTCCGAGGACGAGGCCGCCCGTTCGCGCTTCTACCGCGAGGCCCGCGCGGTCGCCGCGCTCGACCATCCCAACATCGTTCACGCCTACGACATCGATCAGGACGACAAGCTGCACTTCCTGGTCATGGAGTACGTCGACGGCGCCAACCTCCAAGAGATCATCAAGAAGACCGGCCCCATGGACTTGACCCGGGCCTGCCACTACATGAGCCAGGCGGCCCTGGGTCTCGACCACGCCCATCAGAGCGGCCTGATCCACCGCGACATTAAGCCGGGCAACATCCTCATCGACCGCACCGGCGTGGTCAAGATCCTCGACATGGGCCTGGCCCGTTTCTTCAACGACGAGGACGACATCCTCACCAAGAAGTTCGACGAGAACGTCTTGGGCACCGCGGACTACCTCGCGCCCGAGCAAGCCCTCGACAGCCATAGCGTCGATGTGCGGGCCGACATCTATAGCCTGGGGGCCACGTTCTATTTCTTGGTCACGGGGCGGACGCCGTTCGGCGAAGGCTCGGTGGCCCAGAAGCTGCTTTGGCACGCCAACCGCATGCCCAAGCCGATCGTCGAATTGCGCAAGGATGTCCCGCCCGAGCTGGCGGCGATCATCTTCAAGATGATGTCCAAGCTGCCGGCCGATCGCTTTCAGACTCCCGGCGAAATCGCCGAGGCCTTGGCCGACTTCACGCGGACGCCGATCCCGCCGCCGCCGGAAGCGGAGATGCCGCAGCTAAGCTTGGCGGCCACCGGCTACGTCACCCCGGATTCGGTCACCTCGTTGAGCAAGCACGCCCACGGCAGCAAGCAGGCCCAAAGCAGCAGGCCGCCCCAGCCGCGGGCGCCGGCGTCCGCCTGCACGGCGTCTGCCTCCAGCACGCTTCGAGATGCGGCAGTCTCCCAGCCGACGCCGAACCCCGTCTCCGGCGCGCCGGCTGCACTGCCGATTACCGCGACGCCGGCTGCTTTGGCGCCGGTTTCTGTGATCCCGGCTCCTAATACGGTCGCCGGCCGATCCGCCGTCAAAGCCGGCGCCGCCGAAGGCCTGCCCGTCGCCACCGCGATCCTGCCCGGACCTGCCCCCGCGCCGTCGCCGGCCGAAGACGTGCTCTCGCCCTGGGAAGCTTTCGCGGTGGACACTGCCGACTTGAGCGGCAAAAGCATCACGCCGCATTCCATCACGCCGCATTCGATAAGGCTCGCGGCGTCGAGCGCGAATGCCGACCAATTCGCGCAGAAACGGCGCTTCTGGCTCGCGGCGATAGCGCTGACCGGGGCATTCCTGCTCGTCCTCTTCTTCTTGGTGTGGAAGTTCGTCGCCGGCCAGCCCGCCGTTCCGCTGCGCGAGGCGCGGCCCATTCTCGTGGTCAGCAAGAACGCCAGCCAGCCGAATCAATTTCGAAGCATTCAGGCGGCCTTGCGCAGCGCTCAGCCCGGCGACGTCATTCAGCTCTCGGACGACGTGCACGAGGAGAACCTGATGGTCGAGCCGACCAGCGGCGCCACGGAAGTCACCGTGCAGGCCGCGCCCGGCAAAGACGTGCTGTGGAAGTCGGCCAAGCAAGATGAAGCGCGACCGATTCTCTTTCTTTCGAAGGCTCAGGGCTTCAAGCTCAAGGGCCAGGGCATCACGCTCGATGGCGACCTGGGCGGCGGCAAGCGCGTCAAGGACCTGGTGTTCATCGCGTTTTACTCGCCCGGCTTGACGCTCGACGACTTGCAGCTCAAGAACTTCGCGGAAGCGGGAGTTCACGTCATGAATGCCGCCGGCGACGCCCTTCGGCCAATCCGCCTTCATCACGTCTGTGGAACAACGCAGAAAGCGACTGCCGGCGTGCTCCTGGACGTGAGCGCCAACATCACCTCGCCCCCCTTCAACGATCACGTGGAGATTGACGACGCCTGCCGCTTCGAAGGGATGCCCCCGACCGACGCGTTCAAGAGGAAGGACAACACAGCGACCGGGTCGAACGTGAAGATGCCCAGCGGCAAATGATGACTGACTCCCGAATTCAACGCGCGCACTGAAACAAAGCAAGCATTTCGCGATTGAACGCAGGCGAGTCGGATAGCCGGCGGCTCGTCACCCAGTTGCCTTCCACAACGACTTCCTGATCCGTCCAAGTACCCTTGGCATTGCGGATGTCGTCTTGGATCGTGAAGTAGCTGGTGAGCCTCCGTCCCCAGACCAAGTCGGCGGACACCAATTCCCATGGCGCGTGACAAATTGCCGCGATCGGCTTGTCCGCGTCGTTCACCTGTTCCAGCACCGCCTGGACCGCGGGCTCTATCCGCAAGGCATCCGCGCTCAAGGCCCCGCCGGGCAACACGAGCGCGTCATAGTCGTCAGCGCTTACTTCGTCCAGGGTGCGGTCAATCGCCACCATCGACGCCTTGTCGTGGTGGCGGAAGCCTTGGATTTGCCCCGGCTTAGGCGCCACGATGTCCACATGGGCGCCTGCTTCTCCCCTACCAACGCCGCCAGCGGTAGCGTGGGTAATAATTGTACGACGGGTAATAGCTATAGCTCGGGTAGTAGTTGACCGAAGGCGGGTAATACGAGTAGTAACCGCCGTCCCAATAGCTGCCGTCGTAGTACGAGGTGTATCCCGGAGAGTAACTGTAGGTTGGGTAGCTGTAGACTGGAGACGAATACGTTGGGTAGTAATAGGACCTGCGCCATCGCGATTGGGCATCGGAATTCGATGGAGCGGCTGTCAACACCGTAAGCGCCAAAAGCACGGACATCACGAGGGCTCTCATAACAGACCTCCTCTCACGCGGGCGACAGAGTTTCTCGCTTGAAGTTCCTCTCTATGCAAATTGTGCAACTTCGATGCCGCGCGAGATGAAGAAGGTGCGCTTGGTTTCTTGAGCGGAAAAGTGGGAAGTGCGCTGCCGATCCGTCCGCGGTTCAATCCGCGGCGCCGATCACGGTCACGCCGATGCCCAAGGCCGCGCCGCTCTTCTTGCCGCCGACAACCACGTCGGCTTTGCTGTTGACCACCCAGTGGTCCTTCGGCATCGCAGATAGGGTCGGCATCGGGCCGATCTTGCTGACAGGGAAAAGCATGTAGACCCCGGGATGCCCGGTGCCGATGCTCTTTTGGCTGACTTCGATCATGTGCTTGGGATCCATCAATTCCGCCTTCGTGTCCTTGGCGGCGTCGAGCACGACTATGAATTCCTGAAACTCCGAACTTCCCTGGTGGTCGCCGTCCATCGGCTGATAGCCGAGCCGCAGCGTGTACGCGCCGGCCTTCACCTTTTGCTTGCGGTAGTCGGTGAAGTCTTGGTCGAAGCGGATCGCCCCCAAGATTTCCGTCTGTTTGATCTCGCGGTAAGTGATGCCGTTCTTGATCTGCTCCGGAGTGGCGTCGGCGGGAATCTCCGCGCGAAACCAGATTTCGCACAAGGATTTGCCCGCCGCGTCCTGCACCTGCACCGATTGCTTGCCCAGGAGCTTCTTGAACGCGTCCGACAACTCCATCGGCGCCGGATTATCGCCGACTTTGATCTTGTACTTAGCGTCCCCGGCGGAGGATACCGACCAAAGCGCGACCGGAAGCAAAAGCATCGCCAATCCAGCGCGACGAATCATAAGCGAACCCCATAAATTGAGCCCGAAGCGCAAGCGAGGGTCGTACGACGTCCTTCCTCGCTTGCGCTTCGGGCTCAAAGGTTACTTCACCTGAAACGAACCGACGTACGCCCCGCGGCGCTCGAAGTCGCCCCAATTTTCCTCAAGACCTTGGCCGCGGAAGCTGTGCTCGACCACGCCGGCCACCCGCGCGCTCACTCCGCGCGCTAGGGGCGGATAGAACGCCGTTTCGTTGCCGCACGCCTGGTCGGCTTTGTGGTCGATGCAGCGGGTCTTGACACGGGCAGCGCCGGCGACCAGCTCATAGCACGCCTCGCCGTCGCACTGGCAATTGGTCAATTCGACTTTCGCGTCTTGCACGGCAAGGATGTTGCCCAGAAGCTTGCCGCCCTGCTCCTTGGCGAATTTCACCAATGCCTCGCGCTGAAGCGACGTCGCCCGGCAATCGACGATGAGAATCGCCCGCGCGGGTCCGCTCTGCTCCAGTCCGAGCGTGTTGCCCGCCGCCACGACCGCGACCACGCCGAGGCCGTCGAGGCGGACATTGTCCATGCTGCCCTTGTCGATCTTCCAGCCCATGACGCCGTTCTTGCCGCCGATGTTAAAGTCCGCGTTGGCGAAGCACGGCCCGGTCCAAACGTCGCAAGTCCGCGCTTCGACGTATTGGCCCCGAATCTCGCCTCCCTGGGTCGTTGTGCAAACCAAGAGAGCGACGCAAAATGCCGCGAAATAGCGCTTCATAAGATCATCCTCCCACAATGGTCGGTCGCAGGTTTCGGTGAGATTCCACTCCCATTGTCAAACGAGAGGCGCGAACCGTCAAGCCGGTTTTCGCCGTAGGACGGATTTGCAATCCGTCCGCCGCGCTCATTACGGAATCCACATCGAGTCGTCATCGGCCATCTCGGCAAAGCTGCGTTCGCGCTGCTGCTCGCGCGTCTCCTGCGTCGTCGAAGACTGCGAGTCGCGCAGTCGCCCAGCCATGAGCCGCACGTCGAGCCGGCTGATGAGGTAGCGCAATGCGTCCAAGGCGTGGTTGTACTCGTCCAGTGGGTTCTCGCCTCCTTCGCCCGACGTGCTGTCGAAGCGATAAAGACCCGCCTCGGCCAACAGATTCGGGCAGCGTCCCTTCAAGATTTTCAGCGTCCCCTCCTCCAAGCGGGCGTGTACCGCGGCGATCCCGAGACGCACCGCGTTCTTCGCCGTCTTCACGCACAAGCCCGCGCAGCGCAGCTCGCTGATCTCGCCCGCCCCCGACGGATCGGCATGCCAGGTCACGTTCTTGGGCAGCTGCTGCGCGTGGTAGCTCAGCGGCCGTTGCCGGCAGTAATGCTCGCCGCAAAGCCACAGGACGCCGTCTCGATCGAGCACGCCCCAAACGGCCGCGAACGGATTACGGAACCCAAAGTCGATGCCGCCGACAAGCCGCAAACCATCGCCGTGCACGCGCTGCCAATTCCCGAGCTTGATCTTCCATTCCCGGTCGTCGTCGTGCGTGCCGCCATTGTGCGTGCCGCCATGATGCTTGCCGATATCGAAGGGCGCGAGCGACAGGAAAGCCGGCGCGTCTTCCACGTTGACCACGTGTCTCTCAAATTCCGCATACACCAGTCCCTCCATGGCTTCAAACGAGCAGAAATACTCCTGCCGAAACCACGTCTCGCCGAGCGCCCGCTTTTCCTGATCCAGAAACGCCGGCTTGATCCGCGGAATCTTGTCCGCGGAGATTTCAAATCGCGTCCAATCGTCCGCGCCGCGCGCCCAAGCGTCCCAGAAAAAGCCGCGCTTGCCGTAGGGCGTCGACAAGCACACCAGCCTCCCGTTCGACACCGCCAGCATGGGCCTGACCGCGCGATAAACATCGTCGGGCACCCGCGCCGCCTCGTCGAGAATCATCAGATCGATGTGCGAATAGCCGCGGATCGTCTCCTCCCGGCACGGCAACGACACGATCCGGCTTAAATGCGTGAACTCGATCTCCTCCGCCGTCTTCCGCTGCAGCAGCGTGTATTTGAGGAGCCTGTGAAAAAACTGAATCTGCCGCAACAGCTCCTTCGCCTGCCGATGGCTGCGCGACACGATCAGCACTTTGGTCCTGGGCCGAAACAGCGCCTCAACCAAAGCCAAGACCGCGACCGTAGTCGACTTCCCCGCCTGCCGGCAACAGTTGAGCAGAAGCTGCTGCCTGTCGCTCTCAAGGACATCGATCTGCCAAGGATCAGGCTCCAGGCCGAGCGTCTGCATGATCTTGACGCCAGGAGGACGCTGGCCTTCGGGGGGACGATCAGAGTTGGCGGGACGCTCGGCTTCAGGGGGCTGCTCGGCGTCGGGAGCCCGCTCGGCGTTGGCAGGACGCGCGGCTTCGGGATGCCGGTCGGCTTCAGCGCGACGCTCGGCGCCGGGAGGCTCGGAAACTGGGGGACGTTCGGCGTCAGGAGGCGTGTGCGACATGTTGAGGATAGGGGAAAGAGATGTGGACGTGAAAAATTGAATGTATTCGGACGTGCATTTGCCTAGGGTCGAGACGCCGCGAGGAACCGTGTCCTTCATCGGAGCCTCGTTCACGAGGCTTTCGCGGAGCGTTTAGGCCCGCCGTTGACGGCGGGTTGGGAGGGCCGACCGCGACCCTTTGATTGAAACCCGTTCACGGGCCTTCTCGCGGTTCGGCTTCAGCCCTCCAGGACGTGTTTTGCGCGACATAGTTTCTCCGCATTCAGACGGCTCAAGCCGTCACATCAAGAAGGCCCATGAACGGGCCTCCCGATCGTTTCTGTTCCCCTGAAAACCCGCCGTAAACGTCGGGCCTACACGCTGCGCGAAAGCCCCGTGAACGGGGCTAAATGCCGAAAGTGATTCAGATGATCATCCTGATCCCTTCCGATGCCCTGGCCCACTGGAATTCGGCGAAGAATTCGTCGTGAGACCCTGGATCGACGCTGAGAAGCAGTTCTCCTACCGTGACGTGACCGCCCTCTTTCATTCTTCCTTTGTACCATTTTGGAAGGCGCAATTGCTATGTCCGTCGTTCCGTCATTGGACGGAATTTGCCAAGAATCACGGATGAGGGTCTCAGGGGGTATGTGAGTTTGGTACTGTGAGTCCCTGACAAAAATGCAGCCATAAATAACATTGCCTGAATGCTTTAACTCGACGAGCTCAGCGCCAAAGTGCGTGGCGGTGATGGCGGGCAGGTGGCGCGCTCGCTCAAGAGGCTGTTTACGCCGCATTCCGCAATTGACATCGCCGTTATGGCCATCGGCGGATAGAATGCTTGCATTGCTCTTCATCCCTGGTGCCTTCCCCTTCCCCAGAAAACTCTTCGGATCCGGTGGACATCAAGTGTGCGGAGGAGGCCTTTGAGTCCTCGCATGCACGTAGATGCCGTCCATTGGTGGTTTTGCCGCGCACTAACGCGGATGATCTAGTCGCGCAACCACCGGCATGTCTCTGACCCCGCCTTGCGGGTGAAAGGACACAGGATGCACAACCCAGTAGATATCGAAAACATCGAGGAAATGCGGCGCGGGGAAGGTATCGAGGATGTCGAATTGCGTGTAGGGATCCGCGGGTTACGATCCGGCAACTTCGTCAGGCTGACGCTTCTGACCGGCAACGGATCTTTCGAAACCCTAATGGTCCGCATTACCAGCATCAAAGGTTCCGCATTTCGCGGCAAGCTGGCCGACCGCCCAACAACTGCCGGCCTGTCGAAGCTGAAGGTCGGCGTGCCACTCGCCTTTACTTCGGCTCACATTCACTCGCTTGCGAAAAGCTCGCTGGCGAAGATCGCGCTTTCGAAAGGGCGGCCAATTCATGGGTGATGATCGTTCCTACGTTGGGAATGATTGACGAATGTTCGTGTCCGTTTTATTCACTGGCTGTGCTCCCGCTAATGGGAGTTGCCTCTTTTTGGAGTTTGCAAATGGGTAGAAAGCTGTACGTTGGTAATCTCGGTTACGGGGTCACCGACGCAGATCTCTCGAAGATGTTCGAGGAGCACGGCACGGTCGAGTCCGCGCAGATCATCATGGACCGGGATACCGGCAGGTCCAAGGGTTTCGGCTTCGTGGAAATGAAGACCGACCAGGAAGCCCAGGCGGCCATCGCCGGGCTGAATGGAAAAGACTCCGGCGGCCGCTCGTTGACGGTTAACGAGGCCAAGCCGAGGACTGAAAGCGGCCACGGCGGTTCAGGCGGCCGCGGCGGTTACGGCGGCCGACGCTAACCGGAAACGTTTCTGTGCGGGCGAGCAGAGGCGCGTCAACTCACTTTAGGACCGCCTCGGCTCCACCCGAATCGGCATACACTGGCTCTGACAGGATCGAGTTTTTCAACGACAGTTGTAAACGACAACAGAAAGGACAATTCATGCCTCTACGAATGCGTGTTCACGACCGCGAACCGATTGGATTGGCCTTGCGCCGCTTCAAGAAGCTGTTGGAGCGAAGCGGCCTTACCAAAGAGTTGCGCAAGCGCAAGCATTTCGAAAAACCCTGCGAGGTTCGGCGGCGCGCCAAGCTGCGCAAGGAAAGCGCTATTCGCAAGGGCAAAGTTGAAGGGCGAAACGGAACGTATCGATGATTGGAGGCCCAGGGCTGACCCTGATTCAGGGCTCGCCCCTGATCCTAAACATTGGCCCGAAAGGCGAAAGACTTCCATGATCACCAAAGCGATAGCCCCTTCCGCAGCCGCTGCTCCTTCCCTGGGCGCCAAAAACCTTTCCGGCCCTTGGTCGGCGCCTGCCTGGACGATGGAGGAGCGATTGCAGCGTATTGAAGCAATGGGTCTACGCATCGACGGCTACGTCCAGTTCATGTGCCAGATCGCCGGCCTGAACGGCGCCTCCGCCGAAGTGAAAGAAAGAGCGGTGACCGAGTTCTACGAGCAGATGATTGTCGTGGAAAGGCAGCTGGGCCGTATCCACGAAAATCTCCGGCTCGAATAGCAGCGCTGCAGCGCGACCGCGGCTACCGCCGTGGAGCCCGAGCTTGCGCCGATTCAGCAGGCTTATTTCTTCTTGGTTTCGCGGAAGAAAGGCTGCGCGGCCAGAGTGAAGAGCACGACTTCTTCGCCGGTCACGGTGCTGATGTCGTGGTGCACGCTCAACACCTTGACGCCGGTGATCTCTTGGACCATCGCTTCCATGACGGGCCGCGCGGTTTCGACCAGATGAGTCCGCACTTGTTTGAGCAGGTCTCTGCCCTTCTCGGGCGTGAGTGACTTGACCAGTTGCTGTTCGGCCGCCGTTAAGACGCCCTGGAGGCGGACCACGAGGAGATCGCCGAGCAGGTGGGCGTGGATGTCCTTGGGACCGCGGCCCATATACTCCTGTTCAAAACGCGCCACCCCTTCGCAGATGGCGCCTTCGATTTCTCCTTGGGTCTTCATGTCGACACCCATATCTACTCCCGACGGCCACGCGGGCGCTAGCCGGCATGCGCAGTGGCCCAATTCCTGTCCACGGTGCCCGGCTCAAGGATTATTTTATAAAGCGCGGCAACTTTCTTCTCGCTTTCCCCGTTTCGAGCCGTACGATGGGAAGGCTTGCTAAGCTGCGATTCGTTCGAAATGGCGAAGTGCGAAGTGGTCGGATGACTTGATGAAGGGTAACTCGGCCGTGCCGGGGGACCCGTTAGCGAGTAAGCCGACGTGGTCGAATGCCTCAGGGCGTTCCACCGCGGCGGCTTTTTTAGTTTTCGGTGGCGGCTTAGGTCGCCCAAAACCACATCTAAAGGAGTCGATATGGTGAATCTGGCACTTGCTGCCGAAACGGATTTTGCGCGTTGCAAACCAAAAGGCGCGACCCGGGAGCTGCGACGTTTCTATCGCTATCGTTGTAGACCCGCGAGCTTCGGAAAGCTATGCATTCCTCATACGAAGGACACCCTCTTGGTCCTTGTCCAGAACATCTCAAGAAAGGGAATCGGCCTCTACCTGCCTCATCCGCTCAAAGGTGGGGCGCATGCTACAATCCTCTTAAGAATTGCTGGCGAACGCACGCCGCATCGCTTTTCGCTGCGGCTTGTTCACTGCACACAAGAAGTGAATCGTTCCTGGGGCATTGGCTGTGAATTTTTCGAAGCAATTAGCACCGATTTGCTCGATAATCTTCTTCGTTGAGAATTGCCTTGCTTTCCCCGTTCCGAGCTGTAGGATGAGAGTTAGCCTCCAATTAGTATGAAGTCGTCGGATGACTAACTGAAGGGTAGCCCGGCTATGCCGGGTGGCCCGTTAACGAGTATGCCGACGTGGTGGAACCCATCAGGGCGTTCCACCACGTCGGTTTTTTTTTGCCCGCGGTGGCGCGAAACGGTCGCAATCACGAGGGAGGAACGCGATGAGCCAGTCAAAATCTACCGTGGCGCAGCAGATCGCCCTCGCGGCAATCGCTTTCGAACAGCGGCGAACGGGCAACCTCGTACCCAAGTCGGTGACCGTGGTCCTGAGTGAGGGCACCCTGGTGATCACGCTGCATGAGGCCTTGTCGCCTGCCGAAAGGGTCTTGGCCAAGAGTCCGTTGGGCGCCGCTCAGGTTCAGGAGTTCCACCGGCAGCTGTTCGCTAACTCCTCGGACTCGTTGCGGCAGGAAATCACAAGAATCACGGGGATGGAAGTGCGCGAGGCCACTGCGCAGATCGAGCCGGCTGGCGGCGCCGTCGTTCAGGCGTTCACGACCGGCGCCGTGGTGCAAGTCTTCCTGCTCGCAGGCAACGCTCCTACGGAAACATGGAGCGGAAGTGCGCCACGCAATTAGTCTTGAAAACGGAAGTTCTAATCACGCGGGAAACCAAGAGGAGCAAGTGAAATCATGACGACGAAAGCACAAAACGTCAAATTCCATCGGCAAATGGCGAAGCTGGCAGCGAGTAAACGGACGCCCGACAAAGTGAAGATGTCCCCTCGGGAGCGGATTCGCATCAAACGCCGCTGTAATTTGTGTGGCCGTGCGCGGGCGGTGTATCGCAAGTTCGGCATCTGCCGCATTTGCTTCCGCACCTTGGCCAGCAACGGTCTAATCCCCGGCGTCCAAAAAGCGAGTTGGTAGGCTTGCTTTCTTGTGCAAGCAGGCAGCGTTTTCGATCATTTGATGTAAAGCGGCTTTGCCGTCCCCCGGAGATTCCTCGCATGGCGATTCTATCTTCCGATCTCTTCACTCAGGCGACCAGCGAAGCCTTCGCCGACCCCAAAGTTGACCCTGCGGCCAAGACCAGCCAAGAATGGACGAGCATCAATGTAGGGCGGCGGGATGTAGAGCGGCGGCTCGAGGACTGCGCTACCAGTGACTCAAAGCACATCCAGCTGACGAACCCGCCTTCTAAGGGTCCGCACGTCGCCCTCTTGCACCAAGCCTTCGAGAAGCTGGCCGGGGCGGCGCTGATCCCCGTCCCGCCCTCGGGAGTCCCAGCCTCGGCTGCGGATGCCGATGCGCGGCTGTTCAACGATGCCGTCAAAGCGTTGCGCGCGAATCCCGTCGCACCCCAAGAGCGGTCGGGGGCGATTTATGGACAGGGCACCGCGAAAACTGTGCTGGAGTACAAGAAGGCGCGCAATATCCGCCGCACGCCGGCCGCCCAGGTGGACAACATCGTCGGCATCGGGACCATCACCAACCTGGACCGCGACCTGAATATCGCGGCTGGCAAACGGCCGGCGCCGGCGCCCGTGGATCCCAGGCCGGTCGACCAGAATAAGCCGCTCGACATTTTCGTGCTGTTCAGCGGCGCGCCGTCCGTGGCGGTACAAGGCACGCGCGACACAGCGGCTGAGAAAGAGTTCAACGACACCTTCAACACCCCCGCTTACCTCAAGACGCACAACCGAGCGGTGCCGATCTGCACCTTCGGCGGGCGCGGCGCACAGGACAAGTCGCAAGAGGCGGTCGACAAAGTAGTGGAACTGCGAAAGCGGGCCAAGGTTGGCGTCACCGTCATCCTCGCCGTCAGCGTGGGCGGCTTCCCGGCACTGCGCGCCGCCGCACTGTTGACGCCAAAGGTCAAACTGAACTACGTTGCCATCAACGACGGGTCCTTTTTTGCTTCCGAGTTTGACATCACATTCAACCCGTTCGCAATCCGTGTGCCCCCCGGCATCGTCGCCGATAAGATGGATAATTTCTTCCAGACGTTTGGGCACGGAATACTTACCAATTCGCAGGGCCAGGGCGGGTTCATGGACGGGGCGGAGTTTCACGGCCCGCTCGACGGCTTCCTGAACCAGGACATGATGATCAGGGGGACGCGCACCGGCGCGATAGCCGGGGCCTTCAATGCGACCCCGGGGTCGAACTTGCTGCCCCTTGCGGTAAAGATTCCCATCGCAACACAGGCGCATATCGCGGCCGTCGCGGATGCCGATCCCAGCATGACCACGGCGGTAAAATCGCTGATCAAGCCCTGAGAATATGTTCTGACGACCAAAATCACGGCCTGTTGGTAATTTCGCTAACGGAGCCCCAGTTCTTGAAGGAGAATTTGACCATGCTACGCTTTGCAATCCTATTCCTGGTTGTCGCCCTTGTCGCCGGCCTATTCGGCTTCGGCTACGTTGCAAGCACTTTCATGGATGTTGCGAAAATCCTCTTCTTCGTATTTGTCGTGCTCGCAGTACTGTCTTTACTGGGCGGATTCGCCCGCAGCTCGTCGGCTTGAGGGGTGGTCCTGTGGATGACCTGGGCGTTGACGCTGCGCGGATCTGTGGTCAATTGATCTTGGCGTGGGCGGTGATGCGAAGCGAAATTCGACTTGCATTCCTCGTCCCGATCTGTACAATTATAATCAACCTCAGATAAGTGCGAATTCGTCGGATGACTAGATGAAGGGTAGCCCGGCTACGCCGGGGGGCCCGTTAACGAGTAAGCCGACGTGGTGGAACTCAACAGCGCGTTCCACCACGTCGGTTTTTTTTTCGCCCGCGTAGGCGCGGAACGGTCGCACACGCGAGGGAGGAACGGGATGAACCAATCCAAATCGACCGTGGCACAGGAGATCGCCTTGGCGGCAAGCACTTTCGAGCAGCGTCGAACCGGCCGCTCGCCCAAATCGGTGACCGTGGTCCTCACGGAAAACACACTGGTGATCACGCTGCACGGGGCCTTGTCGGAAGCCGAGAAGGCCGTGGCCAAGGACCCGGCAGGCGCCGCTCAGGTGCAGGAGTTTCACCGACAATTGTTCGCAAACTCCTCGGAGTGGCTGCGGCAAGAAATCAAGAGAGTCGGTGGCGTGGAGGTGCGCGAAGCGGCGGCGGAAGTCGAGCCGACTGCGGGCATCATGGTGCAGGCGTTCACGAGCGGCACCGTGGTGCAGGTGTTTCTGCTGGCCCGTGGCGTGCCTTCGGACACTTGGAGTGGGACTGAACCAGGCAACCAATCATGACAAAGGAGTTTACCATGTTGGTCTTTACGAGGAAAAGCCGGGAATCCGTGGTGGTCGGGGGCTCCAATCCCCTTGAGCAAATGCTCAGAGTCACGGTGCTCGAAATTTGCCGCGGGAAGGTGAGATTGGGATTCGAGGCCGACGCCACGGTTCCAGTCCATCGCTCGGAAGTGTGGGAACGAATCCGCGCGGACAACGTCCGGCCAGGCCTTGCACCTGGAATGCTGGCGGCGCCCGCTTCGGGGTAGTGCGTTGACGCATTTGGCGCGTGCTTCGTTCCGGCGCGTGTGCATCGGAGACGTTTGCCGCGCTCGCGATACCTTCAGGAAGCTACCTTAGGAAGCTTCTTCAGAAAGGCAGGGAGAAAATGGCGTTGCAATGGTGGTTGATCATTGGCTGGCTACTGAGCGGGCTCCTTGCCCTGGCCATGGAGTTTCGAGACAAGCCGGCCATGCGTGTGAACGTCGGCTGGGCGGAAGTCTGGCCTGTGATCCTCGGCCCTCTCTGGCTGCTGATCAAACTATGGGAATGGTTTTTCGCGCCGGCATCGAGCTAAGCCCGAATCCAGTGGAGGCACGAGATCTCATCTTTCTCGGGGTGGCTTATGCTGCGCGAAACCAACAGGTTCTCCGGTTATACCGATGATAACCAGGCCGTAATCATTTTCGAGTTCACGAGCTTCGCGGACGCCGCCGGCGCCGACGGATCACCGAACGGCGCCGGGCAAAAAAGCCTTGCCACCCGCTCTGGGCAGGCGGTGACCTGCGACTCTCAGGGCGTGTACCGGATCGTGGCCACGGGCCAAATTGTCCGGACATTTGACGGCCGCATGAAAAGACCCTGACGGACAGCTCGTTTTCTTGAGGTTTGCAGATGTCCAACCAATGGTATTACGGACAGGATGGAGCAAGGCTCGGTCCCTACTCGGAACAAGAGCTTAAGGAACTGGCTGCGTCCGGCGGGATTCTGGGGACAGATACCATCTGGAAAGAAGGTGTTGACCGCGGCGCGCCTGCCAGCATGGTCAAGAATCTCTTTTCGCGGGTTGGTCAAGCAACGATTCCAATGCCTTTGGAACCGGCCACGCCTTCATTGTCCGTGGAACACTTTCCGGCCATCCAAGCAGACACCTCCGTTTCGTCCGATGCCACACTAGTTCCTAGTAATCCGGATCTCGCGGTTCTCGCTGAAAACACCGAGCCAAAGCCCGAAGAAACAACGCCAACAACGCTTGACCGGTCTGGTACGCCACAAAGGACGGAGAAAAAAGGAAAAGCGACCGGGGTGCGAGGAGTCATGCTAATCGGCCAAGACGGTGAAATTGTCCGCTACAAGAAGAAATGCATCAAGTGTGGTTATTTGGATCTCTGTGCAAGCAAGATGGCGATCAAGAGTGGAACGATTCGAGGAACTTTCTTTTGTCCAAAATGCCGGAAAACGGGAGAGGTCGTCATGCAATGCAATTCTTAGCCCTGAACTCCGCGCCGTCGCTGAACTCCGGCCCGTCGCTTGGGCAATCCGTCCTGAACAAGAGGAGGATCCTCCCATGCTAAGCAGCTACTCCGTGGCTTGCCCGCACGCGGACTGTGGTTGGACAGGAAGCTTGGTGCCTTCTCTTCTGCGGGGCGGCGCCAATGCGGAGATCGCGTCGATGCAGCGGGCCTGGTTTCGTTGCCCCGGCTGCGACCGCGATTGGGAAGTGCGAATTACCAATGACAAGGTGACGGTCTTGCCGGTCGCTGCTGCGAAGTAAGACATTACCGCGCCTGTTCTCGATTTCCAACTGAGGACACGCGCTGCCACCGTTGGACTTATCAGGAGAAGAAATGCTGAACAACGTTGAAATACTGATCGGGATGGCGGCATTGGGGTTTACGGCCCTGGTAGTTTTTAGCCTGTACAAGTTGCGGCAGAAAAAAAGGGTCCGCCGCGTCGAGGGGTGGGTGAAGGACTATTTGGTTTTCCGTTACGGCGAACTGCCGAACCCCCTAAGCATCAACTGCTCCAATGACGCCCTGTGGCCGGTGTTGGTGGCATTCGAGGCCCCGCTCACGCGAATCCGGCACAGCCTACAGCTTACTTTTGGGGGCGTCTATTCCACTCTCAAACTTCTTTCGGAGAAGGAGGAGAATCGATAAACTGAAAACACATAGGATATGCCGATGAGCACTGAAAACAGTCGATCCAAGGCGCGGGAAGAGAGAATGCAAACAACTCGGGAGTTGGAGCGCGCCAAGGAAATGGAGAGGCACAAGCGCGAAGCATTGAATTCTCTCGTGGGAGAACAGGTGATCCATATTCTCGGTGCGCCGGGCGACCTACTGAGCGTGCAAGTCCGGCCGCTCTGGGGGACGAACTACCGGGTAAACGTCTTCGTCGGCGTCGCAATCACGTATGCGAGGCTGATCCACAGTTTCTTCTTGGTGACCGACGGCGAAGGAAACATTCTTGAGTCAACACCGAAGATCGTGCACCAGTATTAGCTGGAACATGACTGCAAGATCATTCGCACACCGCCCACAAGGCAAGCAAACTGATTGAGGAGAACAAGCCATGGACACCGCGCGGCAAGCGCCTTTCAAACGGATCGCCTTCATCGGCAATTATCTGCCGCGCCAATGCGGCATCGCCACGTTTACAACCGACCTGTGCGAAGCAGTTGCCGCCCAGTATCCCGAGACCACTTGCTTCGCCCTGCCGGTCAACGATACCGAGGATGGCTACGATTATCCGGCGCGCGTGCGTTTTGAACTCGCGGAAAGCGACATGGCTTCCTATCGTCGCGCCGCGGATTTCTTGAACGGCAACAATGTCGATCTCGTGTGTCTGCAACATGAATACGGCATCTTCGGCGGTCCCGCGGGCAGTCACATTCTGACATTGTTGCGCGAGCTGCGCATGCCGGTGGTGACCACGCTGCACACGGTCCTGCGCGAGCCCGATCCGAACCAACGGCGGGTGCTCGAAAAGCTGGCAAAGCGGTCGGATCGGCTGGTTGTGATGAGCCAGCGCGGCGCGGAATTCCTGCACGATATCTACGACGTGCCGCAGGATAAGGTCGATCTGATCCCCCACGGCATTCCCGACGTGTCCTTCGTGGATCCCAATTTCCACAAAGACCGGTTTGGGGTCGAAGGCAAGCTGGTGCTGCTGACGTTCGGGCTGTTGGCGCCCAACAAGGGAATCGAATATGCCATCGAGGCCCTGCCGGCGATTCTGGCGCGTTATCCCCAGGTGGTGTACATCGTTCTCGGAGTCACCCATCCCCATCTCAAGCGACGCGAGGGAGAGTTTTATCGGCTTCAGCTCGAGCGCTTGGCCCGCACCCTTGGAGTCGAAAGCAACCTCCTGTTCTACGACCGCTTTGTCAGCTTGGAAGAATTGATCGAGTTCATTGGAGCGGCCGACATTTACGTCACCCCTTATCTCAACCAGGCCCAGATTACCTCGGGGACGCTGGCGTACACGGTCGGCGCCGGCAAGGCTGTTATCTCGACTCCCTACTGGTATGCCGAAGAGTTGTTGGCGGACGGGCGCGGCCTGCTCGTGCCGTTTGCCGACGCCGCGGCCATCGCCGGACGCGTCATCGAAATGTTGGACAACGAACCCGAGCGCCACGCGATCCGTAAGCGGGCCTACATGTTGGGGCGGGAAATGATCTGGCCAAAAGTCGCGTGCCGATACATGGCCAGCTTTGCCCGAGCCCACGAGGACCGCACGCATTCTCCGCGCCCATTGTTCGCGGAACGAACGCAAGAGAATCGCCTGCCGGAATTGACTTTGCTGAATCAGACGTTGGAAAAGCGGCCGCCGGAATTGCCCTTGCTCAACCTGAACCATCTCCGGCGACTGATCGACGACACCGGCCTCATCCAACATGCTTGTTTCACAGTCCCTAACTACAGCGAGGGCTACGCCGCCGACGACAATGCTCGCGCCTTGATCGTGGCGGCGGCTCTGGAGGAGCAGGGCGAGGATGCGTCCGGGGAAGCGATCGACATGGCGTCGCGCTGTCTGGCTTTCCTTCGCCATGCGTTCAATCCGCAGACAGGCCGCTTCCGCAACTTCCTATCCTACGATCGGCGTTGGCTCGAAGATAAGGGTTCCGATGATTGCCAGGGTCGCTCTCTGTTGGGTCTGGGCACGGTGATAGGCCGGTCCCAGGACCCAGGACTGCGCGGCGTTGCTGGCCTGCTTGTCGAAGCCGCCCTGCCGGCGATCTCGACTCTCACCAGTCCGCGTGCCTGGTCCTTCACTCTTCTCGCCATTCATGAGTATCTGAAACGATTTTCCGGGGACCGGGTCGCTTCCAATCTCCGGGAAGTTCTCGCCCTGCGCCTCATGGATTGCTTCCAAATCCATAGTTCAAAGGATTGGCCTTGGTTCGAGGATAGCCTTACCTATTGCAATGCGACCGTACCCCACGCTTTACTCGTCTGCGGTCAGGCCATGGGGCGTGACGATATTGTGGAAACGTCGCTCACGGCCTTGGAGTGGCTGGCCCATCTTCAAATGACCCCTCACCCCACTCTTTCTCCTGGGGGGCGAGAGCAACGCGAGGGAGTGGCCGCCCGCCATCATTTCGTTCCCATCGGCTCCAACGGCTTCTATCAACGGGGCGGCACGCGTGCCCGGTTCGACCAGCAGCCGGTCGAAGCGCACGCCATGGTATCGGCTTGCCTGGCAGCCCAGGCGAGTACGGGCGAGTCGAAATGGGGCCGGCGAGCCCATCTGGCATTTGACTGGTTTTTGGGCCGCAACGACCTCCACCTCTCCCTCTATGATCCTGCGACCGGAGGCTGCCGTGACGGCTTGCATTCCGACCGCCTCAATCAAAACGAAGGCGCCGAATCCACCCTCGCGTTCTTGCTGGCGCTCCTGGAAATCCGTGTGGCCGAGACCCTTACTCCATCCGTCGAGAGTCTGGATCGCGTCGAAACCCGCGGTGCCCGACTGGCATTGGCCTAGACCAGGCAGCGCTTGGGCGATAAGCTCCGCTCGTGGCAGCAAGGAAGTTCGGCGAGCGGGCATGATCGTCCTTAAGCAATGCCGTTGCATTCAAGGAACTGATGCCGTTCGCGCCCCCTGGTCTAGGATCAATGGAATGACCCACCAGAAATCTTTATCCTGCAATGCAGCGCTCCCAGAGTCTGCCCCAAGAAACGCGGAAAAATCGGGGGGCGGTGTTCCATCCGGGACGACCCTGGAGGGCAGCCCGCCGGGTCCCAAACTCTACAGGCCCTCGCCTGTCGCCGCGGAGGCGCCAGCCGCTTTGTCGGCATCCCCCAGCAACGCGCCGGTTTCGAGACCAGATCCTAATGGAACCATCATGCACGTCCCACACAACCACAATGTGCAACTTTTTCACCGCCATCTCAAGAATCCGATCCTAACCGCGGCCGATTGGCCGTATGGCATTAACAGTGTCTTCAATGCTGGGGCCACGCTGCTGTCTGACGGCACGACCCTCTTGTTGTGCCGGGTCGAGGATCGGCGCGGGCACTCGCACCTGTGTGCGGCACGCTCGAAAAACGGCGTGGATGGCTGGGACATCGATCCTGCCCCGACTCTGATGCCCGATCCCGAGATTCATCCGGAAGAACTCTGGGGGATCGAAGATCCGCGCATCACGTATGTGCCCGAGCTGGCCAAGTATGTCGTCGTCTACACCTCGTTCTCACGTAGCGGTCCTGGTGTATCGCTGGCGGTGACCGAGGATTTTCGGCACTTTGAACGCTATGGCGATATCATGTCCCCCGAAAACAAGGATGCGGCTCTTTTGCCGCGGCGGATTGGAGATTATTGGGCCTTGATCCACCGTCCCGTGAGCGGCACGCGCGGCGCCAACATATGGCTGTCCTACTCGCCGGATCTGCGCCACTGGGGCAGCCACCGGGTCATCCTGGAAGCCCGTCGGGGCGCTTGGTGGGACGCCAACAAAATCGGCCTTTCCCCTCCCCCCATCGAAACCCCGCGGGGCTGGCTCTTGCTCTATCACGGCGTACGCACGACCGCGGCTGGTTCTCTTTACAGGCTTGGCCTCGCCCTCTTTGATCTCCACACACCGGAGCGCTGCCTGCGGCGCGGCGATTCCTGGATCTTCAGCCCCGAGGCGCCCTACGAACGCTACGGGGATGTCGACAACGTCGTTTTTCCCTGTGGCTATACGCTCGCACCCGACGGCGACACGGTCAATCTTTATTACGGCGGTGCGGATAGTTGCATCGCCCTGGCTACAGGAAGTCTGCGCTCGCTGTTAGACTGGCTGGAAAAGGACGGGAAGCCCGACGGAGAGTGGCGGGAATAAAGAGTGGGCTCGCCGCGGCGCTCGTGACCGCCTATAATACTTAGGTTGCTCTTCATCCCTGGTGCCTTCCCTTTCCCCAGAAAAGTTCTTCGGATCCGGCGGACATCATGTGTGCGGAGGAATCCTCGCATCCACCGAGATGCCGTTCGCGCTCGCCTCGTCCATCCGCTCTTCCCCGCAGGGCGCATGACTCACCTTCTCCGTCGCGAGGCAGCTTCCGGTTAGCACACCAGCATCCTTTCGTGGATCGGAGCCGGTGGAAACGGGCTGCCCATTAGGTAGAGAATATGCTCGACGCAAAGGAAATACAGAAGCACATTTTGGCCTTAAATGAGGGCGATCATGTCGCCCAGCGCGAGGCCATTCATTTCTTAAGGCATCTTGAGCCGCAAGAGTGGGCCACCGCCCCCCTTGCTGTTTTTCACTCCGTCGTTGGGGCGCTCCAGCAGCAATTGCGCAACGGCACGAAATCGCCGCTTGTATACAGGGAAATTGCGACACTTCTGGGCAACATGGGGCGGCGTGCCAAATCCGTCGTTCCCCAACTGATCGAGCTGCTGCAAGAAGGTATGCCGGATTCCGTTCGGGAAGCAGCCGCGACGGCGCTCGGAAATGTCGGCGAGGAAGCCCGCGGCGCGGTCGACCGACTGATCGTTCTTTCCGACAATCATACGGCTCTTGCGATGCACGCCGTCCGTGCCTTGGGCGGCATTGGCTGTGCCGATCAGAGGGTACGCTCCACGCTTCTGGGTCTTTGGCTTTCCTCCAATCAGTCTCAGAACAGCCAAGTGCAATTGGCGATTGCCCTTTGCAAGCTGCAAATCGACGCCAAGGGTCTGCTGGGATTCTTGACGAAGAACCTCGTCGCCAGCCAGGACGAAGCCATCCGAAAATCAGCCGCCGAAGGATTGGCGTCGTGCAACAAGGAAGACTTGGATGTTGTCCCGGCATTGCTCACGGCGGCTTTGGGCGACAAGAATGAGGTGGTTCGGCAAGTGGCCCAAGCAGCCTTGGACCACCTGAAGCTTTCCAACGAAGAGGCTGTTCATCTCTGTTCGTTGCAATTGGCGAATTCTTCCCTGGCCGAAACGGCGCTACGAAGGAGCGGACCTCTTGCGATAACGGCCTTGATTCAAGCGCTCGGTAAGGAAAAGCCTGCGACCCGTGTGAAAGCGGCACAAATCCTTGGTTCGCTTGGCGAACTCGCGGCGGCGGCTATCCCCGCACTTACGACGGCATTGAGCCATAAGGACCCGGATGTTCGTTTGGCCGCGGCGAAAAGCCTGTGGAACATCAACAAGAATGCCGACGTCGTGGTGCCCGTTTTAGTCAAACTGCTTGAAGACAAGCGGCCCGTGGATCTCGAGGACGGTGAATCGCGGCGCCGATTCTTCCAAACGGTCATTGAAGCTCTCTGGCGCATTGGGCCGCCCGCGAAGGCGGCTGTGCCGGTGCTCATGGATAAGACAAAAGACAAGAACCGTCTCGTGAGCGAATCGGCTCACAATGCGCTAAGAAAAATCGAGCCGACCGCGGCAAAGTGAAGGACCTAGGTTTTCTGCTGCACGGCGTCGGGCTAATACTCGAGCTATCCCGCTAAAGCGCTTCCGGCAGAACCGGGCTTGTTCGTGCAGAGGTTGTCGCACCATTGGGCCAATTCTTCCAGCTCTCGAATCGCTGCGGCAATATTGTCCGTCGGGTTGGGACGAATCATGCGATCCTTCTTCATCCGGTCGGCCAGCCGGTCCGCCCAACGATACGCTTTCTCTAGCAGATGCGCCGGGTAATGCGCTTCCGCGTCGCATTGGACGCGGATGTGCAGATCCCGCATTTTCCTACACCACAACGCCAATCGAGGAGCATTGTTCAGCAACAATTCGGGGACGTGCGCGGGCTTGTACCCCTTGTTGTACGCCACCAGCCTTGTGAAAAAGGCTTCATACGCTTTCTGCTTCTGATGCAGTTCCTTTAGGCTGGACGTCATTCCAGGCGTTATCGGCTGGCAGCCCCGCAGATTCTCCCAGCGGGCCTCCAAATCGACCAACAGAGACAGTGCTGCCGTCTGGGCGGCCGGAGGATTTTGGACGGAGAATGTTAATGTTGCTGGCATGGGGAAACTGCTTTCGCTTGAAGTAAGGCTGTGTCTAGCCAAGCCTTTATCGGCCACTCGACCCCAGTGATCTTGACGGTATTCGAGGAAGCGAGGGAAAAACAGGTAGTTTGGGTCCTCAATCGACGCCTATCCGCCAAACCCAAGAGAATACCTGATCCTGCGTAAGAAGGCTACACGTGAATCGCCCTGTGCCTTCCGCCAGCGCTTTCAGCTTGTGCCGAACAATCGCTTGGTTTGAAGAGAATTCCGGGTAAAATAGTGGAATCCCGGACCCCTTGCAGGACGCAAATCCGCCGTGAAACATTTTTCCATGGAATCCTTTCTGAAAGCGTGTGGGGCCAATGGGCCGCTTTTCCTTCAGGTGGAGAAGCGTGCCGCCGAGGAGCCGCAGCGCAAGATTCTCGATCAACCGTTTGCCGTCGTCGGGCGCGACCAGCGTGCGGACCTGACGCTGCTTGGAGAACAAGTGAGCCGGCGGCATGCTTATCTGCAGGTCATCGGCGGCACGGTTTTTTGCATCGACTTGGAAAGCCGCACGGGAACGCACTGGGACGGGCAATCGCGCAGCTTCGGCTGGGTTTATCACGATCAGCTCGTCCGCGTGGGCAAGCACAAGATTCGCCTCGTCAATCCCGCCAGTGACGGAGAGCTGGAAATCTTGAAGGCGAGCAATCCGTTCAACCCGGCCACTCCGGAAATTCCCATCTACCCGTCGGCGGCCCTGGAAATTCGCAGCGGCTCGAACAGCCCCATACTCTGGCCCTTGAATCGGCCGCTGGTGCTGATTGGCGGCGCGCTGGAGTGCAAGGTCCGTCTGCACGGCGCCGGCATCTCGCGCATTCACTGCAGCTTGGTCAGCACGCCGCGCGGCGTTTGGGTGGTCGATCTTCGCAGTGCCGGAGGCGTTTACTTGAACGACAAGCGCGTCCGCTTTGGCCGCCTGGTCAACGGCGATGCGTTCCGCGTCGGCAGCTTCACCTTGCGTTTCTGCCGCAAGGCGCTGCCCGCCAAGGATCAGCCCGTCGACGTCGTGGAAGTCGAGCACGACACGCGCGGCGGCAGCGACCGGTTCGAAACCAAGAGCAAAGCCGGAAAAGACCAGGATACGGGCGCGACCGACGCCGGCGCCCTGGTTCCGACAGGCGTCCCCATGGACGCGGCCCTGGCCCCGGCCATTCAACAATTCGCTCAGATGCAGAACCAGATGTTCGACCAATTCCAGCAGACGATGATGATGATGTTTCAGATGTTCGCCGCTCTGCAGAAAGAACATGTCGAATTTGTCCGCGAGGAGATGAGCCGCATTCAGGAGGTGTCGCGCGAGATTCAGGAGTTGCAGAAGGAAATCTTGAAGCACGCTCCGGGTGGATCGCCCTCGCCGGAGCCTGCTCCCGTGAAGCTCGAAGAGCCGCAGCGGTTTACCGTTAAGCCCATCCCCACGCCGAGCACGCCGATGCCCGCCGCAACCAACCACGAGGACCTGAACCACCACGACGCTCGTCCCGCCGATCTAAAGGTCCAGGTAAGCTCACGAGCTCAGAAGCAAGATGAAATGCGTCGGGAGAAGGATCGTCAGGAGAAGGATCGCCAAGAGAAGGATCGCCAGGAGATAGATCGTCAAGAAGAGCACAAGCCGGAGCGCCAAGAGGAGCACAAGCCCGACAAACCCGCGGCCACGGCGCCGCCGCCGGACTCGCCCCCCGCAGACATTCATGCCTGGCTGTGCGAGCGCATGGCAGCGCTGCAAGAGGAAAGGCAAACGCGCTGGCAGAAAATCCTCAGCTTTTTCGGCAAGAAATGAAGTTGCGCCCGAATCACCTCTCGGATCACCTCTCAAGCAGCTCTTGCAAGCGTGCCAGTTGTTTCTCCCAATAGGCTTTCTTCCGCTCCGCTTCCTTCTCGTTTTTCAAGCGAGAGTGCTGGACCGACACTTGCGTTTTCGCCGGCCCTTTAGGATAGAACATCACTTCCAAGGTCGTCTTGCCATCCACCCACGTGATGCGCAACGATCGATTGTCGATCGCGGTTCGAATGGTGATGTCCGCGTCATCCAGCCATCTGCCGCGGCGTGCCTTGTCCTTCCACGCGCCGAAAACCTTGGCGACCGGGACCGCGATCGTCTTGCTTCGGCTGACCTGGAAGCCGCCGACCACTTCGTGTTTTTGCCGCAGCCCGCGCGCTTGCTCGTAGCCGACGGTGACCATCTGCCGCCACCACGAGCCGACGCCATGCTTGTCTGACAGGTGGGCGACGATCTCCTTGTGGTTCATTTTCCGGCAGCCGTCTTCGTCGAGGATCGCCATCCACTCGGCCCAAGTTTTCCCTGTCGCCTTCAGTACAGCGTCATCGCCGATTCCCGCGGCTTTCTTAGTTGCGGTCTTCCTTGTTGTGGTTTTCGTTGCCATTGGTGTTTTCCTTGGGTTGCGCTACCTCGAAACCGGAGCTGTGCGAATTCACGCGTCCATGTCGTATGCGGCTTGCAGCCACTTTTTGACTTCCACGTCGATCTCTTCCACCCTGGCGATCGGGATGCGATGCGTGATGCGGTCCTTCTTGGCGAATCCGCCGGTGTCGATGAGCCTGCCCTTGGCCTTGGTGTCTCTGAGCGCAAAGCCGAAATCGATGCGCGTCGCCGTGGTCGGCTTGATCTGGGCAAAGACGTGATTGCGGTATAGCGGCACGATGGTCTTGCAGGGGCACGCCTTGACGTCCTTACCTTGCTTCAGGCCCAATTCCAGAAGGGCGTCGAAGATCGGCTTGAGCCCGACCTTCTTGCCCGCGAACATTTCTTTGACGTAAACTTCCGCGTGCTGCAAATAGTCTTGCGGCGTGTCCTCTTCGCCGCCTTTGCCCACGGATCGCTCCGCCACCCATCTGGCGCCGTTGGTGCCGAAGCCGTGCTCCTTCTTGAGCCAATCGCGGCGCTCGGCTTCGCCGGCGGGACCGTCTCGGTTGATGATCTTAAGCCACTCATCAAGCGAATGCCCCGTCTTCGCCGGCAAATCGTCAATCCATTTGACCACCATCTCCACGCCGGGATGCACGCCGAAGAGGGATTTCTTTTTGGCCATTGCGTGTCGCTGCCTCCCCTTTGGAAGAATGGTAAAATGTTTCCGAGGAGATGAAGCATGATTACGATAGTGCCGGGCGTTGTTCAATAGGGTGTTGTCGTCCCTAAGAAACCGCTGCCGGAAGGCGCGGAGGTCGAGTTTCTGCTTCGGGATTCGAAGACACCGATACCACCAGAGTTGGCAGTCGAACTAGCCGCATGGGACCGCGCCAGTGATGAGACATTCGTGCAGCTCGAAAAAATGTTCTCCAGCCTTGAAGAGGGCCAAGTGAATGAAAAAGGGTGAAATCTGACGCGTGCGGCTACCGCATTTTCCAGGTCGAGTTCGATGACAAAGGAATACCACATGGATCAAAAACGCAAGTTGAATCAGGACGCGTTCAAACGCATGCGCGACCAGATTCGCAGCCAATATCCTCATGGTCGCTACTTGGCGATCGCGGATGGCGCCGTTGCAGCGGAAGCTGCGACGTTTGATGCACTTTGTGCGACCCTTGATTCGCTTGGCAAGAATCCGCGAGAAACGTTGATTGTCCAAGCAGGCGTTGAGTATCCAGAACGTGCCACAATCTTCCTTGCATGAGGCATTGGGTGAGCGGATTTCCGGCAGAACAGCGCAACAAGTACAAGGGATCGCCGCCACGTCCTTGGGTCCGTCTGCGCTTCATTCTGGATTCGAGCGGTCGCGGCTCGCGCCTAGCCAGGTCCCGTCGCGTTCACGCCTTCCAGTTCGATCTTCAAGTTTAGAAATCGCAACAAGTCTTTTAGGCCGATGATTCCCACCAGGCGGTCGCCGTCCGTGACCATGAGTCGCGAAATGCCGGTGCGCTGCATCTTTTGGAGGGCGTCCAGCGCGTCGGCTTCAGGCGCGATGGTCAGCGCTTCGAGATCATGCCGCATGACTTCGCCGACGTTGTGCAATTCCCACTCGGCGCGCGGAATCTGCCCGAGCACTTGCGTCGTGATGACGCCCTCCAAATGATGATCCTGACTCACTACCGGGAAAGCCTTGCGGTGATGGCGGTAAACGAATTCGTCGACCCACTGCTTAAGGTCGAGCGTCGGCGGCACCACGATCGGCTCGGGGTTCATGAAACGGCGCACGGGTTCGCCCTTGAGAGCTTGGCGGATCAATACTTGAATGAGGCTGCTGCGAGCCGCGTTGCCCAGGAACAGACCAACAAGGCCGACCCAGATGCCGCCCAGCCAATCATACTGAATGAATCGAATCACACCCCAGGCGATCAACAACCATGAAAACGCCCTGCCGAAGCCCGCGGCCCACTGTGTGGCGCGGCGCAGGTTCTCCGTGATCGCCCAGAGTATCGAGCGCAAGACCCGGCCGCCATCGAGCGGAAACGCCGGGATCAGGTTAAAGGCGAGCACCAGGGCATTGACCCATGCAAGATAGGCGAGGATGACGACTGCCGCCGGCGCCCAGCCGCCGTAGAATCCGACAACCGCCAGAAACGTGAAAACGATGACGAGAAACAAGCTGACCAAGGGCCCGGCGATCGCCATCCAGAATTCCTTGCCGGCCGATGCGGGCTCGTCGCCCATCTCCGCCACGCCGCCGAAGATGAACAAGGTGATTCCGCGAATCGGAATTCCCAGTGACTGCCCCACGATGGCGTGGCCCAATTCGTGCAAGAGGATGCAGCCGAAAAAAGCCAAGGCCGCCAACAATCCCAAGGACAAATACTCGCCCGGCGTCGCAAGATCGACGCCGGGATAAAGGTCACGCATGAGCGAGGGCAGTATGAAATCCTTCAAGGAAAAGGTGAGCAAGGCGAGGACGATCAGCAGTGTAAGAGTTCCCCGCCGCAAGGGGCGGCGAAGCAAACGAGCGTCTTTCCCCGGTCATCGTTGTGAGGACGCCATTGAACCACACCTGAGCATTGGCGTCGGGCAAGATCACGTCAATGTGGGCCCTATCGGCGACTGCGGCCGGCGAATAGTCTTGCGGTTGTTGGTCGATCGGAAACATCGGCGTGTAATCCGGCGCGATCATATCGCCGTAATACGAGTCGCCGTAGTAGCCCGAGCCGTAATTGTCGTAGTAGCCAGGATTGTAGTAGTTGTACGCGGCATACAACGGATATCCGAAAGCGTTAAATGGCCACGGATAGGACCCAAAGAACGGCCAGAAAAATGACTGGTTGTGGAAGAATCTGTCATGGCGCCGGAAGTTCCAGGCGTTGGCATTCCATTTGTTCGTATTCCAGTTTCCGTTTCGCCAGGTGCTATTGCTCGAGTTGGGATGGGTCGACACAGTTGGAACCCGCGAGCTGAAATTGCTGTGTGGAGCGAGCTGACGAACCGTTGGACTGCCAACCGTGCCGTGAACGACAGGGCTATGAAACGTGTGCGCCGGCGCTATTCCGTGCGAGCTGCCGTGGCTTGGGACATGAAAACCGCCATGCCCACTACTGGCATGGCCGCCGCCGCCATGGCCACCGCCTCCGTGTCCACCGTCTCCATGGTGCTGCGCGTAGGCGGAACTTGCGAACAAGGCCGCTCCGAGAACGGCAGCGGCTCCGATGGTTCGAAATCGAATAGTTCCTAACATGATGCCTCTCCCTGGAACGTTCCTGTTCGACTCGCCGAAAGGTGGGGGGACAGGACATCCCAATCGATGGGAATCAGACGTGCTTCCGAATGCGATAGACCCCGGCTTCACGTTCCGGCATGTTCCGGGTCTTTCCTCTACACTATTATACGGCTCCTATGGGCATCCGAACCGTCCTCCTTTACCTGATCGGCAACCGCCAAGCGATCCTGACGCTTGCTGCCAGCCGCTGGACATTTCCGGTCGGCCTTTGTTTCGTCGTGTCGGCGGCACTTGCGCGCGAATACGACGGCAAGGATTTGGTGCGCGAACCTTGGCATCTCCTGATTCCGGCGGGTGCCTCGATCGCCGCGTCCTTCCTGCTGGTTTCATTTATTTGGTTTGGAAACGTCATCTGGCGCGGGCTTACCAGCTATGAAGACGTTTGGAGTGCTTACGGCGCGACAAGCGCGAATGAGGTGGCAAGCGCATTAGCCACCAAGCGGCCAAGCTTTGTGTCGGCGTACATCACCCTATTGGGCCTGTTTTGGATGTCAGCACCGCTCGCCTGGCTGTATGCCGTTCCCTATGAGAGATTTCTTGACCTCGTAGGCGCAATGGAAGCCAATCTCTGGACGTTGGGCGTTGTGGCGGCTTGGCGCGTGGTCCTGATGATCCGCGTCCTGGTGGTGCTTATGGGATTCAATCCCTTAGCCGCGTCGCTAGTGGTCCTCGCATTCGCAGATGTCGTCGCACTCCTCGGCCTCTTGTTCTTTCCGGTTCCTTTGCTGGATTTCATGGGCGGTCTGCGCCTTTCCGAAAGTGAAAGGCGTCTTCAGTCCTTGGGAATGAGCATATTAGGGATCGGCGGATGTTCGCTGCCGATTTGGCTGATCGTGTCCATAGTCATGCTGGCGTCTTCACGGTTGCGATGGGTGGTGGCCGCGTCCACGGATTCAGCTATCCTTCGACCGACCCGCGCGCTGAGGATTGGGGCAATACTCTCTGTCGTGATATGGGCGCCGATTCTTCCGTTCACCCAAATCGAGCAACAGAACCGGAGGCAGGTCGAGGAGCGTTTCAAGACGGGAAATATCCACGAGGCTTTAGATTACATGTCCGCGCAGTCACAGGGCGACTTTCCGCCGCATTGGAAACCGCCTTACCAACGCGAGAGGGGTATGAATAGGTTCGCTGATATCTTCGAAGCGATGGAGCGAAAGCCTCCCGCGAATTGGGTTCGCGCGATCTACATCGAGACGTTGCGGGAAGAGCTTTTCGACTGGGTTCGCAACCCGAGGCGCCTTATGGGAAACGATCTTGGACCGACCCTAGAAAAGTTACCCGAAGGGAATGCCATCATTGGCGAGATGGAAGCAATCAACCGCGAAAATGCAGAATCCGTGTTGGGGCGCACTTTGCGCAAAGCGGAAGAAAAGGCCCGCGAGCAGAAAGAATAACCCAATTCGCGAGACATTATGGGCATCCGAACCGTACTCCTGTATCTGTTCGGCAGCCGCCGAGCGATCCTGACGCTTGCCGCCAGCCGCTGGACGCTGGTCGTGGGATTCTGCTTTGTGATTTCCGCGGCTTTCGCTCGCGAATACGACGGTAAGGATTTGATCGCAGAGCCTTGGCACATTGTGGTTCCAGCGGGAGTCTCGCTGGTAACCTCACTTGTTTTCTTCTATTTCGTTTGGTTTGGCCGAGCGATTTGCCGCAAGGATGACCTTGAAACACGTACCCAGCTGGCGCAAGAGCCGCCGAGCAATTATCCTGGGTTCCTATCGGCATATGGATCCTTCTTGGGCTTATTTTGGATGACTGCGCCGTTGGCCTGGCTTTACGCGGTCCCCTATGAGCGAATTCTTGATCCCCTTGGCGCTACGCACGCCAATCTCTGGACGCTGGGGCTCGTATCGGTTTGGCGTGTTGCCATCCTGATCCGCGTTTTTGTCGTGCTTCTGGGTTTTACGGCCTGGGGCGCTGCGATCACAGTCCTTGTGATTGCCGATGCGATTGCATTGTTTTCGCTAAGGGTGTTGCCCGTCTCTGTGCTGCAGCTCATGGGCGGCGTACGCGTATCCGACCGCGAGTCGCTGATTCAGAGTTTCGGAATGAACATCTTTTGTATTGGAGGTTGTTCGCTGCCGATTTTGCTTTTGATGACCTTCGGAATTCTGGCGGCCACCCGGGTGCGCTGGGCGGCACCAACATCTTTGTCGGCAAAATCCCGGAGGCCGTCTCTGCCCCTATGGCTTGTGTGCTTTTGGTCGCTCGCAGTCTGGCCGCTCATTCTGCCTATGACCCAGCCCGAGCAGCAGCTTCGGAGCCACGCCGAAAAGCTGCTAATTAACCATGACGTCGAAGGCTCGTTGGCGTTCATGTCCGCCCATCAGCAGGATGAATTTCCTCCGCATTGGGATCCGCCAATCCGCCAGCGTGGCTTGGACTTTCTCTGCAAGACCTTCAATGCAATGGAAAAGCAACCAGCGGCGCCGTGGGTGCGCGCTCTCTATGTCAATATGCTTCGCGAGGAGCTTCAGTATTGGTTTCGATACGAGAATCATCACGAAAAGGACAAGCTCTCCACCCTTCTCAATACCGTTCCTGAAGCGACCGCGATCGTAGCGGAGTTCAGAGCGATTGACGAGGATCGCGCCCGTGCCATATTCAAACCTCACGTAGAAAATTGGGAGATGTCACGGCCGGAAGCAAGCCGTTGAGCGATGAGTGGGAATCATGGCCTACAACGAGCAACTCGCCGCCCGCATTCGCAAGGTGCTATCCCGCCGTAATGGCATCGAAGAGAAAACAATGTTCGGCGGCTTCGGTTTCATGCTAAATGGAAACGTCTGCGTCGGCGTCTGGAAGGATTCGCTGATCGTCCGCATGGAGCCGGAGGACACTGAGGAAGCCCTTCTCGAGCCCCACGTGAAGCCTTTCGACATCACCGGGCGGGCCATGAAGGGCTGGGTCTTAGTTGGCGCCGATGGAATTGCCGATGAAGGTGACCTCAAAAGGTGGATTCAACGTGCGATCAGGTTTGTGGGAAAATTGCCGGGGAAGTAGACCATGATCGTGCATGCAAGAAGATGATTCTGGAAGCATTGACTGTATAGCGATTTGCTATACAAATACAAGGGGGGAATTTGGGAGCAGAACATGCCTTCGAAAAGAGTCCTCTTCCACAAAAAAAGAAAGCGGACCGTGAGCCCGCTTATGGTTCGGCTCGACGAGGAAAGTAAGAGGGCTCTCGTGCGAGCTGCAGCGCTGCGCCATGTGAGCGTAAGCGATTATGTGCGTACGGTCACGGTTCCGCTCGCCAAGAAAGAGGTGGCTGCTTCACGCGAAGAGGTCATATCCTTGACGCCCCAAGAGCAACTCGAGTTTTGGAATGCGCTCAATGAAACCCCCCGGCTTACGGAATCCCAGCGCGAGCTAGGTAAGCTCATGCGAGCAGCTCGATGATTCTTCAAACGTTTCCACCGGGATACAGGCTCGAAGCGGTGCGGCGCGAACATCCGCGCAAGGACTTTCATTGCGGTTCGGATGCGGTGGACGATTGGTTGGCCTCTAAAGCCCTTCAAAACCAAGAAAAGCGTTTGTCAGTAACTAAGGTTCTACTGGAGAGATCGGGCGGCATCGCGGGTTACTACACGTTGGCCGTGGGACAGGTCGATTTCAGCGACTTGCCAGCCGAAATAACAAAAAGGCTCCCGCGCCGAAACTTGCCCGTCGCCGTACTGGCCTGGCTTGGGGTCAACAAGTCAGTGCAGGGGAAGGGACTCGGCCCGCTTCTGTTGGCCCATGCGCTGCGCGGTTGTTACGAGGCTGGCAAAATCTTCGCTTTTGTTGCCGTTGTCGTTGACGCCATCGACGATTCCGCCAAAGCGTTCTATAAGAGATGGGACTTCCGCGAACTGCTGGGCCAGCCCAATCGGCTTTTCTTCAGTTCCAAGCAGTTGGAAGCCATGATGGAGGTCGTGGCTTGACTTTGAATATTGCAAGTTCAGTTGCCGGCGATTCGTCCACTTTGAGCGAACGGCGTAGGTAATTTAGGAGGGGTGTCATCCACCAAAACGTGCAAGTCGAGGGCAGTGTCCTTTCATAACCTTTATCGTAACAATGGTTTGTGATTTTCGCCTCGACGTGCACGTTTTGCGCAGCGTGCCCTAATTGCCGGTAAAATGCTTCACCTGCCCGGGTGACGAATGCTCGACCTGTCAATTGTTTCGTTGCTCATCCTCGGCCTTGTCACGGCCGCGGCGTTCTATGTGATCGTGATGCGGCCCATCCTTCTTGTGCGCGTGCCGCTGTGGCTTCTATGCCACTCCATCTATCGGCTTCGCAGTTTTGGCCGCGACAATGTTCCGGCCACCGGGCCCGCGCTGCTTGTCTGCAACCACGTCAGCTATTTCGATTGGGTGTTCATCCTCGCCGGGCTGAAGCGGCACGTTCACTTTGTCATCTTCGCCGGTTGGACGAAGATGTGGGTCTTGCGGCATCTGTTGCGCTGGGCGGGCGTCATTCCTATCGACAAATCCGCCGGCCCGCGCGCGATCGTCAAGTCGTTGCAGTCGGCCGGCGAGGCGCTCAAGCGCGGCGAACTCGTGTGCATCTTCGCCGAGGGTCGTTTCACACGCACCGGCTTTCTACTGCCGTTCCATCGCGGCTTCGAACAGATCGTCAAGCATCATCCCGCGCCGATCGTTCCTGTCTGCCTGGAGCATGTCTGGGGCAGCATTTTCAGCTACTGGGGCGGCAGCCTCATTTGGAAATGGCCGCAGGAACTGCCTTATCCGGTCACCATCGCTTATGGCAAGCCGATGCCGCCGACGTCGAAGGCGGTCGAGGTTCGCCTGGCGGTGCAAAAGCTGTCCGCGGATTGTGCGATCGAACGAAAGCCGCGGAGGCCGCTCGTGCATCGTCAATTTGTGCGTATGGCCAGCCGGCATCCATTTCGGCCGTGCATCATCGATCCCTTCGTTCAGAAAAAGGGGGCGATCTCCTATGGCAAGGTGCTGGTCGGCGCGATCTGTTTGGCTCGGCAATTGCGGCCCATGCTCGCCAACGAAGCGATGGTCGGCGTCTGGCTCCCGCCCGGCGCCCCGGCGGCGCTGGCCAACATCGCCGTCGCGCTGCTCGGCAAGACTTCGGCCAACCTCAATTACACCGCCTCGCCCGAGGTCGTCCAGTCGGCTGTCCGGCAGTGCAAGCTGACTCATATCCTGACGTCGGAGCGGTTCACAGGTCGCGTGCCTATTGATCCGGGCTCTGGCGTAAAGCTGGTCCACCTGGAAAAGCTAAACGACAGAATCGCGACTTGGGACAAAGTCCGCACCTTTCTCACGGTGCTGGTCCTTCCGGGCATTGTGCTGGAGCGCTGGTTGCTGGGTTTGCGAAGCCATCAATGGACCGACCTCGCCACCGTGATTTTTACGAGCGGAAGCACCGGCGATCCAAAAGGCGTCATGCTCACGCACGGCAACATCGCCGCCAATGCCGAGTCGATGGTTCAAGCCATGGAGCCTCGACCGAGCGACCGTCTTAT
This sequence comes from Planctomycetota bacterium, assembly GCA_016195405.1. Lineage (GTDB taxonomy): Bacteria > Planctomycetota > Planctomycetia > Gemmatales > Gemmataceae > JACPZP01. The sequence goes on along the minus strand of JACPZP010000126.1, from coordinate 9,999 downwards.
CGGCATCTTGCCGTTCTTCCACAGCTTTGGCTACGCCGTGACTTTGTGGACGCCGTTGCAAGTCGGGGCGTCGGTGATCTATCACGCCGACCCACGTCAGAGCCGCGAGATCGGCGCATTATGCCGCAAGCACCACGGCACGATCATGCTGACCACGCCGACGTTCATGCGGCTCTGCCTGCGCCGCTGCGAGTCACGCGATTTCGCGTCCCTGCGTTTCTTGATGTGCGGCGCCGAGAAACTTCCCCAGATTTTGGCCGAGGAGTTCAAGCAGAAATTCGGCATCTTGCCGCTCGAGGGATACGGCTGCACGGAGCTGTCCCCGGCGGCGGCGGCAAACGTCCCCGACAAGGATATGGACGGCTTTCGTCAGATCGGCAACAAGCCGGGAACGATCGGTCAGCCGCTGCCGGGCGTGGCGGCGCGCATCGTGCATCCGGAGACTTTCGCACCCTTGGCCCCGGCGGAAGAGGGCCTGCTGCTGATCTACGGCGCCAACGTGATGGCAGGTTATCTGGGCCGGCCCGACGCGACGAAGGACGCGATTCGCGACGGTTGGTATGTCACCGGGGACATCGCCCGATGCGACGAGGACGGCTTCATCACGCTTACCGATCGCCTGTCGCGCTTCAGCAAGATCGGCGGTGAGATGGTGCCGCATCAGAAGGTTGAGGATGAAATTATGGCCATCCTCAATACCACTGACCGCAAGGTTGTGGTTGTCGGCGTGCCGGACCCGAGCAAAGGCGAACGACTGGTCGTGCTGCACGTGCCGCTCAGTATCAATGTCAAGGACTTGTGGAGTCGGCTCAACGGCCGTAGCCTTCCAAATTTGTGGGTGCCCAAGTCGAGCGACTTTTTCGAGGTGCCGGAACTACCGATCTTGGGGACGGGCAAGCTCGACCTGAAGAAGTGCAAGGACCTGGCGAAGGAGTTGACGAAAGGTTGATTCCGAAGCGCTAGCGCTTCGGGATCAATGGATCCATGATTGGCGAACTTTTCAATCTCTCGGGTCGCGTCGCCGTGGTGTCCGGAGCGGCACAGGGGATGGGCCGCGCGATGGCGATCGCGCTCGCGGAAGCCGGCGCCGACGTGATGTTGCTCGACATCAACTCGGCCGGCGTTAAGAAGACGGCGGATGAGATCGCGGCGCTTGGCCGGCAGGCGATCCCCGTGACGTGTGACGTATCGGACGTTTCGCAAATTCGTGCGATGTTCGCCCAATTGGATCGTGACTTCGGCCGGATTGACTTTCTCGGCAACGTGGCCGGCGAAGCGGTGCGAGCCCGACCCGAAGAGATAGCCTTGGAAGACGTGGAAAAGACCTGGCGCAACCTGGTTTTCGGCCGGTTTTGCTGCTGTCAGGAAGCAGGCCGGCGCATGCTCAGGGCAGGGCAGGGCAGCATCGTTAACATCGGCTCATTAGCGAGCATCACGGCTATGGGACGCGGCCACATCGCCTATAGCATGGCCATGGGCGCGGTGGCCCAGATGACGCGCGAACTGAGCACCGAATGGAGCGGCCGCGGCGTGCGCGTCAACGCCATCCTCCCGGCCCAAGTGGTTAACCCAGGACTCGAGGAGCGAATGGCCGCCGATTCCAATCTGCGGGCGAAATTTCTCAGCGGGATCCCACGCGGCCGGCTCGGGCACCCCGATGACATCAAGGGCCTGGCCGTGTTCCTGGCGTCCGACGCATCGTCGTGGATTACCGGCGCTCTGATCCCTATGGACGGCGGCAACCTGGCAATGAACGCGGGCGGATCGATTCAATGGTGAAGTTTGATCAGAAACGATGTGCCACACATTGCATCCGGAGTTATCCCAAGCTTTTGAGGAGGCAGCGATGATTTCTGTGTACCGTGTGCTTCCAGATATTGATCGGTTTCAGCTAATCCTCACTGAAGATGCCGCAGACATAATGCGCTATGCATTCGACGGAAACGAGATCGGCGATGCTTGGAATTCGCCTCTTGCGTATTGCGCCAACCCACAAAAGACGAAACCAGATTTTTGGGGATGCTTTTCGATGTCGCACGTGTTCGCGGTGACTAACGAATGCCGAGTCTCGCTTACAAAGTTCTTCGATCAATCGAGCGAAATGCTCCCTCTAACGGTAGAAGAACAGACAAATCTCTGGCTCTGCAATTTGACTTGCGTAGTGAATGCGCTCGACAAATCCCAATCGATCCACAAGCCGGGTCTCCCTTCATGGATCGAAAAGTACGTATTTCACGCAAAGCGCTTCGAGTATTCCCTTTTCAAGATTCCAGAAACAGCCAAAGGGGAGGTCTTGTGCGTAGAAGGATTGGCAGCGCCTGAGGACGAATTCAAAGGGGCCGTCCAAAAACACGGGTTGAAGGGGTTGGTATTTCAGAAGCTGTGGTCAACTTCATAGTATTCGAGTGGAGGAAAATGAAAGAGCCTGGTGCTATGCAGCACGCCAACTTGGAATACAGATTCGCATGAACCACGACGTGCAATTGCGGCTCTATCGGCACATGCAGCTCATTCGCCAATGTGAGGAGCAGCTTGCGCGCTCGCATCAGCGTGGTCTCATCCACGGCGCGTGCCATACCTATGTCGGCCAAGAGGCGATCGCGGTCGGCGTTTGCGCTCACTTGCGCCGTGATGACGTGGTGTTCAGCACCCATCGGGGACACGGACATGCCTTGGCGAAGGGTCTGCCGCCGGTGGAGCTATTCGCGGAACTTTACGGCCGGGCTTCGGGCTGCTCGCGTGGCCGCGGCGGCAGCATGCACCTGTTCGCTCCCGAAATCGGCCTCATGGGCACCAGCGGCATCGTCGGCCCGTGCATCCTTCAAGCGGCCGGCGCCGGATATAGCTTCCTCATTTTGAAGACCGACCAGGTGGCCGTGGCTTTCTTCGGCGACGGCGCCGTGAACAATGGCGCATTTCATGAAGGACTGAACCTCGCGGGGATCTGGAAGCTGCCGGTCCTGTTCGTTTGCGAGAACAACCAGTTCGCCACGGAGGTGCCCTTCGAGGCCGCCGCCGGCAATCCGCACGTTGCCGCGCGAGGCCGGCTCTATGGCATCCCCGGCGTCGAAGTCGATGGCAACGACGTGTTGGCCATTCATGAGGCGGCCGATGCGGCGATTACGCGGGCGCGCTCCGGCGGCGGCGCCACGCTGATCGAGTGCAAGACCTACCGGACCCGGCCGCACGCCGAAGGGATGGGTGATTTCACGTATCGCACACGAGAGGAAGTCGAGGACTGGAGAACGCGCTGTCCGATTCGACGGTTGCGCGAGAGCATCCTCGGCGGCGCTGACAAGGAAGCGCGGACTGTCCAGGGCGCGCTCGATGCGATTGACGCCGAGATCGCGCGCATTGTCGCCGACGCCCATCAAAACGCAGAGGCGAGCGCGTGGCCGGACTCGGCGACGGCAACGGATTACGTCTATGCGACACCAGGCCCGATCCGCCAAACGCTCGCAACCGATGCGAAGCCTAGCGGCAAATCGCGCGAAATCTCGTTTATGAAGGCGACGCACGAAGCCCTCGCCCATGAAATGGCTGCGAATCCAAGGATTTTCGTGCTCGGCGAAGGCATCGGCAAACGCGGCGGCAACTTCAGAACGACCGAGGGCTTGTTCGAACTTTACGGCCCGCTGCGCTTGCGCGATACTCCCATCTGCGAACGCGGCTTCGTCGGCCTGGCGTGCGGAGCGGCAATGACCGGGAGCCGGCCCGTGGTCGATTTCATGTTCACCGACTTCATTCTCGACGCGGCCGGCGAGATCATCAACCAGATTGCGAAGATTCAGTACATGTCGAGCGGCCGCATCCCGATGCCAATGCTGTTGCGCGGCTGCATCGGCATCGGCCATTCCGCAGCAACTCATCATTCCGGCAATCACTATCCGATGTACGCGCAGTTCCCCGGCTTGCGCGTTGTCGTGCCTTCCAATCCATGCGACGCCAAGGGACTCTTGACGCACGCGCTTCGCTGTAACGATCCGGTGCTGTTCCTCGAGCATCGGGAGTTGCTCGCCGTCAAAGGCCCTGTCCCTGAACACGATTATGAAATTGAATTCGGCAAGGCCGCGGTTCTGGCGGAGGGTCGCGATCTCACACTGGTCGCGATGGCACTGATGGCCCGGCGTGCCTTGGAAGTCCGCGAACGTTTGGCGACCCGCGGCATTTCGCTGGAGATCATCGATCCCCGAACGGTCTCGCCGTTGGATATCGAAACCATCATCCAATCGGTACGAAAGACGGGACGCCTGTTGATCGTCGATGAGGCGTTTGCACCTTTCGGATTCGGTGCGGAGGTGGCGGCCGGTGTGATCGATGCCGGCTTTGATGAGCTGGACGCACCCATCCGCCGCATGCATGGCGCCTTCACGCCGACGCCGTATAGTCCACCGATTGAAAAAGCCGTGACGCCGCAGGTGGATGACATCGAACGCGCCGTTCTTGATTTGCTGGAAGAGTGAGGTTCGTCGTGGCCATCGCGATCACCGTTCCGCGTCTGGGCTGGTCGATGGAGGAAGGAATTTTCGTCGGCTGGCTTAAAAAAGACGGCGACCGGATCAAGCCAGACGACACGCTGTTCGCACTGGAAAGCGAGAAGTCGACTGAGGAGATCGCGGCGTTCGACGCGGGAATCTTGCGGATCCCCTCCGACGGACCCAAGAGCGGCGATACGGTAAAGGTCGGCGACGTGCTCGGGTTTCTGGCGGAGGAAGGAGAATCCGTTCCGTCGCTGGCGCCTCGAAGTTCGCAGTCGAGCGAGTCTTGGGAGGACAAAAAGGCTGATTTGCAAAGCACGAAAAGCCAAGCAGATAAGGCAGTACAACGGAGCGGCGCCATCTCTCCGCGCGCTCGGCGGCTCGCAACCGCATTGAAAGTCGACTGGTCGGTAATCAGCGGCAGCGGGCGCACGGGCCGGATCCGGGAGCGCGACATTCGCGCTGCGGCCACAGCGAAACCCGGTCGCTGGATTACGCATACAACACTGCGAAAGACCATCGCGGCCCGCATGGTTGCTGGCGTCGCTCAAGCGGCTCCAGTCACTTTGTTCTCCAAGATCGACGCGACCGAGCTCGTGAGTTTGCGGCGCCACCTCAAGGAATCTCAGACATCGCCTGACCATCCTGTACCCAGCTTCACTGACATCCTCCTGAAGCTAACCGCCAAGGCACTTGTGGAGCATCCGCAATTGCGGGCCCAGTGGAGCGATCAAGCGTTGTTCGTACCGGATCAGATCGACATCGCATTCGCGGTCGACACGGATGCCGGTCTGCTCGCTCCGGTGGTGCGAAACGCGGACAAGATCACTTTTTCGGAGATCGCTGCGCGAACGCGCGAGTTGATCGTATTGGCGCGCGAAGGCAGGCTCGGCGCAGCCGACATGCGCGACGCCGTATTCACTATCAGCAACCTGGGCGGCCTCGGCATCGACGCCTTCACGCCGATTATCCACTTGCCGCAATGCGCAGTGCTCGGCATCGGCCGGATCGCGCATGAAGCGGCGATCGTCGAGGACCGGATCGTCCCGCGTGATATGATGACTCTCAGCTTGACATTCGACCATCGCGTCGTCGATGGAGTGCCTGCGGCCCGCTTCCTTGCTAGCCTGCGCGACGCGATCGAGGGCATCGCCTGATCTGGCAAGAAGTGCTGTCCCTTGTCTTCCCCTCAATACGTGAGATAATTAGGCTTTCTCTTCCTGGCCCCACTTAGAAGAATTCCATGTCAGAGTTCCTTACGTGTCCGAAGGGGCATCGGTGGGAGCGAAGCACGGAGACGATCGGTTCCGGCGACAGCCGGCACGTTTTCTGTCCCGTGTGCGGCGTGGCCGTGTATTATGGCCTGACAGTCTCGCAAGAACGGGTTCCGTCTCCGGACCAGGGTAGTGCGCCGCGGCCGCCGTCCGAGCCGCCCGAGGTTAAAGAGTTGGTTGCGAAGTTCTTCGCGCCTCGCCAGAATTGGCACAAAGAAGACCTCCCGACGGTTGCCGGGTATGAGATTCTTAACACGCTAGGGCGCGGCGGCATGGGCGTGGTCTACCAAGCCTGGCACACCAAGTTGCGCCGGCTCGTGGCGCTTAAAATGATCCGGGACGGCGCCCTGGCTGAACGCGAAGATCTGGCTCGTTTTCGCACCGAGGCGGAGGCGGTGGCCCGACTGCAGCATCCGAATATCGTGCAGATCCATGAGATCGGCGAGCATAATGGGCATCCGTACTTTTCTCTGGAATATGTTGACGGCGGCACGCTCGCACAAACCATCAAGGGTACGCCCTTTCAGCCGATGCAAGCCGCGCAGCTGGTCAAGTCTCTCGCCGAAGCCGTCCACTATGCCCATCAGCGGGGCGTCATCCACCGCGATCTGACTCCGGGCAACGTCTTGCTCGCATTCAATCGCGAGCAAACCGGGAGCGCTGACAGCGTTCCCGTCGAAGGCTCGCGCTTGGTCGAAGGCTCGCGCTTGAAGGAGGCCATCCCCAAAATCACGGACTTCGGCTTGGCCAAACTGCTTGTGGGCGGTGGGGAGAGCCACACGATGACCGGGGCGGTCATGGGAACGCCCAGCTACATGGCACCCGAGCAAGCGATTGGAGCAACCGAAGACATCGGGATCTCGACGGACGTCTACGCGTTGGGCGCCATCCTGTATGAATTGCTGACGGGACGTCCGCCATTCAAGGGGGCGACGCAGTCGGAAACGATTGCCCTGGTGAAATCGCAGGAACCGGTGCCGCCGTCGCGCCTGCAACCCAAGACGCCGCGCGATCTGGAGACCATTTGTTTGACTTGCTTGCGCAAAGCGCCGGCAAAGAGATATGCGAGCGCCCGCGCCCTGGCCGACGATTTGGAGCATTTTCAAGCAGGCGAGCCGATACAGGCCCGGCCCAGCACGGCTCTGGAGCGCGGCTGGAAATGGATGAAACGCCGGCCGGCGCAGGCCGCGCTAGTGGCGAGCTCCGCCGTGGCCGCTCTGGCACTGGTAGCTGCCGGCGTGGGCCTCGCTTTCAACACGGAATTGTCGGCAGTCAACGCTGCTGAACGTAAGCAGCGCGCAGCCGCCGAGGCCGCCACGGCGGATGCCGAGTCTGCCAAGGCCGCGGCCGAATCCGCCAAAGCGATAGCCGAGGCTGCCAAGACGAATGCCGAATCAGCCAGTAAACGGGCCGAAAGCGCTCGCATCGAGGCCGAAAATGCCCGCGTTCAAGCTGAAAACGCGCGCACACAGGCGGAGGAGCAACGCAAAGGCGCCTTGAAGGCGCGCGACGAAGCCAAGCTGGCACAGGCCAATGAAGCCGCGGCACGCAAAGGAGAAGCGGAGCAACGGAAACGGGCAGAAGAAGCCCTGGAGAGCTTGAAGACTCTCAGCTTTCATTACCGCATCGGCATGGCCGAGCGCGCCGTGCTTGCCAACCATGTCGAGCGGGCCGATCAACTCCTGAAAGAGTTTCCCGATGATTTGAAGCGCTGGGAATGGCACTATCTCAAGCGCCTCGCCCACAACGAACTCCTGACGCTGGAACGGCATACGAGTTTCGTTCGTAGCGTGACTTTCAGTCCCGATGGAAAGCAATTTGCCTCCGCAAGCACGGACAAGACAGTATTGGTTTACGATGCGCGCACCAGCCAAGTGCGTTTGACCCATCCGATGGAAACTCCCGTAGTGAGCGTGGTGTTCAGTCCCGACAGTAAGCGAATTGCCTCGGCCGATTCGTTCGGAGAAGTGCAAGTTTGGGAGGCGAACAGCGGCACGGTCGTCCTGAAGCTCAAAGGCCACAACGGCGCCAGCAACAATCTCGCGTTTGACCCGGAGGGCAAGCGAATCGTCTTTGGCACTTCAGCAGATAGAACCATTCTCGTCTGGGATATTGCCACGAACACGGAAGTTCGCACGATTAGAGCGCAAACTTCCTTCATCAAGTCGGTAGCTTGGAGTACGGACGGCAAGAGCCTGGCATCAGCAACGATGGACAAGGTGAGACTTTGGGACGCGAGTACGGGTCGACTACAGCGCACAATTCCTGTACCTTCACGGACGGCGAATTGTGTCGTCTTCAGTCCTCCTAACACGAACTCGGACCGCCGCCTCATTGCTGTCGGCAGCACCAGCGGCGAGGTTCACCTTTGGGACATCGCTACGGGTGAACGCTACGCCACCCTGCAAGCACGCCATTCCTGGTCGGTCAATTCAGTGACTTTCAGCAGGGACGGTCAACTTCTTGCGTCCGCTAGCTCGGATCAGACGGTGAAGGTTTGGGACGTGGCGTCGGGCCAAGAGCTTCTTACGCTACGCGGCCATACCGGCGCGGTTCGCAGCGTGGCCTTCAACCCGGAAGGGCTGCGTCTTGCCTCCGGAAGCGATGATAAGAGCGTGAAGTTTTGGGACGCGCGGCCTAAAAAGCTGTCTTTCAACGTACGCGGGGACACGACGGCGAACCTCTATATCGGCGCAATGAGTCCCGATTTTAGAACCATGGCCGTGGTCGTTGACAAACAGTTACAGGTTTGGGACATGACCTACGGCACGTTGAGCCGCACTCTCGGAACTTCGGCCGACCCGGTCACGAGCGTGGTTTTCAGCGCCAACAACAAGCAGGTGGCTGTGGCGTATCGCGACGGACCGGTAAAAGTCTGGAACGCAACGTCGGGCGAGGAGATCTCCAAAGTCAAGGGGCCGCCGGGGTTTCTGCGGGTCGAATCGTTCACGCGCGACGGCCGGCTCTTCGCCACCGCTCGACTCAAAGACGGAATCGTTTCGATTTGGAATGGCAAGACTGAGAAGGAGATTGTGACACTACCCAAAGCTACGAGTCGTGTCTCGAGTCTGGCCGTGTCAGCCGACGGCAAGTATGTTGCCTTGCACGGCGACGCGACCCTTAAAGACCCAATCATCAGGGTCTGGGAAACTTCTTCCGGTCGGTTGATCCACCCGCTTAGAGGCCATAGGGCCGCGGCGCCTTGGACCGCGTTTAGTCCCGACGGCCTCCACCTCGCCTCGGGGGGCGCAGACAAGACCGTCATCATTTGGGACATGAGCACTGGCCGGCCGCGCCACTATTTGCGGGGGCATGGCGGGATCATCATGAGCGTGGTTTTCAGTCCCGACGGCAAGCGCCTGCTTTCCTCGAGTGATGATCAAACTGTCAAGATTTGGGACGTAGCCACCGGCGAAGAGATTCTCACTCTGCGCGGCGAGCCGGACCTCATTCGTTTCGCTGCGTTCAGCGCTGATGGCAACAAAATCGGCGTGTTCCACAACAACGGGACCGTCAAAATCTGGGATGCGACGCCGTTTCCCACTTTGATACCATGAGACCCTGCCCGACACCATGAGGAGCAAGCCATGCGCGACTTCACCATCCATCTGACCCATCGGCCGGGCGAATTGGGCCGCGTTGCCAACATCCTTGGCAACGCCAGCGTAAACCTCAAGTCGGTGGCCGCGATGGCCTTTGGCAACCAGGGCGCTGTCCGCCTGATTCCGGACGACATCGAGGCTGCGCGCGACGCCTTGCGCCAAGCCAATGTCCGTTTCGAGGAAAGCGAGTTGGTCACCGTGCTGAGGGAAAACCGCGCCGGCGAGCTGGCGGACGTCGCGGATCGCCTGTCCAACGCCGGGCTCAACATGCACGCGCTGTATGTGGTCGGTCTCGAAGGAGATCTGGTCGAGCTGGCGATCGCCGTGGATGACGTAAAAAAAGCGAAGAAGGCTTTGGAATAAGGTCTTGGAGCCGAGGACACCTTGACGAAAATCGGTCAAAAACCGATCATTCTATAGAGACTCCGCCATCCGCGTTCTGCCTCGTTTCTATCCGTCCCACCAAGCAAGTGCCGGAACGCACTTTGAACGAAGGGGTTTTCATGAGTGCCGTTATTGCGCGGGGTCCGACGCGGACTCCCGAGACCCTTGAGAAGCCTGCCGATACCCAATTCGAATATCCTGGCATTCCCACGACCTGTGACGGCGCCGAGGCCGTCGTGCACGTGGAGATTCAAGTCGCCC
>JACPZP010000112.1 GCA_016195405.1 Planctomycetota bacterium | reverse complement strand
GCCAGAGCGACTAGGTGTCGCCACGCTTTGGGTTGCAATTGCACTGGTATTGTGCACACTTGTGGTTGCCGCGAGCGGTGAGGTTGTTTGCTACACCTCTAGCGACGCACCCATTGAAGTGTTCGAGCGTCGAAGTCCGGCAGGTGACCTTGTCGATGAATTCTTGGGAACAATCCGTAAGGACCACCCATTTAAGCGCAGCTTCTTCAAGGCCACAAAAAAACTTGTTCTCGCCTTTAAGTCAACCGATTACCTAACAAAAACTGAAGAGATTGATCTTCGCGCCGGACTTTTTGAGCGTGAGAAACATGTCCAAATTGAGCTTTTCGGGAAACCTGACTTTCAAGTCAATGAGCTCGAAGTTGATTCCGAGTCACTCGAGAATGCAGATCTCAAACAGTCCTTACCCTATGGAATAGATTACCCTGTTTGCAAAGTTGTACGCTTCTCAGTTTCATGCTTAAGCCCAACACCCTATACCTTAAGGGGAGTGTCCTTCAAAATCGAGAAAAGCCGACTGGGGGATTTCGGTTTCCCTTATTGCGGTGAAGCAGATGGTGTTGGAGCCAGCGTGATTCGCGGCAGCGTGTGCCTAGGCCGAAAGGATCGTGCACGTGTTGACTCACTTGATCCGGTGCGCGTCGGCAAGGGCGACGGGGCAGCTCAATACGAAATCCGTGCATTTGGGGAGCCAAGCACTTTGTACAAAGTACGACTCAACATGAAATGGGAGGACTTTGAGCAGAAACCGCAGGATTTCAGCCCTCATGTCAACGACGCGACCAAAGCTTTGGAAATTCCGTGCTTCGGTGAGTGGAAGTCACGCGTTGCTCAGGCGTCGGTCCTTCGAATACTCTATAATTGCCAAGTTGACAAACTGATTAATCGTCTCAGGCAGGTCAACAAAAGTGCAAGAGTCAGTATCCTTATCGCGGATGATCGAGCACCCGCGTTCTTTGCCGATCCTCTCAGTCCTAAGCTTCGTCCTGAGATTGCCATTCTGAGTTCCGAACAGCTGATGGGTCTCAACGAACTCATTGCGCAGACACAGCAGACCCCTTCACGGCTTTGCAGTTGCCTCATCCTGGACGAGGCGACTGTGTTATTGCAGGACCCAAAGCAATTGGACAAGGGACTGCTGATCACGGAGAAATCACGAGTAGCGGCAATAGCAAGGGAGTTCGACGTCCTTTCAAAGCAAGTTGGCTTGAAGTCACTTGCTTGGTAGTGGATCTCGCAACTCGCAGAGCAATCGTTACCGCGTATTACTTGCCAAACCTCATCGGTTTCCCCTCTCCCCACGTCGAAACACTCTCGCTAACCCGCCCCTCCTCATCACGCCGAAACTCAACCTCCGCATATTCCGCTCGAGAAAAAAGCGATCTTCGCTGGTGGGGGTCAGCGGGCGTGCGAATGGATAGGTGCCCCAATGCGCAACGAGATGGCCGCCCTTGAGCTTTGAGTTGAGCGGCACGGGAATCGACGGGGTTTTGTAGCTGCCCTCGTACTCGGCAAGCTTTGCCGCCGGCACATCGAGCGCTTCGACCTTTGGCGGTGTGGTGACTTGGCCGCCGAAGAAAATGCTGGCGAAGTCTTTGGGGACGCGGTTGAAAAGGCCCGATTGGATGTTGCTGAGAAGAATCACTTCGAGCTTTTCCGCGGGATAAAGGGCGATGTAGGAGTTGAAGCTTCCACCAAGCCCGATTGCTCGACCAGCCAATGGCCGGAGTATTTTCGCCGGCCCCAGCCGTAGGGGTAGGGTTGGGCTTCGAACTTGAATAGCCGGTTGGTGCGGATCGTCTCGAGCCAGCGGAGAAGGTCCGGCGCCGTCGAATAGAGCGAGCCGCCGCCGGGGGTGACGGCTTCGACAAACGGGAGCGGGACGATGCCCTTGCCTCCGGCGCCGGCGACATAGCCGGTGGCGGCGTTCGCGAACGACCATTCGGCCGGCGCGTCGCCGGAGTCTTTCATTTCAAGAGGCGCGAAGATCGTCTTGTCCAAGTAATCCCGATAAGAAACGCCGCCGGCGCGTTGGATGATCGCCGCCAAGAGCAGATAACCCTCGCGGCTATAGCGATCGCGCGTGCCCGGCTTGAATTCCGGAACCGTCTTTTCCAGGCGGTCGACGAGGTTGTCGATGGAGAATCCCTTTCGAACAATCTCCGGATCATCCAATTCCGCGACCCCGGAGCGGTGGCCCAAGAGATGCACGATCTGGATGTCCTGGGCGTTGGGGACTTTCGGATAGAACTCGGCAAGGCGCGAGGTGAGATTGAGCTTTCCCCCTTCGGCCAACATGGCGATGGCGGCCGCGGTGAAGGTCTTGGAAACCGACCACGCCGCTGAAATCCCTCGCTTTCACATAGGGCTCGAGATAGGCGTCAAGACGCGTTTCCAGTTCTTTTGCGTTTGGCAGGGTTGCAGTCGGCACTTGGTCTTTGCCGCCGGCGTGAACGGCCCAACCGATCGACAAGAAAATGGCTAGTGCTACGTCACAGCTTATTTTTCGGGTAGCCGCGTTTGCCAAAACGCGGGTTTCCCGCACTCTGGCGAGAGCGGCTACCCGACTTTTTAGGTGTGACGCGGCTCTAGTTGACACCCTATTTAATCACTTTAGTCAGCCTTCGCGCGCGTCACCGCTGAAAGAATTAAGTGCTTGATAGCCAAGATCTTAAGTAAATGCTTTCAGCGCTAGGCCGGATGGTTTCAGCGAAGCGCCGGATGGCATCTGTCCCAGCGCCGCGCTGAAACCATTTTCGCATCTCTTGTTCTGATATGCCTTTGCAGCCAAAAAATGGCTTCAGCGTCGGCTGAAGCCATTTTTTGTTATTCCTGGTCACAAGTGCTAAGTCACAGCTAGTTTCTCGGGTAGCCGCGTTTGCCAAAACGCAGGTTTCCCGCACTCTGGCGAGTGCGGCTACCCGACTTTTTAGGTGTGACGCAGCACTGGGGTTGCTGCAACACGAGCAGACGCGAAAGTTCCGTAACGGGCGGAATGCAGAAGGCACATGATCCGTTCCTCGTAGGAGCGTCCGATCGACCAATTGCAAGCTTAGTACGACCATCTGTCATGTCTTGAACGAATGCAACCTACTGGAGCGGCATTGGCAATTCAAGTTCCCTGCTGGCGATTCCCTGTTGAGAACTTGGCCTTTCGCGCAATTAAGAAAGGAGAGACACGGTCTGGATCTCGGCCGCAACGTGCCGAATGCCCTTAAGAAAGGTGGCTGCCATGGCGAGGATTTTCGTTTTTCATCTGAAAGATCTCGATGTGTTTTCCTGGAATATCGATGCGAGCGTGGGGACAAAATCGCCCAATCGGAAAGTCGACGTCGAACTCGTTCAGTTCGGGTATTTCGCGCTGTCCCGAAATACCAAGTCCAATCCGACGGTAAAGGAATTTGCCAAGGACGTAAATCCGGGCGATCCGTATTCGGGGGCCGACAACGACCCCTTGACCTTGGCAATTCTCGAACATCAGAAGCAGCGGGGCGGAACGCAAGACGGGCACGTCAGCCCAGTGACGGGATCGACCGGAACATATAGCACGTTCGACGGGCCGCATACGTTCCAGCTTCTGGTTTTGGTGAACAACATGCGCGATCTCTTGGGGAGCGACTTCCCGCGGATCGACAAGCACGAGCGCTGCCCGCAAGCGTTGAGGGAGGCCGTGGCGGCGTGCTTTGACACGTGACGACGGACGGCGCCTGTGCGACTAATGGCCCATCGTCCCGTCGCGTATCCCCGGCTGCCGCTTGCGGACGGACGTGTCCGCTTTCTTCACTTCGCAGTGCCAAGATCTCATTCGCAGAGCGACCTCTCTTGACTCCGAATGCACGCCGGCTTACCTTCACAGGAGATTCCGCCCACGATTCGGATTTGCGTTTTGGATTTGCGATGGCGCGCTTGCTCGTATTGGCCCTGATGTTCTTGGTCGCCCTGGTGCCGCCGGGATTTTGCGCTTGCCGGTTGGGCGCGATGCTCCTTCCTAGCGAGGAGTCAGCCACGGAAGAATCCGACTCCCCCGACGATGGCGATGACCATGATGGGCATTCGTGCGGATCTCTCTTGCCCGATGCGGTGGCGCCCGTGGGCGTGTCTTTTGCCGTCCAAGGCGACCATCTTGAAGGCGTGGTGCCTCCGGTTGCTAGCATCGCGCAAGGACCTCATTTCCACTTCCGATCTTTGGTTGACGCTCCAACCATCGCGAGCCCGCCTCTCTATCTGACACTGCGCGCATTGCTCATTTGATTTAATCCCGACGGCTGATCTAGGGCCCGAAGCGCTTTCCTTTTCGGGTAGCTGAAGTCGTGAGACTTCGGAAACCCGAACTCTAACGAGTTCAGCTACCCGAAATTTGCTCGTTTAGTTTGGTCTTCAAAAACTGACGCTTCGTGAAGGAGCAATCCATGCACGCACGCAGCATTACTTGGTTTGTCCTTCTGAGCATCGCGCTCCTTCTGGCAACCGCGGCATACTTCATGCGCAACACGTGGATGGCCTCGTTGCCGGGGACGATTATCGACACGCCTTCCGAACGGCCGCACGCACCTGCCGCCAAGGAACGCGTCAAGCTGAGCCGCCAGGCCCAGGCCAATCTGCGCCTGGTCGTCAAACCACTCCAGCTCCAAAGTTATCGCCGGACGATTCAGGTCCCGGGTGTTGTCGTCGAGCGGCGCGGCAAGGGCGATCAGAGCATCGTCGCTCCGTTTGCCGGCGTCATTAAGGAGATTCACGCCATTCCCGGCGACGTGGTCCAGCCCGGCGGCGCGGTGCTGACCTTACGACTCAACAGCGAACCGCTGCAAACCAGCCAGACCGAGCTATTTAAGACCGCTCAAGAAATCAAGATCACCGAAGATCAGAAACGCCGTCTCGACGCCGCCGCCAAGCAGGGCGCCATCCCCGAGGTTCGCCTTTTGGAGCTGCAATATCAACTCGAGCGACTGGGAGCGTCCCGCAAGGCATACCGCGCCGATCTTGGCCTGAAAGGGCTGACTCCCGAAATGATCGACGGCGTTGAGAAGGGCGAGTTTCTCAAGGAAACCGTGGTCCGCGTGCCGAGTGTGATCGAAGGGTTCCAGCCCAGTCAAATCCCTGCCAATGGTGAAGCGAAGGCCGCTAACACGCGCACTCCGACGCCGCTTCTGGAAATTGAAGAGCTGAAAGTCTTTCCGGGCGAGCAGGTTCAGGCCGGGCAACTGCTCGGTCACCTCGCTAATCACCAAAACTTGTACATCGAAGGCCGCGGCTTTCGTGAGGACACCGCCCTCGTCGAAAAGACGGCCGCCGCGGGCTGGCCCTTGCAAGTGCGGTTCTCGGAGGAGAGGGAAGGCCATTGGCCGCCGCTCGAAAAGCCGCTCACGATTCTTTACTTGGCCAATAACATCGATCCCGTCAGCCAAACGTTTCCGTTCTTCGTGCCCTTGCCCAATCAATACCGCGAATACAACCAGGCGGGAAAGACGTATCGAATCTGGCGCTTTCGGCCGGGCCAACGCGTCCAGCTCCGCGTGCCCGTTGGGGAGCTTCCCGACGTTTTCGTGCTACCGACGGCGGCCCTCGCGCGCGAAGGGGCGGAAACCTATGTGTTTCGGCAAAACGGCGACTACTTCGACCGCAAGCCGGTGTACGTGATCCACGAGGACGCCCTTATGGTCGTGCTTGTCAACGACGGCAGCGTCTTCCCCGGCGACTTCATCGCCCAGAACGCCGCGGAAGCCCTTAACCGCGCCCTTAAGGCGCAGGAATCACAAGCCGGCAGTCAGGGCCACGACCACGGACACAGCCACTAGGAGCCGGCCATGCTCAACGGCATCATCCGCTTTTCGCTGCGTTACCGCCCGCTTATCGTGCTGCTCTCTTTGGCGGTGTTGATCTACGGCGGCTACCTCTCCAGCACTTTGCCGATCGACGTCTTTCCGGACTTGGACCGGCCACGGGTGGTGGTGATCACGGAATGCCCCGGCCTTGCTCCGGAAGAAGTAGAGACTCTGGTCACGTTTCCGCTCGAATCGGCGCTCTTAGGCGCGACCGGCGTGCAGACGGTCCGCAGCCAATCGGGCATCGGGCTTTCGGTGGTCTACGTCGAATTCGATTGGGGCGCCGATATCCGCGTCGCCCGCCAGGTGGTCCAGGAGCGCCTGACGACGACCCAGGGCAGCCTGCCGGCAGAGGTGCGCCCGCAGATGGCCCCGATCAGCTCCATCATGGGCCAAATCATGCACATCGGCATGTATCTGCGCGATGGCCCCCACGGCGGCGAACTCGCGCCGATCGGCAATACGGGCAACCTTGCCGAACTTGTCGCCGACCGCGCGACCGGAGAAGCTCGTGTTTACTTCTGGAGCGCCGCCGACCGCAACCATCCCGATCGCTGGACGCCTCTCGCCGTCGACGGTCCGGTGGAGCTACGTTGGCGCGATTCGGATGACGCCGGCTCACAAGACAAGATTACCGGCACAGGGAAAGAGCAGTTGCTGCTGTTGTCGCCGGTCTCGGGCAAGCTCGGCGTTTTGGCCGGACAATCGAGCGCCCTGCGCCGCACCAATGACGAATCGCCGTTCGCCGATCTTGACCGCCACGCAACGATATCCATTGGTGGCCGGGCGCACGCAATTCGCTTCGCGCCCTACACTCAGCAGCAACTCGAACTGCGCACCACGGCCGATTGGGTGATTCGCCCACGGCTCCTCAAAATCGCCGGCATCGCTCAAGTCATGGTCATGGGCGGTGGCCGCAAGCAATACCAGGTCCTCGTCAACCCGACCGCGCTCCTGGGCTATGACGTGACTTTGCAGCAAGTCGAGCAGGCCCTCAGAGAGAACAACCTTAATGCCAGCGGCGGCTTCGCGGTTCGCGGCGGCAAGGAGCAGCCCATACGCGTCCTCGGCCGATTGGGACCGCTGCCCGAGCAGGTGATCTCGGACATCGCGCGAATTCCCGTTAAGACGTCATCCCATCGCACGGTCGTTCTGGGCCAGGTTGCCCGAGTAGTCGAAGGACCGCAGCTCAAACGCGGCGACGCAAGCGTCAATGGCCACCCAGCGGTGATCTTAACGGTCACCAAGCAGCCGCACGTCGACACGCGCGCCCTAACAGACTCCGTAACGGCAGCTTTACGAGAAGCGGAGCAATCGCTGCCTGCGAACATCGTCGTCAATGCCGATTTATTTCAACTCAAAGGGTTCATTGACCGTGGCATTTACAATGTCAGCGAAGCGCTGGTCATCGGCGCCGTTCTGGTACTTATCATTCTGTTTCTGTTCTTGCTTAACTTCCGGACCACCTTTATCTCCCTGACCGCCATCCCGTTGTCACTGGTCCTTACCGGACTCGTCTTCAAGGCGGTCGGGTGGATCTCGGGAACCGTATTATCCATCAACGTCATGACCCTCGGCGGCATCGCCGTCGCCTTGGGCGAACTGGTCGACGACGCCATTGTCGACGTTGAGAACATCTTCCGCCGGTTGCGGGAAAATCACGGCCTGCCCCGGCCCCGGCCGGTGTTGCGCGTCGTCTACGAGGCCAGCGTCGAAATTCGCGGCGCCATCGTCTTCGGCACCATCATGGTCATCATGGTCTTCATCCCGCTATTCGCTTTAAGCGGGCTGGAGGGTCGCCTGTTCACGCCGCTTGGCGTCGCCTACATCGTGTCGATCCTCGCCTCTCTGCTCGTGTCGCTCACGGTGACGCCGGTGCTTTCCTACTATTTGCTCCCGCAGGCAAAGGCGACGCATCGTACCGGCGACAGTCCCTTGCTCCGGTTTCTCAAATGGAATGCCGGCTATCTGATTGGTTTCAGCATGCGCCGCGCCGGGCTCATCTTGCTGGCGACGTGGATTTTGGTCGGTGTCTCGATTTGGGCTTTGACGCGCCTGGGCGCCGACTTCTTGCCGCCTTTCGACGAGGGCAGCATTCAGGTCAACGTCACGCTGCCGCCGGGCTCCAGCTTGGAAGCGTCCAACGAGACTGCCGCTGTGATCGACGCCCACCTTCCGACCCTGCAAAAGACAGCGGAGAACCCGAACGGCCTGATCTTGCAGTTCGCGCGCCGCTCCGGCCGCGCGGAACTTGACGAACACGCCGAGCCGGTCAGCAACACGGAATACATTTTGGCCATCAACCCGAATTCGGGCAGAACTCGAGAACAGGTGAAAAAACAGATCGAAGACGAGCTACGCGAACAGGTCCCCGGCGTCGACATCGAAGTCGAGCAGCCGCTGGCGCATCTCATCAGCCACCTACTCTCGGGCGTAACCGCGCAAATCGCCATCAAGGTGCACGGCGACGATTTGGAAACCTTGCGCCGCATCGCCAATCGGATCAAAGAAAACATTCAGGATGTGCCGGGTGTCGCGCCGCCGGTTGTTGAGCCGCAACGTTTGATCGATGAATTGCACATTCGCCTCTCGCCCGAAAAGCTGGCCCTTTACGGGGTGAGCCGGGCTTACGTCGCCGACTTCATTACTACGGCGCTCAAGGGGGCGGAGGTGTCGCAAGTTGTGGACGGTCAGCGCCGCTTCGATCTCATCGTCCGGCTGGACGAGCCTTATCGAAGCAATTTCGCCAACCTCGGCCGGCTGCACGTGGAGCTGCCCGGCGGCCGCGGTCAAGTGGCCCTGGGCGAATTGGCCTACGTCGGCGACGGCAGCGGCACCAACCAGATCAACCGGGAAAACGTGCGCCGCCGCATCGTCATCCGCGTGAATGCGCAGGGCCGCGACCTTGCCGGTGTGGTGGGCGACATCAAGAAACGCATCGACAACAAAGTTCGGCCTGATTTGCCCGCCGGCTACTTCATCGAATATGGCGGACAATTCGAGAGCCAGGAGCGCGCCACCTTGCTCATCAGCGTTTTGGCCGTCGTCTCGTGCGTCGGCATGTTTGCCGTCTTGTACATGCTTATGCCGTCGGCACGTATCGTTCTGCAAATCCTCAATGCGTTGCTGACGGCGTTCATCGGCGGCGTGGCGGCTCTCGTTCTCACAGGACAAACCTTGACGGTTGCCGGCATGGTCGGCTTTATCTCGCTAGGAGGCATCGCGGCGCGCAACGGCATTCTGCTCGTCACGCACTATTTCCACCTGATGCGCTTGGAAGGCGAAGGCTTCACGGAGAAGATGGTCTTGCGCGGCAGCCTGGAACGCCTTTCGCCCGTGCTCATGACCGCGCTCACGGCGGGCATCGGCCTGGCGCCGCTCGTCGTTCAAGGACATGCGCCGGGCCGCGAGATTCTTTATCCGGTCGCGACAGTCATCCTGGGCGGGCTCATCACCTCGACATTGTGCGAATTTCTGCTACATCCAGGATTGTTCTGGCGCTTTAGCGGCAAAGACGCCGCCGCCCTTGTGGATTCTCAGCAGAACGCGTCTTCGGATTTGGACTGCGGCGACTCGTCGCCGCTTTAGGGTTTTCGGACAAGTGATGATCCAACTATTCTTCAGAAAGGATTTCCCATGCGGTTATTCGCTCAAGGCATCGCCATCGCGGCTATCTTCGCATCGACTTTTGTGATCGCATCGGGCTGCGCGGATCGGAAGCCGCCCGGAAAAAGCGGGGAGAACACAGCCAAGAACGGTCACAAGCACGACCATCCGCACGAAGGCCCCCACGAAGGCGCGCTGGCCGAATGGGGCAACGAGGAATATCACGCCGAGTTCACCGTCGATCATGAAAAAAAGCAGGCCACGGTCTACATCCTTGACGGCGAAGTCAAGAAAGCCGCGCCGATTCCCGTCGAGTCGATCACGCTAACCTTGACCAACGTTAAGCCTACCGTGCAGATCACGCTCAAAGCGGATCCCGACAAGGGCGATCCCAAGGGCAGCTCGTCGCGTTTCGTCGGCGTTCACGAGACGCTCGGCGTCGAAATGGACTTCAAGGGCCAAATCAGCGCCAAGTTCGGCGACAGACCGCCGTACTCCGGAGATTTCGACGAGAAAGCGCACGATCACAAGCATGACAAAAAGAAGTAAGCTCGCGGCGGGCAAACACTCCGAAGTTTGCACGGCGACGCGCGACGCCCTAAGATAAAATGGGAACGGAGAGGCCGTATCTGCAACGTCGTATCGAGTTTCAGGGTTTCAGGGTCATGGACCAAGCGCTCACACCACGGGATGCCAGCGCGCCGTCCGTCACCAATCCGATGATCCCGAAAGTGGAAGTCGACCTCACCGGCAAGACGTTGGGTGATTTTCAGGTGCTGCGCCGCCTTGGCCAAGGAGGCATGGGCCAGGTCTATTTGGCCGAGCAAATTAGCCTGAAGCGCAAGGTCGCCCTCAAACTGCTCCGACCGGAACTCGCCGGCAACGACATTTCCCTCAAACGCTTCAAGGCCGAGGCGGAAGCGATCGCCCGGGCCACCCACGCCAATATCGTCCAGGTCTATGCCATCGGCGATCACGGGGGCCTGCATTACATGGCTCTCGAGTTCGTCGAGGGCCGCAACCTGCGCGAGTTCCTGGAGAAAAAAGGCCCACCGGAGATCCTGCTCGGCCTGAGCATCATGCGGCAAGTGGCGGCCGCCCTGGAGCGCGCGGGAGAACTGGGCATCATTCACCGCGACATCAAGCCGGAGAACATCCTTTTGACCCGCAAGGGCGAGGTGAAGGTCACGGACTTCGGCCTAATCCGCGAGGCCATCGAGCCCTTGAACTTGACGCAGACCGGCATCACGATGGGCACGCCGCTCTACATGAGTCCCGAACAGGTCGAAGGCAAGGCCATCGATCCGCGGACCGACATCTATTCCTTCGGCGTCACCTGCTATCACATGTTCGCGGGGCATCCGCCTTTTCGTGGAACGTCGCCGTTCGACGTCGCTTTCCAACACGTGCAGAAGGAAGCCCAGCCGCTTCAGGAAATCCGCCCCGATCTGCCGCTAGAGCTATGCGCCATCATTCACAAGATGATGGCCAAGAAGCCGGAGAGCCGTCATCAGACCGGCCGCGAAATCGTTCGCGACGTGGCTCAGTTGCGCGATGCGGTCGTGGGCGTCAGCATGAACATAGGTCCGGCCAATGTGAGCCAAGCGGTGGGCGATTCGTCGCTTGCCATGACGGCGGCGCGCGAAACGCAAGCGGAGGCTGCCCCGCTTCCCAAAAGGCGCTGGCTCGTGGGGGCAACGCTCCTCGTCGCCCTGGTTGGCGGCCTGACGTTGGGCTGGTGGCGCAATCATACGACGCCAGCGGCGATCATCGACGAGCCGGATCCAAAGCTTCAGGCCGCGCTGCTGCAAAAGCAGAAGGAACAAAAGCTGCTCCAGGAAATCCAGGAACATAGCCAGTCGAAGAAGCTTAGGGAGACGAAGGACGGCCTCGACCGGGCCACGGAGTTGACGGGGATTTACTTCAAGGACAAACGATGGAACGAAGCCGAGGTGTTTTACAAGGAACTCGAGAAGCTCGAACGGCCATATCCGCAATTCGCCAAGCTCGGCAAGGCGATGGTTTTGGCGCATCAGGACGAGGCGAAAGCGTCGAACAAACTGTTTGAGGAAATGCTCGGCGAGAAGCCCGGCAAGAGCTCGGCCGGACTGCAGATTTACATGAAGAACAGCGGCACGTTACGCGAATTAGTCGCCGAAGCTCTGCGCCGCAATTCGGTCAACTCCCCGGACATGGCCCCGCGCCTTAAGTTTTTTCTGAGCCCGCCGGCGCCAACGCTGAAGGGGACGGGGGAGAAGTGAGCGGGGACGAGCAACGCTGTCAGGGCGCTATTACCCTCGATTCTCGTGCCCAAAGTCGTCTTTGGGCACGCACTCTGGTCGCCGCAACCATGAATAGGCCGCCCCGCGGTAACTATCCTCGCGGGTTGAATCCGGGTCATCGCAACGGAATTTCAAGGAGATGCGGCCCAAAGAGGACTTTGGGACCGAGGGAACACGGATCTCATGATCGACACAGATCGGTCTATGCGCTGATCCTACCGAACCATTAACCTTCCCAATTCCGGGGGGAAGTTCGCACCCATCCCAACGCCGTGTTGTGTCACATGAAAGCCAATGGCACTGCCGAATGTTACATTGCCGCTGAATATGTTTGTACCCACACGAATCCCGTCCTCGAGGATTTGGCATTCGGGCAGTCCAAGGGTGATCGAAGTCAGTGCCTTATTGCCTGGATTGTACGAATAAAGCTGGCGCCCTCCCCCTAAGATAGTTACCCCGCCATCTTCCATCGTGGGAGTGTATTCAATTTCTGCCGCGGGACTGTCCCACAGGATCTCAAGTCTTGGCGGGTTTGAAGAGCATTCAATTACAGAAATGCGCCTCTGGTTATCTTGGAGCACCGCTCGCGTGCCCCAAAGAAGGGGAACCCACGCACCGAAAATCTGATTGCTGCCAAGCTGAAAATTCATCGTTCTTACCCTCCAAAACGCCGCATTAGAGCTGATAACTTACCCGAGTAATCTTCTTTCGGAAATACCTGTTTGGGCGGTTCTATCGACACACTCACATCATCTTTTTTTTCGCCATCAAGGACCAGTTCGGTGATCTTAACAGAGGCAAGGTAACCATCGGGAGTGCTTACGTCTATACGGCAATTCCATTTCTTCCCGTCTTCGGTTGTCCCTGCAATCTGTGCCTGAGCACGCACAGGCCCGTTCTCGCCCTGAGTGAATGTCGCATCAACCACGCTCGCCAATCTTTCTCCAACTGGCAGCCCCGCGGCTCTTAGATCCGTGGATGCAGGAGCAAGCATTTGATTCAAGAGTTTCCAAGCGGGAGTTATGACGCCTAAGTAGCCGAGGGCATCTTCGGGCGAGTTTGCCCGAATCAAAAAAGCACTTCCAGCCTCTTCCGCTCCTAGCGAACCTGTGTGAATCTTATCCTTACTCACAAGCATGGCTCCGCCTTTTTCCCTAGCGATTCTAATTGCCATCGCCCAGATGGTCAGATCGCGCATCTCGTCCGATTTGCTGCCAGTGTGAGGAGCCTCGTGGCGACAAGCGCGCTTATGAGCAGTCTTAAAGTCCTCTAACCCTGGTTCCTCTACATGCACACTTACGCCCAATCGTTCCATTAGTTGTTTAAGATCGGGCACTTTCACGAGCTTCTCAGTGTCGACCTCGGCAATCGTTATCCCGTATCGCTCGAGCGTTCGAAGAGCAGTTTTCAATGATTGTCGTTCTTTTTTCGCTGCTTCCTCTTGCGCGCGCTCGAATTCAAGTAATGTCGTTAAAGGAATTGTCACGGGATACTTTTTTTCCGCGATCGCGCTCAGCAACGCTACTATCCTTTTTCCGAGGGAATCGCGGTAAAGTGAATCACTGTATAACACGTCGGAGTTGAAAATGACGTGCATGTTTCGCTTTTCCTCATTCCGAAGCAAAGGCACAGTGCATTAAGGCAAGTATTTGCAGGACTCTGCGTCATTATACGAACGTTTTCTAAATAGGATTCTTTCTTGTGCCCAAAGTCCTCGTTGGACGCGCATAGCTGCTCGCCACATCCGTGAATTAGTCGCCCTCAGCAGAAATCCGCTCAGAACTTTGGGACCGAGGGGGAATGGTCGCCGAAGCTCTGCGCCGCAACTCGGTCAACTCGCCGGACATGTCCCCACGCCTTAAGTTCTTTCTGAGCGCGCCAGCGCCCACTCTGAAGACGCCGAGTGAAAAATAGCCCGCTCCTCAGCCATCATGCCCCGTATTTGCCGAGCCGTCCCGCATGCGCCATGGCCAACGGCATCAGGTACATCGCGGGAAACTGGCCTAAGCCCCCGCGCAGGCAGTAGGATTCGCCGAACTCGACGACGCCATCGGGCCGGCAGGTTTCGGCCCAGAGCAAGACCGGCACCGGGTGCCAGCTATGGCTCTTGAGCTTGCTGGGCGTGCTGTGGTCGCCGGTGACGATCAGCACATCGGGATTGAGGCCGCGAATCTTGGGAATCTCGGCATCCAGGCGCTCGATCATTTCCACCTTGGCTTCGAAATTGCCGTCCTCGCCCGTGCTGTCGGTGTACTTGTAATGCAGGAAGAAGAAATCGTACTTGGCCCATACGTCCTTGAGCGTCTCGATCTGGTCGCTTAGAGTCGAACCGGCGTCGACTACGTCCATCCCCACCAGCCGAGCCAATCCCTTGTACATCGGGTAAACCGCGATGCACACCGGATGTAGACCGTAGACGTCTTTCATGGTCTCGATGGCCGGGTAACGTGCGAAGCCGCGCAGCGTGACCATGTTGGTGGGCGTCTCACCCTTCAAGACGCTTCCGGCCTGCTGCACGAAGGCGTTGACCGCTTTGGCAGTGTTCTGCGAATGCGCGTCCTCGCCGACAGCCGCCAAGGGCGCGGCGCCGATTTGCTGCGGGTCGGTGTCATTGACTTTGTCGCCCAGGTTGTCGCCGCGCATGACCACGACGAAGCGGTGCTCACGAACCGGCTCGACGAAAAGCTCCACGCCGGGAACTTTGATCGTTTGCAGCTTCTGGCACATGGCCACGCAGCGTTCGGTGCTGGGGCGGCCGGCGCGGCGATCGCTGATCAGGCCCTTAACGTCGACTGTGCAGAAATTGCCGCGGGCCGCCACGTCGCGCGCTCCCACTTGAAAATTGATGCCCAGCGCTTCGAGAATCCCTCTGCCGATGCGATATTCGAGCGGATCGTAGCCGAACAGGCCAAGATGTCCGGGGCCGCTGCCCGGAGTGATGCCCGGCAATACGGGAATGGTATGGCCGCACACGCCCTCGCGAACACAGGCGTCGAGGTTGGGAGTGCGCGCGGATTCCAGCTCGGTCTTGCCGCCTAATTCCTCGGGCAAGCCGCCGAGTCCATCCGCTACGAGCAGGACAATCTTGGTGTCGTTTTTTTCACGCAGATCGCGCAGGAGTTGATGCATTTTCATGAAGGGGAGTTTACCCGAAGAATGCTTGTCGGTACAGGTACCGGCAAGTGAATTTGCTACCATGTAAACATGGACGTCGACTTGAACAGCGATCTCGGCGAAGGCTGCGGACTGGATGCCGAAATCATGCCGCTGGTCACTTCCGCAAACGTCTCCTGCGGCTTTCACGCCGGTGACGCCGCTAGCGCCCAGCGCGCGTTGCAGCTTGCCATTGTCCATGGTGTTTCGCCTGGCGCTCACCCTGGATACGACGATCGCGCCAACTTCGGACGCGTCGAATTGAATCTCGACGAGGAAGATATTCACCGCATGTGCAGCTATCAGATCGGGGCTCTGGCCGGTCTGGCGCGGAGCCTTGGTGTGGCGCTACGTTATTTCAAGCCGCACGGCGCACTTTATAACCAGGCCTGCCGCGAGGATCGTTTCGCTCGGCCCGTGATCGCTGCCGCGGAATTGTTCGCCTTGCCCCTTCTCGGCTTGCCCGGCTCCCGGCTGGAGGCATTGAGCCAAGACCGCTGTCGCTTCATCGCTGAAGGCTTCGCGGATCGCCGTTATTTGCCCGACGGTACGTTGACGCCGCGCTCGCAACCGGGCGCCATGCTCGACGAGGTTGACGAGGCGGTCCGTCAAGCCGATTGGCTGATTCGTGCGCACGGCGTCCGCAGCTTGTGCGTACATGGCGACAACCCCCGAGCCGTAGCGTTCGTACGCGGGCTGCGCGAGGAATTAACCCGCCGGGGCCTGACGCTGCGGGCCTTCGCATGAGCCTGGTCGTGTTCGATCCCGGGCTGGCCTCGCGGGTGGTCGATTTCGGCCGGCCCCAAAGCCGCAGCCTCGGCGTGCCTGTCGGCGTAGCAGCCGACCGTTCATCGCTGGCTTTGGGTAACGCGCTGCTCGGCAATCCGCCCGAGGCCCCTGCCCTGGAGATATGCCTAAAAGGGCCGATCGTGCGTGCGGAAGTTCCTGTGGCGGCAGTTTTGTTCGGCGCGCCGTTTTCGATATCCAGCTCCCGCCAACCTCTTGAAATGGGCACGACCTTCGCGCTTCAAACGGGCGAGGAGATTCACTTCGGCAGCACGCGGACAGGACTTCGCGCTTACCTTTGCGTGACCGGAGGATTCGCTTGTCCCGAGATTTTGGGCAGTCGCTCCGCGTTGGAATGCGTCACTGTGGGAGCAACTCTCTCGTGTCAGACAGCCTCTATCCGCCGGCGCTTTTGTCCGAGTTTGCACGGGGCCGCGTCCGCGCTCGCCGCTGGCTTGCGGCTAAACGACGGATTGTGGCTTCGGGTGACGGCGGGGTTGCAGGCGTCTTGGTTCAATGAGCGCGAGTTCTTCGATCAGGAATTCACGGTGACGCCGGCGCTCGACCGCATGGGGGTGCGGCTGCAAGCCCGGCCGCTGACTATGCCAGAACGCGAACTGATTTCGGAGCCGGTCGGGCCGGGGACCGTTCAGGTGACACGCGATGGTCAATGCATCGTCCTGGGCATGGACGGACAGACTATCGGCGGCTATCCGAAGATCGCGCAGGTCATTCAGACGGACTGGGACGCGCTGGGTCAACTGCGGCCCGGCGACCGGCTGCGCTTTCAAAGTGTCACGCTCGAGGAGGCCGGCGAACTCTACCAAAAGCGTCAGGCGTGGCTGCGCGAATGGGTGACCCGGCTGCGCGTTTCTCTGGCCGGAATCTAGAACCGCCGTAGATTATGCAGCATGTCAAAAGTTCTCATCGCGCCGGCGCCGCTCGCCGGCATAGACGGCCGATTTCTGCACGTCCTAAAAGCCGCCGGTTTCGACATCTGCTTTCCCAAGCGGCGCGCGCAACTGACCGAGAATGATCTTCTCGAACAACTTGCCGGCATCGACGCCAGCCTCGCTGGGTCCGAACCCTACACACGTCGAGTCCTCGACGCCCATCCGCAACTGAAGGTTATCGCCCGTGCCGGCGTCGGCTATGACGCCGTGGACGTTGAAGCCGCCACGCAACATGGCGTCGTCGTCACGATCACTCCCAACACCAACCACGACGCGGTTGCCGAGCACACCTTCATGCTGATGCTCGCCCTGGCCAAGAATTTGATCGACCAGCACCAGGGCACGGTCACGGGCCAATGGCCGCGCCAGGCCAACCTGCCTCTGCGCGGCCGAACCCTGGGCATCGCTGGGTTGGGTCGGATCGGCAAGGCCGTGGCGATTCGCGGCGAATGTTTCGGCATGAAGCTACTGTCCTATGAGCCGTTTCCCGACCATGAGTTCGCTCGGCAACACGGCGTAAGCTTCGTTTCGTGGGAAACGCTTTTGGCAGAGTCCGATTACCTAAGCCTGCACATGCCCGCGACCGCCGAGTCGCGCCACATCATTAATCGCCAGAGTCTGGCCCACATGAAGCCGACCGCGTTCCTTATCAATACCGCGCGCGGCAGACTGATCCATGAAGGAGATCTGGTCGAGGCGCTCATGGAAAAACGCTTGGCAGGCGCCGGCATCGACGTTTTCGAACAGGAGCCGCCGGGCGCGCATCCCTTGTTTCAATTGCCGAATGTGGTCGTCACGCCGCACGCCGCCGGAGTGGATGTTCAATCGCGCGACGACATGGCCCATTCGGCTGCGGAGGCGATTGTCAGCTTGAGCCGCGGCGAATGGCCGGCGGAGAAAATCGTCAACCCGGAAGTGCAAACCTGCTTTCAGTGGAAATCGTAGAACGGATTTGCAATCCGTCGCTTTGATCGGACGGTTTGCAAAACCGTCCTACTAATGCAAAAGCGGCGAAAACAGCAAAGCACAGAACACAAAGAACAAGAGAAAGATCGTGCCGATCACGAGCGCGATGATGCCGCACACCAGGCCGGTGATGGCCTTGCCCCGGTTGTAGGTGTTGGCGGCGTCCATGCCCCGACTGCTGAAGATCGTGCCGATCAGGCCCATGATGAAGCTGCCCACGCTCAATAACATCAGGACCAAGAGTGCTGGTCCCGTCTCACGCGGGTTCTGTCCGTGTTGCGATGTCAATACCCAAAGAAACAACGTGATTAGGAGGAGTGCCAGGCCGATCAGCGAAAACACCATGCCGTGCGCCGCGGCTCTCGCGGAAACCTCGCGGCTCAAGCGGCCGCTAGTCGGGTGGTCGTCAAAGGCGTCGTCAAAATCGTCGTCAAAATCGTCGTCAAAATCCGCGGCCCGCCGGGCGCGTCGCTGAACCGGCGGGGGCGCCGGTTCGCGATCATCCCAAGGTCTGGCGGGCGGACGTGAGGCGGCTGGCGTAGACCGTTGCTCGGTAGGCAGACGCTCGGCAGGCCGGTGTTCAACACGGGGATGTTCGGGGCTTGCGGTCACATAAGGCTGCAAGACCACGGGTGGCGGCGGCAACGCGGCGCCGCCTTCGGGAACTTGGCCCATCGGGATCCCCGCGAGCGTCTTGGGCTCCGCCGGCTTGGGAACTTCCAAACGCTGTCCGCAACCGGGGCAAGCGAGCTTTGTGCCCGCCACGCCCTCGGGTTGCTCAAGCACGGCTTTGCAGCGCGGACAGGTGAAGCGGATCATACGACGTTCCCATTTGAGCTTTTGCCATTCATAGGATAGCCTATCTCCCCGCTGGATTCCATTCTGCCAGAGTTCCGTCATTCATCTCCATTTGCTTCGGAAGGGTTCGCGCCAGATCGGCGTTGTGCGTCACCACGATCAGCATGGAGTTCTCCTGCCTGTGCATCTCCACCAGAAGTTGGCCCACGGCTTGGGACGATTTGCAGTCCAAGTTGCCGGTGGGCTCGTCCGCCAGCAACAGCTCGGGCGTGTAGATCAGAGCGCGGGCAACGGCGACACGCTGCCTCTCGCCACCCGACAACTCCGCCGGTCGATGTTCGAGCCGCTCCGCCAACCCGACCCGCGCCAAGAGTTCGCGCGCACGCTTTTCGAGAGCCGGATCGCGCTTGCCCGCCTCGGCCAAGGTCGGCACCAGCACGTTTTCCAGCACCGTGCACTGCGGCAATAAATGATGGTCCTGGAAGATGAAGCCGATGTGGCGATTGCGAAATCGCGCCAGTGCGCGGTCGCCCAGTTCGAAAAGATCCTGTTCGCCCAAGCGGATGCTGCCCGAGGTGGGCCGGTCCAGCGTGCCGACAATCTGCAACAGCGTGCTCTTGCCTGAGCCGGACGGTCCAAGGATCGCCAGTGCGTCGCCCGGCTCTATGCGCAAATCGATGCCGCGAAGCACCGAGAGCGGCCCGGAGCGCGTCGGGTAGTCCTTGCGAAGTTGCGTGACGGCTAAAGTCATCCGTTTGACACCTGCAAGCGACGGCCAAGACCCGTGGTGCGGCTTCGCGTCTCCTGCCGGCCCACCGCCAACGACAGCGCTTTCTTGCTGCCGACGAGAACCACCAGCCGTTTGCCGCGCGTGACGCCGGTGTAGAGCAGATTGCGCTGCAGCATAAGGTAATGCTGCGTGCAGAGCGGGATGATCACCGCCGGGTATTCGCTTCCTTGCGATTTATGGATGGTCATGGCATAGGCGAGAGTCAATTCGTCGAGTTCCTCGAAATCATATTGGACAGCCTGCCCATCGAAATCGACGGTCAGTTCCTGGTCTTCCATGTCAGTTTTCTTGACCCGGCCCAGGTCGCCGTTGAAGACGCCCTTGTCATAATTATTGGAGGTTTGCATCACCTTGTCCCCAAGGCGGAAGGTGATGCCGTAGCGAAGAACCTCCGGCGTCTCTTCTTGGCTGGGGTTGAGGATCTCCTGCAAGCGCGCATTGAGATTGCGGACGCCCAGCTCGGCGCGGTTCATCGGCGTGAGCACCTGAATGTCCTGGAACGGATCGAGGCCGAAGCGCGCGGGAATGCGCTCGCGGATCAAGGCGACGATGCGCTCGAGGATGACCGCCGGATTCTCCACTTCGATAAAGTAGAAATCCGTGAGTTTTTCGCCCTTGACGCCTTCGCCGGCCGGAATTGCGGGAGATTCGCCGCGATGGATGGCATGGGCAGCCCGGACGATGCCGCTTTGTTCGGCTTGGCGAAAGATTTCAGTTAGACGCACGACCGGAAGCTTGCGCGACAGGATAATGTCGGCCAGCACCATGCCCGGGCCGACCGAGGGAAGCTGATCGACGTCGCCGACCAGGACGACACAGGCGGAAAGCGGGATCGCCTTGAGCAGATGGTGCATGAGCGCAATGTCTACCATCGACGTCTCATCGACGATCAGGAGATCGACTTCAAGGGGATGCTTGCGATCGCGCTTCGGCCCGGACCGGTCGAATTCGAGAAGCCGGTGAATCGTCTTGGCTTCCTGTCCGGTCGCCTCGGCCATGCGCTTGGCGGCCCGTCCCGTCGGAGCGCACAAAGCGCACCGGAGCTTCTTGGCCTGGAAGATCTCGAGAATGCCGCGGACGATCGTGGTTTTGCCGACGCCGGGGCCGCCCGTCACGACCAAAGCCTTTTGTGTGCAAGCCTGGCGGATGGCCTGGCGCTGTGCCTCGGCCAAGCTCAGTCCCATCTTCTTTTCGATCCAGCCGACCGCGGCGTCGATGTCCGTCACGGGCAACGGGTGCTTCCCAGCCGACAGATCCTTGAGACTTTGAGCCACGCCGGTTTCGGCATAGTAAAGTCGCCGCAGGTAAAGCCAAGATTCGTCGGCGAGTCCGG
>JACPZP010000111.1 GCA_016195405.1 Planctomycetota bacterium | reverse complement strand
GCCGTCGGGAAACTCGCCGGCTTTCATTCGTTCGAAGAGGGCGAGGTTCTCTGCCGCGGTGCGAGCGCGAAACGGGCTGTCCTTGCCGGGCTTGGTAAGAGTGCAGCGATATTCGCGCACCTGATCGGGCGTCAGATCGCAGACATACGCCTTGCCTTTGTTGATCAGATCGATGGCCCAAAGGCAGAGCTGATCGAAATAGTCGGAGGCGAAGTAGAGACCGGCCCAGTCGAAGCCGAGCCAGCGGATGTCGTTGATGATCGAATCGACATATTCCTGTTCTTCCTTCGAAGGATTGGTGTCGTCGAAGCGCAAGTTGCAGCCGCCGTTGTATTTCTGAGCCGTGCCGAAGTTGAGGCAGATCGACTTGGCGTGGCCGATGTGCAGATAGCCGTTGGGCTCCGGCGGAAAGCGTGTCTGGACGCGGCCCTGGTACTTGCCGGTGCGGAGATCCTCCTCGACGATTTCGTGGATGAAGTTGAGGCTCGGAGTGGACTCTGCGCTCATGGGCTTGGTCTCATTCTTTCTGTCTATTCTATCTCATCCCAAAACTGCCGCGTGCCGTGGTGCAGCCGGGCGCCCACTTGCGTGATGACCTTCATCGCCAGGAAGCACGCTGCCTGGCACGCTTTGTCCGGCGTCGTGCTGTGGGTGATCCCGTAGAGGAATGCACCGGCAAGCATGTCGCCCGCGCCGGTCAGATCCTTGGGCTGGCACGGAAACGCCGGCACATGCGCTTCGATGCCGCCGTGACGGACGTAGGCGCCTTGCGCTCCGGCGGTTACGACGGATGACGGTACCATGCCTTGTAGCCGGCGAAATGAATCCTCTGCCGTCGTCCCCTTGGCTAGGGCGGCGGCCTCCGTCTCGTTGCAGAAAATCAAGTCGGCTTGCTTCAGAGCCTCGTGAAACGCACCGCCGAAGATGTTGATGATGAACGCTTCGGAACACGTGATGGCGACCTTGGTGCCGTGTTTCTTGGCGAAGGCGATGGCTTTACGGATGGCGCTCTGACCCGACTCCGGATTGGCGAACAGGTAGCCTTCGATGAATAGCCAATCGGAGTTCTTGATGCGTTCCTCGTCGACGTGCCTTTCGGACAGGTGGCTGGAAACGGCCAGGCAGGTGCGCATGGTGCGTTCGGCATCGGGGGTGATGAGGGCAAGGCAGGTGCCGGTGTGGGCGCCGACGATGACCGGGTTGCCGATGCCGATGTTCAACTCTTCGAACTCGGTGGTGTAGAAGAGGCCGTAGCGGTCGTCGCCGACGCAGCCGATGAAGGCCGCCTGTCCGCCCAGTTGCGAGAAGGCGATGATCGAGTTGGCGACCGAGCCTCCGCTGACGAGTTTGGGATCGTACTTCTTGAACTGTGCCAGGAGCGCCTTTTGCTCGGTCAGCTCGACGAGCCGCATGGTGCCGCGCTCGAAACCGAGTTCGGCGAATTCCGCATCGCTGACCTCGATGAAGATATCGACGATGGCGTTGCCTAGGCCGCAGATTTGGAATTCACGCATGGATTAGATTCCTTTTGCCGTCTTAACCCGCGTTAGAACCTCTTCTTTGCCCAGGATCGCCAGGCTCTCGAACACGCCCGGGCCGATCATCACGCCGGTTGTGGCTACGCGAAGCACGTGGTTGACGTCACCCAGCTTCACCCCGTTTTTTTCGCAGAAATCCTTTATTCTCGATTCCAGTTGCGTTGCGGTGAACGGGTCGGCTCCCTGCAGTAATCCTTCCATGTCGCGCAACAGCTGCGGAGCCCCTTCTTTCTTGAGCCGTTTCTGCACGGCCTGCGGATCGTAGACCGGATCGCGGAAGAAGAAGGCGCCGTACTGGAGAACGTCGGTGTAGATTTTGAGCCGGTCGCCGCAGGCATCGACCACCTGGCGAATCTTGGACCGTGTCGCCTCGTCAATCGTGTCTCCCACCAGGCCGGCCCGACGCAAGAAGGGGATGACGCCGTTGACCTTATCCACCAGGGGCAGCATGCGCATGTATTCGCCGGCCAGCCACAAGAGCTTTTCGGGGTCGAAGCTGGCGGGCGAGGCGTTGACGCGCTCGAGCCCAAAATTGGCGATCATCTGGTCGAGCGGGATGATCTCGGCCTTGTCGTCGAGCGACCAGCCGAGCCTTCCGAAGTAGTTGACCAACGCGGCCGGGAGATAACCGAGCGCCTGGTAGAACGCCACCGTGGCAGGGTTGAGATCCTCACGGTTCTTGATCTCCTCGTCGCTTGCCTCCGTGGGTACGGCATGAACCGCCCGGAGCTGCGCGATCACCTCGGGCGTCATGAACTGCTTCATCTTCCGCTTCGAGAGCTTATCCTTTGACTTGGGAGCGTTGACCACGGGCACGTGAGCGAACTTCGGCACCGGATAACCGAGCGCCTGATACGCCAGCACTTGCACGGGCGTGTTCGAGAGATGCTCCTTGGCGCGGATGACGTGCGTGATGTTCATCGCGGCGTCGTCAACGACGGTGGCGAAGTTGTAAAGCGCACGTCCATCGGCGCGCAAGATGACCGCGTCGCCGATCACATCGGTTCGCACTTCGACTTTGCCGCAAATCAAATCGTCGACGACGACCGTGTAATCCTCCGGTGCCTTGAGGCGGATCACCGTTGCCCTTTCCTTGTGAAGGCGAACGCATTCCGCGGGTCGGGTGTTGCGGTGCTCGCCACGATGGACATAGGACTTCTTGGCCTTTTCGGCATCCTTGCGCTCCGCCTCGAGTTCTTCCTTCGTGCGGTAACAAGGGTAGGCGTGTCCTGTTTCGAGCAAGCGCAAGGCCGCGTCGGTGTAAAGCGACTGCCGTTGTGCCTGAAAATACGGCGCGCACGAACCGCCGACTTCGGGCCCTTCGTCCCAGTTGATGCCGAGCCAGCGGAAGCCTTCGAGGATCGGTTTCAGGGCCTCGGGGCGATTTCGCACGGCGTCGGTGTCGTCGATGCGGAGGACGAACTGACCGCCATGCCGGCGCGTAAAGAGCCAGTTAAAGAGAGCGGTGCGGACCCCGCCGATGTGCAGGTAACCGGTGGGGCTTGGCGCGAAACGGGTGCGGATCATGGATTGTCTTCGGGTTTGGGTCAGTCGTTATTCCGAGGATTCGCTGCGCTCATCCGGAGGCTTTTGGAAAACCTGGCGCGGCCCTCGACCATGGTGAGAGTGATCCCTTCCTGGACCACCTTGTCATTTTGGTTGAGGATTTGCCGGCCCCAGGTGATGACGCCGCGCTTGCCGCGCGCGCGCTCTTCTTTTTCCAAAACCTTGCTGACAACGCGCACGGTGTCGCCGATGAATACCGGCTCGCGGAATTGCCAGTTGCGAATGCTCATGAACGCCAAAGTTCGCATGGGAGGCGCCGTGGACGACAGGCCGCTCGCCATGGCCCAGACGAGCAGCCCATGGGCGACCGGGCGGCGGAATAGGGTGGTCTTGGTGAATTCATGATTCATGTGAATGAGGTTGAAGTCGCCGCTCAGGCCCGCGAAGTTGACGATGTCGGCCTCCGTCACCGTACGGCCAAGCGAGGGCCACTCTTGGCCCACCTCGACATCGTCGAAAAACAGGTAATTCTTGGTGTAGAACATGCTTCCCTCCCGCGCTCATTCTGCGCGAAATTCACGCGCCGAGCAATGGCAGCGGCCGGTGGGTCGCGGGATCGATGCCGACGTAGACGACTTCCGCCTCCGTGACTTGGTGGACTTCGGTTCCACGCTCCGCTTCCACGAGGATCTGCATGGTGATCGAGGTTCGTCCCCGGTGGACCACGCGCGTCAGAAAGCGGACGACGTCGCCGACGAGCACCGGCTGCTTGAACTCGACGCGGTTGATTGCCACCGTCACGAGGTGTGGAGGCTTGCCGCCTTCCTTCTGCACTTCGCGGCGGCCGCCGATGGCCCCGGCCTGGTCGAGGTAACTCAGAATCACGCCGCCGAAAATCAGCCCGATCGGGTTGGTGTCGCGCGGCATCATGATGACTTGAATAGCGAGATAAGGTTCGGGCATAAGTTTCGTGCAACTCCGTAGGACGGATTCTCAACCCGTCCGGCCGGGGACGGCTTGCAAAACCGTCCTACTTAGCCGATTCCCAGTTCCCGGCGTACGATGCGCACGCCTTCGACCATGCTCCTTAGCTTACGAACGGCGATGTAGCGGGCGGTCTGTGAGAAGCCGCAGTCGGGCGTGACGTGGACGCGCTCCGGTTCGATGTATTGCAGCGCGGCTCGTAGGCGCTCGGCGACCAGTTCCGGCGGCTCGATCCAAGTGTTCTTCACGTCCACCAAGCCTACCGCCACTTCCATCCGCGCCGGTATTTCCTTAAGCAACTCAATCTCAGCCATTTCCCGGCTGGCGAATTCGAGGGCGAGCTGCTTTACCGCCGCATCTGCAAGGTGCGGCATCAACGGCCGATAGCTGCGCCTGCCGACCGCCCTGCCGCGATAGTTGCCGAAGCACAGGTGCATGCCGATCTTAGCATCCACCCCGTCCACGGTGGCGGCGATCATGTCGAGAAACTCCTCGGGATGATCGGGATGGCATGCGAAGCTAGGCTCGTCCAATTGTAAGAAATCCACTCCTTCGCTTACCAGGAATTGCATTTCGGCGTTGACGATGGGAATCAAAGCCTCCGCCATCTCCTGGCGGCTATCGTAAATTTCTCCGCCGCGCAGGCAACCGGCCAAGGTGAACGGTCCGGGGATCGGCACCTTGATCGGCGCTTTGGTCAAGGCCCGCAAACGCCGATATTCATCAACGAATCCCAGGCCTTGCGGAGCGCTGATAGGTTCGATGCAGCGGTAGCGGCTACGTTGATCGTGTGCAGGCGGCCCCCAAAGCCGCCGCGGCGGCAACGGCTCGAGCCCCTGGAGACGCCCGTAGACGCTCAGATTGAAATCGGCGCGCTGCATCTCGCCGTCGGTGATGATGTCGGCGCCGGCGTAAATCTGGTCCTGGACGGCGAGGCGAACGGCGTCGCGGATCGCTTCTTCTTTGTCCTCGTCACCGAAGAGATTGGGATTGTTATCGGCGTCTTCACAGAACTTGGCGTACCAGCCGGGAAACGACCAGCTGCCGATCACGGTGGCGGGAAGAAGAGGGATCACGTTGGGCCTCACGCCCACGGAACTGGATGAAACCGAACCGATCCTTATGTTATGGGCAGCAAAGGGGGCGGCTACGCGCGAGACCGCCGAGCGAACGCATGAGAGTGGATGCAGACAAGAATCGGAGACGGCTATGTTGGATGTTCAGGCCCTGCGGCAACAATTCCCGGGATTGCACAGGAAGCAGAATGGCCGGCTGCCGATTTTCCTTGACGCGCCAGCGGGCACTCAAGTTCCCCAGCGCGTCATCGACGCCATCGTAAGCTACTTGACGCACTGCAACACGAATCACGGAGGCGTCTTCGCCACGAGCCGGCAATCCGACGAGATCATCGACTCGGCCCACGCCGCATTGGCGGATTTGATCCATGCTCCATCCGCCGACGAAATCCTCTTCGGCCAAAATATGACGTCGCTGACTTTTCATCTCAGTCGTTCCATTGCCAAGACGTTGAAGCTGGGGGACCAGGTGCTGGTGTCGCGGCTCGACCATGATGCCAACGTGGCCCCTTGGCTCTTGGCCGCTCATGAATCCGGCGCCGAAGTTCGTTGGATCGATATCCATCAAGAGGATTGCACGCTCGACCTCGATGATTTCCGCAAGAATCTCAGCGCGCGCACCCGCTTCGTGGCTGTCGGTTTGGCTTCCAACGCGGTCGGCACCATCAATGACGCGGCCACGATCTGCCGCGAGGCGAAAAAGGCGGGCGCCTTGGCGTTCGTCGATGCCGTCCATTTTGCGCCGCATGGCGCGATCGACGTCCAAGCGTTGGGCTGCGATTTTCTGGCTTGTTCGGCCTACAAGTTCTTTGGTCCGCACGTCGGCGTCTTGTGGGGGCGGCGTGAGCTGCTCGAAGAATTGCCCGCGTGCAAGGTCCGGCCGGCAACGAATGTCCTGCCTGGACGCTGGATGACCGGCACGCAGAACCACGAGGGCTTGGCCGGTGTAGCGGCCGCTGTTGAGTATCTCACCGAGTTCGGCCGGCATTGTCCCACAAGCGGCGTTGCGTTTCCCGACTTGACGGGTCGGCGGCTCGAGTTGCGTGTCGCCATGACGTCCATTCAAGAGCACGAGCGCACCTTGAGCCGCGAGTTTCTCAAGGGCATGGCCGAGCGGCCACAGTACAAGGTCTGGGGCATCGCCGACCCGACGCGTGTGGCCCTGCGCGTGCCGACCTTCGCGCTCACTCGTGGCGATCAATCGCCGCACCATCTCGCCGAACGACTCGCGGAACGTCAAATCTATTCGTGGAGCGGAAACCTGTACGCCATAGAAGTCACCGAACGCCTCGGCCTGGAGCAGCGCGGCGGTTTCCTGCGGCTCGGCTTCGTCCACTACAACACCATCCATGAAGTGCAGCGCACACTGAGCGCCCTCGATGAGATTTGATTGGTTGATTTGCGAGCCAAGAGCTTGTCGGCAAGCCGGGAGCTTTTTGGCGAGCCGGGAGCGTAAGCGACCGGAGAATGGCCGACCGGACAAAGGCCGGCTGCTCCGATCACTAACGCTCACGGCTCGCCAAGTGTTTCACTTCGGCGGCGCTGGGGCGAAGGTAGATGGGCTCGGCCGCAAATAGGTCGTCCCGTTCACCGCGCTGCCATCGTTCCCAAGCAAGCTGCAACAAGCGCGCAGCCGATGGCATCCGATCCGATCGTGGCACGCGCCGCAGATCGGGAGGAAGCTTCGCTTCGACAATCTCCACGCCGGGGCCACTAATCCAATTCGTCGCACCGACGCTCGTCATCCAATCCGCGAAAGGGCGAATCGCCAGCTGGTTTAGTGCAGTCCAGCCGGTGTCCTTCCTGCCAAAGCGTTGCACGTAGAGCTTCTCTTGCTGGGCATCGGCAATCACGTCAACAGTTAGGGCCTCGGCGGGCGCTTGGCAGGCGATGGCGGCGAAAGTGTCGACAGCGAGCAGGGCGCAGCCCGTGGCATAGGCGAGCGTCTTAGCAGACATCAAGCCCACACGCAGGCCCGTGTAACTGCCGGGGCCGCGGCTGACGATCACGCCGCTCAATTCGCGAGGCTTCCATCCTTGTTCTGCCAGCAACTCCTTGGCCTGCGGGACGAGGTCGCGGGCATGGCGGCGGGATTCTTCGAGATTGCGCTGGCCAACGACTAACCTGCCGGAGGCCAGTACTACCAATCCCTGCTGATGGGCGGTCTCGATAATCAGGAAGCGTGGTTCCACTCCGGCCTCAGGCTCCATACAAACTCCCCATGAGCGATAGCAAAGACTGGCTGATCCACACCGACGGCGGTGCCCGCGGCAACCCAGGGCCCGCTGCGTTCGCCTACGTCATCGAGCGGCCCGGTGAACCCGACATTGAGGAGAACGGCTTCCTCGGTGAGACTACCAACAACATCGCCGAGTATGCCGGCCTGGTCAAGGCCCTGGAGCATGCCAAGCGCCTCGGCGGCAAAAAACTGGTCGTACAAAGCGACAGTGAACTCATGGTCCGGCAAATGAACGGCGAGTACAAGGTGAAGAATGCCGGGCTTCGGCCGCTCTTCGAAGAAGCCGACGCGCTCCGGCGTGATTTCGATAAGGTGACGCTTCGCCACGTCCGCCGCGAGCTGAACAAGCGGGCCGACGCGCTGTGCAACGAAGCGCTGGACGGGGCAGCCGGTAAACGCGCTGGGAAGCTACCGAGCGCGCCACGCGCCGAGACATCGTCGAACCGCGAAGACTTGGAAGCTCGTGTCCGCGACGATGCCCTGGCATGTTTGTCCGCGAGCGCCGCGGCTTGGGCAAACAGCCAGGGCGGCGACCCAGCGGTCGAGGACGTATGGGAGCAGCTTTGGAGCATTCTCGTCGAGGCGAATGTCCTGCGCCCAAAGAAGAAATAAGGTGACATTCATGCGTAAAGCACGACGTGGCGCCAGCCGGTTTGGTCGTAAACGCGGAGAATTGGAAGCACATGCCGGGCAAGATCATATGTGTCTTTTCGGAATCGCAAGGACGATCCCGGCATGATCTAGCTGCTGATTGAGGAGAATGTCTTGCAAAAGCAGACCTTAGAGTAGCCACCGCGAGATATCCAGGTAAATCACAAACACCATAAGGCACAAGACGACGGCCAAGCCGGCGTAGGTGGCGCCGACGCGAATGCCTTCGGAGGCCGGCTTGCCGCGGAGCTTTTCGTATATCAGGAAAACCATGTGGCCGCCGTCGAGGACCGGAATCGGCAGGAAGTTGATGACGGCTAGGTTCACGCTGATGAGACCCAGAAAGAACACGAATTGGGCGAAGTCCATGCGGGCGAACTTGTAAGCCGCCCAGGCGATGGTGCCGGGGCCGCCCAAGCTCTTCACGGAAAGACGGCCGGTGATCATGCCGCGGATGTGCTGAAAGACCTGCTCCATGTTCTTGCCTGTCTCCTTCAGTCCCATCACCACCGCTTCGAGAGGATTGGAAGCTTTTTGAATGCGCGTGTCCTTCATCAGGATCAGGCCGCGCTCGGCGATCGGCCAAGTGCCGTCTACCTGGGGATTGACCTCGATTTCTTTGGTCTCTTGGTTGCGGCTCACTTCGAGCTTTAAGCTTTTCACTCCACCCGGCGCCGCGAGCGCGATCTGGGACACCCAGGCCCATTCATTGGGTTCCA
Source organism: Planctomycetota bacterium (assembly GCA_016195405.1). Classification (GTDB taxonomy): domain Bacteria; phylum Planctomycetota; class Planctomycetia; order Gemmatales; family Gemmataceae; genus JACPZP01. The sequence continues at coordinate 51,326 of JACPZP010000111.1, read as the reverse complement.
GGTCGGTCCACTTGTTGCCGCTGGTGCCGTCGGAATAAACAAGGCGCACTCTCTTGATAACGTCGCCCTTTTGCAGCGAATCCTCGTCGGCCGCTTGAGCGCCGGTTACGTCGTCCACTGTGGTTTTGATTTGGTATGCGATACCCAGTTCAGGAATCGGCATCGGGGACGTGGCATTCATGGGCGCCGCTTTGAGGAATCGCTCGGAGTCGTTCCAACGCAACTCCAGCTTCTTCGTCTCATATTGCTCCCCCGTGGTGTCGCGGTGCCGGCGCACATGCACGATGACCTTGCGAGGACCTTCAATCTTCGCCCGATCGAGCCGGTCCGCCCATTGCCGCAATTCCCAGGGCAGCCGCTCGGGATCGAGCGTGTTGCCTTCGAAGGTGCGCGTAAACGGCTTGCCGTCCTTATCCACGTCTTCGACCTCCACTTTTTGGATCAGGTCGCCTTCCAGCTTCCGAACGGGGTCAGCCGTGCGCACGTCCGGCTGGGCGCCGTCGCGCACCGCGGTGATGTTGCCCATCTGCATGCGCACGCCCAGGTTGTGGTGAAACGCCGGAGCAACCTTGATTTCGACCTTGTAATCGCCGCGCTCGACGAGCAATTTCACTTCTTTGCCGGCCAAAAGCGACATACGGCGGGCGTATTCGAAGTAGTCGCGCTGGCCGTGCCCGGGAAAGCGCGGATCGTCGGGCAGTTCCTTCATTTGAGCGGGATCGTCCGGATCGGTGGTGGCGATGATGTTGTCGCCGAATTCAAAAGGCGGTTGGGCAACCGCCGCCGGGCTGCCTGGAACGACAGGGTGTTTCAAACTGCTCTCAACATACCGAGGGGTTGCCAGTTGAGGCTTTGAGGCGGACGTGACGCCAATGATGGGGCGCTCATCACCCTTGCCCAGGCGCGGCTCAATCTGAATATGAATGGGTTCGGAGACGCCGGCCCGCTTAATGTAGAAGTCGACCCGTTCGTCCCGCCCGCTGGCCATGACCGTGGCCATTAAATCGTCGAAATATGGATACTTTCTATTGCCAATTTGCACGAAAAGATCGCCGCTTTCGATTCCGTGCTTATAGGCCGGGGCTCCCGCGTCCACCATGGAAACGATAGCCGCGTCGCGCTCTTTGCCCGGGCCCTGGAAGACGACCACGAAGCAGGCGATCGCCAGGATCACGTTCATGACGACGCCGGCGGAGATGATCGCCATGCGGGCGCCGACGGATTTGTTGCGGAAGGAGCGTGGATCTTCCTCGCTGCCGTCGCTCGATTCGTCGCCGTCGACCTGTCCGACCATCTGCACGTAGCCGCCCAAGGGGAAGAGGGCCAGCTTGTATGTCGTCTCTCCCCACTTGAACCAGCAACCGGGGATGACCGGGCCGAAGCCGATGCTGAACGCCGTCACATGCACGTCGCACCACTTGGCGACCAGGAAATGGCCCAGCTCGTGTAGGAAGATGACGAACGACAGCCCCAGCGCCGCTTTGAGTATGGCCACCAGGCCTTCGGAGTCGAACTGGATGAACAGGTACACCAAGAGCGCGAATACGATCGCCAGCACCGGACCGTTCTGGATCCACCATTCCTTTACGGTCGGGGGCGCTTCCACTCCGGCGGGTGGTGCACTGCCGTCCTTGGTATTTGAATTCACGGGCTTTACTTGGTCCGGCCCGGGCTTGAATTGCTTGTCCAACGCTCTACCTCCTGTCGTGCCCAGCGATCCAGGACGCCAAGTTCGCTCAGCGTCGGCCGGGCACTGTAATGATGATGATCCAAAATTGCGCGGCAGGCGCGCGGAATGTCGAGGAAGGCCAACCTCCCCGTGAGAAAGCGAGCCACGGCGGCTTCATTGGCGGCGTTCAACACCGCGCCGCAGGTGCCGCCGCGCCGGGCTACCTCGTATCCAAGGTCCAGGGCCGGAAAGGTCTCGCGATCCGGCGCCTCAAAGTGCAAAGCTTCCAACTCGCTCCAGTTCAATCTCTTAGCCGGTCCGGCTACGCGCTTCGGGTAGGTGAGCGCGTACTGGATGGGCAGGCGCATGTCGGGCGGCGACAGCTGCGCAAGGACCGAGCCGTCGGTGAATTCGACGAAAGAATGGACAATGGATTCGGGGTGCAAAATCACCTCAATCTGTTCCGGGAGCAATCCGAATAACCAGCGGGCCTCAATCACCTCGAGAGCCTTGTTCATGAGCGTGGCGGAATCGATGGTGATCTTCGGACCCATCCGCCAGGTCGGGTGACACAGAGCCTCTTCCGGCGTTACGTCGCTTAGCTCATGCCGCTTGCGGCCGCGAAAGGGGCCGCCGCTGGCCGTTAGAACGACACGCTGAACTTCGCCCGGCTGGCCCGCTTGCAACGCCTGAAAGATGGCACTGTGCTCGCTGTCGACAGGCAATACGCGAGCCCCGCGGCTGGCCGCCAATTCCATCACGAGCGACCCAGCCATCACCAGCGTTTCTTTGTTGGCCACTGCAACGGTCTTGCCCGCTTCCAGGGCCAGCCATGTGCCGGTCAGTCCCGCGGCGCCGACGATGGCAGTCACCACGATGTCGGCGTCCGCGTCGGCGACCATCCGGCCGATGCCTTCCACCCCTTGAAGAAAGCAAGTCCGGGACGGCAGTCGCTGTTCCGCAAAATTGCGAGCGGCCCTTGGGTCGGTCAACACGGCGTAACGCGGCTGCCAACGCTGCACCTGCTCGTAAAGCGCCTCGGCGCTCGTGTGAGCGCTCAGGCCGAACGCTTCGAAGCGATCTTCAAGGCTTGCGATCACATCCAGGCAGCTGGCGCCAATCGATCCGGTCGATCCCAGGATGACCACCCGGTGCCGCCCTCCTGCAGCTTTGTCGTCGCTTGGCACATGCCACCGTCGTCATAGGCTTGCGTCTTTTGCGAACGCAGAGCGCCGGGATTGACCGAACCAACCTCATTCTACGCAGTTCCCGTGATTTGCTGCAAGTTTACTCTGGCTGTTCGCTGCTCGCGGCCGTCGATCCGCGTTTGCGACGGATTCAATCAGCAAAGTGCCCGATTGTTTCAGCAAAGTGCCCGATTGTTTCAGCAAAGTGCCCGATTGTTTCAGCGAAGTGCGGGATTGTTTCAGCGAAGTGCCCGATTGCATCTGTGTCCGCGTCGTGCTGAAACCATTTTCGCAAAGTCATCCAACTAAAGGCGTTACGTATCAAGAATTGATTTTTTGACCTTTGAAACAATCCTAATCGACGCGTTTGGTGCACGAGCGACGCCGGATACTCGCTCTATTGCGTGGGTCAGTGCAGGATACGACGGCGGAAGCGGCGGGGCAAATAGGCGGACTGCTAGAAAATCTTGAACCACACCGCAAGCAGATATACGAGCGCACACGCTGCGACAGTGCTTAAGACAATGCCGAATGGCCCCAGGCGTTCCTCCCAGGACTTTTCCTCCGTGGCGAAATTCCCGCCAGGGACTTCCCACTCCGCGTTCTCGTGGCGGCTTTCGGACTCGGGCTGAGCCCCGCTTTCCTTTGTTGTCGGCACAGGTGTCAGACCTAGCAGCGACCCTCGAGTCGGCAGTTTTCCTAAGCTCTGGGGCTTTGGAGTCGGTGCGGACGGCGAGACGGGCGCCGTGCCCGAATTGGAAAGGCTGCCGGCCGGCTTCGTGCTAGGGCTTGAAAGGCTTCCCGCCGGTTTAGTTCCGGGACTCGACAAGCTGGCAGGATTGGCGTCCGGATTGCTGCCGCCGGGTTTGAACCCGGGGCTTGACCCGCCGCTCTTGAGACCGCGCAAACCCTGTGGCGCCGTGCCCAGCGGCTTGCCGAGGATCGCCCCCGGCTTGGCCAATCGCGGACCTGCAGCCGGGCCGGATGCCAGCGGCTTCAACGCTTCCACCACCTCGGCGAAAGTCCCATAGCGGTTCTCAGGCGCTTTCTGCATCAAGCGCTCGATGATTGCGACCAGATCGGCGGGCACGCTCGAGTTGAGCTGGGCGATCGGCGTGGGTTGCTTGAACTGGTGGGCCATCATTTTCTCGGCGACGGCTCCTTCCGGGAACGGATACTGGCCGGTCACCATGAAATAGAGCATACAACCGAGGCTATACTGGTCGCCCGCCGGCGTCAGGTTGGTCGGATCCATGATGCTTTCAGGGCTGGCGCAGTCCAAGCCGCTGGCGATGGCGTTCGAGGTGGACATGGTGTCCACTAGCGACTCGCCTTCGGTCTCGGCTAGAAGACAGCCGATTCCAAAATCCAGGATCTTAACCTGTTGCTCGGCATCGACCATTAAGTTCGAAGGCTTGAGCAGGCCGTGAATCAAGCCTTGCTGATGGCAGACTTCGAGACCCTCGGCGATCTGCACGGCATAGTAGGCGGCCAATTCGGGACTGATCTTGCCTCGCTGCGTGACCACCTTGTCGAGCAGCTCGCCTTCTACGTAGGGCCAGGCGAGGTAGTGCATGCCGCCCGCGGTGCCAACGTCGACAAAGGGAACGACGCTGGGGTGCCGGGCTTGCTCGAAGGAGCGCACCTTGCGGCGGGCGATGCGGACATTCCACATGCTGCGGCGGGGCAACACCTTTACGGCGTACCATTGGCTGTCGTTCTTGGACTGTGCCTTGTACACCGTGCCCATGCTGCCGGCGCCCAAGGCTTCCATCAGCGTGAAAGGCCCGAGAACGAATCCTTGTGTCTTGCCTTGCAACAGCCGTTCGGACTGGAACGGGGTCAAGATTCCCTGGGCCACGAGATATTCGGCCAGCGCGGGCGGCTCCGCACGCGGGTTTTTCTGGATAAACTCGCCGACAAGCTGGTCGAGCTGGTTGCGATCAAGGAGGTTGCTGCGGCGCAAGTCCCAGACGAACCATTCACACGCGCCAAGTTCCGTGGTCACCATGGACGTCGCATCCTTCCCGTCGGTTTACGTGGACACGCGGCGACCCCACCGAGGGCCTTCCGCCTCTTGTCGCAAACATGGGATACAAAAGGAGACCTGTCAAATAAAATGAACTGATGCCGCTAACCTCAGCCGTCCCATTGTCGCTCGTTCCTCCATCCGTCCATGAAGAACGGAACTGGCATGGACTCGCTCCATCGGCGCCTCTTCCCGAATGGAACGCTGCCGTTCCGGTGCTTCCCCAGGGGGCCTATAACCAGAGTGCGCCGGAAGCCCCCTTGAATGTTCCGATCTTGGACACTGGAACTGGCGCAGGCAGCGTCGAGTTGCTCGCCCCGGCCGGCGGTCCGGAAGCCGCTTGGGCCGCCCTGCATTTCGGCGCTGACGCCGTCTATCTCGGCCTCAAGAAGTTCTCCGCTCGCGCTGAAGCCGAGAATTTCACGCTAGCCGAACTCGACGAAATTACAGCTTACGCCCATTCGCTGACACCGCCCCGACGGGTCTTTGTCACCGTCAATACGTTGATCCGCCAGGATGAATTGCCCGAATTGATCGAAGACCTTGCGGCGCTCGAGGACATCGGCGTCGATGCCGTCATCTTGCAGGACTTGGGCGTTTATGGCGCCATCAAGAAATTCTTTCCCCGGTTGGAACTGCACGGCAGCACTCAGATGTCCGTCCACAACCGCGCCGGCGCGGAGGCACTTAGACGCCTCGGCTTCACTCGCGTCGTCCTAGCCCGCGAATTGACCTTCGAGGAAGCGCGCGACATCACCGGGGCGGCCGGCATCGAGACCGAAGTCTTCGTCCACGGGGCGCTCTGCTATGCCTACAGCGGCCTGTGCCTTTTCTCGGCCCAGACCTTGGGGCGCTCCGGCAACCGCGGCAAATGCGCCTACTCGTGCCGTGACGCCTACGAGGTCACCGGCGCTCCGCAGACCTTGCGCGACGGCGGCGAAGTCAAGCGCGACCCTCGCGCCGGCTTTCCGTTTTCGATGAAGGACCTCGCCCTGCCCGACCACTTGCCAGCATTGAGAGCAGCTGGCGTTTCTTGCTTCAAAATCGAAGGCCGCAAGAAAAGCCCGCTCTATGTCGCCACGACGACCGACTACTATCGCCGGCTACTCGACGGGCGGCTCGACGGGACCGAGCGACCCAACATCGAAGCGGATCTACAGACGGTGTTCAGCCGCCCCTGGACCCGGCTGTTCGTACAGTCCGCCAAGGACAAGGAAGTCGCCGACCGCGACACCGTCGGCCATCGCGGCGCGCGCATCGGTTACGTCGAAGCCGTTCTGTACCCGAGTAGCGCCAAGGCCCGGCTTCGCTTCCGCACCGCGCGCCGGTTGGAGCGTCACGACGGCCTGCAGATCGACCTGCCCATTCTCGGCAAGCCGGTCGGGTTCGCAGTCGACCATTTGTGGGCCAAGACCGGGAGAAAGGCGGCGCTGAAGGAGGCGATCACCGCGGCCGCCGGCACGCTGGTCGAAGTGTCGCTTCCCGCCGAGCATCCGCAAATCCCCGTCGGCGCGCCCGTGTATTGCTCGTCGTCGCAGGAGGTGAAGCAGCGCTACCGCCACGATCGACCTAAGCCCGGCCAGTTCCGCACGCGCTTGCCCATTCATTTCGAGGCGACTTTGACGAGTGATGCACTGACGGTGACAGCCTTGTCCATCACGAAGATCATGCCGGGGCCGTTTCCAAAGGCGCACGATCCCGAAGCCATGGAAGGCGCGGTCCGCGCGGCGTTCGAACGCCTCGGCGATAGCCGTTTCGCGCTCGCCTCGCTGACATGGAAAAATGAAATCGGCGGCTTCGTGCCCGTTTCGCGTTTGAATCAACTGCGGCGTGAGCTGATCGCCCAACTGGAAAAGCAGTTCGACAGCGAGCGAGTCGACCGAGTTCGTCAAATCCAACAAGAAATCGCACCCTTTCTCCAGGGAGAAGCAGGCGGGGCAGAAAGGCCGAATTCGCCGACAACTTTCGCCTGGTCTCTAAAGATTGATCGCCTTGGTTTCCTCGACGCCTTCGAGGAACGCGATTGGCAGGACATCGACGAACTGGTGATCGACATCGCTCGCGACCATCCCGCCGTGCTTCGTGCTAGGCTCGAATCGCTCGGAGATCGCGTGGGCCGAAATCGCATCCGGTTCGCGTTGCCCGCGTTGACCCGCGCCTGGGAGGAAAAGTCGATCCTTCACAAGATCGACACCCTTCGCGAAGCCGGTTGGCACAAATGGGAAGCCGCCAACTTGAGCGCCTGGACCTACCTTTCGGACCAAGCGTCACTCAACCTCTCCACCGACTGGTCCGTTTATGTCCTCAACCGCCTCGCCGCCCTGCAATTAATTGACATGGGGGTGTCGCGCTTCGCCCTGTCGCCGGAAGACGGCATCGGCAACTGGCGCTCGCTCTTAGGTGAGTTCGGCCCTCGCGCCGTCTTGATCGTCCACCAGGATACGCCTCTGTTCCTGGCTGAATCGTGCGCCTACGCCAATCTCATCGGCGGCTGTCCGGGCAAGGCGAATTGCCGTTTCGAAAGTATGGAGATGGTTTCCAGCCACGGCGAAAAGGTCACGGCGCTCGACTACCATTGCCGGACAATCGTGCTGAATCAAGGCCCGTACTGTTTGTCCACAAAGCTGAAAGAACTGGCCGCGGCGGGCGCCGTATCACTGCGGGCAGATTTCATCTATCGCAACTACCAGCCGGCGGAAGTGCGCGAGCGCTGGCGGGTGGTCCGGGCCGGCCGCCCTATTCCCGGCGGCCACCACGCCAACTTCAAGCGCGGCATCTTATAGCAGTCTGAACCACAGAGACACCGAGACGCAGAGAAGACAGATCTCATCGTCTTCTTCTCTGTGTCTCTGAGCCTCGGCGGTTCAAAAATGGTTCAATCTACTCGCTGAAATCACTTTCCGAGAACAGTACGAAGCCTTGTTTGCCGAGCATCTGGGCGGCGCTGTCGTGATCGGTGACGTGCAGGGCCAGGGCGGCGCTTCCCTTGGGCCCAACGAGGATGGGATACGCGTAATTGATGTCGATCTCGGCGGTCAAGAGCGCCTTGGTGATTTGCAAGAGCGGCTGTTTGCCCTCCGGAAGCTCGACCACCAGCAGGTCGCTTTCGGTGATCGGCAATTTGGCCTGCTGGAATATTTCCAAGGCCCGCTCCGGATCGCTCAGCACCATGCGGACGATGGCGCAGTCGGCGGAATCGACCACGGTCAAAGAGACGATGCGGATGTCGGTCGTTTCGAAGCGGCGGACGACGTTGAGCAGGGCGCCCAGCCGGTTCTCGAGGAAGACGTTGAACTGGCGCACGCTGGGCCAGTCGCGCCCGCGCGCCGTGGCGAAGCCGATGCCCTCATCGCCGCCATAGCTCATGAATCACCTAAGATTGTCCGATTTTGCGTGAGTATACCATAGCGGAAGCAACGGGGCGCGTGCAAGTGGTCATGCGGCCCTGCGCCTGCCCAGCGCCGCGATCTCCATTCCGACCAATTCCTGCACGAGTGCCCGGGCGTTCGGACGGTCGTCGTGCCTCCGGGCCAGAAGGCGATCGAGTAATTCCGGCAAGCCGCGCGGCAGGTCGACGCGCAGCTCGCGAATGTCGGCGGGCGCCTCCCCTTCGTGTCGGCGGAGAGTCCGTATTGTGTCGCCTGGCGGATAAGGAAGCTGGCCGGTCAGCATCTCGAAAAAGGTCACACCCAGGCTGAACACGTCGCCGCGCGGGTCGTCGATCGGCGCCGGCCCACACAATTCCGGCGCGAGATAGTTGACGGTTCCCAGAATGTAGCCTTCCTCCAGGAGGGCGCTGTTTTCACCCACGCGGTGGGCGAAGCCGAGATCGAGCAGGACCGCTTTGCCGTCGCCCACCAGGCGGATGTTGTCCGGCTTAACGTCGCTGTGCAGAAAGCCTTTGCGATGGAGTCCGGCGAGGGCGTCGGCGATCTGACGGGCGATGGATAACGCGGTCCCGGCGTCCAGGGCGTAGTCGCGCCGCAGCCGCCGCCGCAGAGATTCACCCGGAAGCATCTCCATCACCAAAAAACAGGGCGGCTTCAAGACATGCGCTTCGAGCACTTTTACCAGATGAGGATGGCGGACCGCCAATGCCGCGCGCGCCTCGCGCTGGAGCAGCTTGATCGCCACCGGCTGCTCAGCCCAATCGGGCCGCAAGAGCTTGACGGCGCAGGGCGTGTCGGTTTCCTGATTGCGCGCGGCATAGACCGAGGTCAAGGCGCCGCCTCCGAGGCAGGTCAGAAACTCATATCCTGGAATGTGCGGCACGACCTTCATGGCGTGACCGACCTTCATGGCGAGACCGGGCCGAGACGTGGTTTGCCGGGCGTTTCTGCGCGGCGCATCCGCGCGGCGCGGAAGCCCGGTTGTCAATGAGTATCGGCAGACGAGAATACTGACTTGAAGAAATGAACGCCTGACGTTAATTGAAAAATGCCAAGAACAAGACCAGGCAAATCAGAACTCCAACTGCCGGAACCAACCAGAACTTTGTCCAGTCTGTCTCCTTTACGGTCAGCCCCGTTGCGGTGTCCGTTACCTCGCGGGTGAAGTACTGATTTAACCAACCCGACGCTTCCGTTCCCAGCCACATTCCCAGGCCATAGGTCAGAACCGCAAAAAGGGATTGGCCGCTCACTTTGATATCCGCGGGCGCGGTATTGTCGACGTGTATGAAGCCGGCCGCGAAAAAGAAGTCAAAACAAATGCCATGCAAAGCGATGCCGATCAGGATGATCGGCAGTGGTCCCCGAGAGGCGAATATCGCGTAGCGAATCCCCCAGGCCGCCATCCCGATCGCGAGCACCCACTTCATTCCCAGCTCTTGAAGGAACCAAGGCAGGGTGAACAAGAAAATGATTTCCACCCATTGCCCGATCGTCATGACCGAGCCAATTTTCTGCGCGGGCACCTTCATTCCTTTTTCCAGAAACAATGCGGTGAAGCTGTAATAAAACGCAAGAGCCAAGGTGATCAGGAAAGACACTCCGTAAAAGACGGCGAACGACGGCTCCTTCAAAAGGCTTATCGCTTTGAGGAAAGGAATTTCCGAGCCGGTTGCTTTGGGCGGCGTGTGCGGCAGAAAGAAGGAGTAAGCGCCGAGAAGGAGGGAGAGAACGGCCGCTAGGAGCAGAGGTCGGTTGTTGACTTGCTGTCCCGGAGGGATGAAGAAAACGAGCGACATGCCAGCGGCTATCCAGCCAATCGTTCCGAGAACGCGAATGGTTGGAAAGTCGCGCGCCGCATCGGGAATGTGCGCGAACGTTACTGAATTCGCCAGTGCGAGCGTGGGCGCGTAGGCCAAAGCGTACAAGAGGGCAACCCAATAAAAACTCCGCGGTGTGCGGAGTTGGGCCATTGCATACAAGAGCGCCGCGCCCACCAGGTGCAACACTCCCAAAAGCTGCTCGCTGGCAAAGTACTGGTCCGCGATGGCGCCGACGAACATCGGCGCAATCACCGACCCCAACGACATCGTGGCATAAATGCGGCCGATGTCCTTTCGGCAGAACTGCAAGGAGTTGAGGTAGTTTCCGAGAACAACAAACCAAGCGCCCCAAATGGCAAATTCGAGAAAGTGCAAAATGGAAAGGGGAACACGAATTTCCATTCCAAGGGCAGGAGGTGTTTCGGCCGCGAACAGCAGTATGGAATGGTCCATGGATCTCCCCGCCTCGTTCGAATCCAAATCTCCAAGGTCTGAGCAATAGAAACTGTAAGAAACTTGTGGGCGCACTGCAACCAAAAAGGCGGGCGCTTATTCGCACTTCATGCCTCGCGCTCAACAATGGCGGGTTCATCAAGTGGGGATTTCTAGGGCGGTTAGATACAATGACGAACGTTGCTTCCTTGATGGGTCACTTGCATGCGCGTCGATTTCTACGGCCTCTCTTTCGACACCCCGCGCGTCACTTGCTATCTTTGGTCGCCCTGGCGGGCCGCCGCGCTGGAACATCGGTTATTTGACGTCGTACGGCAGCTTCCGGGAATTGAGGTCGAGCAAGGGGCGTGGACCGCGGCAACGTTGAGGAAGGCGAAAAAGGCGAGGACGTCGACATGAACGGCTTCGGCCTGCGCATTTGGCCGGCGAAAGCGTGAGGGGGTAAGGGGATGACGGGGTGAGGAGGTGAAGGGGACGCTTCACGCCGTCACCCCGTTACCTCCTCATTCCATCAATTCAACCACACATTGCAGACGAGCAAGCCTAGCAAGAGGCCGAGTTGCGCGCCGGCGAGGCTCACGCCGCAGGTGGCCAGGGTCAGACGCCGGCCGCGCGCGCGGATGCAGGCCGCGCCTTGACCGGCGGCGCATAAGGCGGGCAGAAAGCTAAACAGGAACAGCAGGCTGGCCGCGGTGGCCTGACCTTGAGTTAATCCTTGCGACAGCGCCGAAAGCGGCCAGAACGTCATCAGAAGCACCAGCCAACCAACCGTCGCTAATGCCACGCTCCAGCCCGCTTGCCGGTCGAGGGTCCGCACCAACCTCGGATTGGGCTCCTTTGAGAGGACCGCGTCCATGCAGCTCGTGCAAATAATGCGGTCATCCCATCGGGTCCGGCACACGGGGCAGATGAGCTTGCCGCATTGCTGGCATTTGCCATGGGCCGTCTTGTCCTTGTGCAGCGCGCATGGCCCCAGGTCGATCGGCGGCGCCTTGTGGCGATCGCGCTCGAACAACGGCATGCGGCACGTCGGGCAGCGGGCGCCGATCTTCTCCGTCGGAGTGCCAAACGCGTCCCGGCAATAGCGGCATTCGATCATGCTGCACTCGCTCGCGGCTCAGCGAACCATTCCGTGAAGAGGTGGGACCGGCGTCCCGCCGGTCCGGACAGGCGAGACGCCTGTCCCACCGTTCAATCACACCACTAGGTCCATACTCGTGGCGCGTAAATCGTCAACAGGACGATCAAGATCGACGTGACTGCCGAACCGATCACGCCGGTGAAGGCCAGGGCACGGCCGGAGAGATTTGGATCGCGCTCGGATGCCCGTAGCGCCAGGAGGCCAAGGACTAGCGCGATGACTTGCGGCACCATGGCGAGCGTGCCGAGGAACCAAAGCCCTGAGGAATGGGCGGGCGCGATTAGGAAAAACGCCGGCACGAATGCCAAGAAGGCGCTGGCCAGGGCGAGCTTCGAAGTCGGTGTCGGCCAAAGCAGGCCGCGCACGCGGTAGTTCTTGCACGGCCCGCACCGCGTTTGGCCCTGAAAGGCCACCAGGCAATTCGAGCAAAAGTTCTCGCCGCAGTCGGTGCAAGCGCCCTCCTTGAGCAGCTCTTCGTGGTTGAAGCAATAACGCGGGTCGCGCGGGCCAAGCCGCGGCCGACGCCTGGGCCCCGGACGGCCCCGATCCGACAGCGGCGGCCTCGACGGAAGCGGCGTGCCAGATGATTTCACCGGGTCGAACGTCACCGGCTCGAGCTTCAAGGGCGGCGGCGCCGTGGCAGCCACCTGGATCGGCGGCAGCTCCGGTTCCGGCGCCGTGCTTTCCCAGGGCACCAGCATCCCCTGGCCGCATTCGCAGAAGATCATGGCCCCGGCAGCCGTCTCCGCCCGCCCATGCACCTTCGCGCACTGCTTACACGCGAACCAGATCACGGCTCACTTCTCCCACTTGAAGCTCTCGATCCCTTCGCGGAGTTGCTTCTCCAACTTGGCGAAACGGGTCTTGCGCGCGCCGCCGGCGACGACGCCGATTGTTGATTTGTCGCGCAGCACGCGAACCAAGAATGTGCGCTCGATGCCTCCCAAACGCATGTCGAGATAGAATTCCTGGATTTCGCTGTCTCCCAATTGCCGCAGTTCGCGCGGTTCGCCCACGGCAGGCGCGGACGCCGACTCGGAAAGGTGAGCGAGCAGCTTCACCAGCCGCGAGTTCTTAAACATCGCCGTCCCTTCCTCGCGGCAAGCCTCCAGGGGCAGCTTGCGGTCTTTCCAATCGCTCAGGCACACGATCTGCGCGTCCAACCAGACGTTGAAGAGAGCCACTTCCTGCAAATTCTCACGGCCCGCCTGGGTTGAGCTGCTCGACACCAGCTTGCCCCAGGCGGCGTTGGGCAGTTCGATTGAGAAGTTGTTGCCCGTGGCGCTGGCGCTGTGCGCGACCTTTTCGTTCTTGTCGTAGACGATCTTGCCGGCCATGTCGAGGCTGCGGAGAAACCCGTCCAAGCCGAGCCGATCCAAGAAGAAGAAGCCCGCCACCGTGAGCAGAGTGAAGACGCCTCCGGCGATCAATCCTGCTTGCGCCAAGATCTTGCCCCCCAGCGGCTCCGGCGAGCGCCGAATAACGCGGAGCGCCAAGAATCCGCACACCATCGCCGTCAACGTGCCCACGAGCGTAAAGGCGCCGATGAGCGCAAGCAACAAACTAGCGAGCGCCAGGCCGCTGGTCGTCGCCGCCGGTTTGGGCGGCAACGGCGCGGTCAGGGGACGACCGCAGTCCGGACAAGAGATGGTCTGGCCCGCGAACTTATCGTCCACTTCGAGACGGGCGCCGCAGGAACATTGGAGCGGAAGGGGCATTGGAGGAATACTTGTGATCTGATGCCTTTAATAACGACTCGTTGAGACAATCCACGTCAGACTAGCATCAATCTACGCAGGCTTCAAACGCGGAGCGGCCTTGGGCTTCGCTGGTAGCTGAAGGGCCGAAGGCCGTAGCGGCTGATAGCTTGCCCAGTATTTGGTTGGTATCAAGGCGCCGATGGCGATAACGCCCAGCATCAAAATGTCGACGCCGATGAGCGCCCACATCGCCCCCGACATGAAGCCGTACGAGTGCAAGCCGATACCCAGCAAGTTGGTGCCGAACCAGGACCAGCCGGTGACGATATTGCCGCCGACGGCAAGGACCGCCATGCCGCGCTGCTTGACGATACCCCCCCAACGGGCGTGCAGAATCAGGGCGTTCCAAAGCACGATAAGCAGCGCGCCGTTTTCCTTGGGATCCCATCCCCAGAACCGCCCCCACGATTGATCCGCCCAGATGCCACCGAGCACCGTGCCGGTGAAGCTTAGTAGTGTTGCGAAACAAATAACACCGTAGATCATCTTGCTCAAGGTGGCAATGCCGTCATTCTGAAGGGCGCGTGTGAACACACCCAGCAGAACGAATTTCATCGCCAGGAAACCTGCGACGAAAGTAGCCGTGTACCCGAAAGTTACGCAGACCACGTGAGTGGCCAGCCAAAAGTTGGTGTCCAACACCGCGACGAGCATTTCCATCGTGTCGCCGCTGATGAGCATGTGCGAGATGAACAGTGACGAGAATCCAGTGACCGAGGCCGTCACCACCGCAAAGCCGTTGCGGTAAATCGCTTCCATGACCAAACCCAGCCCCATGGCTGTCCAGCCGATGAAGATCGCTGACGAATAGATGTTGGTGACGGGGGGGCGGCCCATCAAGTAAATGCGGCCAATAATTGCCCAGGTCTGAATCAGAAAAGTGAACAGGCCTAGGTAGAAAGCGGCCTGTCGCAATTCGCCATAGCCAAGCATCCAGTACAGGCACCCTAAGATAAAGATGCCGACGCAAAAAACCATGCACTTATAAAACGGCTCCAAGCGATTGAACAGCACCTCGAAATCCGCCTTGGGAAACGCCTCCGGCGCACGTTGCTTGACGGCATCCCGGTATCCAACGAGACTTTGCTCAAATTCGCCCGCTCGGCCCTTGCCGTACGCCGAAAGCATGCCGAGGTATTGCTGAAAGCCCGGAACCGCCCGGCCGATGCGTTCCATAACCAACTTGGCGTCGTAAAGGTTCATCCACCGCTCGTCATCAGGAAGCAGCGGCGGCAGAACGCGCGGGTCGGCCCAAATCGTGATGTTCTTGTAGAGACGGATGTGTTGGGCCAACTCGAACAGCTTGTTCTCAAACAGGCTTCGGTTCTTCTCCTCAGTCGCATCAATTCTGTCCGCTTCATCCGCGATCTCGAGCATTCTCGGTGAAAATTCGGCGAACGAATAGCGCAATCCGGGTCGCGCCTTGAGGCCCAAGAACGCCAGCACCTGGTCGTTGTCGATGCGAAACACTTTATGCTTGTGCGCCGGTCCGTCCAACCGCTCTTCATCAGGCGGGCTGACCATGACATCAAGCAGCCATTCGATCGCGGGGCGTGTGACTGGATGATCCATATCGTGGTCGTCGACGAACGTCTGCTTGCCGCTCAGGATGATCAGACACGTGCGGGCGAGCGTGTCCATCGGCATGATGCGTCCGCCGTTCTGGACGGGGAGGACGGCAAAGGCGTCGACGTCAAATTTGGACTGATGCGCGGGGCGCATGAACCCGGAGGCGAGGTATAAGACCGCAATTCCGAGCACAAGCCAGGGAAGCAAATAAAGACGTTTCATGACAGCACCTTCCGGCTAATAAAGTCGGTGAGGTTTAGGCCGAAATGGATCAGCATGCCGAGAATCACCATCGTGCATGAAGCATAAGGAATCCACCATCCGGGGTTCCGGACCACTTGCAAGATCGACAAGCGCGTGCCCTCCAAGTCTTGCATACCGGATTGATAGAACGTCAGCCCGCTCTCGCGCAAAGGGCTGTTCATGGAGATTCTGATCTCGCGGTCTTCGCCGCGCTTGGGATCGACTAGGCGGACGGTGCTGGCGTAGTTCTTGGGCTTTTCCGTTCCCGGCCACTTGTCATGGTCCGCTTTGAGGAGCTGCATGCTGAATTCGCATGGAGTTCGCTTGAAGCGCAAGCTCAGGTTCCACTTCTTGCCGCCGGATTCGATCCACTGTGGTTCCTGGATCAGGTAAGAAACGAGGTAGGTGCCGAGATTCCTGCCGGTGCCTTTTTCTTTCAACGTAATATAGGCGGACGGAGTGTCGATCTTCTGATCGCTATCGGTGCCGCTGCCTTCGGGAACGTCGCGAACCCTTCTTCGGAGACCGACACCGGCGGTGGCTGGATTGCCGGCCGGATCCATCTCTTTCAGCATGCGCGAATTCGCCATGTATTGATTGGTTTCGACATCGAAGGGCAGAAGTTCGTTATTCGCAATTGGCCTGTCCGGATCAAGGTAATGTACCGGCACGACGACGCCGCGCTCTACTTTCGGGTCGGACTCGTCCATGATTGCAAGCTCGGGGTAGAGAGGGTGATCGATGTAGTTTACGGTCTGGCCCAGGACAAAGGTCAAGTTGCCTTCGACCGCATACAGGCCAGTCACTAGTTCGCCGATCATCAACAGAATCAGGCCGCCGTGAAGGATCAGAATGCCCGAGCGCTTCCAAGAAACCCGAAACCTTGTCAAATGGGCGGCAATAAGATTTGCCAACAGCAAACCGCCGAGAAGCCAGCCGCCAGGAAAAGGAATGCCGACGGGGACTGGATCGATGGTTCGCAAAAGGACTACGTGCAACGGGATCATCACGAAGTAACTGCGAAAGTACTTCGACATGACGGTCCAGATGCCGCTGTCCACCTGGGCCCAAGTGCCGTAAAAGACCAATACGATTGCCAGCGCGAAAAGAGCTACGGTCAGACGGAGAGATGCCAGTGCTTTCACGCCCATCCAAAACAGGTCCATCACCGGGTTGGCGTCTTGGTTGGGACGGTGATCCCGCGCACGTTCCTCCAGCGGCAAGGATGCGAAGGCGTTGGGCGCCTTGGCAGTGATGGCGTCCGTGGCCGGCGGAGAAGGCGCCGGGGCCTTGGCGGTGAAGGAATCTTTCATCGTTATTTACCCTTGGCGTCTTGGAATCGTATGGAGCGGAGAAACGCTTCAAAGGCAGGTTTCTGGCTCTCAATCAAGTCGGCGGCGCCAAACATTTTGAAAAACCACGACCCCTGCTCCTGAAACAAAAGCGCTCCCACGATACGATGTTCCGGCATCTTTGGATTCGCCAGGTCGACGAAATACGCCGGCCGGCCGTCAATCTCGATCTTGGCGGCTTCCTTCTGAATCTGCTCCCCGGAAGCCTCGGGCAGCTTGAGTTCCTTTCGCCAGCGGTCAATGTTGCCAACCAAGCCGCCGGCTTGACCGGCCAAGGGCGTGATGGTGAGGCGAGCCGACTTTGCTCCCTGATTGTAAGAGAACGCGTAAAGGGAAAACTGGCCGGGCGGTTCCTTCTTCCATATTCCCGGTAGATCGTATGTGATCAGGGGCTTAGGCTCTTCCGCAGGCGGTACACGAACTACCTGGTCCCCGCCCGCTGCCTTCGCCGGTCCGACCACGTCGACGAAATACGCGGTTACGCCGTCGATCACTTCCCTCTTAGCCGACTTTTCAAGCTCAGCTTCTTCTACAGGCGCCAGACCGACCTGATTTCGCCAGCGCTTCACGTTCGCCAACAGGTCTTGTTTGGGGAATCTTGTCAGCGCTAACTCCAGATTATCCGGCAACACCAGCGTGGCGATTCGAGGGGCCATGGCCGCTTTCTCCTTCCAATTTCCAGGAAGCTGCCAAATCGGGCCATCCTTGTCCGCTGGAAAGCGCACGCTACGCAGGAATGTCTCGATGGCTTCTTTCTGAGCGCCTAGCCCTTTTTCTGGGCCATCAACCTTGAAAACCCAGGTGGAATCCTCCTTGTAGAAAAGAGCGCCGATGAGCCGTTTGGGCTCGCCGGGCCGCCGGTCGGGTCTAGGCGCGAGTGCTTCCGGTTGTGGTCCTTCGTAAGCGCGGATGTCGTCCTTGGGACGGCATCCCGAGAGGGACCCCGCCGCCAATAGGCCGCCGGCAAGAAGGAGCAATCGCACGGGCCGCACGGGGCTTCCTCAAAGAACCGTCTGAACCAAGCATCTTTATGGTTACATGACCCGGAAGGGCAGTCAAGGCGACCGGGAAGGCGGGGCGGCAGGCGGGTTTGGTCTTTTCATCCATTCTTCCCGATTCGGCATTCCATTGCAAGGCAAAACGACGGGAACTCCGGTCGCTGACGCTCCCGGCTCGCCGGAATCACGTAATCGTTCGCTGCTCTTCCCCTGGATCGCTTGGACATTTACAATGGTGGGACGATGGCCACTTATATTGTCCGTCATGGCATCATGCGCTTTCTGGGCGAATTTGACCCTGCCCCAGCGGCGACGCATGCGCGCGGACAGGCGGTGGTCGCGCGGACTGAGCGCGGCTTGGAGCAGGGCGAAGTCCTGTGCGAGGCCAATCCGAGTCTCGTGGGCATGCTGACGGAGCCGACCCGCGGGCAGATTCATCGCGTCCTCAGCGAGGAAGACCGCATCGAGGCGCGGCGGCTGCAAGAGCACGAGGAAGTCGAGTTTCACCGCTGCAACGACTTCATTCGCGAGCGCAAACTTCAGATGGAATTGGTCGACGTCGAACATCTCTTCGGCGGCGAGCGCATCATCTTCTATTTCCTGGCCGAGAAGCGCGTCGATTTCCGCGAGTTGGTCAAGGACCTGGCCCGCGAGTATCGCACGCGCATCGAGATGAGGCAGATCGGCGTCCGCGACGAGGCCAAGCTCCTGGCCGACTATGGCGACTGCGGCAAACCGGTCTGCTGCAACACACACATGGCCGTCATGCCGCCGGTGTCGATGCGCATGGCCAAGCTTCAGAAATCGACGCTCGATCCGTCGAAGATCTCGGGCCGTTGCGGCCGGCTCAAGTGCTGCCTGCGGTTCGAGCAGGATGTTTACGAGGAATTCCAGAAGGAATTGCCCCCGCCCGGCGCCCACATTGTGACGCCGAAGGGCAAGGGTAAAGTGCTGGCCCAGGAAATCCTGGCCCGCAAAGTTTTGGTGGAATTTGAGGACGGCCGCCGCATCGTCGTCCCGGCGGAAGACGTATTGTCGAGAATCTAGTTTCGGGTAGCTGAAGTCGTGAGACTTCGGAAACCTGAACCGAGGGGAAAAGTTAATGATTTCCTTCAACGCCAAACTGGCTGAAGTGGTGGCTCGCGATCCTCGTTTCGCATACGAAGCGTATGAGTTCATCTATCAAGCGCTCGACCACACCTTGAAGATGCTCGGACGTGAAAAAATCGCGCGCGACAATATCGGTCACGACAATGTCGCTCGCGAAAGGGCGGCGGGGGACGCCGAAGGCGGGGAGGCGGGGCATGTCGCCGGGCGCGAACTGCTCGACGGCATTCGCAGCCTGGCGCTCAAGGAATTCGGACTGATGGCGGCGACCGTCTTCCGCCAGTGGGGCCTGCGCGGCACCGGGGACTTCGGCACGATCATTTTCAACTTGATCGGCGCGGGCCTCTTGAGCAAGACCGACGAAGACAATCTCGAGGACTTCCGCGACGGCTTCGATTTCGACCTCGACCTCACGGAGGGGTACGAGATCACTCTCGACGAGGCACGTTAGAGGCGGTTTCAAAAGGGGGCCAGGACCTGTGATTTTAGAGGTCCTGACCCCGTTTTGAAACCGCTTCTGCTGCCCAAGGCAAGGTAGCCATGGTGTTTCCCAAAGCGCGGCTCGTAACGGCGGCGGCACTCTTTCTCGCCTGGATCGGATTCCTGGCTTATCTCGTGGCGCGCACGCGCGATCCCGTCATTCTCTCGCGGCCTCAACTCTTGGTATCGAACCTAATCGTGCGCGCCGAAGTCAAGGACGGGCATGGCCGGCCCGCTCCCACGATCGCCGTGAAGGATGTGCTCCGGGCGGTCGACGCGGACGACCGCAAACTAATTGGTCAAGAGATCGATGTGCCGGACATCGTTGACTGCCTGGCGGCGCAGGGCTGGCGGGAAGCGGGCGAGTATATCGTGCCGCTGACAAAGTCGTTACAAAATAAGCAATCCATCTATCATGTAACGCCGTTGCCGATCGTTCCGGGATTTACGTCGAAGTATGTGTCGGTCGAACTACTCAGCGTTGGACCCAATCCCCAAGAAGTCGCGAAAATCCTGAAGGACTCGCTCGACGTGGACGCCGGCCCCCTCGACGGCAAGAAAGGCAAGCAAGACTCAGTGCTGCCCTGGATCGCTCGCCGCAACGTGCCTCATTCGGAGAAGGCGCGCCTCGAGCAAGCCTTGAAGCATGCCGGCGCGGCTGCCCTTTTCCCGGAGGCCGAGACCCGCATCTACCGCGCCACCGCGGACGCCATGGCGCAGTGGCGCGAGATCGACGCCGGCCATTGACTCGAAGATGGGAGATTTGGCGAGCCGGGAGCGTCAGCGACCGGAGCGTTTGGGCTCATCTCTCGTCCTTCTTAATCGTCGCTCTTAAGCTCCGGCGGCCGCCGTTGGACCGACTTGCCGCGCCACGCGACGAAAAACAAGCCAATGCCCGTCAACAGGGAGAGTGCCGCGCCGCCGCCGAACAAATACACGATGCCGCGGCTAAACGGGGTGCGGCCCTCTTGGATGATCAGGCACTTGTCGAAATCCGTGCCGGGATAGCTTTGTTGCAGGAGGTTGCGGATCTTGCTTTCCAGCGAAGTGATTTGGTTGGTCACCAAGGCTTGCACTTTGGGTTTGTTAAGTCGAGATTCCAGCTCCACGTTATTGCGAATGTTGATGCTGAAAAAAAGCGCCTTGACGTTATTGGGATTGAGCGGCGCTTTGGCCGCCAAGTTGACTTCGTCGATCGGGACCACGGGAATCCAAAGGTGGGTCCACGAGTCTTTGTTGGTTCCCTTGTATTGGTGGACAAGATTGTCGCAGAGCACGAAGTCGGTAAGGAGGATGTGAGCGTTGCCGCTGGGACCGCGCTCGATCAGTTTTCTTAAACTAATCTCCTCGGGCTGGGCCGAGGATTGAAACGCCAGGGTTCCCTCGGTGTAAGTTATGAAGCCGAGAATGGCCGCAACCACCAGTAAGCCGATGCCGACTCTAGCCACGGACGTCTCCTTTCGCTCGCTGAGTTGGGAATTTCTTGGTGCGCAACCGGCTCATGCCATCGACAGCGCTCTTGGTCGCGCGAAATTCCCTGGGTAATCTAATCTTATGCGTCCACCGGTGCAAGAAATGTCCCCAATGTGACAGCGCGTGGCGTTGTTGCCTGAACCCGAATGCCCCTCCGCATCTCCAACCTCCGCCTCGGCCTGGACGAACCCGAAGCGGCCCTGCCTGAGTTTATCGCTAAGGCTCTCGGAGTGCCGCTTGCGGATCTCGGTCCGTGGCGCATTCTGCGGAAAAGCTTGGACGCCCGCGTCAAGAATTCGTTTCATTTCGTCTACACCGCGGAGGTGACGCCTCTTGATGAGGCCGACTTCCTCAAACGAGCCGCGAAGACGAGGCGTTCCGACGTGCGCGTCGAGCCCTATCGTGAGCCGACGTTTGCCTTGCCGCCGCCGGGGAACAAGCCGCTGGCGCATCGGCCCGTCATTGTCGGCTCCGGCCCGGCGGGGTTGGTGGCGGGGTTTTTTCTCGCGCAACAGGGTTATCGACCAATCGTTTTGGAGCGCGGTCCCGCCGTGCGGCAGCGCATCCACGATGTGCAGCGGTTCGACGCCGGCGGACCATTCAATCCCGAGAGCAACTACTTGTTCGGCGAAGGCGGCGCGGGAACTTTCAGCGACGGCAAACTTACCTGCCGCTCCTCCGGTCCGGAGGTTCGCCGCGTTCTGGAGCTTTTCGCCCAGTGCAAGGGCAAACCGTCGATCCTGTACGACTATCGGCCGCACTTGGGAAGCAATCGGTTGCCCGCGGTGGTCAAGGCCATCCGGCGGCGCATCGAAGCCATGGGCGGCGAGATTCGTTTCAATTGTCGCGTTGAAGATCTCGATCTGACAGGCGACGGACAGATTCGCGGCCTGGCCACCTCGTCGGGCCATGTTCCGGCTCAGGTCGTGCTGCTCGCGATTGGCCATTCCGCGCGCGACACGCTGTCTATGCTGGTGCGCCGCGGCGTACCGATCGTGCCGAAGCCGTTCCAGATGGGCGTGCGGATCGAGCAACCGCAGGAGAACGTCAATCGTTTCAATTACGGCTCGGCCGAGGTGAAGGAAAAACTGGGCTCGGCCGACTACAACCTGGTGGCGCGCGGACGACACGATCTCTTCACGTTCTGCATGTGCGCCGGCGGGCACGTGATTCCGAGCGTGTCGGAAGACGGTTACTTCTGCACCAACGGCATGAGCCTGTCGAAGCGCGATTCGCCCTTCGCCAACAGCGGCCTGGTGGTGACCGTGCCCGTCGACGAGTTTCCTGGCGTTGACGTGCTCGCCGGAGTGCGTCTGCAGGCGACTTATGAGCGCCGCGCATATGAGTTGGGCCGAGGCGAATATATCTGTCCGATCCAATGGGCGGACGACTTCCTAGCGGGCCGGCCTTCAACGAGTCTGCCGCCGTCCAGCTACTCGCGCGGGCTTGTGAAAGCCGAGATCGCCGAGTTAGCCCCGCCTCTAATTCTCGAGGCCCTCAGGCATGGCTTGCCGATCCTCGACCGCCGCTGGCACGGCAAGTTCCTCGCCGATGCGACGCTGGTCGGACCCGAATCCCGCGGCAGCTCGCCGATCCGAATGGTTCGCGACCAGATAACGCGCGAGTCCCCCGGAATTGACGGCCTCTATCCTGTCGGTGAAGGCGCCGGTTATGCCGGCGGCATCGTCAGCGCCGCCGTCGACGGCTTGCGTTCGGCTGCGGCGATTATCAGAAAGTGGGTAGTAGCTAGTGGGTAGTGGCTAGTGGTTAGTGGCGAGCGGAGGGGACGCTGGCCTATAATCCTTGTTAGCTTTTGAATGCCGCCATCAGGCCGCTAGCCACTATCCACTAACCACTAGCCACTTCATGCTGGACCGCGAAGAATACATCGAGCAAGCCTATTTCTTTCGCATCCTCCGCGAACGGCTGCAGGAAAACATCGCGGCCCAGGATGTCTTGCAGCATATCCATGAGGAGATCCTCTCCACCACACGGCTGCCGATGGCCATTCAGTTCCTGGCCACGGAACTGAAGCATTCGGGCTTGTTGTCGTCCGGGTTCGGCCAGCTGCCGCACTACTTCACGCGCTTCCAGGCTTACGCCGTCGGCCAGACCGAGGACGAGCGCAAGCGATTCAGCATCGAGATCTGTCTCTTGATCCTGGAGCGCGAGGCGCAGTATCGTTCGCAGGAACCGACGCAAGCCGGGCTGTTCGTCTATCAGTTCGAGACTCTTAGCCGCAATCGGCTCGGATACGACGAAGGCATCGCCAGTCTGATGGAAGATCCGCTCTACGACGACAAATGGCGCGCGTATCTCGAGATGGTGCGGCGGCAGATCGGTATCGTCGATTTCGCCGACCTGGTTTACGTGCGCTCGGAGCTGTACGTGCTGGAGCAGCGGCGGCGCGAACCGTCCTACCAGCCGCCCCTGGAGCCGCTCTTCGGCGAGAAAGAGGGGAAGATCGCCAAGGCCAACCGCGGCCGCGATCCGTTGTATTTGTTCGCAGCCCTGCAACGCCAGCTTGGCTATCCCGAAGTGCCCCGACCGACGCCGCGCGACGACGTTTCCAGCAAGCTCGAGACTTTCAGGGCGAAAATCAAGGAGCTGGAAACGCGTCTCAAGCTGGTCGAGAGCGAGCTACGGGGCCAGGTCGACCTGAGCCAATTCATGAATAAGCCGGAACTTTTGCATCCGCCCGGCGACGGGGAATGAAATTAACTTTTATCCCTGCGCCAAGCGGCAATTTACATGCTAGATTTTCGTGACGGTCATCCAGGGCTATGTTGCGGGATGGTGCGCCATGAAAGCGGTTGCCTTAGTTTTTGTCGGCGGCGGGTTGGCTTTCGTGCTGGCTGGGTATCAAACAGGTTTGTTCGGCACGGGCAAAAATGGAGGCTCGACGTCGTTTTTCGCCAAGGAACAGGGCAAGCAGCGGGCAAGCTTTCCCGAGGACTTGGCGCCAGCGGCGCGGGCGCATCCCGTGGCTGCGGCGGCTGATCTCAAGCCGGACGCCGAAACGCACCGCCTGGTCTTTCTGAAATCGACCGGCAAGCTTCACGATTGGCAGGAATACGTTCCCCATGAATGGGCGGCGGAGCGCGTGGAAGACACCGAGTTGGCGGTCGTCCTCGGACCCCAGCGCCGGACGTTTCTCGACGTCTTCAAATACCCTAACGGGGCGCCGCCGATCTCCCGCTACAAGTTCGAGGTGGAAGTCTCCGTCGTCGAAGCGAAGACCGGCAAGGTCATCGCGAATCGCCTGTTCATCAACATGCCGCGCGCGATCAAGCAACTCGAAGCCTGGGAATTGACCGCCCTGGGCCAACCCGTCTCCTTTCAGACCGTCTATCAATGGGTCTGCTACTTGTGTAACACCAACTTCCCCGCCGACATGAACCCGGGGCCGCCGTTGACCAATGTGGTGCGGTGACCGACGATCCCCGATCCCCAGGATTCGCTGCGCTCATCCTGGGGCTTGGCCGGATTATGATTTCTCCAGCAGCAGCTTGCGCAATTCGCGCACGCGCTCCAGGTCGACGCCCATGGGAGCGCTGTCGAGGAGATAATCGCAGTCGGCCAAGGCGCCGTCCCGCCGGCCCGTCTGAAAGCGAAAGACGGCCCGCACCCAGCGTTCCTCGTGCAAACTGGGCTCCACCGCTAGAATGCCGTCGAGATAGCGCAGCATGCTTTCGCGGTCGGCTTCCCCTTGGGCGACGGTGATCAGATTGTGCAGAATCCTTAGGACGATGGCCTTCTTGCTCACGGCCTCGAAATCTCTTGCCTGGGCCGGCTTGCCCGTGATTTTCTCCACCTTTTCGTAAGCCTCCTCCTTGGTTAGAAACTGGCCGCCTTCATAGACGTCGATGATCCGCTTCGCGCCCGTCGCCGGCTCATGCCGCACCACGAAATGTCCCGGCAAGGCCACTCCGACCACGTTCAAGCCGAGCCGACGCGCCAGCTCCATGTACAGCACCGACAGGGTGATCGGCAGGCCTTCGCGGTCGTCGATGACCTCGTTCAAGTAGCTGTTGCTGCGCGTGTAATACTCGAGCCGGCTCCCGTGATAGCCGCGATCCGTGAACAGGAACTGGTTGAGGGCAGCGAGCTTTTTCGAAGCATCGGCGTCCTTAGGAAAAATCGCGGCGGCGGCGCGGGCCAGGCGGTCCAGCTCGTGCCGATAGGTTTCGACGTCGAGGTCTTCGTTGTCCAGTCTCGCCACGGTGAGGGCCGCCAGTGCGAGATCGACTTCGTCGTCCTCCTTCTTGAACAGGGCAGCCAGGTCCGCTAGGCAACGTTGATGGTGGACGTCGCGGGCCAGCTTGCGAAGCTGCTCGGCCTCTTTTTCAAGCCGGCGGGCACGATCACGTAGTATGCTGCCGCTGCCATTGGGCAACTTCACCAGGGCTTCCAGATCCTTCGCAGGCACGGCCTGGTCGCGCGGCAGTTTTTCCAATGTCTCTTCAACTCGAGCCAACGCTTCCTTGCTAAGCCCGGCGGCCGCGATGCGCGGCGCCACCTGAAATTTCTTGAACTCGGCGACGGTGTCGCGAAACTTGGCCAAGCCGACGCGGCTGCCCGCATAGTCCGGATCGCTGTGCTCCAGCACTTTTTGATCGTTTACGAAAGCGACAATCTTGTCCTTCTCGACGCGGACCTTGAGCGTGTTCCATTCGCCGGGCCGGTAATGTTCGCTGGGGAACTCCTTCAGAATCTTCCAAGAAAAGACATCGGGGCCATTGAAGCGCGTGAAACGCAGCTTGCCGCCCGAAGGATAGAAGCCATAGTGTTTGTCGGAGTCGTCGCCGCCGAAGATTAAGCCGGCGGCGCCGCGCTCGTCGTCAAGCTTCACCGTGACGGCGAGTTCGAAGGCATCCTCGGGAATGTCGCGCCGCCAGAGACACAGCGAGCGGCCGCCGAAGCCCGTGCCCGCGCCGTCGGCGATGATGCGTCCCGCCCGCTGCCGCCAACGCCCGCCGTAGACGTTCTGCCATTCCGTCTTGTCGAGCGCGCCAATGGTCAGCCAGCGCTCCATGGCGATGGGATTGGGTTTAGCGATCATGGCCTTGAGCGGATTAACCGGGACGGCGAAGCCGAGATTGGCGGTGACCAGCGACTTCAAGCTGACGACGCCAATGACTCTGCCCTCCATGTCGAGCACCGGTCCGCCCGAGTTGCCCTGTTCGATCGGAATGGCGATCTGAAGGAGGGGAATGCCGTCAATGTCGCGCTTGCCGGAGAGCACCCCGGTCACCACGCTGTGCTCCAAGCCGCGCGGATGGCCCAGGGCAACGATCGGTTGGCCAATCTTCACGTTCGCCGAATCGCCCAAGGGGAGCGCCGCGAGCTTCTTGGCCTTGATGCGCACGACGGCCAGGTCATGATGCCGATCGGCGGCATGGATTGCGGTCACTTCATGCTTCGAGCCGTCCGCGAGTTGAACGGTCACGGGGCGCGCCTCGCCGATGACGTGATAATTGGTGGCGATCAGCCCATCAGCCGAAACGATAAAGCCCGTGCCCAGCCCTTGCTGGCGGCCGTCGCGGCCCGTGTAGAGCATGACCGCGATCGACTTCTTGGCGCGCTCAGCCAGTTCCTCCACTTTGGTCGCAGCCAGGGGCGGCGGAGTATGCTCTTTCTTACCTTCGCCGGACTCGCCGGATGATTTCAAGAAACCGCGCGCCTTCCCGATATTGCGTTCACAAAGTTCGCCGTGTGTGGCCGGGGCTGAGTCTTCGAAGCCCCGGAACCGGTCGCCGCGAGGGCAAGCCGAGGCTTCACAAAGCCCCAGCCCCGGCCACACATGGCGCGCAAATACGGGAATGCACACCAAGAAACCCATCAGAAGCAACGGCAGGACAAGCCGGGACTTCGCCGTGCGCATGGGAGACTCCGAAAAGAAGGGCGATGCCACTATTGTGACGAATCGGCCTCCGAAATGCCACGGACGCGCGTTCCCCGCTTTACAGAACTCTCCATTCAATAGTGTGAATCGCAACGCCCAATGCACTGGGCGCGCCTCATGAGATCTATCGCAATCGAGTCGTGCGACGGGCAGGTTCAAGTAAATTTCAGTTTGTTAGAGGACTGGCCAAAAAAGGTGACGGAATGCGACGTCAGGACCTGCCTATATTGGGAGCGAGTGACCGGCATCAGATTCCCATCAGTCCAGCGCCAGACGAAGCAGTTCCGGAAGTTCGTCGATCTGCTGCTGGAACGCGTTGGTGCCGTTGCGAGCATCGAAACGCTGGGCTATTTCTTGGGACTGGGCCGTGAACCACGCGCCAAGGGCGCTCACATCGGATTTGCCGTCGGCATCGGGTGAAGGCAGTCCTTTGGGCAGGCGGACCTTTAGCTTGCGCGTGCCCCGACTCCGAAGACGGTCCGTCCAAAGGCGCCCTGCAAGCAAGAACTGGAAGCGATCATCCACCGTAACGATCTGCAGGGCTCCGGACAAATGACGCTCGAGCAAGCGCTTGGCTTGGGCCATATCGCCCAACAGTACTGCAAACTGAAGGTGCTCCGCGTGTTGTTCGACGAAGTGGTTTGCTTGGCCGACAAGGCGGTAGCCTCGGCGTTGATAGACTCTCGCTTCTTCCAAGCGACCCAAATGAAAAAGCGGGCGCAGAACGTTCGCGAGAGTTCGGTGCGGTTCCTCTGTGCAAGTGAGTCGGTTCTGCAAGACCGGCTGAGCGGCCTGCACTGCCCGGCCCCAGTGCCGCTGGCTGGCAAAATAGTAGCAATTGGATGCGGCCACGCATGCTGGGCAATCGCTCAGGAAATCGCGGCGGCATTTGCGAAATTGGGAATGGGCAGCTCGCGCCTTCTGCCACTCTCCGAAGTGCACCATGAGCTTCCGCCGTACCAGTGACACCCCATAGTTCGTCGAGCCAGCTTCCCGATAGCGCCGATCGATGTCGTCGAGGAGCTGTTCGAGTCGCGGCCGGCTGATCTCCGGAAACTGGTAGGCGATCGTAATCACCCACTTGTATTTCCACAAGATGTCATAGGAATCAAATCGCTCCCGATCGCGGTCGTATTGGGCCAGACACCAGGTAAAAGCGACAAGTATAATGTCAGGTCGGCCGGAGAAATTGGCCGCCTCCATTAGGCCGTTGCGCGCCTCGAATCCGAGGTCTAGATCATTAAGTGAATCGGCGAGCTGGACTGCCTCTTCCAGCAAGGCGACCTTCGCCGGTCCGTGAGGGAGTCCTTCCGCTTCGCATAGTAGGTCGACGATTTGATCACGTGGGTCTGTCATAACTCTGATTCTTTTGGTCTCGCAGGCTCCGATGGGACAATGAGGGGATCAAGCAGGCCGGCCAGCCCTTGGCTGAGAATGCCCAGTTCGCGCGCCGTCAGCGGCTGATGGGCCAGGAGCAATCCTTGCACGTAAAGCACTTCGATGGCCCGCCTGACAATTGACGTCGGACGCATTTTGGTCAGCCGCTGAATAAGCGGGTTGTCAAAATTGAAAATCAGTTCGGTCTGAGGGGCATTGCCGCGGCCTGCCTCTAGACTTCCCAGGACCCCCTGGAAAAGCGGATCGGCGGTTTCCTTGCTCTGCTCTAGCGACCGGAAGAAACGCGCATCGGCCCCGGCACTGAATAACGCCGGCAAATCCGCCGGCTTGAACTTGCGCACTTCCGGCCGGCACTTGAAAGCGCGTAGCGCATCCGTCGCCGCTTCTAGAAAGTCGTGAATCCGGTCCTGTTCATCCAGAGCCAGCTCATCAAAGTCTTGTGCTAGGGCCGCCGAGTCGATCTGCAGCACTTCCATGTCCGGATATATCTCTGGCAGCCGCGACAACAGTTCCGCCTCGTACACATATCCCGCATTGACTAGCGTAAATCCCTGAGCGGCGGCCACTTTTTCCATCTGATGGTATTGGGCAACGTCGTCCACGTATCGTACCACTTTGCTTGGCTCGCGCAGGCTGCGCACGGTCTGCCGGCCTTGCGTGGTTTCGAATGGCAG
Organism: Planctomycetota bacterium; assembly: GCA_016195405.1. Classification (GTDB taxonomy): domain Bacteria; phylum Planctomycetota; class Planctomycetia; order Gemmatales; family Gemmataceae; genus JACPZP01. Next base: position 22,676 of record JACPZP010000111.1, on the reverse strand, counting down.
CCAATCAATGAACAGCCGGTAGCACTCTTCGTCCTGGGCCGCCAGAGCCTTGAGGGCCAGATGATGCACGGCCAAAAAACGCTGGAAACGGCTCGATTCTTCTTCGGCGAGGTGAATCAGGTAGTCGCGCAGGCAGTCCCCCAGCTCCACGCGGGCTGCTTCCAGACGCTCGTCCTCGTAAAAGCCCTCACGCGAAGCTGTAGGGCGCAGGTCATCGGCATTGACGACTGCTTTGACAAAAAAAGCCCATTCTGGAAGCAGGTTGTCCGCCTCTTCACTCAGCAGCATATTGCGGAGGTAGACGCGGTGGGCCCGGCGAGCGCTCAGGTTGGCTGGGTGCGGCAAGACGAATGCAACGCCATCCGCTCTGCCCGCGCGCGATCGCAGTGGAATCGCGTCTAGAAAGGCAGTCCCGAAGACTTGTTTGCCGAAACGCAGAAGCGCCTGCGTTCGCGCTTTTTCCCCGGAATAGGCCCGACGCCAGGGCGCGCCCTCCTCGTTGACGACGAAGCTAGCTCGGCCGTTGGTTACGCGAATAGGATAGGGCAAGAGGACGCCGTAATGCAGCGCCAGATCTTTGATTGACTCGGTGCGAAAAAGTTCCTCTTTGCCGGCTCGACAGCTGAGGTAAACCTGGGTTCCCGGGGCGATATCCAGGTCGAGCGTCCTAACGGAATAGGTGCCGTCCTCCTGACCGCGCCATTCCACCGCCGGACTGTTATCGCGGACGCTGCGCGTGACGACGACGATTTCTTTGCTGACCACGAAGCAGGAGAGCAACCCAATGCCGAATTGACCTAGGTAATCGCCGGTGCGCCGGCCTTCCGCATCTCGTTTCGACGTCTCGCCAATGGTGGCCAAGAACTGATGGATTTCATCTTCCGTTAAACCGATGCCGTTATCTGTCACTTCCAGCGTGGGCGGCTTTCCGCGCGGGCTAGTCACCGCCAATGTGATTTCGCCCGAATGCTTGGACGATAGGTGCTGCCGGGCGGTTATTGCGTCGACGGCATTTTGCAACAGTTCCCGGACAAACACTTCCGGCCGGCTGTACAAGTGGTTCGACAGCAGGTCGATGATTCCCCGAAGATTAATTTGAAACCGATGTGTCAAGGCAATCTCCAACTACTTTCGGCTGGTTCTCACTTCTTCAGCCTGCAACCTTTGATCCTACGGCTCCCCGGGTGAGAATCGTAATATTGTAGGGAGGAATCTCGAAGAAGCCTTCCGGCTTACACCTTCCACGAAATCACGATCATCGCATCGGGTTCGCGCGTCAGGGGACGGCGTTCGAAGTCGGCGTAGATTCCCAGCGCGCAATTCCCGCGGCACGCTCCAGCAGCTCCATCTCGTCCTTGTAGTTATAACGTGAGCTGACTTGTCATAAACGCTGCCACGATTGCTGGACCTCAACCCAGGAGACGAGTGAAAATTGATCGGAGACAACGACCTGACGCGGCGCGATTTTGGCTTTTTTCCAATCCCCCATTGTGCTAGGCTGCGGCCTGTTGACGATAACGAGAAAAAGGAGCGAACCTAGGCAATCTTTGGGCGTTCTGGGAAGACCCTCACATGCGCATGAATGCGGCGATCACCGGCTGGGGTTGGCATAGTCCGGATCGCATCCTCAATAATAAAGATCTCGAAAAGCTGGTCGACACGGACGATGCCTGGATTCGCAGCCGCACCGGCATTCGCGAGCGCCGCATCGCCGGGCCGGGAGACACCACGGGCAGCATGTGCCTGCACGCCGCCCGAACCGCTCTGGACCGGGCCAATCTGCCTGCCAACGACCTCGACCTGGTCATCTGCGCCACCACCACGCCCGATCATCTTCTGCCGGCCACCGCGTGTCTCTTGCAGCAGCGACTAGGCGCGCGCCACGCGGGCGCCTTCGATCTCAATGCCGCTTGCTCGGGATTTATTTACGGCGTGACCGTGGCGAGCCAATTCATCCAAACCGGCACGTATCGGCGGATTCTGATTGTTTCGGGCGAGACTTTGAGCCGCTTCACGAACTATCACGACCGCAATACCTGCGTCTTGTTCGGTGACGGCGCCGCCGCGGTCATCTTGGAGGCGACGCCGCAAAAGGCCGGCGTCTTGAGCACAGTGCTGGGCAGCCGCGGCGACGTGGAAGGCTATCTGAGTATCGAGGCGGGCGGCAGCGCCCAACCCGCTACCGCCGACACGGTGGCCACCGGCGCCCATCTAGTCCGCATGCGCGGCAACGAGATCTTCAAAATGGCGGTTCGCTGCATGGCCGTAGCCGCCCACGAAGCCCTCGACCAGGCCGGGCTCACCCTCGACGACATCGACCATGTCATTCCGCATCAGGCCAATTCGCGCATCATTACGGCTACGCAGCAAGCCATTGGCGTGCCGCCTTCCAAGGTTTACGTGAACGTGGAAAAGCACGGCAACACCGGCGCCTCGTCGGTGCCAATCGCGCTGGGAGAGATGCTCGAAAACCAGCCGATCCGCGTCGGCGACAACCTCCTCATGGTCGCCTTCGGCGGCGGCATGACCTGGGCCGCCGCGGTGCTTCGCTGGGCCGATGTAGCCGCGATCCGCCGCGAGCGGAGCTTGAAGTTGAGCGCCTAATCTCGCCGAGAAACAAACCCACTACTCAGGCATCCCGCTATCCACTCGGCGGTTTCGCGCCTAATGCGTATTCGCCGATCTCAGGTCGGTTTTTACTCGTGCGCCTTGTCAAGCGGAGTTCATGCTTGACGGGCCACGTAAGGTCTGAAAAAATATTAACATGTCTACTAAACCCGACGAATCGTTTGGAGACGTACTAATCCAAAAACTTAACGGCATTCTCGTTGGGACGTTCCTGGGTGGGGTGGTCGTAGGGGTTCCGGTTGCAATTTATCTCAAGCCGGGATTTTCCATTGTTACTTGTTTCATAGGCGTAATTGTCGGGGGAACAATTGCCGGAAGACGCATTGGACCAATTGGATCGGGTCTCGCGGTAGGTTCGATACTTGCAGGCGTTTTTGGCGTTCTTACGTTCGTTGAAGAACATGGGGAGCGGCTCTTTTTTGGTACTGCCATCGGAGCCCTGTTTGGCTTTTCCATTGGGGTGTTTGTTGAATGGAGTCGATGTGCCAAGAAAGGGCCGACGTCACCGCCATCCGATGGGAGCGCAAACGAAGCACACGTCGGCTCCACATGAAGCCATTTCGTTCCACCGCCGGCAAAGCGTTTCATGACGCCGGCGACCTCGTGAAATGAAAGGCATCATGTTTCGCCGCAACAAGCCTTTACGACATAAACCCAACTTTCATTCCATGTGTTTCACCGCCGGGAATGCGTTTCACGACGTCGTACGTGTGCGCGGTATGAAACGCACCTGCAGCCTCCAATGTCACGCCTTGACGCGTCACGCCTTGATGATGTCGCGCACCGTCATGCCGCCCGGGATCATCGGCAGCACGTGTTCCTGGTAGGGAACCAGCACGTCGAGCACGAACGGCAATTCGCTGGCCAGCATCTCTTCCAATGCGCCGTCGAGGTCTTCCTTCTGTGAAATGCGGCGGGCGGCGCAGCCGAAGCCCTTGGCGATGGTGGCGAAATCGGGGTAGGGCTCGCGGTCGAAGCCGGCGCCCAGATAGGTGTGGCCGCGGTTGCTTTCGTAGAAGCGGTCCTCCCACTGCATCACCATGCCCAAGTGCTGGTTGTTGAGGAGCAGCACTTTTACCGGCAGCTTCTCGCAAAAGGCGCTGGCCAACTCCTGGACGTTCATGAGGAAGCTGCCGTCGCCGTCGATGTCGATGCAAGTCTTGAGCGGGTTGGCCGCCTTGGCGCCGATGGCCGCGGGCAGGCCGAAGCCCATCGTCCCCAGGCCGCCGGAGGTCAGCCAGCGCCTTGGACTATTGAAGTGGAAATATTGGGCCGCCCACATTTGGTGCTGGCCGACGCCGGTGGTCACGATGGTGTCGTCGAGTTGGCCGCGCTCCTTGATGATCTCCCAAAGCCTTTGGATGGCATATTGCGGCACGATGGCATCGTCGCGGTCGCTGAAGCGTATCGGCTCGGCCGCCCGCCAGCCTTCGATGCGGCGCAGCCAGGCAGCATGACCGGCGGGATTGGGCGCCAAGCTCGGTTCCTTGTCCATGATTTCCAGCATGTCTCCGAGAGCATGCCGCAAGTCGCCGATGATGGGCAGATGGGCGGCTTTGATCTTGTTGATCTCCGATGGATCGATGTCGATGTGCACGATCTTGCCGTGCTTGGCGAATTCGCTCACTTTCCCCGTAACGCGGTCATCGAAGCGAACGCCTAGCGCCAAAAGTAGGTCGGCCTCATTGATCGCATAGTTGGCGTAGACGGTGCCGTGCATGCCGAGCATTTGCAGACACAAGAAATGTTCGCTGGGAAAGCCGCCCAGACCGTGCACGGTGAGCGCGACGGGGATGCCGGTCCGCTCGGCGAAGCGGCAGAGAAGCTGGGCCGCCCCCGCGTGGACGATGCCGCCGCCGGCATAGATGACGGGCCGCTCGCTTTGCCGGACCAGACCGAGCAGCGCCTCCAATTCCTCGCGCGTCGCGCGTCGCTCGGGCCGATAGCCGGGCAGGTTCATGGGAGGATCGTAGTCGGCCACGATCATTTGGTTCTGAACGTCCTTGGGCACGTCGATGATGACGGGCCCGGGCCGGCCGGTGGAGGCGATGTGGAACGCCTCCTTCATCACCCGCGGAATGTCCTCGATCCGCTGCACGAGATAATGATGCTTGGTGATGGCCCGAGCGACTTCGACGATTGGCGTTTCTTGGAATGCGTCGGTGCCGATGACGCCGGTGCCGACCTGTCCCGTGACGGCGACGATGGGCACCGAATCCATCTTGGCGTCGGCCAGGCAAGTGACGAGATTGGTCGCCCCCGGCCCGCTGGTGGCCAAGCAGACGCCGACGCGCCCCGTGCTGCGCGCGTACCCTTCCGCCATGAACCCGCCGCCCTGCTCGTGTCGCGGCAGAATAGTGCGAATCTGATCTTGAAAGCGCGTCAGCGCCTGATGCAACGGCATGCTCGCCCCGCCCGGATAGGCGAATACGACGTCGACGCCGTGATTGACCAGGCACTGCACTAAGACATCGGCGCCGGACTGCGGCGCTTGCTTGACCTTCATGACGGACCTCGATTCGCCACAAAAAACTATTCTACGGGAGATGCCGTTTAGCCGCGAGCCTACGGCGAGCGCGGACCGTGTCCCTCGCGAGCGACACAGCCCGCGCTCGCTGTTGGCTCGCGGCTAAACGTGGACACGCGGTATAATGATCCACAGTTCGACTCGAAATCAACTGGAGTTTCTTTCCGTGACCCAAGCTCGTTTTGTCGTCGGCATTGATCTGGGAACCACCAACTGCGCGCTCGCCTATTTCGATACCGGCGCCGGTGAAGCGCCGCCGTTGCAACATTTGATGATTCCGCAAATCGTGCAGCCTGGAGTCGTCGAGGAACGGCCGCTCTTGCCGTCGTTTCTGTATCTGCCCGGGCCTAACGAGCAGCCGGCGGGGAGTCTGAACTTGCCCTGGGCGACGGGACGAGATTACTGCGTCGGTGAATTCGCGCGCGTCTTTGGCAGCCAGGTGCCGACGCGATTGGTCTCATCCGCGAAGTCCTGGCTCTGTCATGGCGGCGTCGATCGCCGGCAGCCGCTCTTGCCGTGGAAAGCCCCCGAGAGCGGCCGCCGCGTCTCGCCTTTGGAAGCGACCAGTTACTACCTCAAGCACCTGGTCGATGCGTGGAATCATTTGATCGCCAAGGACGTTGCCGGCCATCGTCTCGAACAGCAGGACATCATCCTAACCGTTCCGGCTTCGTTTGACGCCGTGGCCCGTGAGCTGACGGTCGAGGCGGCCCGGGCGGCGGGGTTGGAGAAGCTGACGCTCTTGGAGGAGCCGCAAGCCGCGTTCTACTCGTGGATCGATGCCAGCGAGGACACCTGGCGCGACCAGGTTGAAGTCGGCGACGTGGTGTTCGTCTGCGACCTGGGCGGCGGCACAACCGACTTGTCGCTTATCGCCGTCACCGAGGAAGCCGGCCAGCTCGTGCTGACCCGGGTGGCCGTCGGCGATCACATCCTCCTGGGCGGCGACAACATGGATCTCGCCTTGGCCCATCACGCCGCCGCCCAATTCGCCATCAAAGGCGTGAAGCTCGACGCCGGACAGATGCACATGCTTTGGCACAGTTGCCGGCTCGCCAAGGAAACCATCTTCAGCGACAAGAAGCTCGAAAAGGCGCCGTTCACCGTCCTGGGCCGCGGCAGCAAAGTCATCGGCGGCGCCATCAAGGGCGAGTTGAGCCGGTCCGACGTGGAAAAGGTCTTGGTCGACGGCTTCTTCCCGCACTGCCCGACCGACGCCGTGCCGCAGAAGCAGCGGACGGTGGGCCTGCAGGAGATCGGCCTGCCCTACGCCGCCGACCCGGGCGTTTCGAAACACTTGGCCCAGTTCCTTCGTCGCAATGCCGAGGTGTTGACGCAACGGCAGGGCGCCAAAAAAGGTCGCAAAAAGATCGGCCAGCCGTGCGCGGTGCTCTTCAACGGCGGCGTCTTCAAGGCCGGGCCGTTGCGCCAGCGCCTGCTCGAAGTCTTGAACGAATGGCAGAAGACGGGCGTGCGCGAGTTGCCGGGAACCGATCTCGACCGCGCCGTCGCCGCCGGGGCCGCCTATTACGGCCTGGTGCGGCGCGGCAAAGGCATCCGCATTCGCGGCGGCACGGCAAGGGCCTACTACATTGGCGTCGAAACCTCGTTGCCCGCCGTCCCCGGAAGCCCGCCGCCGCTGAAGGCCCTCTGCGTCGTCCCCTTCGGCATGGAGGAAGGCACCGAAACCGAACTGCCCGCGCAAGAATTCGGTCTCATCGTCGGCGAGCCGGCCGAGTTCCGCTTCCTCGGCAGCACGACGAGGCGGGGCGATACCGCCGGCATTCTCATCGAAGAATGGCAAGACCAAATCGAAGAGCTGACCCCGTTGGCCACGACGCTCGAAGCCCCTGGAAAAGAAGGCCGCACCGTCCCCGTCCACCTGCATAGCCGCGTGACCGAAGTGGGCACGCTGGAGTTGTGGTGTCAGAGCCGCGACGGCAAGGAGCGGTGGAAGCTGGAATTTAACGTGCGGGAACGGGATGAGTAAAAAGAAAAAAAGCCCCGAGTTCACGTTGAACTCGGGGCTGCATTAGGCTCGTTTGCACGGGTGCCTACTCGGGCAACCGGAACGTATAGGTTTGCATCTCCGCGGATTGGTAGCGGCGTTGGCCGACAGCGTCGAGGTCGATCAGCCACAGGTCCGTCCCTTCATACTGCCGCCATTCCTTGGTTGCTGACTTGGCCCAGATGCGAATTTTGTTGGCGGTGAAAAGTTCGTTGTCCTCGCCTACCACAAACGCCTCACCGGGGGCCAGGACGAAGCTGATCGTTTCCTTGGGCGACCCTGGGGCGGCCGGCTCCCACGACCACTTGCCTTCGTCCAGAGTGTGCATGAGGATGAAGAATTCGACCTCTTCCTTGGTCTCATTCACCACCTTCAGTTGCCGCTCCACCTGGAAGGTCGTCTCGGCGGAGGTGGTTTCCGAAGCGGTTTCCGACTCGGATTCCGTTTCGGTGGCCTCTTCGCTTGCGGCGTCGACAGTCGTCTGGGCTATTCCAGTGCCGTCTTGGTCGCCGACGTAAATGGGCGGGAAGCATGACGGGTAATACACGGGCCACCAGCAGCCGCGGTAAATCGTGCCTGAACCGTAAAATGCAAAGTACCAGTTCTGGTGATGCCGGTGGTGTCGCCAGTGATTTCGTCGGACGATGTGCTTGGTTGCGACGCTGCTGGCCGTTATCTTGGCGGTATTCGTTGAGGTAAGCTTCGTTGTTTTGCTCTTGTTGAAGGTGGTAATCGGCGTCGCGGTTGTGTTGACAGTTTTGGTGGTAACCACTTTGGTGTTGAGCGCCTTCATATTGCCAGCGTTCGTTTTGGCGAAGGTGGTGTTCGTGTTGAGCACGACGGATTTGGCGCCGTTAGCGTTCTTGTTGGAAGCGCCGTTGTTCGTGTTGCCGCCGTTTGTGTTTCCGCTATTCGTGTTACCGCTGTTTGAACTCCCAGTCGCGCTTCCACCGTTCGCGCTTCCGCCGCTGGTGTTCCCACCGGTGCGGTGTTGGGCATAGGCCACAGGAGCGCCGACGAAGCTGATCAAACCCGCCATCGCGATGATCGTGAAAAACCTGTTCATTGCTGACTCCCTGCTGCATGGCAGCGTCACGAAGCTTTTTTTTCATTGAGGTTCTAGGTTGATTGAATCGCAAGCGGAGTGCCACAAGCGCTATGTAATCGATCTGAATCCCTTAACATGTTGAAAACAAATCGCTTGCAACGTCTTGAAGCAAATTCGTCACTCGCACGAACGCGGGTCTTATATCATCATTGAGATACGAAGGTTATCAAGTCGATTACGGAAACGAATTTCATTCCGAGCGCGTTGATTGATGCGAAAGCGTTTTTTGGATTGCATTGCGCGCCCGCGCGCGCACAGCCCTACCAACTGTCGGCAAGGGACTTGAGGATTGGAAGTGGATGTGTTTCAATGAAGCGGCGCTTGGTTCGTTCGCGCTTGTTTGCCCTTGGACGCGCCCCCGTAGCTCAGGCGGATAGAGCAGCGGTTTTCTAAACCGCCGGTCGCAGGTTCGAGTCCTGCCGGGGGTACTTTTATCATGGCTTCGCAATCGCTCTCAATCGCTCGCATTTCCAGTGTTTTTCCGGGCGAAATGCGTTGACAGTCCTCTGTCACTTCTCCGGTCCTATTGTCATGTGTAATCAGGGATAGGGCAGGAAATCTCATTGGTTTGGTCAAGGCGCGGTCAACGGCGCGCGGGGCCCCTTCGTCGGTTCCAGTGCGTGCCAAGGCCACGGCTTCGGTCTGCGCTCCCCTATCGGGCCCCATGAGCGCAGGAAGCCTATCCACGGCGGCGGCCAAGTCGTGAAGCTGGGCACGGCCGTAACGGGCCATTGTCAGCTTGGGATCCGAATGCCGGGCAAGCTGCATGGCCTGTTTCAAGCTGGCGCCGCTCTGGTCCAAGAGGGCCACGTAGGAATGGCGTAGCGCGTGAAAATCTGCGAACAAGGGCCCGTCGGGGCCCTCGACCGCGTAGGGGATGCCAACGGCTTCCAGGTCCATGCGGATCATTTCCGCGGCCCGGTCCTTCCAGCTTCCCGGCCAAAGCGCGGCATCCGGCGCCAAGCAGTCCATGAACTCCCCAAGGGCAAAGGCGACGTAGGCCGGCAACGGTTGAGAAACCGCCCGGCGATTCTTGGCATGAGCGGCCCGGATCATGACCAGCGGCGGAAAGGCTTCCAGATCGAATGAGGCCGGGGTCAAGCTGGCCAGTTCGCTCGCACGGAAGCCAGTAACGCAAGCCGTAACGTAGAGGATATGCCGGGCCCGGCCGTCTAGGCCGCGGAAGTCCTCCGCGCTTGCCCTTGCCGTTTGTAGCATCTTCCGCAAGTCATCTCCGGAAAGCGGGCGGCGGTCATGGCGCCGATCGGCGCTAGAGCTTCTCCCTTCCAGGTGGGCAAGTGGATTGTCAGCCGTGCGCCGGTCCTTCACCAGCCAGGTAGCGAATTGCTTGATGGCCGCCAGGTAGAAATTGACGGTTTGCGGGCCCGTCCCCATGGCCCGCTTTTCCAAGAGGAGTTCCAGGGCCTCCCGGGGATATCGCCGGGCCTTCCCGTTTCCTTCCGCTGCGAGTCGATGGCGCCTGACCATGGCGGTAACGGCCGCGGGCTTGACTGCCAGGGCCTTCGCCAGCTCTTCGCGAGTGTAATCTTGCTTTGCCGCGTCGATGGATGGCGGTGCTGGGCGATGGGCTTGCAGGTCCGCCAGAAATCCTTGCACGCGCGAAGGGGACAGGTCCGGTATCTTCCGAAAGCCACAACCCGCCAGGATGCGCCGCACGCGGCCACACACAAGCCGCACTTGCTTGGCGGTGGTTCCCTTGGCCTCGAGCGCGGTCCGGAAGTCCGCCAGGTGTTCGGCCAGCGGCCTTTTCTGGTGCGCTTCAAACGCGCCCGCCAGGTTGTGCTCGGCCAGCTTTGCATCCGTCACCAGCTTGGCCAGGATTTGCTTGGCGGCCGTCTTATCCGAACAGAGGGGTACGCGCTGCGGCTTGCCGTTCGCGTCGCGGTAACGACCGTAGTAGATTGCCGATGGCCGAGATACCTTGACGGCGCCAGGTGTATCCTTCGTTACGCGCTGTCCGCCGACCGTGCGGTGTTTGCCATTGGGGAGAACATAGGTTGAAACGGTGGGGCGGAAGAGAGATGCCACGCGATGCCGTCCTTTCTCGCAAGTGGCCGGCCAGCGCCGGGGTTGCGAGTCCCCGGCGCCAGCGCGGCCAAAGGAACGAAGTTAGTTCTATTGCGGGTAGTTCTTAGGGGTCACTTTCACATAAAGAGTTCCAGTCGGCAAATGAGGTTCCAGATCGTGGGAACCGCCAAGGATGACAACGGCAAGCCCTTCTACGGGCAAGTGAGAAACCATTGCAATTCGCCTTGCTTTTACCTTGGCAGCATCGAAAAGGATCTCCCCGCCCTTGGCCTCGGGCTTGGCGTCTTCAAGGGCTTTCTGATCTTCGAGGGGCAGAACATCCACGATTTCCTTCAAAGCTAAGAGGCGGCCGGGCGTTCCAACTTCAAGGGCGAGCGAGCGCTTTTGTTCCTTTTCTGCTGGGTCCAATTTCCCAGCTTTGTCGAGGGCATCCATGTCGCGAAGTAGGTCAAGCCGCAATCGCAGGGCGGGCAAAGCTTCCCCCGAAAGCCCTTCGCAGTAGATAGCCTTCGCCCCATGCTCGCGGACAAGGAACCGGGCAATTCCCAACTGGTCAGCCTGTACCTTTTCCACCGTGGACAAGAGGGCGGAAAAGTCCAATCCTTCCAGGTCGGCCAACTCTTTTGGCACAAAATGCCAGTCGCGCAGGTGAACGATGATAAGCGGCGCATCGGCGGGGCCCGAATAGTCCACGGCGGCGGCCTCGGGAAGCGCGCGAACGGCTTGAACGATGCCGGGTGATTTGTAGCCCATGAGGGCGAATCCCACTGCCAGACCGCAAAGCATCAAGATCAAAGCGAACCCGATTTTCTTTGGCTTCATGGTTTCCCCGGCTGCTCGCGGATAACAAGCGGGGTCTCGGGTTCCTCTGCCGGGAAAATCCAAACCCCGTAGACCTTTTGCCCGTTCCCGTCGATGACATACTGGCCGCGCGAATCCCAATAGACGGGGCGGGTTACTCCGTCCGTGAAAAGGCGTTCGCCGATGATCGGATCGGTAGTCATGAAACTACCCCAATGTCCTTTCCAACACGCGGGCCACTTGCACCGGATTCCACGGCTTGCCGCGGCGGGTTGTATGGCCTTCCTCATTCAAACGAGCAGCGATGCCTTGCAGCGTCGTCCCCTCGGCGCGCCAGGCACCCATCATCGGCGCCAAGTCCGCGTATGCTTCGGCAGCGATGCGGGCGACGGCTTGGCCGGCCCGCTCGGCCCCTTTCTTGCGGGCCTGTTGGGTCAGGTTGCGGCATTGATCTAATTGCGCCCCCAGCTTGCCCCCGCGGGCCTTGTAGGCGGCTAGCGCGGCTTTGGTGCGCTGGGAAATGGCCAGGGCCTCGGCCTCGGCGACAGCGGCCAGGATATGCAGCGTCAACCGGTTCGCGTGGGGATTGTCGCAAGCCACAAACGGCACTTTGCTTTCCATTAGGGCCGAGAGAAAGGCGACGTTGCGGGCTAGACGGTCCAACTTCGCTACAACGAGCGTTGCCTTGATGCGGCGGGCATGGGCCAACGCCCGCGCCAGCTCGGGCCGATCTGCCCGCTTGCCGCTCTCAACTTCGGTGTACATCATCACTAGCGTTGCCCCGTTTTGTTTGGCGTAGGCTTCCACGGCTGCCCGTTGTGCTTCGATACCTAATCCGCTTTCCCCCTGTCCCTTCGTGCTAACCCGCATGTAACCGATAGCGGCCGTCATGTTCATTCCCCTGACAAGACTGCGATTGCCTTACAGGGATATTACACACTCTTCAACGGTCAGTCAAGAGTACGTTTACTTTTCTCTTTCCTTCTTCCCGGTCAATTTGAGAAGTCTTTCCAGGGAGTCCGCACGCGCCAAGCCGGCGCGACGCTCGGCTTTCGGCACCTTGGGATCCTTTGCAATGGCCCGGTGCATGGCGATAAGCTCCCGCTGGTCGGACCGTGGCAGCTGGGCCAGGCGTTTGGCCTCTTCCCGGTGTTCCTGTTGCTTCGCGGGCTCGGGCATGACTTTGTCCTCGCTTCGATGGTCCCATTATGCGCGCCATGGTATGCGCCCGTTAGTGTCCGGTTGTTCGCACCGAATCACCGGGGCTCGGGCCAATACCTTCCCTCGCGGCACGTGCCAGTATCCGACGAACCTGGCTCGCGTTCCAAGGCCGTCGCATTGGTTTCTGCCGAATCTGAAACTTTCTGCAATACTCCAGCTCTTCCGCCTCTTGGCGCATGCGTATTCCCCGCTGGTCAAGCTCACGTGCAATGGCTCGAAGCGAGAGCCCCTGCCGGCGTAGCTCCAGAACCACGGGGATGATCGGCGCGTAGAACTCCCGCGCCATTCGGGCATGAGTTACGGCGGCGGTTTGGCCGCCTTTCAGGTGAACGCCGGGGGGGAATTCGGGCATCGTGATTGAGCCTCCAATTGCTATTTTTTACTGCTAGTGCAACGCGCCGGTTTCTTGCGGAGCGCGCCACCTTTAGCCAACGCGTTCCAACTCAGGATTCCCCAGCTTTTAACGCTTGGCGACCTTAGCATTCCTTACCTTGTGCAACATCAATAGTTCTCGGAAAAGCCTCGTCACGCTTTCGCGGGAAAGGGCCCGCAGCGGCCGTGCGAAGTTCTTGCATGTCATGATCTTGCGTCGTTTCCCGCTCCTTTTACGCGTCGATTCCCTGTTGCGGGGCGCGCCAACTTTATGCGCGCCATTAGTTATGCGTTCAAAGTCGTTGGCGCATGGATTGTACGGTGCGTTTCTTGTCCTCCGCAGGTATCCAAAACTTCCAAGTTGCACAACCTCTTGAGCACCCCCTTTTCTAGGCGCTCGTTTTGTCCGGTCAGCAATCGGCCGCGCCTTGCGGGTCCTTCCGTGAACGCGTCGCCCGCGACTGGTAGGGGAACAGCAGGCGGTGTCCACTTTCTTTCATTATTGAACGCGCCGCCCAGGCTTCGTTCGCGAAGATGGTCAAGCCGTTGGCCTTCTTCGCAGCTTGGCCTTCTTCGGCGGTTTTGGCCGCCTTCGCCTAGAACATTGGGAAATCGGCCCGTTTCGTTCTTTCATTGGTCCATTTTCCGCGATGATGGTCAAACCTGGGGCTTGGCCGCCTTCGTCGTTTTCACGGGCTTTGCGAGGGCAAAAACCACTTCCAAACCGCACCGGCGCCGAACCCTACCTTGCGAGGTTTGATACCCACAAGCGCCTTGGCCCTGGCGAGGGTCTTCTCCGAAATGCCGGCGGCGCGGGCTTCCTTTTCTACCTCTTTTTTGGAAAGCGGCCCGTCAGCCAAGACAGACCGGAGAACATCGGCAGCATTGTCGATAGCGGATCGGTCCTCATCATCCCTTGGGGCGGCCAAGAGGCTTTCCGCCGTGTGGGCGCTTTTTCCCTTCCAACCCACGCGCAGGGCACCGTTGGGCGCGGTGTCAAGCCCGTAGATCAGGGCCTCGGGAAGCTTGGCAAGATTGCACTTGGTAGAGGCAAGAATGCGGCGGTCTGGGTTGTCCGGGTCTTGCGCGACAAGCAAGCCTGACCGCGCTGCGCCGATGATGCCGATGGAACCCCCGCCGCGATAGATCGGACTTCCCGCGCCGGCTTTGTTCAAATGCCGAATCACAAGCACGGCGGCGCCGGTTTGTTCCGCGATTTCGGCCAGTGGCCAAAGAGCCTGCCTTACTTCGGTGTCGCGGTGAGCGTTCACATCGACCAAGTACGCCATGAGCGGATCGACAATGACCAGGGCGGCGTCAACGCGGCGAATCGCGTCGCGGATAAAACGCACGTCCTGCGGAATCGACGGCGGCCGCATGGTCCCGACAGGTTCCAGCGCGGGCACTTTATCCAGGGCCAGTATCCGAGAGCGATCGGCGCCGGCCGCTTCCAGCCGCGGGACGACCGTATCGTCCAAGCCGTCTTCCGCGGTCAAGATGACAACGCCGGCGGCCTGGCATGGGGCCCCGCAAGGCATGGCAATCCCTTGTGAAACACGCGCGGCCAGGTCAAGCGATAGGACCGACTTACCAAGGCCGGGGTCGCCGTCCAGGATCGACAACTTGCCCAAGGGGATTCGTCCAGGCCAAAGCCAACTAACCGCTGACGGCGTCACAGTCGAAAGAATAATGCCCAGCTCCGACGGTGGTTGGGCTTCGGCTTGTTCCGATGGATGGCGCGCTCGACCGTGTTCCAGGCGATGCAGGCACAGCCAGAGGTATCGCCGTCTGCTCACACAATTCCAGCAAAGGCGCTCCGGCGAACACGTCGGCGGTCCCTCGCAGTAGAGTTTCTCGTCGCACTTCTGGATTGCGCCCGGGTCATCTTTGGCAAGCCGCTCTAGCTCGTCCGTGCTTAGTGCCGGCAGGTCGGTCGCGTCCAAGATGCGCAGCTCGGCAGCTCTGATTTGGGCGTCCGTGAGCTTACCGTTGCTCGATGGCGTCGTGCCGGCTAACATGAATGAAGCAACTCCCAGTATGGGGAGGCCGGGCTGCCAGCCGACACTACCAGCCTGACAAGCTGGCGCCGACAGCCGCGGCCATGAGTGACCAAACGGCCAGGACCCTTAACCCTGGCCGTTTCGCTGCGCGGTCCATGCAAGACGGTCGGGCATTCCCGCAACAACCCAGGCGCGCAATTCGGCCAGGGCCCAAAGACGCCGCCCGCCTTTTTTCATTCCCGCCGGGCCCAGCTCGCCAGAAGAAACCCAGCGCCAGAAGGTCGCCGGGCTAATCGAAAGCATGGCAGCGGCGCACCGGGCATCGACTAGGAGCGGTTCCAGGGTCGCCTTCCCTGGCATCGACGGAGAAAGCTGGTCACGCATTTCGGTCAGCATTTGATTTCTCAGGTGTCTTTTGCGCATGGGATTTCCGCTTAGCGAGTTCGGCTTTGATCCCGTCAACAAGCGAAAGGGGTACAAGCCGATAAAGGCCAGCGCGCTGGATTTCACTTCCGCTTAGGCTGTCCACGATGCGGCGGACGAGCCACGGTGGGGCTTTTAGCTGACTGGCGAGTTTGCCTACGGTTATGTGCTGTGAGTTCATTGCCTGTCTACCCCGAGTAGTTAGCTAACGACAGGCAACTATAATAAATGGGTCAATCCGGAATCAAATGCACGGGAAATGCACGCGTTTTCAGACGACTTACTTCGGAAATGAGTTTCGGTGACTTGCACCTTTCAGCGAGTTTACCGGCTATTTCAAGCGCCCTGGCAAGTAAGCTTTTTCTTCGAACCTTTAGGAATTTCGTTCGTTTTTTCCCGTTACTCTCAAGATTCCTAGACGCAATTGCTCGTGAAATTTGACTCGGACTCTTATTCAAGAAACGTGCTGCTTCCGCTCGACTGAACGAACGCTTCGAAGATTCAATCAGGCATTCGATTCCCTTAAGCATCGCATAGCACGACCTGCCAACTTCCCCCTCCTCTGTATTACGTATCAGCCGTTCCTTTCTTTTTCGCTCTTCCTCAGCTGCCGCTTCATGGATGATCCGCATTTCTTCGTCGTCAATAATCGCGACCTGTTCATCAGGCAGCGCGTTAAGGTACCGCTCAAACTTTCGCAGGGACTCCAATTCTTCAGGGGACATGAAGTGAGGGAAAGACCCGATCTGGCCGACAACATAGCCTATTCGCTCAGCGGAATTCTCGCGACAGAAGCGCTTTGCAAGTTCAAGTAATACGATTTCCCTGCCGCTAGGGGTCAATTCCTCAAACAGGGCGCGGATTCGCTCCGATTTCACCTGGTTTGACTCCACGCTTCGGGCAAAGCCTGCCCTGCCGCCGTGTGGAGTCGAGGAAAACAACGACAGGGGCAGGCCTCGCGGGTCATGACTCCCGCGCTCCCGATGGTGAGATTCTAGAAGCCGGATCTCGGATTAGGCCCCCCTACCTCAATTTCGCGATAATTCGCGCACCGTGGCGAGCGGTCTACGGCTCGCGATGCCAGAGATTTAATCCCCCCCGCGTGTGTGTTTCCTAGAAAGGACAAGAAACGCGGTCCGCCGCTTGACGCGGCGACCGCGAAAGACAATGCTAACGCGGTGTTTCTCAACGGCATCCCTTTACCAACCTTGAACCCATGCCCACGAAAACCGAGTTGATCTGGGACGGCAAGTACGACGCCAAGGGCAACCGCGTTGCAGCGTTGCGAGTGGCGTTGCCGTTTCAAACCATTGAGACGGTAAACGAATCGGTGCAGGACCGCAGCCGCAGCCTGTTCCAGCTGGCGGAGCAGGAAAAGCCCTGGCGGAACCGCCTGATATGGGGCGACAAGAAATACGTATTGCCTTCGCTTTTGCCGGAGTTTGCCCGCAAGGTCAACCTGATTTACATTGACCCGCCGTTTGACACCGGGGCCGATTTTTCGTTTACGGCCAGCGTTCCCGACGCTGACGAGGAAGACAGCGACGCCATTGCATTTACCAAAGAGCCAAGCATTATCGAGCAAAAGGCGTACCGTGACACTTGGGGGCGTGGGATTGATTCGTATTTGCAATGGTTTTACGAGACAGTGGTACTGCTTCACGAATTGCTGGCGGAAACTGGTTGCATTTACGTGCATCTCGATTGGCACGTCGGGCATTACGCCAGGGCGATCCTGGATGAAGTGTTTGGACCAGAGAACTTCATCAATGAAATCGTGTGGCGTCGAAAACAGGCATCTGCGTGGTTGTCCAAGCAATTCGGTATCACCAATGACACTTTGTTCTACTATTCAAAATCTCCTGACTATGTTTTCAACCCGGAGTTTTCCAAAGAAGACGCAAATACACGGCAGTACATCCAAGAGCGCTTTACTTGTGATGATGGTGACGGACGAAAGTACCGCAAGTCTCCGTTAGTCAATCCGCTGAATCGCCCCAATCTCCAATACAGGTTTCACGGTGTTGAATCACCCCCTTTGGGCTGGCTCTACTCGAAAGAGCGAATGGAAGAAATGTTCCAGAATAATGAACTCGTCATGCCAAAGGAAAACAAAGGAAGGATTTACCGCAAAATCTATGAAGATACCTATCCAGGGCAGGTGATTCAGAACATTTGGACGGACATACCCATTGTTAACCCAATGGCAAAGGAGCGTTTGGATTTTCCGACCCAAAAACCCGAAGCCCTTCTTCAACGCATTATCAAGGCTTCCTCCAACGAAGGTGACCTTATATTGGATTGCTTCGCCGGCAGCGGCACCACAGCCGCCGTTGCGGAGAAACTGAACCGCCGTTGGATCGCGTGCGATTTGGGCCGATTCGCCATTCACACAACCCGCAAGCGGCTCTTGTGCATCGAAGGCGTGCGGCCGTTCGTAGTGCAAAACCTGGGCAAGTACGAACGCCAGCTCTGGCAGACCGGCCAATTCGCCAAGGACGGACCGGAAACGCCCGGACAAGCGGACCAACGGCACCGGGGCTACGTCGAGTTCATCCTGAAACTGTATAGCGCCACTCCGATCAGCGGTCGGACCTGGCTGCACGGCGTCAAGGGGGGCCGTATGGTCCACGTCGGCGGCGTCGAGGCACCGGTCACCGTCGGTGACGTGAAGCAAATCGCGGTCGAGTTCAAGAAAGCTATGGGAACCGGCAAGGACGCACCCACGACGAACGGCGTCGATGTTCTGGGTTGGGACTTCGCCTTCGAGCTG
This sequence comes from Planctomycetota bacterium, assembly GCA_016195405.1. Taxonomy (GTDB): domain Bacteria; phylum Planctomycetota; class Planctomycetia; order Gemmatales; family Gemmataceae; genus JACPZP01. Next base: position 4,766 of record JACPZP010000111.1, on the reverse strand, counting down.
AACGAAGTCGCCAAACAACAAGCTCACGACGCCAACATCCTGATGGCCTTCAAGCGCATTCCCCGCGACGTGATGGACAAGCGGGCCGTCGAGCAAGGCGAAATCAAGTTCTTCGAGCTGGCCGCGCTCTCGGTGGGCGTCAAGACCAAGGGGCAGAAAGTGACGCTCACCTTGAGTGATTTCGTCATTCCGCCCGACGACGTGCCCGAGGACGTGCGGCAAGCCGTCAAGCACTGGTCGCAGTGGATCGACTACTGGGCAGTGGACTGGGACAACAAAAGCGACACCTTTCACAACCAATGGCAGGCGTTCCGCACACGCAAAGACAACAAGCTACCCCTCGAAACAGCGCACGAATACGCCGAAGCCGGCGAGTATCGCATCGTCGTCAAGGTTATCGACATTCTGGGCAACGATACCACCAAGACCGTGAAGGTTAAGGCGAAGTGAGGAATTGCCAGATGGGCAAACGCAAGACAAGCTCCGCGAATCCGACACTTTTCGACGTGAGTGTCACCACGGCGCCGTGTGTTCTAGCTATCCGGGAAAAGGTCGGCCAATGGCGCGACGGTGGATACCAGGGCGCAACCGAAACAAGCCGCAAGCTGCTAAACTACTGGTTTCACACCGACCATCGCCTGGCGAACGGCCGCAAGTTTGCTTACCACTGGTCCCAGCGCTACGCCGTCGAAACGCTGATCTACCTTTTTGAAATCGCCAGGGTTCGCAATCAAAAGGGCCTGATCGAGAGTTACGCCCACGTCAAGGAACTGAAACTGCTCCAGTACGACGATTTCGCCCGCTACTGCGTCAAGATGGCGACGGGCAGCGGCAAGACGAAGGTGATGGTGCTGGCGATTGCCTGGCAGTATTTCAACGCTGTGGCCGAAGCGAGCGACGATTACGCCAAAGCGTTCCTGCTCATCGCTCCCAACGTGATCGTCTTCGAGCGGCTGCGCACCGACTTCGGCGGGGGCCGCGTCTTTCAACTTGACCCCGTGATACCCGACGAGCTGCGGATTTTCTGGGATTTCCAGTGCTACATGCGCGGCGAAGCGGAACGGGCCAGCTCAACGGGCGCGCTCTACCTCACCAACATTCACCAGCTCTACGAATCGAAGGCGGAGAACAGCGGCGAACCGGAGGTTATGACGGCCATGCTTGGCCCAAAGCCGCCGGCGGCCGGAATGGAAGTCGAGGATTTCATTCCCCGCTTGGTGGCGCGCCAAGAGCCCCTTGTAGTCGTCAATGACGAAGCCCACCATACACACGATGAAGAGAGCGAGTGGAATCAAACCGTCCGCCGGCTGCACGCGGACGTGACGGGCGGTTTGGCCGCGCAGTTCGATTTCACGGCGACGCCGCGGCACACCAAGGGCCAGTTGTTTTCGTGGACGGTTTTCGATTATCCGCTCAAGCAAGCGATCCTCGACGGCATCGTGAAACGGCCGCTAAAGGGACTGGCGAAAGGGATTCAGGAACAAAGGTCGGATATTGCCAGCGTACGGTATCAAGCCTACCTGGCGGCCGGCGTCGAGCGGTGGAGGGAATACCGCGACCAGCTCGCTCCGCTGAATCGAAAGCCCGTGCTCTTCGTCATGATGAACGACACCACGGAGGCCGACGACGTGGGCGATTGGCTTCAAAAGAAATACCCGGAAGAGTTCGGCGCCGACCGGCTGCTAGTGATTCACACCGACAAGAGCGGCGAAGTATCCAAAAAAGACCTCGACAAAGCCCGGTACGTCGCCCGCAACGTGGATGATGAGAAAAGCCCGGTCAATTGCATCGTCAGCGTCGTCATGCTGCGGGAAGGGTGGGACGTGCAAGGCGTGACGGTAATCGTTGGCCTGCGGCCTTACACAGCCAAGGCAAACATTTTACCCGAACAGACGGTCGGCCGGGGCCTGCGGCTCATGTTCCGCGACCAAGGGACGGGCTACACGGAGCGCGTCGATGTCATCGGAAACAAGAAGTTCATCGAGTTTGTCGAGAAGCTGGAAAGGGAAGAAGACTTGCAGCTCGACACATTCGAGGTTGGCAAGGACAAGGTGGTAATCGTCACCATTGGGCCCGACGAAAAGAAACTCGACAAGGACATTGCGCTGCCTGTGCTAAGCCCGATCCTCTCCCGCAAGAAATCGCTGGCCGAAGAAATCACTGCTCTCGACGTGGCCTCGTTCTCCTGTCCCGTGCTTCCGCGCAAGGAAACCGACCAGGAAGCGCGGAACTTCCGTTACGAAGGCTACGACCTGCTAACCCTCCAGAAAATCATCGAACGCGACTACACCATTCCGGCGCCGCAGACGGCGGCCGAGGTGATCGGTTACTACGCGCGGCGCATCGCGCAGGAAGTGAAGCTGCCGTCGCAATTCGCGGACCTGGTCCCGAAGGTGCGGGATTTTCTGGAACGCAAAGCGTTCGGCGGCCCGGTCAACATCGACACGCCGGACATGGTCAAGGCCATCGGCAGCAATGTCGCGCAGTACGTCACGATTAAGACTTTCGTGCAAGCACTGCGGGCCGTGGTAGTGGAGGAATTGCAGCCGCAACTTCTCAACGCCGGCCGACAGTTGTCGCAAACGCCGAAATTCCCCTGGTCCCGCGCCACCGTTAAGGCTGCGAAATGCGTTTTCAATCTGGTGCCGTGCGCGAACAAGTTTGAAGCGGAGTTCGCCCGGTTCCTCGAAAACGCCGACGACGTGGAGCGATTCGCCAAGTTGCCGGAACGGTTCGCGTTTATCATCGAATACACGGACGCCAGTGGCAACCTGCGCCACTACGAACCCGATTTCGTCCTAGTTACCACGGAAGGTCATCATTTTTTGGCAGAGACGAAGGGCATGGAAGACGTGAACGTGGCATACAAAGACCGTGCGGCCTTGCTCTGGTGCGAGAACGCCACGACGTTGACCGGCAAGCCGTGGGCCTACCTCAAGGTGAAGCAAACCGAATACGAGAGTTTGCAACCGACGCTGTTTGCGGATTTGGAGGTATTGGCCGGGCACTAGCCTTCCCGCGCCTGTAGTGCTGGCAGGAGACGGACACGCGAGAGGCGCTGCAGCTCCGGTGGCTTTGTCGTGGTTAAAAGGGAGGTTGGAACTTTTTTCGGTCCATCCTTGCAATCGGAAAGTGGGACGGTAGACTACGCAAAACGTGAAAAATGAGTGTTAGCGGGTTCGCCCAACCGATCTATTGAAAGGAGTTGTTTTCTGTTGCAACCGTCCAATTCAGCGTCGATGGAACGTGTCGGTTGTAAAGGAGGTGCTGATATGGCTACCAATTCAAAAAATGGAGTGGTGACGAAATACTTGAACGCTTTTGATCCCGGTTTGTCATTCTTGGCCTCCCAAGCCGCAGTCGAACTTGACAACTTGTTGTTGGGCAAGTCCTCCGAATTGCAAGCCGTCAAGTCGCTTGGTGAGCGACTCGCGCACAGCACGGAGGAAATTGAGGGCGGTGAAGACCGACGATCATTGATGGATCCAGCGACAGTCTCGGTCTTCAGCAATGCAATTGCGGCAAGCGGAATTCCGAAAGTCCACACTCTGCCGGAACTCGCGTCGGAGGCGTGGCGGCTTGCCAACGATCTTCAAGAATCTCAGTCTACTTCGGACAAGCCGCGGCTGGCAGTACTCAGGACGTTCTGTACCCACCTTGCAAAAAGCGTAGTGGCACACGAGCAGTCAGACCTTGAAATGCAGTCCTCGGATGAAAATTGGAGTTAGAAAGCGTGTTGCCACTTGAATTCGCCCGTCGGCGCCTCCGTGCTGTTCTCCATGAAATCAACGGCCTCAAGGATGCGGACTTTCCGTACGACCACTCACGCGAAGCGCTGGTACAGCTCGAACGTGTGATTCAAGATCGGTTAACGCTTTTGATGTCTTTGACTGAGGGTAACAAGGCCGATGTAATACAAACTGTGTGCTCTGAATCGCTCTTGCAGATTTTTCGTTACCTTCCATTGCTTGGCTTTATCCTACGCTCGACCAATTTACGCAACAGCTTCGAGATCTTCGGACCATTACTGAGTTTGGCGCGCAAAGTTTTGGGACCCGACACCAAGTTGATCGTCTCGTCCGAATGGAATTTCTCGCCTCACGTATACAAGCCGATCCCAGTTCTTCCTGGTTTCGTATTGCTAGGCCTACCGGCTTCAGAATCTGGTAACCCGCTCTTGGTGCCTCTGGCCGGTCATGAGCTTGGACACACGACCTGGCAGAGTCAAAAACTGGACGAGAAGTTTAGACCCATCATCGAAATGAGCATCAAGGAGCAGGCTACAAATCGCAAAGACGAGTATAAACAGCTTTTCGGCAAAGACCTGAACGATCTTTTTGCAGCTCAAGATCTTTCTCTGGCTTATACTTGGGCGCTGAAACAATGCGAGGAGAGTTTTTGCGACTTTCTAGGACTGCGAATCTTCTCTGAGTCGTACCTTTTTTCGTTCGCCTATCTGGCGACTCCGGGCGTTAACCATCGCTCGGCGGTTTACCCGTCGATGAAAGACCGGGTGGGAAATCTCGTAAGCGCGTCGAAGACTTACAACGTCGAAGTTCCCACGAATTTTGCGGATTGGTTTTCGGACGAGATTTCCGGACCGAGCAATGACAAGGAATCATTCTTGCTCAATCTTGGGGACAAAGCTAGGCCCTAACCAAGCGTAATCCTGTCGTCCGTTCAAGAATTCTTCAAAAAAATTCGAAATCCCTTGGCTTTTCCGCGTCTTTGAAGTGTAGTCGCTTTCAAGGACACGAACAAGAAAG
>JACPZP010000113.1 GCA_016195405.1 Planctomycetota bacterium | reverse complement strand
CTGGACGGCGTTGGAGGCGATCTTGGCGCCTTCGCCAGCGTTCTTGGCGATTTCCTTGATGCTGGCGCTCATCTCTTCAACCGCGGTGGCCACCGTCTGCACGTTCTTGCTGACCTGTTCGGCGGCGGCGGACACCACGCCCGACTGGGCCGAGGTCTCCTCGGCGTTGGCGCTCATCTGCGTGCTTACCGAAGACAGTTCTTCCGAGGAGCCGGCCAGGGCCGTGGAATTTTGAGCGATGGAGGAAATGCTGCCGCGTAAGTTTTGTAGGAGCTTATCCAGGCCTGCTCCCATTCGGCCGATGGCATCCTCACCGCTGACCTGGACGACTTGGGTCAGATCGCCGCTCGCCGCCTCGTTGACGTTGCCGAGAATGCTGTCTACCTTGGCGCGCAGTTCGTCGGCGACTTGCTTCTCGCGATCGTTGTTCTCCTGAATCTGCCGATCCTTGGCGAGTTTTTCAGTAACGCAATCCCAAGAGACCAGATTGCCGATGTATTCCTTGTTCTGATCGAAGATGGCCGAGACCACCAATTCAAAGGTTTCGCCGCCGATGGTGACTTGGCCGCGGTAGGGTAGGTTGTTGGGATTGGAGATGATGCGGCGTTGGTGGGTGGGGTTCTTGTGGAAGATGTCGATCGATTGGCCGACCAACTGTTCGGTCCGCACCGGCAGGTGAGTCTCGATTTTCTTGAACATTTGCAAGGCAGCCGGATTCGCATAGGTGATCTTGCCGTCGCGATCGGCGTAGGTGATGCTGGCGGTCATGCTTTCTAACATGGCGCCTTGCCGCGCCATGGCGGTGGCTTGTTCCAACTGTTTCTTTTGCCGCTCGGCCGCTTCCCGCAGCGAGACGATGGCCGCGTTCAAGGCCACGGCTATGCGGCCGATCTCGTCTTTACCGTTCACCTCCACTTGCTTGGTCAGGTCGCCCTTCGCAACCTCTTCCAATACCTCGACCGTCTTTATGAGCGGACGGGAAATGCCGCGACTGAGAAACAGAGCCAGGCCGAGAACCACCAAGGAAATGAGGCAGCTCACGGTTCCGATAAGCCACCGTTCCTTCGCGACCGCGCTTTCCTGGGCGGCAGTGAATTCCGCGACACGCTGGCCGAGCTGGTCGGCAAGCCGGTCGATGACTTCGTTAGGAGCCCGGTCCTGGCCTTTCGCCAGCTTGTCGGCGGCCTTGGGATCGTTGCCGTTCGAGCCCTCAAAGACCGCGAGCGCTTGCTGGATGCTCTGGTTGTATTTGGCGTGGCCTTTCTCAAAATCGGCGACCAGAGCGAGCAGCTCGGCGTCGGTAATCTCACTCTGCATTTCGTGTGCGGTTTTCCGCACGATTTCTTCTTGCTGCAACATCTGCTTCTTGTACTTTTGCAAGTCCTTAGGATCGTGTCCGCGCAGCAAGACGTTCTTCCACTCTTGCACCTGGAGCTTGAAATGGACCTGGACCTTGCGCGCCAGCTCGCGCTGGTGGACCTGATTGGCAAGCAGAGCGCGCCAGTTGGCGCTCTGCACCGCTTGCCGGTAGAGCTGAAGGAAAGTCGTCGCGAGCGCCAAGGAGACGCTCGCGCCGATGATCAGCATGAGCTTCGTTGAGACACGAAGATTCCTCATCACATTTCCTTCCCTGATTAGCGGCGGCTCGCGACAGCAACCTTGGCTTTTCTGGTGGCACGGGAATGGCCGTTTGACCCGTTGTGGCTGTCTCCAGACCCATCAGGGCTCGATGCCGCCCGACGGTTGGACGCGTCGGCGCCGGCGAGCTTGCCGGCGTTGTTCTCCTCAAACTGGAATTGGGAGACCAACTGCTGCAGCTCGGCCGCCATGCGCGACAATTCTCCGGCCGACTGCTGCACGTTGCCGGCGCCTTGCGTGGTGTCCTGGGCCGCCTTGGCCACCGACGTGATGTTTTGCGCGATTTCACCGGCGCCCTTGGCGGCCTCACCGACGTTGCGACCCATCTCGCTTGCCGTCGCCGACTGCTCCTCAACGGCCCCGGCGATGCTGTTGGAGATGTCGTTCATCTGGGTGATGATGCCGCTGATCTGCTTGATCGCGTCGACGGCGCCCTTGGTATCGCCCTGGATGGCCTCGATCTTCTGGCTGATGTCCTCCGTGGCCTTCGCGGTCTCCTTGGCCAATTCCTTGACTTCGTTGGCGACCACGGCAAATCCCTTGCCCGCCTCGCCGGCCCGTGCCGCCTCGATAGTGGCGTTTAAGGCCAAGAGGTTGGTCCTGGACGGCGTTGGAGGCGATCTTGGCGCCTTCGCCAGCGTTCTTGGCGATTTCCTTGATGCTGGCGCTCATCTCTTCAACCGCGGTGGCCACCGTCTGCACGTTCTTGCTGACCTGTTCGGCGGCGGCGGACACCACGCCGGACTGGGCGGAAGTCTCTTCGGCGTTGGCGCTCATTTGGGTGCTCACCGATGACAGTTCCTCTGACGAACTGGCCAGGGCGGTCGCGTTATGGGAGATTGAGCCAATGCTGCCACGCAAGTTTCCCAGGAGCGTCCCGAAGGCTTCACCCATCTGGCCGATGGCGTCCTCACCGCTGATCTGGACGACTTGGGTCAGATCGCCGGTCGCCGCCCCATTGACGTTGCCGAGAATGCTGTCCACCTTGGCGCGGAGTTCGTCGGCCGCCTTTTTCTCGCGCTCGCCGTTCTCCAGAATCTGCCGATCTTTGGCGAGCTTCTCGGTGACGACCTCCCAGGAGACCAGGTTGCCGATGTATTGCTTGTTCTGGTCGAAGATAGCCGAAACCACCAGGTCGAACGTTTCGCCGCCGACAGCGACTTGGCCGCGGTACGGGAGGTTGTTGGGATCGCTGATGATGCGGCGTTGGTGGGCGGGATTCTTGTGAAAGACGTCGATCGATTGGCCGAGCAACTGTTCGACCCGGACCGGCAAGTGCTTCTCGATCTTCCTGAACATCTGCATGGCTGCGGGGTTGATATAGGTGATCTTGCCCTCGCGATCGGCGTAGGTGATGCTGGCGGTCATGCTTTCGAGCATGGCGCCTTGCCGCGCCATGGCCGTGGCTTGCTCCAGCTGCTTTTTCTGAGCTTCGTCGGCGATCTTCAGTTGGCCGACCATATCGTTCAGGGCTTGGGCCATTTGCCCCAATTCATCCCTGGTGTCGAGATCGACACGCTTGCTGAAGTCGCGCGCTTTCACCGCGTCGCAGACAGCAATGGACTGAACGAGGGGTTTGGTGATCAGGCGCGCGATCACCCAACCGATTCCGATGGCGAAAAGAATGCCGATGGCGACGGAAGCCAATGCCGTTGTCCGGGTGCTGGCGTAGACTTCCTGGGAATGCTCGAACTTGCTCTTGGCGATTTCGGTCTTCGCATCGATCGTGGCATTGATCGCATTGATGGCGTTCTTGTAGAGGGCGCCCATTTCGTTCGCGGCTTTGAAAGCTTGCTGCAGGTCGCCCGCCAAGAAAGGCTTCAGAACTTTGTCCTCGCGTAACTGATAGTACTCTCGTTCGGCGTCCTTGAACCGGTTGAAAGCCACCCGCACGCTTTCGGCGTGGATCGTAGGCTCGAACCTGTCCTTGAGTTGCGTCATTTCGCGAACGAGTTTCTGGTTTTCCTCCAGCGTCGTTTCGATTTCTTTCTTGTCCTTTTCCGAAAGCGCCCGCCAAACGTTGCCCCGCTGCTTGTGCATGTTCCCGCGCATCGTGGTCAGATCCAGGCAAGGCAACAACTGGACCTCATAGACGTTCTCAAGGTTTTCATTGACGCTCGCGAGGCTGCGTATGCCGAACCAGCCGACGATGCCCACAAGCGCGGCCATGACGGCAAAGGCAGAGAACAGTTTCACGGACGTTTTGAGGTTCTTGAACCAAGTCATGGGAGCCATTCTCCTGTTGAGGCGAAACTACCGTGCGTGCGAGGAGAGCCTGGGGGCCCCTCAACAGCGCGAAGAATAAGGCGGCTCAAAGCATTAGAGCCGTCGCGTAATTCATCATGCGAAAAACGCAGAACGTCATGCCTAGGTTGCGATGGAGACTACGCGTTTGGTGGTGCTTGTGATCCAGGCTCAACCTTGCGGCGGTTGCGGGGACCGTTGCAAGTCGTCGGCCCAAAGTAATAAGAACAACGTAGAGGACAAGCACCGTGGTTGAGATCGCGGCATGGAACCAAACAAACGGCCTCACTTGTGTCACCGTGGCCTCGACGGCATGCCGCGTCAGCTCGATGTAGAGCACGAGCGCGAAATCGGTCACGAAAGCGCCGGTCATCAACTTCCAATGAATGCTGGTCTGACGCCGGTAATACAAACCCAGTCCGATCAACACCAGAACCATGGTCGAAACGACATGCAACATCGCGTGTGTTCCTTAGCGTGTGTTCCTTGGTAAAGTTCCTTGGAAAGGTTCCTTGGGGAAAGGTTCCTTGGTGTCAGTCTTTCTTGTCCGTCGCGAGAGTCACAGCGCGGTCGGTATTGAGAGTCAAGAGCAGTCGATCCTTGAGCTTGTAGGCGCCCTGAACCAACTCCCGGGCAAGCCCGTGCAAGGTCTCCGGCGGGCGCTCAAAGGTATCCTCCTCCACTTCAATCACGTCCCCGATCTCATCGACGAGAAAACTCATGGGGCCGTCTTCGGTGCGCACGACCACGTTCATCGGCAACTGACCGACCGGTCGGTCGCTGAATTCGAGCCGCCGCCGCAAATCCATGGCGCTGACGATTTGGCCTCGCAAGTTGATGAGGCCCTGCACCACCGGCGGCGCCAGCGGCACGCGCGTCATCTCTTGGTAGCGGATCACTTCCTGGACCTTTTGAACGTCCACGCCGAAGTAAAGGCCGTCCAGGAAGAAAGTGCAAAGCTGACGATTGACGGACACGGTGAGTTACTCCCATCAGAACGAATCTAAACGGCCAAGGCCTCTTGGCGTTCGTGTTGGCGCTCTTGTTGGCGTTCTTGGATATGCTCGTGTTGACGTTCGAGGAGCATTGCATCAGCCGCCCCAAGGAGGCTCGGGATGTCGAGCACGTCGGTCACGCGATTCTGGATGACCGCCGAGCCGAGAATGCCGGTGCGTTGACCCGTGCGTTGCACCGTCAGCGCGGTTTCGACAATATCCAGGATGTGATCGACAACCAAGCCGACACTGCGGCCTTTTTCGGTGTAAACGACCACTTGCAGCATTTCGGCGGCGGCCGGCGCCGCCGAAGCCCCGGGCAACACGCGATTGAGGAACATCAAGGGCATGATGTCGCCCCGGTACTGAACGACTTCATGGTTGTCGGCCCTTTCGACGGACTTTGTCGGAATCTCTTCAAGGCGGGCAACCGTGGACAAGGCGATGGCCATGCGCTGGTCGCTGCCCAAACCGAAGAGGAGCAAGGTTTCCAAGGCGTCCTTGGATTCCTGGCCCACGGCGACGGATTGGCCTAGGTGCCGGTCGCGCACCTCCGAGACGACCCCCGCCGTTTGGGCGATGCCCAAGACGTCGAGAATCAAGGCGACCTTGCCGTCGCCCATGATCGTGGCGCCCGCAAACAGAGGGATGCCCTTGAGTTGCTTGCCGAGCGGCTTGACCACGATTTCCTCGGTGTCGTTGATCCATTCCACCACGAGGCCGAACTGCCGGTCATCGGCCTGAAGGATGACGATGTTGATCGTTTCCTGCGCGGCTGACGACGATTTGGAAGCAAGCTTCAGCTCACGGTCCAGGTAGACCAAGGGGAGCAGTCGGCCGCGAAGCCGATACACGGGCGCTCCGTGAATCATTTCAATGCCCTTGCGGACTTGTTCTCCCTCCAGGCGAACCAGCTCCAAGAGGCTTACTTGGGGAATGGCGTAGCGGTCGCCGCCACTGGTAACGATCAGCGCGGGAATGATGGCCAAGGTCAACGGAATCTTGATCTTCAATGTTGTGCCGACGCCCATCTGACTTTGAACGTCGACGGTGCCGCCGATTTTCTCAATGTTCGTCTTCACGACGTCCATGCCCACGCCGCGGCCGGACACATTCGTCACCCGCTCCGCCGTCGAGAACCCGGGCAGGAAAATGAGATTCTGCACCTCACGCTCATTCATCCGTGCGGCCTGTTCGCGGCTAATGAGTCCGCGCTGCACTGCTTTTTGTTTGACGCGATCCGAGTTGATGCCGGCGCCGTCATCGGAAATCTCGATGTTGACTTGGCCGCCCTCGTGATAGGCCCGCATGAAGAGGCGGCCCTCCGCGGGCTTTCCCGCAGCCGTCCGGATTTCGGGCTTCTCGATCCCGTGATCGACGGAATTGCGAACCACGTGGGTCAAGGGATCCTTGATCGCTTCAATAATGGTCTTGTCGAGTTCGGTCTCCTTGCCTTCCATCTCGACGCATACCTGTTTTCCACAGGCGACCGCCAGATCGCGCACGATGCGGGGGAAGCGGTTCCAGACGTTGCCGATCGGCTGCATGCGGGTCTTCATGACGCCTTCTTGCAGTTCGGTCGTAATTAGATTCAGCCTTTGCGTGGTGCTGAGGAACGCGGCGTCCTTTTGCGTGGTCGTGAATTGCAAGATTTGATTGCGCGCCAGAACGAGTTCGCCGACGAGGTTCATGAGCTTGTCGAGCAAGCCCACGTCCACGCGGATGTTCCCTTCGGAAACCGCGGTGGCCTTGGACTCCTGCTGAGCGCCAAGGGCTTGGAGGACGTCCTGTGGTTGCGCGGCGCCGTGCTCGACGAGGATTTCGCCGATCGGGCGCTGATCGCCGGCGCCTTGCTGCGCTAGAGCGCGTTCCAGGTCCTCACGCTTAATAACTCCCGACTCCGCCAACACCTCGCCGAGGCGCTTCGTCATCGCCTGGGCCTGTTCGACGGCGACTTTTGTGTCGGCCAGTTGAGCGCGCACGTCCAAATTCGCGCCGTCGGCGTTCGCGGACACCGCATTGGCGCCATCGGCGGGGTGCACTGACTTTGGAGACTCGGCAGGCGTTTCAGATTTTTCGGGCGCGCTTTCCTTGGTTTTCTCGGTCTCCTTTGGCGCTTCTGGAGGTTCTTGTAACCGGGCCAATGTGTCAATGAGGGCGCTGTAGTTGCCGTCGCCCTCCTGGCCGGTGTTCTCGATGCAAGCCAGGATTTTGCGAACGGCGTCGATCATCGTCAAGAGCGCGCTGGTGATCTCGGGATTGAGCAGCAGGAGCCCGTCGCGAAGCCGGCTCAGCAAGTTCTCGCCGACGTGCGTGAGCGACTCCAATTTCGAGAACCCGAAAAAGCCGCACGTGCCCTTGATGGTGTGAATCGTTCGAAAGATGCTGGCCAGGCGCTCGCGGTTCTGAGGATCCTTTTCCAGAACCACCAGGTCCCGGTCCAGTTGGTCCAGGTTCTCGTAGCTTTCGACCAGAAACTCTTTGACGACGCTATCAAGTTCGTTCATGGCTTATTTCCCCGGAACGCGCCCTGGCACATTCCCCATTTTCGCTGCTGCCAGCCGGAGCCAGAAGCCGCCTTGTTTCGAGGTGTAATCGAGTTCCGCGACGTTCGGTCCCCTCTCGGGCATCAATTCGAGGTTGCTCCCCCGGGCGACCGTGGGCAGCGACATTTGCGATTTGATGCGCCGCTGGTCCAGTTGAGCGATGATCTCGCCGGCAAGCACGTTGACTAGCTCGCCGGCCATGTCCCCCATGTCCGAGCTTTCAAAAGGAATCTCGAAGCCGGCGAATTTCTGGGCCAGTGCGGGGGCGGTCTTATGGGTCAAGACCCAAGTCAGCGACCACGGCACGTCGCCGAAAAAGGAAATGATCCCGGCAATGCAGGGACCATGGTGACTGTCCTCGGCGAGCGCGGTGAGAAGGGGTTTGTCGCCGCAAAACGCTGCGTAGGTCTTCTCGACCGAAGCTTTCACGGCGTCAATGATCGCGGGCGGGAAGGATTGCCCGCAACTGTTCGGTGATGTCGACATGTCAGTCCTTAGTTGAGAGCGGAAACTGGGAAGGCGGGGCAATGCGGTCTCGGTGCGCTTCTAGCTGAACATCTTGCTGAACCAACCACCCGAGCCCTGCGCTTGGGCGGGAGCGTCGGATTTTTGCTTGAGCCGGTTCCGGCGAATCTGCACGAGCTGGGCCTTGTCGATGACTTTCTTGAGCTTGACCTGCATTTCTTGCACGGTGAAGGGCTTCGAAATGAAGGCGTCGGCGCCCGCTTCATCGAGCGCGATTTGCACCTTGCCCATGGTTTTTTCGCTGGTGACCATGACGAGAGGAATCGGCCCGTCGCCGCTTATCTTTTCCAGCTTCCGCACCTCGGTTACAAAATCGATGCCGGTCATGTTCGGCATGTTCCAATCCACGAAAGCGATGTCGATCTCGTTGGCATTCAGCTTCTCAAGCCCGTCCTTGCCGTCTTCCGCCTCTACATAAGCAAACTCGGCCAGTTTCGTTTCCGTAAGCGATTTCATCACCATCTTCCGCATGACTCCCGAATCGTCGATGACGAGTGCTTTTAGGTTCACGCTCACAGTTCAACCTCCTCTTCGTGCTGACCATGGGACACGATTTGGGCTTACCAGTCATCGTGGGCTTGCGGCGATTCTTCACCGAAAGGCCCCTTTTTCTGCGTTTTGGTTGCATGAGCAGACGGAAACGCTTGCCTTGTTCGCAAAGGTGTCAAGATTGAGCAAATCATTAGAAATGGAATTCTCGAACAAGTACGAAAATCTGTTTGACAGACGCAGCGCCATTTGCCAAGATATTTCCATTATCCCCGCAATACCCGCCTGTTTCCTTACTTGGGGGCATCCCTATGCACACTCTCAGATGGTTTGTGGCGGCTGCGTTTCTGGCTGGCCTATTCCTGCTGCCTACCGACCAGGCCGTCAACGCCACGCAAGTGAAGAACACGAGGAGTCCGCAGGTGAAGCGGCCTACGTTCAAGGCCCCGACGCGGACTAATGTGAAGCTTTACCGAGTGCAGATTCGCGCACCGTATTGGCAGGCAATGGGTATTGCTCCAAACCACTCTGCCTCCGTGGTTGTGCGGCGCACCCTGAACCGGCAGGGCTGGCACACCCGCGCACGCACGAATCGGGCCGGCCAGATTGCCATTATCGCCCGTATGGCGGGCTGGCACACACGAGCCCGGACGACCAACCCGGCGATGGCGACACAGGCCGGCGCATACTGGCGAGCCCAGGGCTTTCAGGTTCGCGTCCGATAAATCGATTGCATAATCCTTCAATCGCAGCCCGACGCGCGAGCGAGGATCTCGCCTGCGCGTCGCGTACTTTTAGGTGAGGCTGCCCGCCATCACCCTATGGCGAAAGTACGAATGTAAGACACTGAGCGGAGGTTGAAATGTTCGAGCGATGGCTCCTGACGATCTTGGCCGGCTCATTGTTCGCGACCACTTCCGCCGCGCAGGAAAAGACCACGCAGGATAAAACCCCACAGGATAAAGTCGCCCAAGAAAAAGCCCCGGAAAACAAGGGCCTGGCTACGATGATCGAAGGTAAGTCGCTCTCTGCCTGGCTCCAGGCCATGAGCGGCAAGGACGTCAAAGCCCAGGAACGCGCATCGAAGGTTCTGGCCAAGGCCGGCAAGAAGATTGTGCCCGCCCTCATCACTGGGTTAAAGAGCAAGAAACCCGAAACGCGTGAACATGCCGCTCAGGTGCTTGGCTTATTGGGCGAAGACGCCGCCGACGCCGTCAAGCCTTTGATCGCCGTGCTCAAGGACAAAGTCGCCGACGTGCGCGGCGCCGCCGCATCCTCCCTGGGCGACATCGGACCGGCAGCCAAGGAAGCAGTCGAACCGCTGATCGATCTCCTGCACGACGACGATGAAGGCGTGCGGCAACAGGCGGCGCGCGGGCTGGGCGGAATCGGTCCCGATGCCAAGGACGCCGTCGATGCACTTATCGACTTGCTCAAGAATTCTTCCGCGGGACCACAAGCAGCGGCAGCCGAGGCGCTGGGCGAAATCGGATCCAATGCGCTTAAGGCGGGCCCGGCCATTCTCGACGTTTTGAAGAAAGCCAAGGAACCCGAACTGCGGGCGGCGCTTTTGAAGGGAATGGGCGCCATGGGCTTTAAGGAGTCGGCCGCCGTTAGCGCGATGATCAGCGGTTTGCGCCATAAAGATGAGGAAGTGCGCGAGGCGGCTGCCACGGCGCTCGGCAAGCTCGGCCCCGACGCCAAGCGAGCCGTCAAGCCGCTGATCCAAGCGCTGAATGACAAGGAGGAGGATGTGCGCCTGGCCGTTGTCGAAGCGCTCGGCGAAATCGGCCCCGACGCCAAAGAAGCGGTGCCGGATTTGACGGGCACGCTCAAAGACAAGAGCGAACTTTTGCGCTCGGCGGCAGCGACTTCGCTGGGCAAAATGGGCGCCGCCGCCCAACCCGCGGTGACCGACATCGCCGCGCTTCTCAAGGACAAGAACAAGGACGTGCGCGAAAGCGCTTTGGATGCCCTGGCGAATTTGGGGCCGCTTGCCAAAGAGGCGATCCCCGCGCTACAGGCGTATCTGGAAAGCACCACCGACAAGCCGCTGCGCGATGCCATTTTGGAAGCGATCAAGAGCATTGAAGGCAAACAAAAAGACAAATGAAATGAATCTGCAACGGTGAAACGAATTCGGCGCCCGGCGCACTGAGAAGCCAGAGGTCCAAACTCGGAGTCAGAGACTCACGCAGACTCACGCACCTTGGCGGTGAGGTCGTCGACGTAAGACGTTGATGATATGAATGTTACGGCTGAGAAAATGTCAGGGACTCACAGACTCAAAGTCATATACCCCGCTAAGCCTGGACACTAAAAAACGCGCCCATATACGCAATTTCCGCCCATATACGCAATTTCATCGCAACGGAGCTTGACTTCTGCAAAACGGCCGACTAGGCGACAGAGAGAAATTGGTGATAATAAACATGAATGTCCCCTTTGTTTTTCTGCCAACCAGCCGGCCCGGCAACTGATCCTGGGCGTTCGGCGGCAGAGGCATACCCGGTGTGATTGCCTCGCCCCAGGTGGGGATCAGATCGCTGCCCATCATGTGCGGAAAGGTGGACGCCCTTGTTTGGTCAGTTTTTGAATGACATCAAGAAGGGGGAAAACCTCGACCTCTACGTCACCCTCGTGTTGGCGATCGTGTTGACGGCTCTGAATCCCATCTTGAGCCTTTTCGGCGTCACCATTACGCCTGGTGGCATTGTACCGTTGACTATGTCGGTCCTTGCCGCCCTGACGGTCGTCTTGCTTGTCAACCGGAAAAAGATGGAATCCCTTGAGCGGCACCTTTCCCGACAGACGGAATCGAAAATCACAACCACGTTTCCGGAGTCCTACAGTGCGGACCTCGGCAGCGCAAAGAAGATCCTGCAAATTGGGATTCACCTGGCGTCCAACCTGAACGCGCATCACGACCAGTACCAATCGATCCTGCGGAGTAGGCGCGCATCGATCAGGTTCTTGATAGTGCATCCAAAAGCGGCCGCGCTAAAGATGGCGGCCATGCGATTCGCCGGTGTCTCAAGGAAGGTCGAGCATGAGAAGACCCGCACCGAATCGAGTCTGGACGTCATCACCAAACTAATGCAGGACTACCCTGGTCGGGTCGAACTGCGGGTGATCGATTACCTGCTCGAGTATGCTGGTCTACTGATCGAAACCCCCAGCGGGGAGGAAATCCTGTACATAGAGCGGTACACGTTCCGACATTACGGTGGCGACTTGAAACCGAAGTTCGTTTACACGCGCGACGACCCCTGGTTTCGGTTCATCAAAGAAGAGATGGAGGAGTTGTGGAAGGCGGCCGAACCGTGGCTGCCGCCGAGCGCACCCGCAAGCCAAGGGAGTACGCCCCCATGATCACCATCTCCGAATCGTCTCCCGCCGCAACGTGGGAACGAGCGTTCATGCTCCTGTACGAGAAGGGATACCCAGTCCCGGAAAACGAGTTCTACCGGAACGAATGCGCGGCTCTGGAGGTACGTGACACGTCGCCCCATAGCGCCCGGTATTCGCCCCTTTGTCCCACGCCAGAGAAGCTGATTGCGGCGATCAGCCACTACTTGGTCCAGGGCGGCGACGAGAGTGGAGTCGATCATGAATGGACCAAAATCTACCGCAATCGGATTTTCGACACATCGAACCAGATCGACCGGATCGTGGCCCTCTTGAAAGACTGGCCCGACTGCCCGCGGGCGCAGATATCTCTCTGGAACCCGGATCGCGATTACGTCCGATCCAACCCGGCCCCGTGCCTCCAGATCCTCTGGTTCAAAATCATCAACCGGCGACTCGACCTTCACGTCCACATGCGAACTACCGATTGCTATGGGAAGTTGTTGATGAATGTAAACGAGTTTCTGGCGCTTCAGCACTATGTCGGGAGCCGGCTTGGCTTGTCTACTGGGGTGTACTGCCAGTTCGTCGATTCGCTCCATTTCCACACGAAGGACGCCGACGCAGTCGATCGGCTTGCCGGGGTGATGAAGGCGGACTTGCGGTAAACTGTATAGCCGCCGAACCCATCTATGGCCTCGAAAGTCAATAGGCGCACCCCGTAATTGCGAAGATTAGTTACTTCTTTTTTTCCATGTGTCCTCGAAGGATTGACGGCTGCTAATGTTTGCATCCGCATCGAAGGCTTGTCGGCAATCACGG
>JACPZP010000124.1 GCA_016195405.1 Planctomycetota bacterium | reverse complement strand
GTTCCCGCTTGCGGGTTAGCGCGTCCGAATTCGCTACGGTCGCGCTAAGCCGCAAGCGGCACTCATGCAGTAGTTGTCATTGAGTGGGCGCCGCCGTGGCCCATGAAGCGGATCAACGGCCCGTCGGGGCCCAAACGAATCCAATCGCCGGCGTGCAGCGGGGCGGACCCGGCGACTGGGCTATCGTTGACCAGCGTTCCTTCCCGGCATCGATTGAAAAGAAGGAAGGTGCGATGGTCGAATAGGATTTCGCAATGTCGCAATGCCACGCCCGGATGATGGCGTGGATCGATCACCATATGGCAGCCGCCCTGAGCGCCGAGAAAGAAGCTGGGCCCGTCGAGGAAGAAATCCTGGCCCCGATAGTGCAGTCGCGGCGGGCCGGCGTCGAGCGGCAAGGGCAAGGGCAACGGCGCCGACAACTCCAGATGCCCGCGCGGCAATTCACCCCGATTGAAGGAAGCCGCCAAAGAATGCGCGGCCCGGGCCGGACTGTCCGCTGCCAAGAGAACGACGCTTGCCATCTCACCGGGGCTGCCCTCCAAGAGGCCGACGCCGAAGTCCTCGTCCGCGGGCTGCGGTCGAACCGGTCCCAAAGTGGGTTGGTGCAGGCATTCCTCGACAAACGTTCGCAAAATTGTTGCCAGACCGGGAAGCTGGCCGACCGCGCCCGTCACGAGAATCGAGCCGGGCAGTTCCTGTTCGGGAAGGCCGGAGCAAAAATCCTCGATCTCACGCACTGTCTGTTGGACGAGGTTCGAGCAAAACGCCTGGGCCTGCTCCGGCGTAACAAGGAGGTTCTGATACCATTGGGCGCCTTGGATGCCAATTTGCACCACCCGGCCATAAAGAACAGCGTTAAGCAATCCATCGAGCTGCTCGTACAGCCCCTGCTCGGCCATTGGTGCATCGCGGGGATCACGCCGGCTTTGCAGAACGCAACAGTCGGCTAAGGCGTTGATAAGCCGATCTTTCCAGAAGCGCAGGCCAAGGTGCGGGAACGAGCGCATTTCGAGCAAATGCGCTTGGCCTTCCATAGCGCGGACATGGGCCAGCGAGAGGGCGTGTTCATCGATGTCGAGCACGAGCACCGAGCCGATCCAAGTTTGCTCGGCGAAACCCGCCAAGGCCGCGGCCAACGGCGCGGGCAACGAACCGAGCACGGCGACTTTGGACCTCTCGGCAAGACTTCGCAGCCAGTCGAGCTGTTGTTTCTGGAAGTAAGCGGGAACGGTTAGGACGACACCCGAGGATTTTCGCGCGACGGACTGCAAACGCTGCCAGACCAATTCCATGGCGCCATTGGCATCCAAGTGACGCCGTCCACTTTTCCAATGGTGCGACGCTGCGGACGGAGTACCCAC
Organism: Planctomycetota bacterium; assembly: GCA_016195405.1. Taxonomy (GTDB): domain Bacteria; phylum Planctomycetota; class Planctomycetia; order Gemmatales; family Gemmataceae; genus JACPZP01. The sequence goes on along the minus strand of JACPZP010000124.1, from coordinate 46,922 downwards.
AACCGGAAGAAAACTATGCGCGGCGAGGTGCGGCAAATGGCGAAGCAAACGCACACCGGCCAAGCCAACTTGCGGCGTGCTCCGTTCCAAGCTGATGGCCATGGGCAGATCGACAGCCGGTGGATCAAGCGGCAACGGCAATGCGTAGTCGCCCGCCGGACCTTGCACGGCACGCACGCGGCTGGCGTTTAGATCGAGCCCCAGGTGCATTATGGAAGATTGCATTGTGGTTGCGCCAATCGCGGCCGATCCATCAACGCTGAAATCGCTCGCCGAGGCTGCCGGCGATGGCCCCTCGCGGCGTCTGGTCTCTAACAATACCGGCGCTCAAGGAGGATAGAGCCGGTCCTTCGCCGAGCGGCTCCGGTTCGTAGATGCGGCCCACCAGGTGCTCCAAGCAATACTGCTGGCAATCGATCACAAGCGATTCTTCTTCACGCTGCATCACGTGAATCAGATACATAACAACCAAACTGAGGGCGAGCGCGACCAGGGTGCAGTCGAAAGCCACGGTCAGGTGCTGCGTGGCCAGGCGGATTTGCTGGCCTCCCTGCTCGGCCATCGTCATGCTGCCCGCAAGCCCGCGCACCGTGCCAAAGAAACCGATTGCCGGGATCGCCCAAGCCAGATAGTTGACCGTCGCCATGCCGATTGCGAAACGGCCCTGCTCGACTTCGGCTTGCGTGCGAACCGTCTCCCGAACGTCCTGGCTGCTGCGGCTCAGCGAGAATTTCGCCAATGCTTGACGAATCATGTGGGCGAGAACAAACGGCCCGCGCAGGCTGACGATCTGATCGATCTTGCGCTGCAAAGGCCGGGCGTCTTCTTGCAGGATGCGTGCGCCTTCCTCAGTGGGCAAGAGCGCGAAGTGAAACGCCTTTCGCTGCCGGCGCATCTCGAGATAGTGGCTGGTGAGTATGAAGAGCGCCCAAGTGAAGCAGCAGTAGTTGGCGATTTGCTCGGGACCGAGAAGGAGTCTTGCCCAGCGCTCGGGCGGCCAGCTCGCCCAGGAGGGAGTGTTATCGCTGGCGAAGCTTTGCCAGAGCGGGAAACAGATGATGCCGACCAGACCCACCGTCAGCACCAAGAGCGGCCATTCGCGGGTCGGCTTATGGGTCGGCGTCAGGCTCATGGTGCGTTCCGTGGCTAAGGATGGCGCTCAAACCCCATTCTTGGAGCGTCCGCGCCAATCCGTCCATCATGTTCGAACATTGTACCGCTTGGCAAGGGGCTAGCGACCGCGGGGGAGGATTTTTTCTCGAAGCTATCGGCAAAGTTTTCCGGACCGGCACAATCAGCGCCGTCGGCTCAAATTAACAGACGATCGCAATCCCTTGTTTGTTCGTCGTTGGGAGGCGGAGATTTCCCACTAGGACGCCCGCCAGTTTCATGCTGGCTTGGATTGCTGTCTCACGGACGTGAGGCGTTCCGACTCATGACGAATGGCTGACCAGTCAATTCGAGCAACCCAGATTTGTTCCTCAGCCGAGAATTCGACTACACCGGTTACCTGAAGGTTGTCGGGCTGTCCGTCCTTGTCCAAGTCATCCGCATAAATATCCAAAACTAGCCCGGACTTTAGTTCGATTTGATGCGAAGCAAGATCCGATCGCGTACCGTTACAATTGAGGCGTAAGCGACCTTTTTGGTCCGCATTCTGAAAGTCCGCATAAACACGAGGAGGTATCATGTTTCATTCTCCTTTCAACTTGATCGACCGGGATTTGCAACCGTGGGCGTCAGCAAGCGACTCGCTTTCTCGGAACTCAGTCCAGTCAGCGTCGCATGATTCGGCGTTCTGCCCGAAGTTCTAATGACGTCGCCGCCAGCCGCACGAACCTGGCGTACCGTAGTCACACCGATCTGTCCGTGTGGGATGTTTTTAGCCAGATCGCTCACCGAACTCCCTTCCGCGCATTCAACCGAAATCCCGGTGACTCCGCTTGGGTGTGTGCCAGTCCCCCGTTCAATGTCCTTGGGTTGATTACGTCCTCCCCTCACCACGAGAGCGTAGTCCGAAATGACATTGGCCATCGCGTTGGTTCTCGTTTGAGTCTATCGCATTCTCACAACATATGGCAACACATATGGCCCCTTCGGGATCACGCCGACCTTCGCGCTTGACCCATACTCCGCCAGGCAATCGGCAACCGCTTTCTCAACGCTTTCAGCCGGCACGACGTGACATTTCTTTAGACTCTCGACGGGCAAGCCGTCGCTGACCACCCTGACTTTGCAGCGCTCGACCACTTTCGCCAGCTCTTCCAGCTGCCATTGATCCATTACGAAATAGTCATTGCCGAGAATGCGCTCCTTGAAGAGTTTCAGGTCTTGATTGTCCGCCAGCAGCTTTTGAAACTCCGGACTGCCGATCCCTTCCGACAGACTGGCGGCCATGACGATGGTCCCGCCGCGCTTGACGATCGGCAGCGCCCCGGTCAATCCTTTGATGGCTTGATACCATGTCGTGTCAAGCGGATAGCCGGCGCAGCTGGTGACGACCACGTCGAGCGGCTCCTGCACCGGCACGCGGACGATCTTCTCGACGAAGCGCACGCCTTCGAGCCAAGCCTTCTCCATGTCGCCGGCGCCGACCCAGGTGATGCGCCGGTTGCCGTCGATAGCGACGTTGACGATGAAATCGCAGCCGGCCATCTTGGCGATGCGGGTGTTCTCCTCGTGTACCGGATTTCCTTCGAGAAAGCCGCAGTCGGCCTTGGGATGCTCCAGAAACTTCGGCCCGTGCCAGACCTTCACAGTTTCGAGCGCGGCGATGCCCGGGCAGATCACCTTGCGGCCGCCGCTATAGCCCGCCATCAGATGCGGCTCGATCAAGCCGGTCGTTATCTTGAGGTCGGCTCGAAGGTAACGGCGATCGATGTAAGCCGGCACGCCGTTCGGAGTGGTTCCAAGGAATTCATGGTCCGCGAGCCGCTTACCGAAGTGATTTTCGATGCGGTAATGCGCGACGATTTCCGGCCCGACCAATTCTTCGAGTTCACTTCCCTGATTGGGACGGTGCAATCCCGTGGCGATCAGGATCAGAATTTCATCGCGCGGAATCCCCTGCTCTTCTAGAGTCCGAAGAAGCGGCGGCAAAATCAGGCGATTTGGAACCGGCCTGGTAATGTCACAAATGAGGATGCAGGCGCTTGTGCGGCCGCGGGCAATTTCAGCTAATGGCGGAGTGCCGATGGGATGCGCGAGAGCACTGGCGATTGCGCGCTCCGGGTCAGCCAAGGGCGTGGCGTCGCGAATCGCAAGCGGACCGACGATTCGATCCTCGGGGAGATCAACTTCTAGTCCGGTCTTGCCATAGTCTAAAGTGATCCGCATGCACCACAGCATACCAAAAAAAAGTCGGACCGACCCGGCCCCGAGGACGCTGCCAACCTCGATGGCCAAAATCGGTCCGAAACGCACGTGGCTTGATGTGCCGCGGTTTCGAAGACTCAACCCCGGCCACGCGCTCAACACGCGCTCACGCGCTTATGCTTCCACGCGTCAACTCGCGCAATTCTACACATCGCCACTCAAGGGCAGAACGGCATTTCGCCATTCTCAAGGAAATGTAAGAGAACAAGAGCAACTATAATGCCATGGTGGATTAACTCGCCTGGATTGCCGAAGTTGTTAACGAAAAGGAGAGATTTCGCATGAGCGAGTTTCGCGTCGAAAAGGATTCCATGGGCGACGTAAATGTGCCGGCCAAGGCTTACTACGGCGGCCAAACGCAGCGGGCTGTCGAGAACTTCCCAATCTCGGGACAGCCGCTGCCCAGGCGACTCATTCATGCACTCGGATTGGTCAAGGAGGCCGCCGCTGTCGCGAATCGCGAGTTGGGCAAGCTCAACCCCGAGATTGCCGACGCGCTCATCGAAGCGGCCCGCGAAGTCGCCGCCGGCAAATTCGACGAACAGTTTCCCATCGACATTTTCCAGACCGGCTCCGGCACGTCTTCCAATATGAACGCCAACGAGGTCATCAGCAATCGGGCCATCGAACTGCGCGGCGGCGACCGTTTTCACCACAAGAAAATCTTCCACCCCAACGACCACGTCAACATGGGGCAATCAACCAACGACATGTTTCCCACGGCGATCCATGTCGCCGCCGGCCAAGCCATCGCAGGCGAGATGATTCCGGCTTTGCGCCGGCTGCACGAGGTTTTGGTCCGCAAGTCGCGTGACTGGGACAACATCATGAAGATCGGTCGCACCCATTTGGCGGACGCCACGCCCATACGGCTCGGTCAGGAAATCAGCGGTTTGGCCCGTCAAGTTGAGCTGTCCCTCGGCCGCGCCGACGCCGCGCTCAAGGCAATCCTCGAACTGCCGGCCGGGGGCACGGCGGTAGGCACAGGCATCAACACTCATCCCCGTTTCGGCGCCAAGGTGGCCGAGGCGCTGGCCAAAGAGACCAGCATCCCGTTCATCGAGGCGCGCAATCATTTTGAGGCCAATGCAAGCCGCGATGGACTGGTGGAATGTTCGGGCCAGCTCCGCAACATCGCCGTCAGCCTTTTCTCGATCGCCAACAATATCCGCTGGCTCGGCTCCGGCCCACGCTGCGGCTTCTACGAAATTACGCTTCCGGACCGCCAGCCCGGCTCTTCGATCATGCCCGGCAAGGTCAACCCCGTCATGTGCGAGGCGATGATGCAGGTCTGCGCCCGCGTGATCGGCAACGATCAGACGATCGCATTCTCCGGGGCCGCCGGCGGGCAGTTCCAGCTCAACATTATGATGCCCGTCATGGGCCTGGCGATCATCGAAAGCGCCGAGTTGCTGGCTTCCTGCACCAAGGCCTTCATCGAATTCTGTGCCGAGGAAATGGCCGCCAACCGCGCCGCCTGCGAAAAACAGATCGAATGGAGCATGGCGATGGCGACGAGTCTAAATCCATTAATCGGCTACGATGCCGCAGCCGCCGTCGCTAAAGAGGCCTTCAAGTCCGGCAAGACGGTCCGCGAATTGTGTTTGGAAAAGATCACAGCCGGCACACTGAAGAAAAAGGACTCCGACGCGGTGGTCAAGGAAGCCGAGTTGGATGCCGCCCTCCACCTGCGCAGCATGACCGAGCCGGAACGGCTCAGAGACTAAAGGAGAATCCCGTGCGGCTTCGAGATCGCATCACTTGCTTGTCCCTCATTGTGCTCGTGCTTTTGGTCGGCCCCCTTGGCGCTCAAAGCGTGGACGAGGCGAGCCGCGTGCGCGTCTTGCTCGTCCTCGACACCGACGACGCCGGAGGCCCCACGTGGGGTTTGGACGGCGAGAACATGAAGGCCATGTTCGAGGCCACGCTTGGAAAGCAGAAGCTTGGCGGCCGTTTCACTCTCGACGTCGTCACCGGCAAGCAAGTCACAGCCGACGGCATCCTCCTCTACTACGCCCAGCTCAAGACCGAGAAAACCGAAGCGCTCGTCTTCTACTACTCCGGGCATGGAGGCTATCACGTGCAGCGTGGCCACTTTCTCGCCTTGCGCTGGGGCAAGCTCTATCGCAAGGATCTGATCGCGGCGATGAAAAAACACGAGCCGCGGTTGGCCGTGATCTTGACCGATTGCTGCGCCAACCTCATGGGCGGCACGGCGCCGATCAAAGAGCCCACCGTCGCCGATCAGGGACCGACCGATGGCCGCGACAGTCAACAAAGCAAGGTCCGCAATGAGGAACCGCCCGGAGGCAAAGTTGTGACGCTGAAATTGGCGCTCCCCACGACGCTGAAGCGGACCACTAACACGAATCCGGCCAAGCGCGAAGAGCCCGCATTCGCGGAGGGTGAAGTCGTAGGCCGGCTTCAGCCGCCTTTGCCGCGCGCCGAGAATCAGGAACCGCCAACGTCCGCCGCCAACGCCGCCAAGCTCGTCACCGCGGCTGGCAAGCTTTCGTTCAACGAAATCATCGACGGTTCCGACGGCGCCGTCATGCGCGACCTGCTCTTCCGAAATAAGGGATTCGTCGACATCAATGGCTGCAAAAAGGGCGCACTTTCGCATGGAACTATTGGCTGGGGCGGGAGCTTGTTTACCAATTCGCTGATCGTTCTCCAAAGGAACTCGCAACAAGAATTCGACGACAACAGAAACAAGGTGGTTGAGTGGCAAGAGTTTTTCCCGCACTTGCAAAAAGGCACGAAAGCCGCCGGCGCTAAGACCGGTCCCAGCAGAATCATTCAGGAGCCGGAAATGTTTCATTTTGTCGGGCCTTCGTCCGCGCTTGTCGCGGATCCAAAGGAGCGCCCCGCACGCACACGTGATTGAGCTGATCGGGGACATCACCAGACTTGCAACGGGATAAAGCAGAGGTACAATGACGAACGTAGGCGGGCGTAATTCAGTGGTAGAATGCTAGCTTCCCAAGCTGGACGTCGCCGGTTCGAATCCGGTCGCCCGCTCTTGCCAAGATCTTAACCACCAAGAGCTGAAATGGGTCGCGGCTCAGTGAATGGTCCTTTCTCACATCGCGTCAAAGTCCGCAAGCATTCACCCTCGAAACGAATCCTTCGCACCGGGAGTCAGACTCGTGGCAACCTATGAAACGCTGCAAGTCGAGAGCGCCGAACAAATCTGTACGATCACGCTAAACCGCCCCGACTCGCTCAATTCGATCAATGATGCGATGACCAGTGAGTTGGGAAAGGTCCTCCGTCAATTGCAACGGGACGAAAGCGTGCGCTGTGTCGTCTTGACCGGGGCCGGCCGGGCATTTTGTTCCGGTCAGGATCTCGGCGACTTGAAGAAACGCTATGCGGACCCCGCGTACGGTCCACAACTCGGCGAGGATCTCAAGAAACGCTACAACCCTGTCATCCTCGGACTGCGCGATCTGGAGAAGCCCGTCATCGCCGCGATCAACGGCGTCGCCGCCGGGGCCGGATGCAGCCTCGCGCTGGCCTGCGATCTGCGCATCGCTTCTGACAAGGCGAAGCTGATCGAGGTGTTTATCAACGTCGGCCTTATCCCCGATTCCGGAAGTACTTTCTTCCTGCCGCGGCTTGTCAGCATGTGCAAAGCGATGGAACTGTGCTTCACCGGCGATGCCGTCTCGGCGGCGGACGCGTTAGCCATTGGACTCGTCAACAAAGTGGTACCCGCCGAAGAGTTGCCGAAGGCCGCCCGTGACTTGGCTCTGCGCCTGGCGAAACTTCCGACGAAAGCCATCGGGCTAACGAAACGGCTCTTGTACCGGTCGCTCAACTCCGACCTGGATACGATGCTCGAAGCAGAAGGCTTCGCTCAGCAAACGGCGGGACAATCGACTGACCACCGTGAAGGCGTTCAGGCGTTTTTCGAGAAGCGTCTTCCAAATTTCCAGGGCAAGTGACCATGACGCCCGTCCCCAACACCTCTCACCCGAACGAGGGCAATCAGAAGCGAATCGGCATCGTCGGAACTGGGATCATGGGCGCCGGAATCGCCCAGGTTGCCGCGGTCCACGGCTGTACGGTCGAGTTGCTCGACGCCAATCCGCAGATCGTCGAACGGTCCCTCGGCGAAATCGTCAAACGCCTTGATCGACTCATTGAGAAAGGGCAACTGACACCTGAGGAACGCAACCGGACCTGTAATCGTCTACGTCCCACATCGCGCGTCGAGAGTTTGGCGACTTGCGACATCGTTCTCGAAGCGGTCTCCGAAGATCTCGACATCAAGACAAAAGTCCTCGGACCCATAGCCGCTCAGGCTTCACCGCACACCATCTTTTCCAGCAACACTTCTTCGCTCTCGATCACGCGCATCGGTCACGCCATTGGCATGAGCAGGCGCATGGTCGGCATGCATTTCTTCAATCCCGCCTGGTTGATGCCGCTCGTGGAGGTCATCGCCGGCAAGGAAACCGACTCGAGCGTGGTCGAAGAAGTCGCCGCGCTCGCGAGCTCCTGGGGCAAGACGGTCGTCCGCGCCAAGGACACGCCCGGCTTCATTGTCAACCGCGTAGCCCGCGGTTATTACCTCGAAGCGCTTCGCATGTTGGGCGAGGGCGTTGCCGGCATTGCTGAGATCGACCGGACGATGAAACAGCTCGGCGGCTTCCGGCTTGGCCCGTTTGAGCTAATGGATTTGGTCGGCATTGACGTCAATTACAGCGTTTCCTCATCAGTCTGGGAGCAACTGGGGCGTCCCGCGCGACTTGCGCCGCATCCAATCCAGGTGGAGCTGCGCCACCGCGGACAGCTTGGCCGCAAGTCGAAGCGCGGCTTCTACGACTACACGAAGGAGCCACCCGTGCCAGCCGTCGAAGGAGAACGCCGGACGTTTGAGGTTCCCCAGGCGTTGTGCGAAGCCGTTGACGCCTTTGTGCAACGTGCAAGCGATCAGTCCGGCACGGGGCTGGAAGACTACGTCTTCGCTCGCATCCTGGCAACGATCATCAACGAAGCCGCACTCGTGCACGACGAGGAGGTGGCCTCGCGCCAGGACATCGACACCGCGATGCGGCTCGGCACCAATTACCCACACGGCCCGTTGGATTGGGCGGAGAAGATCGAATTCGGGAATTGCGGTAGAATGCTGTTGGCGCTCAATGGGACCGTAGCGGATGCTCGGTTCCGTCCGGCCGCTCTTTTGCAGGAGTAAGAACACCCCATCATGAGACGTGCCCTAATCATCGACGCTCTACGCACCCCCATCGGCCGCTACGGCGGCGCCCTCAAGACGTGCCGCCCCGACGATCTTGCCGCCTTTGTTCTTAAGAGCATTGTGGAACGTACCAAGATCGATCTCGCGTTAATCGATGACGTTTACATGGGCGCCGCCAACCAAGCGGGCGAGGACAATCGCAACGTCGCACGCATGGCCGTCCTGCTTGCCGGGCTGCCGGAAACTATTCCTGGCTGCACGGTGAACCGTCTGTGCGCTTCCGGCCTGGAGGCGGTCAACATCGCCGCCCGGATGATCGAAGCCGGCATGGGCGACGTCTTTCTCGCTGGCGGCGTCGAGAGCATGACCCGCGCCCCCTTCGTCATGCTAAAACCCGACAGCGCCTTCGCGCGCGGCAATCCGGAAGTCTTCGACACCACGATGGGCTGGCGCTTCACCAACCCGAGTCTAGCAAAGCGGCATCACCCCTTCAGCATGGGTGAAACCGCCGAGAACGTCGCACGCAAGTATGGTGTCTCGCGGGTGGATCAGGATCGATTTGCGGTGACCAGCCAGCAGCGAACGCACGCGGCACAAAAGGCAGGACGGTTCGACGACGAGATCATTCCCGTGGAAGTCCCTCAACAGAAAGGTTTGCCGATCGTCGTCAAACTCGATGAGCATCCGCGCCCCGAGACGACGCTTGAGAATCTGGCCAAGCTGCAGCCCGCTTTCGCCAAGGATGGCAGCGTCACCGCGGGCAACTCGTCCGGCATCAATGACGGGGCGGCCGTGGTGCTGCTCGCCGAAGAACAAATCGCGCGAAAGCTGGGGCTAAAGCCGCTCGCGGTCGTTGGACCGTCGGCTACGGCCGGCGTCGATCCGGGTTGCATGGGCATGGGACCGGCGCCGGCGACGCGCAAAGCCCTCCGGCGGGCCAACCTGCGCATCGAGGACATTGATATAATCGAGTTGAACGAGGCCTTCGCGGCCCAAGCAGTCGCCTGCATTCGCGAGCTTGGTTTGGACGAGGGCCGGGTCAATCCCAACGGTGGCGCGATTGCGCTGGGCCATCCGCTCGGTTGCACGGGCGCACGGCTGGTGACGACGCTTGTTCACGAAATGTGCCGCAGGAGCGCACGCCGCGGTTTGGCAACGTTGTGCGTAGGCGTAGGTCAGGGAGTCGCGACCTTGATAGAAGGAGTTTGACCATGTCGGTCAGTGCCAGCGTCGATCTCAAGCTCGATTGGGACATCCAGGAAGATCCAGTGAAGCTTGTCCCCTTCGAAGAGCGAATCACCAAAGGCGAGTTAGTGGAACCTGATGACTGGATGCCGCACAATTATCGCGTAGGCATGTTGCGCATGGCCGAGCATCACGCTAACTCGGAAATCGTCGGCGCCCTTCCGGAAGGCGAGTGGATCACGCGTGCCCCGACCCTGCGACGCAAACTCGCCTTGATCGCCAAGGTGCAGGACGAAGTCGGCCACGGCCAAATGCTCTATCGCGTTTCGCAGGATCTGGGTAAGCCGCGCGACCAAATGTTGCGCGATCTCATTACGGGGAAGACCAAGTACCACAACGTCTTCAACTACCCGGCTCCGACCTGGGCCGACGTAGTCATGATCCAATGGTTGGTCGACGGCGCCGCCATCATGAACCAGGCGACGCTGGCTGACGGCAGCTATGGCCCCTACGTCCGCACCATGAAACGCATCAACATGGAAGAAGCGTTCCACTTTAAGAGCGGCGAGGACATGGTGCTGACCATGATGTCGGGCACGCCCAAGCAAAAGCAAATGGCCCAAGAGGCCTTTGACCGCTGGTGGGCGCCGTGCCTCATGTTCTTCGGTCCGTTGGACAAGGAGTCGGTCAAGACTTCACCGTTCATGCGCTGGCGGATAAAGACTGCGACCAACGACGATCTGCGGCAACGCTTCGTCGACCGCTTCGCCCCGGCAGCGCTCGACTTGGGACTCAAGATTCACATCACAGTTAAGGATCAGGACGGAATGGTCACTGAAAAGCGTGAAGACACAGAAATCCGCCGCAACGAAAAGACGGGGTACTGGCATTTCAGTCAACCGGATTGGAATGAATTTCACCGAGTCGTAAAAGGCAACGGCCCATTGAACAAGAAACGCGTCGCGCTAAGGCGCTTTTCCTACGAACAAGGACAGTGGGTGCGGCGGGCGATTGTGGGCGGAAGCGACTTGCCGCCTTTGTGTTAAACTCCTCGCGATTTAGCCAAGCGAGCGTAGATTGAGCTAACTTCGGAGCTTCCGTGTCCCGACTACGTGACCACTTGCCGCTTCCAGCTGAGGGCGCGTTGATATCACCGCCCGAAGGCGACGCCACACCGTTTGAGGTCTTCATCCAGCTCCTGCGCGGCAAGCCGCATGTCCACGCCGGCACGGTCGATGCTGTGGATTCCGAAATGGCTCTGCAATTCGCCCGCGAGCACTATGGGCAGGATCAGGCGTGCGTTCACATTTGGGTGGTGCCGCGTTCGGCGATGCTGGGCACCGATTACGAGCATGACGTCATCTGGCGCTCGACCGACCGCAGCTACAAGCTGGCGCGCGGCTACCAAGTTCACAACCGCTGGCGCCAGTTCCGCAGCAAGGAAGATGTAAAAGAGTACGAGAAAGAAGACTTGAAAGAGCACTATTGACCTGAGGCGAGCGTGGACAAGCTTCCCAATGAACTAAAGCAACCGCTGGTCGAGTTGCTCCTGAGCGTGGCCGACGACAAGTTCATCCTCGGCCATCGCAATGCCGACTGGACCGGGCTGGCCCCGATCCTCGAAGAGGACATCGCGTTCTCCTCGCTCTCTCAAGATGAGATAAGTCATGCGATTGCAATCTATCAGATCGCGGCCGGCCTCGTCGGATCCACGGCGGACAAGCTTGCCTATGCGCGGAAGCCCGACGAATACCTCTGCGCCGAGTTGGTCGAGCTTTCTGATGAGTTCAACTGGGCGATCGCCGTTTGCCGCAACTTCTTTTGCGATCACCATGATTACCTGCGCCTGGGCCGGCTCGCGCATTCCAGCTATGTTCCCTTAGCACAGCTCGCTGGCCGCCTCGTGGCCGAGGAGCAGATCCACGTCCAGCACGTCGATATGCTTCTGAAACGGCTAGGACACGGGGACACGGAGTCGCGCGAAAGAATGCAGAGCGCCCTTGATCGACTTGCCCCGCTCGCGACCGGCCTCTTGGAACCCACACAGGGAATTGAACTGTTGGAAGCCAAGGGCGTTTATCCGCGCATCGAGCCGGCCATGTTTGAACGCTGGACGGAGGATCTGCGGCATGTAGCGGAAGCATCCGAACTCAAACTGCAATTGCAAGCTCCAAGAGCAGAAGCGATCGGCGGCCGGCGCGGTAGGCATAGCGACGCCTTCGCCAGCTTGCTCGACGAATTGACCGAGGTTTATCGCCTCGAACCGGAGGCGGCGTGGTAACTCAAGATGACATTCTGAACACGCTGCGGACTATCGACGATCCGGAGATGCCGATTAGCATCGTTGATCTTGGTCTTGTCGAGAAGATCGAGTTGCAGCCATCTTCGCCGGCTTGCATGGATGTGCGCGTTAAGATCCTGCCCACATTTGTCGGCTGCACGGCTCTGCCCATGATTGAGAACGAGATTCGCCGCTGCGTTTCCGCATTGCCCGGCGTCACCTCTGTCGAAGTACAATCCACCTATTCACCTCCTTGGAGCGTCGATCGCATAACCCCAAGCGGCCGCGAGTCGCTGCGCCGCTACGGAGTGACCGTCCCAGAAGCCGGAGAGGAAAACGTGGGCCAGCCTCCGTCCTGTCCATTCTGCGGCTCAGCAACGGTGCGCCAGGAGAGCGCCTTTGGTCCGACGCGTTGCCGGATGATTTGGTACTGTGAGTCCTGTCGCCATCCCTTCGAACACCTGAAACGGCTCGCGACCACGGGTCTAATCGATCTGTCGCTTCAACGGCTTCCCGAAACTCGCTGAGCGCTATCGCCGTCCTGAGCTGGAATATGGTCATGGGGCGTTAGAGGTTCTACGATTAACGGCACAGGCCCTTTCGAATCACCAAACCTCTCGGATTTCACACGAATAAAGGACGATCCCATGAGCCACCCTTTTTTTGAGCGGCACCAAGAGACTCTCGAGCAGGCCGTGGCGACCGTCCGTTCGCGAACGTATTGGAGCGCTTATCCGGAAATCCCGAGCGGCAAGATTTATGGCGAAACCGCCAAGGCCGACAGCGAGGCGGCCTTCAACGCGCGGCTGAACAAACCATTCGAAATCGATCAACCCGGCACGACTGGACGCGTTGGCGCGGAAACGTCGCCCTATGGCATGGCGCTCGAAATCACCTATCCCCGCGCGGACTTGGATGTGCTGCTAAAAGCGGCGAAGGCGGCAAATCCTGAGTGGCGCGACGCTGGCATCGAGGCGCGTGTCGGCGTATGCTTGGAAATCCTTGCCAGGCTCAACAAGCGCAGCTTCGAGATCGCTTACGCGGTGATGCACACAACGGGCCAGGCGTTCATGATGGCTTTCCAGGCCGGCGGGCCGCATGCACAAGACCGCGGCCTTGAAGCGGTTGCCTTCGCCTATGACGAGATGAAACGCGTGCCGGCCAAGGTCGTCTGGGAGAAGCCCGGCAAGACCGAGTCCATCAAGCTGGAGAAGACCTATCGCATCTTGCCGCGCGGCGTGGGCGTCGTAGTCGGCGTTTCGACATTCCCGACGTGGAACTCGTATCCCGCGATTTTCGCCGACTTGGCCACAGGAAACGCCGTCGTCGTCAAGCCGCATCCAGGCGCAATCCTTCCATTGGCGCTTACGGTCGAGACGGCCCGCGCCGTACTCAAGGAAGCGGGCTTCGATCCTAACCTTGTCACGCTTGCCGCAGACACCGTCGAGGCGCCGATAACCAAGCAGCTCGTCACCCATCGTGACGTGGCCATCGTCGATTTCACGGGCGGCACCGCATTCGGAGATTGGATCGAGCAGAACGCGCGGCAAGCCATCGTCTTCACCGAAAAGGCCGGCGTCAACGCGGTAATTCTCGACAGCGTGCCCGATCTGCCAGGCGTCGTGGGCAACCTCGCCTTCACGCTCAGCTTGTATTCGGGCCAAATGTGCACCACGTCGCAGAATATCTTCCTGCCGAAGGACGGCATCCTTGTCGGGGGCCAAAGAGTCAGCGTGGCCGACTTCGCCAAAGCGCTTGCCGGAGGCATAGAAAAATTGCTCGGCGATCCGGCACGCGCCGTAGAGATCCTCGGCGCCATCCAGAACCCGGCGACGGTACGCCGACTCGAGGCAGCGCCGAGCGAAGGCGGTGAAGTCGTCCTGCCTTCCAAATCCGTCACACACCCACAGTTTCCGCAAGCCCGCGTGCGCACGCCGTTGATTCTGAAGGTGCGAGCGGACCAAGAGAAAGTCTACGATCGCGAGATGTTTGGTCCGATCACGTACCTGATCGCAACGGAAAGCACGGACGACAGCATTGCTCGCGCTGCCCGGGCAGCCCGCGAGCGCGGCGCGATCACCTGCGCGATCTATTCGACCGACCCGAAGGTCTTGGCGAAGGTGTCCGAACAGGCGACGGCCGCGGGTGCGGCGACCTCGTGCAATCTCCTCGGAAACATCTACGTCAACCAATCGGCGGCATTCAGCGATTACCACGTCTCCGGCGCGAACCCCGCCGGCAACGCCACCCTTACCGACGCGGCGTATGTGACCACGCGGTTTCACGTGGGGCAGAGTAGAGTGCCGGTGTGAAAGCCAAGTTCGATTTTCAATCGAGCAACCCCTCGCATGTGCCTCTGCGGTGACTATATCCTCTTCGCCGAGATCATCCTCGGTACCGGCCGATCGACTCTGCCTTGATGAACGCGGCTAAGTTTAGCGGTGGCTGTCGGACGCTCAATGATGATTTGGAGTCCTCCTCTGGAATGTCTGCCGCGTCTCGACTTGCAGCGCATGCAGGCCGAACGCTTGGCCGGAATGGTCCGGCGCGTATACGAGCGCGTGCCCTTCTATCGCGCAATTCTGGACAGACGCGGGATCAAGCCTTCAGCCATCAACGATCTTGCCCATTTGCAAGAGTTGCCGTTCACGCAAAAAAGCGACCTCCTCCACCATTACCCTTTTGGCTTGTTGGCAGTTCCGCTCAGCCAAGTCGTCCGCATCCACGCTTCTTCGGGCACCACCGGCAAGTCGACCGTCGTCGCATATACGCGCGGCGACCTTGATGTCTGGGCGGAAGTCTGCGCGCGCTGCCTGGCGTTGAGCGGCGCGAAGCCGGGACAGGTCTTTCAGAATGCTTACGCCTATGGCCTCTTCACTGGCGGCCTCGGCATGCATTATGGCGCCGAACGCTTCGGACTCGTCGTGGTTCCGGTTTCGGGCGGCAATACGGCGCGACAGATCATGCTCATGCAAGACTTCGGCGCCGGCGTCCTCGCTTGCACGCCTTCGTATGCACTGACGCTTGCCGACGCCCTGGAGGCTCGTTCGAACATGCCCGAAATGCTCCGGACTCTGATCTTGGGCGCCGAGCCGTGGACCGAAGCGATGCGGCAGGAATTGGAATCGCGTTGGAAGGTGCAAGCGGTCAACATTTACGGCCTGAGCGAGATCATCGGTCCCGGCGTTTCCAACGAGTGCGTGGAAGCGAAGGACGGATCGCATATTTGTGAAGATCACTTTCTGGTCGAGGTTATTGATCCGAAGTCGGAAACGGTGTTACCTGACGGCGAGGTGGGCGAGTTGACGTTCACGACGCTCACCAAAGAAGCGCTGCCGCTTTTGCGTTACCGGACCGGTGACTTGGCGTCAGTGACGACTGAGCCATGCCAATGTGGGCGAACGACGGCGCGGATGTCGCGCATTGTCGGCCGCACCGATGACATGCTGATAATCCGCGGCGTCAACGTGTTCCCTTCACAGGTCGAGGCAGCGCTCGTCGGCATGCAGCATCTTTCGGCTCATCATCAAATCGTGGTGACGCGCGTGCATCATCGCGATGAACTGGAAGTGCGCGCGGAGGTTTCGAGCGCGTTTTTTGCGGATGTCGGCGCGAAACTGTTTGCCGACCATGCCAATCAGGGAGTCAAGGCGCTGCATCATATAGAGGATGCGCTGAAGCGCCGCCTGCACGATGCGTTGGGCTTGTCCGTCAGCGTGAGTTTACAGCCGCCTGGCAGCTTGCCGCGGAGCGAGGGCGGCAAATTGCGGCGGGTGACCGATGAGCGCAGCTGACGAGCGCCTTCGCTGAGTTCGCTTACGTTTCGAGAAAAGGCCCGTCTACGGTCAGTTCAGGCCGGGCGTCTTCTGGCAATCCGTTTCATGTCATGCACACGCACGACGTGGCGAAACATATCTCCGCTGGTGAAACATATGGAACGAATTCGCGAATTCTGCGGTAAGCTATTAATGACGTTGGAGCTAATTCATTTCATCCCACGAGGTGCGCGGCGTCGTGAAATGAATTGCCGGTGACGAAACGAATGGCGCCACTTGGACAAGCCAAATTGTCCAACCTGAACGGGGTACTGCAAGATGACACAGTGGCGTCCGCCCTGCAGATTGGGCTCTGGAGCAGGCGTTTTCTTTGGTGACGGATTTCTGGAGGTGCCGCAATGAACGAACATGACTTGGCGAACCTGGACCACGACCCTCGCTTCCCCAGCGGCGCGTGGACGGGGTTCTTCTTACAGTATTGGCTCCCTGGGCGGCATCACACGGACCTGAGCCTGACCTGCCGAGCCGGTGAACTCGCGGGCACGGGTCAGGATTGGGTCGGGGCGTATACCATTGATGGCTCATACGACCGCGGTACTGGCGACTGCGCGTGGACCAAGCAGTATCTCGGTAAGCACGCCGTGGCGTACCGAGGCGTAAACGATGGCAGCGGCATCTGGGGGGTGTGGGAGATCCAACAATTCCGAGGTCTCTACGTCGATCGCGGCGGCTTCCACATCTGGCCCGAGGGGACCGATGTCTCCGGGGAATCCGACCAGACCGAGCAAGCTGTGCTGGCCCTGATGCGCGAGGAATTCGGCAGCTGGTCTGCCCGTGTGTTGCGTAAACTGCTCGTGCTTGGGGCGGCGGTAGGACTTGGCCTGCTGGTGTGGTGGTGGGGGCAGGGATATTGATCGGCTGTTTGGAAGCGGTTTCAATGCCCGTAGCCGCAGCGTTCAGGCGCCGTCTTTCACCCCGACGGCAGCACCAGTTTCCAACCTCCAGGAACCACAACACCACCGGATCGTCTCGCACAGCTCGCAGGAGACGTGGAGCGACGCATGGAGTTCATTCAGGTGCTCAGCTCCGACGGCGTTTTCGTGCTTGCATCCGTGCCGGCCCAGGCTTTTTGATATTTTCAAACACCGCACTTGCACAAGGGGAGCGCTCATGAACGCTGGTTTCTTCATTTTGGTTAGCGTCGGCTTCATCGCCGGCGGCAACGGAAAGGACGAAGCGGCGGACACCGAGATCAAGCGTTTTGAAGGAGATTGGAAGCTGATCGCGCTCGTCCACGACGGCAAGGGCATTGAGCCGGGCGCCAACGTTTTGAAAATCCGGGGTGATCGGATCACTGAGAAAAGCAACGAGGATATCACGAGGATTACCGTCAATCCCGGAAAGAAGCTGAAGGAAATTAACCTCATCGGCGTGGAAGGCAGGCACAAGGGCGAGACCATGCCGGGCGTCTACATCCGCGACGGCGACTTGCTGGTGATTTGCCATGCCCACCTTTCTGATAAAGGTAGGCCGACCGATTTCGCTTGTGCCCCGGAATCGGGCAGACGGCTGCTGGTTTTTCAGCGTGTCAGGGCTGGAAAAGACTGACAGATGCGGTCCTAATAGTCCCTTCTTTAGGTTGGCGGCGAGAATCTGCGCGTGCTCAGTAACATCATAATTTTCAAGCTACTTGGTCCCGAACGTCTGTCCGATAAGAAACACCAGCGGTGGGAGATGGATCACTACACGCTGCTCAAGCCGATCGGCGCCAAGCTCAAATACTACGACACGATCGTTGAGGCGACACCGGAGAACGTGGCCCAACTCTTGAAGCTATTGGAAGAGTGGAAAAATGAGGGCGCCCGAATCAATGGCTACGAATATGCCGAAAAGCTTGTCGATGACGAGCACACGCCGGTGGAATGGTTCATCGTTGAACCCAGCGGCAACGATTACGACGCGATTCGAAATTGGTGGCGGCATCTAGAGCGGTCGATTGAATCGCTCGATGACTACCTGAGCGTGCGCGCGGACCAGGTGAAGGGCGGAATCCATGTCGCCGGTTCACCTTGGGAAATCTACGTGTCGGAGCGTTTCAAGAGCGTGGTCCAATCACATCGGCTCACCGGCATCGACTTCGTTTGGATTCGGGACATCGGGAAGTATCAGGCCATGCAATGGTACTTCCCGGTCTGCTCCCATACTCTGGGCCGCGGCCTCGATCACCCGTGGCTCGACATCGGCAAACTGAGCGTCAAAAGCGGAGCGAAGCTCGACTCGCGCGGCCGACATGGGGAATGCACGATACTACCGCGACAATGTCGGCTCGATGCAGGCCCGGATCCGGACATCCGCAAGCTGCTTAGCTTGATGCGTTCGATGGAGCTGCTTAAGCGTCCACCAAGATTTTTCGACGCCGTTCCGCGCTTCCTGCGGAGGCATCTCCCCGAAACTGACTTTGCCTTCACGGTTCTGGACACGCAAGAGAAGCGTATCCTGAACCGCGTGCGCGGCCTGTCCATGAATCGCAAGGCGCGCGATTTATTGAAGGCGAACGGCCTTGTCACCGATGAGCAGTGCATGCCCGTTCTGATCGTCGAGCGCGCGCCGCGCGGTGTGCAAAACCTGGATCGCCTTTACGGCAAGCCGGCGCCGGCTTTTTCACCGGACCAGCTTGTGCGAGTCCGCGAGTTGGAAGCCCAGGCTTGGGGGGAACACGTGGCCAATCCAAAGCCGCGGCGCACGCCCGATTTGGCCCGAGCCTTGACGCTGCTGCGAACGGCAAAACGTTACGCGCCCAAAAAGTACACTAAACCGGCTTCTCCCAAAACCATTACCGAAGCCGAGCGAACGATCGGAACATCAATTCCACTGTCTTGGAAACACGTCCTCCGCATCAGCAACGGCGGCCATGTCGATAACTGCTCTTTAGCCGGGGGATACGCATGTCGCATGATTCCGGTTGAACTGCTTGCCAAAGAGCGCCAAGCTGAACTCGTTTATTATCGCCAGATTGGAGCGGAACTCTCGGATGGCGCGATCGTCGTCATGACGACCGAATTCGGCGACTCAGTTTGGCTGGACACGAGCCGGCCAAGCGGAAGGGACGACTGCCGCGTCACGTTGATGAGTCACGAATCCGGCGTGGAACAACGCGAGTGGTCGAGCGTGGCAGAGTTTCTTGAGGAGGTGTTCACGGCAAATGTTCAGGAATGAAGGAATAAGATTAACTCAACTGGGAAGCATCGAAAATGGCGACCAACTGGCCGATTTCGGAGACTAATTCGGAGACAAGAGTAACAGGTGCTGCAACGATGAATCTGGCCCGAGTTCGTGAGGATGCACGGCGAACCTCGACCGAGAATCTGCTCGACCGAGTCACCGTCTACCGCGCCGAGACTGAAAGGGAGGCCGTGGACATTTTCGAGTCCGAACTCGAGGCACGCGGCGTCACTAGCGCGGAAATCGAAGCCCACGCGGCCATGCGCGAAAAGGACGGCTTCTTGCGGCACGAGGACGGCAGCGTCGTCCGCTGCAACTACTGTCCCCGGCCCGCCACCGAGCACAAGTGGAAATGGCACCGGCTCTGGGGATGGTTCCTGCCGATGATTCCGCGCTATGCGCATCTGTGCAAGGAACACGACGAGCAGTTGCCCACGGATGCCTACGGTCGCGCGATGCACTATGACATGGCTCAGGAAGTTCGCCATGAAGACACGGCAGTGGAGTAGCCGGTTTAGCTTTCTTGGCTGTTTGGCCCTCTACCTCAAGAGGAAGTGGCGGCCGACAATCAGTTTGCCAAGATCTTCCGCTCCTCCTGCCGGAAGCCGGCGACGGAAGAAGAGCTGGCGACGGTCGAGGGCTATACCGTGAACGTCACCCTGAGCGGTCCAGGCGGGTCGATGCAAGCAGCGCGGAAGATGATGCAAGCCGCCGCAGCCATCGTCCGAGCCGGCGGCGCAGGCGTATTCATCGACAATAGCGCGCTGGCCCATGGCGGGAAACTTTGGCTTGAGATGACCGAAGACGGCGGCCCGGACGCTCTGAGCTTTGCCTTCGTCGCCATCATCAGTAATCGAGCGGATGTGTGGACGATGGGTATGCACAATCCCTTCGGACGATTGAAGCTGGTGAGCATGGGGGTTGTTGCGGAAAGTAATTAGGGCTTGGCTTGACGGCGCTGAGGACTTCGGCATATGCCCAGAGGGGAGCCGAAATACACGGGATCTAAAGCGAAGGAATGAACTTGCCTCGAAAGATATTGCGTCGGGTGAACTCTGGTTTTGGACGCCTAGAACGGACCCATAGCAGCCTGTTGATACGGGCTCTGACCGCCGGCAACTCGAAAAACGAGAGCGAGGCAAGAAATGCCAACTAAAGTGGGAGGCTTGGCCCCCCAACATTGATCTCGTTCCCACGCTCCGCGTGGGAAAGTCGCCCCAACGCTCGGCGTCGAGTCAGGACGCTCAGGACGCTGCCGCCGGAATCGAGAACTGACGCTTCGTGACTAGCCGCGGAACGGCTGTGCTGCGTTCCCACGCGGAGCCTGGGAACGAGGGAAAAAGTACAATGGCCCACCATATCCATGGCTTCATTGCGAAGTTTGAGCCGCTATGCCACGCAGCGCGGCGGCTTCCCAACGATAGGGTTCTGCGCCTACCGTTGGGCTTCGGTTTTCTTCCGATAACGGAAGAAATCGGCGGTGAAGCGGAGCCGGTTCCGTTCGATTTTCTCAATCGTCTTACAGTTCGTTTGAGCGCATGGGCAGAAAACGAGTCCGTCTTTTTCTCGCTTGCATATATCGAGACCGATTATTTTGGCGGCATCGGGACGCAAGCTGCGATAGTTTGGAAGAGTGGTAGGGTCGCCTTCGGCCCACAGCAATCCAAAAGCGAGTGGGTGGAGCAAAGGCTCATTTCTCCGCCGTTGTTGGAAAACGCCATCAATCGTGCTCTTCGGCTTATCGGAGTGGATCGCGGAACGGTGGTGGACGAATTTGAAGCGCTGGACCTTGGGCGACATCGCTCTGATGAGCGTTGGCTTTTCGGAACCAGCGGCAAGTAGCTCGGCCGACCCATCAATGGCCTCGTGGCATCAGGTTGAATTGCGGTGCGCGCCGGTCTTATCCGCCAAGGCGGGCATTGTCGGGCTGCTGACACGCGAGTTCGTATGATACCATTTCAGAGGCAAGTGCGCGTGCCCATGTCGGGTAAGGCCGCTTGTCCGTGACTGGTTTTGACCGAGGAACAGCGCCACATGCAGAGTCCCTCGATCCTTGCCAAAACGACTCCGAAACTCAGTCCGCATTTCGATTGGCGACAGGTCGCGCGCCTGCTGCTCGTCTCACGAGCCATGGACGACCTGGAAGAATCGGAACTCCTTCCGAAACGCAAGATCAACTATCAATTTTCCGCACGCGGCCATGAGTTGGCCGAGATTCTCTTGGGATCCCTCTTGACGCATCCGCACGACGGCGTCAGCGCGTACTACCGCTCACGGCCGTTCCTGCTCACGCTCGGCCTCAAGATCGAGGACAGCTTTGCTTCGCACATGGCGCGCTGCGGCGGCTACAGCGATGGCCGTGACATCGGCGCCGTTTGTAATTTACCGTCGGTCGGCAAAGCCACCGGTTTGCCGATGGCGGGCGAGGTCGGGTCGGGATTCACCCCGGCGGCAGGCTGGGCTCAAGCGATCGTCTACCGGCGAGACGAACTGGGCGAATCCGACTACGCCGGCGCTATCGCGGCGTGCCTGGGCGGCGAAGGCTCGGTGGCCACCAACGGTTTCTGGTCGGCGCTGACCATCGCCACGACATTGAGGCTGCCGCTCTTGTTCTTTATCGAGGACAACGGCTACTCGCTGTCCGTCCCAGGCGAGAAACAGACGCCCGGTGGAAATATCGCCAAGAACCTCGTCTCGTTCACCAATCTCCATACCCTCGACGGCGACGGCACTGAACCAGCGGACGCAGCAGCGCTCATCAAGGAGGCCGTGGACTGGGTCCGCGCCGGCAAGGGACCGGCCCTCTTGCGCCTAAGCGTGCCGCGCCTGTGCGGACACTCGGGCCAAGACACGCAGGCCTATAAGCCGGCGGAGATGATCGAGGAGGAGTCTTCGCGTGATCCGTTGCAAAAGCTCAAGGACTGCCTGATTCCCGCGCTGATGTCGCAGGAGGAATGGGAGGATCTGGGCCGATCCACGGAGCAGGAAGTGCGAACGGCGGCGGAGAGGGCGCTAGCTCGGGCCGAGCCCGAACCGCGCAACGTCCGGCGTTACGTTTTCGCGGAATGCCGGCCGGATGGCTCGCCGGAATTGCAGGCCGTGGGCGGGTTGGCACGTGGGGGTCACCGTTTTCCGCCCACGACGGATGTACCGAGTCCGGAGCCGACACGCATCAACATGCTAACCGCCATTCGGCGCACGCTGGAAACGGAATTGACGAGCAACCCCAAGCTGATAGTTTTCGGCGAAGATGTTGGCCCCAAAGGCGGGGTCCACGGCGCTACCCAGGGATTGCACGAGGTCTTCGGTGAGGCGCGCGTTTTCGACACGAGCTTGTCGGAGGAAGGAATCATCGGCCGGTCGGTCGGCTTGGCGCTCGCGGGGCTGATGCCGGTCGCGGAGATTCAGTTTCGCAAGTACGCGGACGCGTGCGCCGAGCAACTCCACAATTGCGGGACCATCCGCTGGCGCACGGCCAATCGTTTCGCGGCTCCCATCGTGGTGCGCGTGCCGGGCGGATTCGCCAAGTGCGGCGACCCCTGGCATAGCGTCTGCAACGAGGTCGAATGGGTTCACGTGCCCGGCTGGCAGGTTGTGTATCCCTCGAACGCGCAAGACGCCGTGGGGCTGCTCCGCACGGCTATGCGCAGCAACAACCCCACGATTTTCTTCGAGCATCGCAACCTTCTCGACAACGCGTGGGCGCGCCGGCCTTATCCCGGCGACGGCTTTGCGCTGCCGTTCGGAAGAGCGGCGATCACTGTGGAAGGGACAGCCCTGAGCGTCGTTACTTGGGGCGCCATGGTGCAGCGGTGCGAATTGGCCGCAAAAGAAGCGGGAGTGTCCGCCGAGATTATCGACCTGCGCACGCTCATGCCGTGGGACCGAGAGGCCGTGCTCGTCTCTGTGGCCAAAACGCGTCGCTGCCTCATCGTCCACGAGGATTACGGCACAGCCGGCTTTGGCGCCGAGGTCTGCGCCGTGGTCGTCCGCGACGCATTCTTCAACCTTGATGCCCCGGTCGAGCGCATGACCACCCCTAACGTTCCGATACCGTACAACATCGAGCTGATGAACGCGGTTATCCCGGGAGTGGCACAAATCGCCGCCAAGATGCGTGAGTTGAGTTCCTTTTGACCGGAGAACAGATGGCGGTGCTCGTTGATGTATTGCTTCCACCCGAACTTCAAAAGGCCGGCGAGTCCATCATCGAGCGCTGGTTGCATAAGCCGGGTGCGCGCGTGCGTGCCAACGAGCCGCTCGTGGAGATAAACACGGACAAGGCGGTTGTGGAAGTGCCCGCGCCCGCTGACGGCGTGCTTAAGGAGATTCTCAAGCAGGATAACGACGCGGTACTTCCGGGCGACGTGCTGGGACGCATCGCGACCGACGCTTCCGTTGCTGCGCCGTCTACAAGTACGTCCCGCGAGCCGAGCGGGACCAGGCAGACGGGTCCCGCTCGGCTCGCGGGACCTACGGATTCAGAACTCCTGAGCCCTGCGGTTCGGCAGCTCGTTCGACAGCACCAAATCGATGTCGCTCAAATCCACGGGAGCGGTCGCGGCAGTCGGATCACTGTCCACGACGTCGAGAATTACCTCGCTAGCCAGCGCTCCTCGCCCGCGGCAGAACGCTCTGCTTCTCGCAAGATTCCGCATAGCCCCATGCGTCGGCGCATCGCCCAGCACATGGTGGAGAGCGCCTTGCGGACGGCGCCGCATGTCACCGCGGTCTTCGAAGCTGATCTGTCCGCCGTCGTCGCTCACCTTCAACAGCACAAGGCGGACTTCGAGCGCGACGGCGTCAAGCTGACGTTTTCCAGTTACTTTGTGGCTGCGGCGGTGAAGGCGCTGAGGGCGGTCCCAGAGGTCAATGGCCGTTGGCACGACGACGGCCTGGAGGTATTTGAGGACTGCAATATCGGCATCGCCACCGCGGTGCCAGGCGGCCTGATCGTGCCGGTGATTCAGAAAGCACAAGACTTGGACCTCATTGGGATCGCGAGTCGAATTCAGGAGCTGACCGCGAAGGCGCGGGCAGGTAAGCTGGAACTGCGCGAACTGCAAGACGGCACATTCACCGTCACGAACCACGGCGTGAGCGGCAGCCTGATCGCCACGCCGATCATCGTGCAGCCGCAGGTGGCCATCCTGGGCATCGGCAAGCTGGAAAAACGCGCCGTCGTGGTCGAATCCGATGGCTCGGATTCGATTCAAATCAAGCCGATGGCTTACGTCACGCTGACCATCGACCACCGAGCCCTGGACGGGGCTCAGGCCAACGCGTTTCTAAGCAAATTCGTTGAGGCGCTCGCAGGCTGGTGAGACGCTCGGTGTGGTTGCTTCCTCGAATGCCTTCGCTAAACTTACCCGCATCCAACAGCATTCACTTCGAGAGCGGGAAGGACGCGTCCCATGGCCAACGAAATCCTGACAAGCACCGACGGCCACGTCGGCATCGCGACGCTCAATCGGCCTGACAAACTGAACGCGCTCAGTATGGAGCTGATGAAGCAGTTGGTGGCCGCGCTCGAAGCATTCGATCAGGACGACAACATCTACGTCATCCTGCTAACCGGCAGTGAGCGGGCCTTCGCCGCCGGCGCCGATATCGGCGATATGGCCGAGGCGACCGCGGTCAGCCAGGTCAAAGGGAACCAATTCGCCCGCTGGGAGCGCATCGGCAAGATCTCCAAGCCAATCGTCGCGGCGGTGAGCGGTTTCGCGCTCGGGGGCGGCTGTGAGTTGGCGATGAGCTGCGATATGATCATCGCGTCGGAGACTGCCCAGTTCGGCCAACCCGAGATTAACATCGGCGTGATGCCCGGCGCCGGAGGCACGCAACGGCTTACCCGCGCCGTCGGCAAGGCTACCGCGATGGACGTGATCCTCACCGGCCGCTTTCTCACGGCGCGCGAGGCGCTGGCTTTCGGCCTGGTTAGCCGTGTCGTTCCGAAAGAACACTTCTACAACGAGGCGTTGCGCATATGCCGCGAAATGGCCACGAAGCCGCCGCTGGCATTGCGCATCGCCAAGGATTCCGTGCGCAAGGCCCATGAGACCGCCTTGTCTGAAGGCTTGGAGTACGAGCGCAAGTTGTTCTACCTGCTGTTTGCGACCGAGGATCAAAAAGAAGGGATGCGCGCGTTTCTCGAGAAGCGGCCGCCGCACTTCAAAGGCGTGTAGACCCGTCTAAACCGGTAAGCGACCATGCTCGAGCCGAATCCCGTAGACGTACATCCTGCCCTCGCCGGGTTTCCGGTGATCGTGCAGTTGCCGGTCTGCTGGGGCGAGATGGATTCCAAAGGCCACGTCAACAACGCGGTCTATTTCCGATACTTCGAAAGCGCTCACATCGAATACTTTCGCCGAATCGACTGGCTCGCATTGGAGCGGCAGTCAGGAATCGGGCCGATCCTGGCGGCCACCCAAGCGCGCTTCCGAAAAGCCCTCACCTATCCCGACACCATTTCGGTTGCCTCGCGCGTCGCGTCGCTGGAAGCTCAACGGTTCACTTTCGAACACGTCATCGTCAGCCATTCACAGGGCGTGGTCGCGGCCGGAGGCCAAGGTACGGTCGTGGCTTTCCATTATGTCCGGCAAGAGAAAGTGCCGCTCCCGGACGAAATATGCCGCCGCATCGCAGACCTGGAAAATCGGCGCGAGAACGTGTGGTGATATCTCATGAGCATGTTGGAAAACAGCCTGGCGCCGCCGACGCGGTTCGACTGGAGTTTTCAACTCGGCGATATCCCCGTGCGCGTCCACCCTTATTTCTGATTGACCACGGCCCTCTTAGGTTTGAGCACGGAGGGCAAAAGTTTTGGCAAGATCGTGCTTGATCTGCTGGTTTGGGTCGCGATTGTGTTCGTCTCGGTCCTGGTGCACGAGATGGGCCATATCCTCATGGGGCGCTATTTCGGCAGCCGCGGCCATATCATTCTGACCGGCTTTTGCGGTTTGGCGGTGGGCAGCTCCGAGCTTCCCGAACGCTGGCAACGCAACGCCGTTTCCTTGGCGGGCCCAGGCGCCGGCTTCCTTCTGGCGGCCGTTGTCGCAGGAGTCTATGGGCTCGTCAATCCGGACGTCGCACTCGCTTTGC
This sequence comes from Planctomycetota bacterium, assembly GCA_016195405.1. Taxonomy (GTDB): domain Bacteria; phylum Planctomycetota; class Planctomycetia; order Gemmatales; family Gemmataceae; genus JACPZP01. The sequence goes on along the minus strand of JACPZP010000124.1, from coordinate 20,776 downwards.
TCGGCTCACTCATTCATGTGCAGGTGTCCATCGGACCGGACACGGTCATACCCTCGGAACTCGTGTGGTCCACGCTTTACCTCACGTTATGGATCAATATTTTCTGGGGCTTGGTGAATTTGCTCCCCATTTGGCCGCTGGATGGCGGTCAGATCAGCCGCGAGATTTGCCAAGCGTACCGCGGCCGAGACGGGGTGCGTCTTTCGTTGCTAATATCGCTGTTCACAGCCGCGGCGCTCGCCGTGCTGGCGTTGATCGAGTTCGCGACTAAGAAGCCGCTCGTTTCCTTCCTGTCATTCGGCGCCTCTTTGTTCCCTGTGTTGTTCTTCGGTCTGCTCGCCTTCAGCAGTTGGCAATTCTTGCAGTTTCAGCGGCGCGGCGGCTTCGACTGGGAGGACCAGGAAGACGCGCCGCGTGCGCCCTGGGAGCAGGATGCCGACTGGTGGAAAAAGGGCGACAACCCCTGGCGCGACTGATGGCGCCGCGAGTCTAGGCTCAAAACCATATCCGTGCGTGCAAGACCAAAAATTGCTGTCACACTTCGCACGTTAATCAATTGGCAGGCAAAACTCACGTCACGCGATGTGGGACATCAAGCTGCCCAAAAGCTGGCGGGGATGGCCGCCAAGGGCGACAACACCTAACAGAGGTAACGATCATGAAAAGCAGCGAAGTTGTGAAATGGAAAGAAAAAGACTGGAAAAGCAAGATCATCTACGCGATGCCATCGGACGGCGGCGCCGTGGGGGTCGTCTTTGTGTGGACGGCTCCACCGGGGCCTAAACCCAAAATCCCGACGGCGGCCTTTGTCATTAAGCCGATCCAGGGCACTGCGGCGCCCACGAAATTCGCGGAATACCTCCTGCGCAAGGTTGCCGGCGCCGTTTCTCCCCACAGCAAAGGCATCGCGCACAGCACCAAAGACGATCGCACTACCGGCAAATTCATCGAAGAAAGCCTGAAGTCTTGCAAGGACAAGGAAAAGGACGCGACAATCAAGCAGCGCTGGGACGTGGTTTGGCCCCACTTAGCGTCGGCCGAGAGTTACTTGATCCAAGATGTGCAAGAGGGCATTAAGGAATTCGGAGACGAATATCGCAAGACGTGGGGCCTGTCCACGCTGCTTATGGACATGAAGCTCATGGAAAGCCTCGGCAAGCTGTTCGTCGCCGACGCGATGATCGGCAACGGCGACCGCTTATGCACCCCGAACACCGGCAACATCGTCTTTAAGAAAGACGGTACGCTTTGCTTGATCGACAGCTCTGCGGTGCTAACCAATTACAAGGCGACTCTCGACGACATCAGCCAAAGCGCTTGGGTCAGCACAGAGACGACCATGACCCCGCAAGTTTGGACGAAAGGCGTCATCAACACCGGCACCAATGCCGTCGCGTCGCCTACCCAACAGGGAGACTACGGGAAGGGATATTCTCCGAAAGTCGGCCCGTCCTTCCCCATGGAAACGCTGTTCGAGCCCCACGTCTGGTGGGATAAGGTCTTCAGGCCCCACCTGGAGCACGGCTTGCAAGTCGCCAAGACGCACGATCCGGATATTGTTGAGGACACCTGGCAGCGTGCCAAAGAAGCGTTCCTGGGCGGTGTGGCTGTCGGCGAAGATGAAATCGAACGCGAGCTGTTCGGTTTGCATTGGCTGATGGTCAAAGTCAAATACAAGATTTACGTGCACAAGTACGGCGGCGATCCGAACGTGGATTGGACGAACTTCAAAGTCCGCCGCCTCTACTTCAAGCTCCGCCGCAACGGCATGAAGCCGAACGAAGCGATGAAGAAAGTGAATGAGTACGTCGGGAAGAAGATTGCAAGCTAGAAGGCTGCAACCGAGCGCGCCGTCGCTCGGATCATGCGATCAGCTCGCCGACTTCCTGGCGCAGGCGATGAAGAATCCGCGATTTGGCTTTGCGAATCGCCGCTGCCGATACGCCCATCTCGGCGGCAACGACTGCGGTCGCTTGACCTTCCACAGCCGTGCGCCAGAACGCGTCCCAGGTTCGCTCTTCGAACTCGCTGCGAACCAGGTCCAGGGCGCGGTGATAGAGGCTTCCCAGGTCGGCCGCGGAGTCCTCGGGCCATTGTTCCTGGGCGACCTGCTCCAGTTGCCGATACGCCTCGCTGCCCCCCTGGGCCGCCGGCTGATTTTCCAGGCGGCGGAAATGATCGAGCAACTTGTTGCGGGTGATGACGCGCAGCCAACCCCGAAAAGTGTCGTCCGGTCGATCGCGGCGAAAAGCCTCCAGGCTCTTGGCGACGGAATGAAAGACCTCCTGGGTCACATCGTCGGCGTCCTGGCCGCGAACGCCCCAATGGGCGCACCAGCTTGCAACGAAAGGCGCGTAGAGCCGCACGAGACGCCGCCATGCCTCTTCATCCCGATCGCGGATGCGATCCAGCAGGCTGACGGAGGTTAACTTGTCCCGCGACGACATCGGTTCCCGCGACGACATCGGTTCCCGCGACGACATCGGTTCCCGCGACGACATCGGTTCCCGCGACGACATCGGTTCCCGCGACGACATCGGTCCTGCATTTTTCTAGGATTTTCAAGAACGCCAAGAGTAGTATGACGGGAGCGGCCGTACATTCAAGAGCAGAGGCGCATTGCTTGCGTCGTTTGCTTTTCCCTGGAGACCTCCCGTGGAGCGTGCCTGTCTTTCCGATGCGGAACTGTTTGCCTTCAACGTAGGCACGCTGCCGCTTCATGAGGTCGATGCGGCGGCCGACCATCTGGAAACCTGCCCGCGTTGCGAGGCCGCTGCCCAACGGTTGGAAGAAGACACCGTCGATCCGTTTCTCAGTGCGCTACGCAAAGGCATTCCCGTCTCTGCGTCCGCGACACAAACCGCAAGGCCTCAAGCGGCCGATTGGGGCGACTGGCCCAATCCGCCGGGGTTTGAAATCCTCGCGCCCTTGGGCCGCGGCGGCATGGGGGTCGTCTACCGAGCCCGGCAAATCAAGCTCCACCGCCTCGTGGCGCTTAAACAGCTTCACTCCGGCAGTCGCCGCGAAGTCGAGCGCGCTCGTCTGGAAGCGGAGGCGCTGGCGAGACAGCAGCACCCGAACATCGTGCAGATCTACGAGGTTATCGAGCACGCCGATCGCGCGTATTTAGCGCTGGAGTTGGTCGAAGGCGGTTCGTTGGCTGCGAAGTTGACCGGCAAGCCCCATTCGCCGCGTGATTCCGCCGCACTCGTCGAGACCGTGGCCCGCGCGGTCCAATATGCTCACGCCAACGGCATCGTCCATCGCGATCTCAAACCCGCCAACATCCTGCTCTCGTTTAACCGCGAGCCAATGGAAAGCGCGGGTCCCGCGCTCGCCGTTGGCTCGCGGCTAAACGATGCCATTCCCAAAATCACGGACTTCGGCCTCGCCAAACAGCTCGCTACGGATTCCTCCGAGAGCCGCGACGGCGACGTCGTCGGCACCCCTAGCTACATGGCGCCGGAGCAGGCCGCCGGCAAAGCGACGCACATCGGGCCGGCCGCCGATGTGTACAGTCTCGGCGTCATCCTGTATGAGATGCTCACCGGGCGGGTGCCTCTCGTCGGTGAGACCACGGTCGAGACGTTGATTCGCGTACGCACGGAAGAACCGATGTCGCCGCGCCGCTTGCAGCCGCGCATTCCGCGCGATTTGGAAACCATCTGCCTGAAGTGCCTGGAAAAGGAGCCGCCGCGCCGCTACGCCAGCGCCCTCGCTCTGGCGGACGATTTGCGTCATTTCCTCGACGGCGAGCCGATCCGGGCGCGGCCGACGCCCTTTTGGGAGCGGGGGTGGAAATGGGCGCGTCGGAAGCCCACGGTCGCGTCACTCGCCGCGACGGTCGTCGTGGTCACGGTCGTGGGTTTCGGCCTCGTCGCCTGGCAGTGGCAGCGCGCCGAGACGACGGCGGCCGCGGAAACGAGAGCTAAACTCGCCGTCGAGGACCGGGAACAAAGAGAAAAAGAAGCCCGCCGTCATGTCGAGCGCTTGTCCGCGGGCTTCCTCATCCAACAGGGCCAGGCGCTGTGCGAATCGGGCGAGGTCGGTCGCGGCCTGCTCTGGCTGGTGCGCGCACTCGAAATGGCCGTTCAGGCGGACGATCCGGACCTGGAGCGCGTCGCCCGCATCAATTTGGCGAGCTGGCAAACCTTTCTGGTCCACGAAAAAGCGCGCTGTGTCGTCACCAAGGGAATTGTCTGGGCCGTCGCGCTCAGCCCCGACGGCAAAACCGCGTTGGCGAGCTGCATTGATGACGGCACAGCCAAGCGCTATGACGCCGCGACGGGCCAGCCGCTTGGCAAGCCGCTTCAGCACTCCGCTGGGGTCTGGTCGGTGGCTTTTTCTCCCGACGGCAAGACGATTCTCACGGGCAGTTCCGCTAAAGGCTCGGCGGCTGGCGAGGCGCGGCTTTGGAACGCGGCGACCGATGAGCCTTTGACCGCCCCTCTGAAGCACCCGCGGCCCGTGCATTCCGTGGCGTTCAGCCGGGATGGCGAGTTCTTTCTGACCGTTTGCGACAAAGAAGCCTGTGTCTGGCGAACCGCGTCCGGTGAGCGGATCACCCCGCCTCTTCGTCATCCGCCGCCGGAGAAGCTGGACCGCAGGGTGCGTCCCAAGTTGACTGCGGTTTTCAGTCCGGATAGCCGCCTTGTCGCCACCGGCGGAGAGGATGACAGCGCGCGTCTCTGGGACGCGGGCACGGGCAAACCGTTGAGCGATTCCATGGAAACCGGCGGCCCGGTACAGGCGCTCGCCTTCAGCCCCGATGGCCGCACGCTGGTCACGGGCAGCTTTCGCGGCGGCGCCCAAATGTGGGACGTGGACACGGGCAAGGCGCGCGGACCGGCGCTCGCCCACCGAGGCCGCATCAACGCGGTCGCTTTCAGCCCGGACGGTCAGATCCTCGCCAGCGGGGGCCTCGTGGAAGACAAGCTTCCCAAGTCTGGCGTGAAACTCCCTCCGGGCGAGGTCCGCCTCTGGAACGCTGCCACCGGCCGCGCCTTGGGCAAGCCGCTGGACCATGTCGCGCCGGTCTGGTGCCTGGCCTTCAGCCCGCAAGGCCGAATTCTGGCCACCGGCGCGGAAGACGGCCGCGCCCGCTTCTTCCTCACGGCTACCGGCGCTTTGATGGACCGCCCGCAGGTTCACGAAGGCACGGTGGCAACGTTGGCCTTCAGTCCCGACGGAACGGCGATCACAGCCAGCGCCGGCGGCGACAAATACCGGGCGGCGCGGCTCTGGAAGCTGCCGGATGAAGCGACGTTGCCGCAACCGCTCATGCAGCCGGGCGGACTCCTGTCGCTGGCTTTCAGTCCCGACGGCGACCTGTTGCTCGCAGGCTGTGACGACCGCACGGCCCGGCTTTGGAACACCAATTCCGGCGCCCTCGACGTGCCGGAGATGGCGCATTCCGGAAATGTCGCGGTCGCGGCCTTCTCGCCGGACGGCTCAGCTTTTCTCACCGGCGACACGGACGGGTACTGCCGGATTTGGGACAAAGAGACCGCGAAGGTGCGAACGGAATTCCGGCAAAAAGGAAAAATAAGCTCTGCCTCGTTCAGCCCCAAAGGAAGCGACGTTTTGATCGGCAGCAGTGGCGTGGCCGTTGCCCAGTTTCTGGATTTCACGTCGGGCAAGGCCGTCGGCGACCCATTGCCGCATGTATTTGGCGTCTGGGCCATGGATTTTAGCCGGGATGGAAGCCGCTTTCTCACCGTGGATAGCGTCGGCGTGCATCTTTGGAATCGGAGCGACCGAACTCAGCTTCGCACACAAAGCGGGTCGTCTCGGGCATTCTTTTACCCGGACGGAACCAAGGCCCTTCTTGTGAGGGACGGTTTCGGCCATGACTGGGACCTGTCCGCCGGCCGCATTCTTGGCTCGCCGCGCTTTCATCCCGAAGGCAGCATCGAACAAGTGGCGTTCGGACGGGACGGCGGCGCGGTGCTGATTGCGAGCGCGGACGGCAGCGTGCGCCTTTGGGACGTGCCCACGGGCAAAGTCCTGGGTCCGCCGTTGGGGCGCGACGACAACTTCCCCATCGCCTTCTCCGCCAACGGCCAACGCTTGGCGGTCGGCAGCATCGATGGACGCATCGCGCTTTGGCAGGCGTCACGCCTTTTGGAGGGCTCCGTCGAGCGGATACGACTCTCCATCGAGATTCAGACCGGCATGGAACTCGACGCGCGCGACGTCATCAATACGCTTCGGGACGAGGACCTGGCGGCAAGGCGGCGGCAATTGGCGAAACTGGACGACCCATGGCTCACGAAATGACGCGCGAACAGCCTTCTTGTTCGACCTCGACGAGACGCTTGTGGACACCGTCTGCCAACACGTCCTTGCTCTCCCTCCGGGGCGAGTTTGCCGCCGACGATCAGAATTCTTTGCGTCGCCACCCCCCCACACCCCCCACGACGCAATTCAATGCCGAGATGACAAGATCTGGTTCGCAGCGACAATCCCTAAAGGATTGCATACAAAATGGTTATGTCACGAACGGCGGCCGGCCGGAATGATTCCAGCGCGGATTCGTCGCCACCCTGGTCGCTCCTACTTCCCCGATCATGGATAAGATCTAACGCATGCAGTCATCGCTGCCGGCAACACCCACGTCGGACCGCCTCGAGTTTGTCGACGCGTTACGTGGCTTTGCTCTGTTCGGCGTCTTCGGGGCGAACTTGTGGATATTTTCGGGCTTCACTTACATGAGCGATGCGCAGCGGGCGATGTTGCCGACGGCGCACCTCGACGGCATCGTCTCCATCCTCGAACTGGTCCTCGTCGAAAACAAGTTCCTGGGGCTGTTCGCATTTCTGTTCGGGGTGAGCTTCTGGCTCTTCCTGGATCGCGCACGTGCACGCGGAGTCGACCGCACGGGCCTGTTCTACCGACGCCTTGGCTGGCTCTTTGTCATCGGGTCGGTTCATGGTTGGCTCTTCTGGTGTTTCGACGTATTGCGGTTTTACGCGCTCTGGGGACTGCTCCTGCCGTTGTTCCTGAGGGTATCGAACAAGGCAGTGCTCAGCTGGGGCTTGTTCTTCTCCGTCCTCGCGCCGGCTCTTATCAGCGGGCTTCGATCGTTGCTCTTCGGGCCTTCGGGTGCGGACTCGGCAATGGACGCTCTTGCGCTGCAGGCCTTTTCTTCGGGCGATTACGGCGAGGTTCTGCGCGTCAACTGGATCTACGACTGGTATCTCACCAACTCGGTGGGCCAGATAGCGTATCAGGTGGCCATCTTCGGGCGACTTCTGCTCGGCCTCTACGCCGCGCGCGCGCTGCTCCTAACCGAGATCGAGAAGCATCGCGCCGATTTCCGCCCGCTCTTGATTTGGGGATCGCTCGTGGGCGTGGGAGGGAACATCATCGCAGCCGGAGACTTCCTTCCTTCAGGCGGAGGAGCGGGTTTTCTGTGGGCGTTTGCGAAAAGGCTGATTGCGGAACTCGGGTACCTGGGACTCACGCTGGCCGATGCAGCCGCGCTCGCTCTCCTTTTCCAGATTCCTCGGTGGGCGCGCGTTTTACGAGTTCTGGCTCCAGTCGGGCGGATGGCTCTTACGTGCTATCTCCTTCAAACACTGTTTGGCCAGTGGCTCTTTTACGCCTTTCTGCCGGGGCCTAACCTGATGGGTGAAGTGGGGCCTGCGCCGTTGCTACTCGTCTGGACAGCCGGCTACGCCCTTCAGGTGTGGTTCGCTTCGGCTTGGCTGCGCAGATTTCTCTTTGGGCCTGCGGAGTGGCTATGGCGAACGCTCACCTACGGAAGAATTCAAGCGTTTAGGAAGGCCGCACCGGAGGTCGGTTGACAACGAACGGAATACGGCTCAACGAGTGGCGCCGAAACGATTGTCTCAACGCCGACTATCCTCAAAAGTAACTCAACCACACGCTACGGCTGCGCTGCTTGACTCCCGCGAACCAACGGCAGGGCAGATAGAGTATCAGCAGCACGCCGATCCAGATGAGATAGACCATCGGCAAGCTTACGCCGTATCCCATTGGCTTAATTGCGCCGCTGAACCAGGGACCGCTGTCCGCAAGGGGCGACCAGCCAAACCGGTAACAGTCCAGCAACACCGCCCCGCCGTGGATGAGCGGTATGTGCAGCAGGTAATAGAACAGCGGCACCCGGCCGAAGATCAAGACTGGTCGAGTCAGCGAGTGGAGGAGACTCTTTCCGCCAGTCTCGTCGTGGCTGCCATGTGAGCGACTCATATCGAAGTCGACGGCCGCCAAGAACAGAATTGCCGGGCCGAGCGTCATCAGCAAATAAAGGAGCGACGCCGGATATTTCGTGCAGTTGAGAAACGACAAGAAACTCCACATGACGCTGATCTGGTCGATGTCGGACTGATCCACGCGTGACTGCACGGCCCAATGCCGGGGATCGCCATATTGATTGACGGCCCGCAGTTCGAGGAACAGTAGCGTCAGTGCGGCGCCGAGCAGGAACAGCCAGAATCGTCGCCGGGGGCGTGGCAACAGAAACAGACTGCCAAAGCCGTAGCCGCAGGCCATGGTTCCCATCCAAGGGATCAGGCAATAGCCGGTCCCGAAGGTGAAGTCCTCGCTGCTGCCGCCAATAAGCGCCGCTGCCGTATGAAATGGAGCCTGCACTCCTAGCAATCCCGCCGAGGCAATGGCGCCGGCGCCTGATGCGGGAGCGATGGTGCCTCCCACGAGCAAGCCGTTGCCTGGGCTGTGCAGGATGACCCACAGCCAGCCGGGGAGGCCCACCTGCTCGGCGGTCAAGCCGTCGAGCATGTTGTGCAAACCGACGAGCGACAGGCCAAAGATCGTGACGACCGGAGTCGGCAGGTACACGAGCACCGAAAGCCCAACCATCGACCAGCCAATGGCCCAGAAGACGCCGGCGCCGTGATGGTGCAGGTCGTAGTTGAACATCCACATCGCGCGGTTGATGACCACTTCGAAAAAGGCCAGCCATAGGCCGCGCGTGAACAGAAACCAGGACAGCGCCGGCTTCGATTTGCCGCGCGTTCCCGCCAGGAACGCCGAGGTTCCCGCCAGAAAGATGAATGTCGGCGCACAGAAGTGGGTGATCCACCGTGTCAAAAAGATCCCCACGGTGGTCGTGTTCAGGTCGGTCGGGTCCATCAACAAGCGTTCGGAATAGAAGTCGCGCACATGGTCGAGAGCCATGATGATCATGACCACCCCGCGGAGCAGATCGATCGACTCGATCCGCTCGGGCCTGGGCGCGGCCATTGCGGGCGGAACGCTTGCCGTCCGCGACGCCTTCGTGATGCGGGTGTCCATGACGGGACTCCAAGATGGCGTGGACCAGGATCACGTTACTCTGATAAACGCGGCGCGTCCTGTCAAGCGCCAAGAGGAAAATAAAGGGGACATTCATGTTTTCTATTGACACCAGCCCTCCCGTTCGACTACACTTCCCTCCATGCCACGCACCGCTCGTGCCTCCGTCGGCGGCCTCTGCTACCATGTCATCAACCGCGGCAACGACCGACGCCGGGTCTTCCGCAAGGACGCCGATTATGAGGCCTTCCTCAAGGCCATCAGCCACGCTTGCATCGAAATCCCCATGCCGGTGCTCGCCTTTTGCCTCTTGCCCAATCACTTCCACTTGGCCGTCCAGCCTGCCGGTGACGGCGACCTGAGCCGCTGGATGCACTGGGTCCTCAACACCCACGTGCGGCGTTATCACAAGCACTATGGCACGAGCGGCCACATCTGGCAGGGGCGTTTCAAGGCATTTCCAATTGCGGAGGACGAGCACTTGCTGACCGTGCTCCGCTACATTGAGAGAAACTCGGTTCGCGCCAAACTGGCCGCGCGGGCGGAACGCTGGCCGTGGTCGAGCGCCCGTTATTGGTTGGAAGAGACCAGACGGCCGAGCTATCTGGTCGCCGGACCGGTGGTGCGACCGCGGAACTGGCTCAACTGGGTCAATCAGCCCGTGACGGAAGGGGAGCTGGAAGCGCTGCGGCGGAGCGTGAATCGCGGGACGCCCTACGGCAGCGAGAAGTGGTCGCAAGCGACGGCGCAGCGGTTGGGGCTGGAATCCACGTTGCGTCCGCGCGGCCGGCCGCGCAAAGCACAATAATAAACATGAATGTCCCCTTTCTTCTCTCCGCGACGCTCGGCTGACACTTGCATGCAAGCGCCAGGGAGCTTATGATGCCGATTGGGTTCCGCGGCCCGCGTCGTCTCCCGCCATTTCACCCGCCAGCCGCGCGGAATCCAGCCTGTCACGTCCAAGGGGGTCGCCATGTCTGAGGGCGCCGTCACTCCAAATCCCGATGCTCCCCAACCCGAAGTGCCGAACGCGGAAACTTCGCCGCCGAATGCTCCAGCCGCGATGCTTCCCAGGGCGAAAGCAGTGACTGCACCGACGCCTTCCCTGTCCGCGGGCACACGCGACCTGGTTCGCTGGGTCGGCACCAACAACCCGTTCTACGTGCTAAGCGCCGGGCTGTTCCTCGGCGGCCTGTGGGTTTCCTTCGGCGACCTTGCGGGCGCGGAACATGCCTGGGCACTGATGGCGGGGCTCGCTGGATACACGCTGCTACTTGCCGCAGTCGCCTACTTCTTGGTGCGCTTCGGCAACGTCTGGGACGACATGCGGACGATCCTGCTCGTCGTCGTGATGATGTTCCTGGTCACCGCGCTCACCTTTGATCGAGTCCTGGTCGCGGATCCTCTATTGGGGGTCGCCTTCAACTTAGGCGGCTATGGAATCGCCATGCTCATAAGCGAGCTGGTGCTGCGCGGAATTCGGTTGTCGCTGCCGATCTTATTCCGGCTGCCATATCACCTCATTATCGGCGTGTTCTTCCTTTACCCGCTGGCGCTCAGTCCGCTGCTGGCCGAGAGGCTTAGCGAGACGCTCTTGTGGGCGCTGTTCGGCTTCTCGGCGGCTGCGGGATTGGCGTTCCTCACGCTACTACCGGCCATTCGTCGTGGTCCCAACTACGTCCGCGACAACGGGAGTCCGTGGGTGTGGCCCGCATATCCTTGGGTCCTGTTCGGGCTACTCGCCATGGCAGTGCCGGTGCGGGCTTTCCTGGTATGCTGGGCGTTGCAGACTCGTCTGATCTTCGGCCCCTACTTTCTGGCGCCGTTCGGACTGTGTTGCGCCGTGCTGCTTTTGGAGGTCGGCTTGGTCGCGCGCAATCGCCAAGTCTTATGGCTGGCGCTCCTCATCCCGGTGGGCCTGCTCGTCCTGACCGTCAACGGCCATCATCAAAATGACCAAGACTATCGACTTTTTCTGGAGACGTTTTCATCGCGACTCGGCGGCTTCCCGCTTTTTGTCACGCTACTGGCGACGATCGCGTTCTATGCATACGCAGCATGGAGGCGCGTGGCGCGAGCCACCGAGGCATTGACCGCGGCTCTCGTCTTGCTGGCGTTCGTGAGTTCCAGGGCGCTCGTACTGCGCGACCTCGCCTGGCCGCAACCTTGGCCGATCTTGGCCGCCGCCGCGCTCCAACTCGGTTTGGGGCTTTGGCGGCGCGACGCGTGGCGATGCCTCGTCGCCAGCGGCGGGCTGATCGTCGTGGCGGTCCTGCTTTTGCCCACGGAAGTTGACAGCTGGTCGCTACGCGGTCCCATCGCTTTTCACATGGTGATCGCGGTTCTGCTTGTGGCAGGCGCGGCCTTCGACAATCTGCTCTGTCGCGGCGCCCGCATGTTGGGGTTGAGCTTGGCGCTTGGTGCGTGCCTCGTGGTCATGTACGTGCCGATCCGTAATCCGGCGCCGCAGCTTACTTGGGTGTTGGAGTCTTACCCGTTCGTCATGGCGACGTTGTTGGCGCTCTACGGCATGCTGACGCGGCATCGTGTTTCGCTTGTGGTCGCCGGTTTGATTCCGTCCTGCTGGCTGGCCGGAGCGGTGTGGCGGGGATACAGTTGGCTGCGGCACATGGTTGTCGGGCTCGATTACATTGTGCTCAGCGTCCTCGTCTTGGCGCTGGCCATCGGCATCAGCTTGTTCAAGGCAGGCGCCCTCCCGCGCCGGCTGGTCCGGCGGAAGGCCTCACAGGCTCCGGAGTGACGTCATGACGCGCCTAGAACTTGCCATCGAGCAACTTCAGTTTGCCCGTGCTTATACGCTGCACCTCCTCGAACACACGAAGGATGCCGACTGGTTGCAGCAGCCGCCGGGCGGCGTGACCCATATCGCCTGGCAAGTCGGCCATCTGGCGATCGCGGAATATTGGCTAACACTCGTGCGCACTCGTGGCGAACGGCCCGAAGACGAAGAGCTGATTTCCAAAAGCTTCCAAAAGCCGTTCGAGCGGCAGTCGACGCCCGAGTTTGATATCGCGAAGTATCCGAGTCCGGACGAGATCCGCGCGGTGCTTGGCCGGGTGCACGAGCAGACGCTCCGAGAGGTGCGCTGTCTAGACGACAGCGAGCTGGACAAGCCGCTGTTGAAGCCGCACCCGATCGCAAAGACGAAGCTATGGGGTCTTTTGTGGTGCTCGCATCACGAGACGCTCCATGCGGGACAGATCGGCTTGCTGCGTCGCCAGCTTGGTTACGCGCCGCTTTGGTAAACGTGTTTATCTCGTAGCCGAATTCGCAAGAATTCGGGTTAGTCTGAACTCTTGCGAGTTCAGCTTCACTTAAAGGAGTTGAGATGCGATTTCTAGTCTCACTCGCGCTGTTCACGTTAGTGTTCATTAGCAGCCTGAATGCAGACGGACTCGTTCATCAGCTGCCAGCCGATGGAAGCTTCGCTCGATTTGATCTGGAGCTAAAGGTTAATAGCCAGGGAATTGAGAAGACTGCCAAAGGTAGCATGGTTATGGCTTCAGTGGGCCAACTGGACGTTGACGGTAAGAAGTCCCGCTGGATCGAATTCAAGATAATGTTCAATGCCGATGGCAATGACCGAATTACCGTCAGCAAAGCACTCGTTCCAGAAAGCGCCCTGAAGGCCGGCAAAAACCCTGGAGCGGCTATGATCCGCGGCTGGCTGAAGGATGGTCCCCACCCGCAAGATCTAAAGGACATGAAAAGCCCGTTTGCTGGCCCGTTGCCCGCGTTCCTATCTGGGCCTCTAAAGAACGCCAAGAAGCTCGACATGGCGCTTCTCGACAACAAGGCGCTCGGCAAGGTGGAATGCGCCGGTGAAACGGGTAGTTTTAGTTTCGAACAGGGCGACGAGAGGATTGATCTCAAGCTAACAAACCGTCTCAGTTCCCAGGCGCCTTTCGGCGTGGTTGAATTCACCATGGAAGGCACGTCAAGTCGTGAGAATAATCCCGAATCCGAAGGTGTCTTGACTCTAAAGCTCGCCGCGATCGGCAAGGGCGCTAAGACCGAACTGCCGGATCAGAAGTGATCGACCAGGTTGCACATGCACTCATTGGCGCTGGCGTCGATACCCGGCACATTCGCCGTTTGTAAGCTTGCACCCGACTCCGGTGTTCCTGTCTGGGCGGCGACTGGCCCGTTCTTTTCCATCACGCGCACGCCGGGCGAACTGTCTATCGTCTGCCATGAAGCCGATGTTCCCGCCGATGTGAGCTGCGAACGCGGCTGGCGCGGTCTGCGCGTAAAGGGCAAACTCGATTTCTCCGTGACTGGCGTCCTATCATCACTTGTCGATCCGTTGGCCGAGGCGGGCATCAGCGTATTCGCGCTGAGCACCTTCGACACCGATTACCTTCTGGTGAAGGCGGCGAACTTCGACCGCGCGCTGAATTCGCTGCGTGAGGCCGGGCATATCCTTGAATAAGACGTGCAGGGAGATCAGCGTCAACTTAGGCAAACAGCGAACTTTGCGAGCAGATTTCCGGTTGTATCGCTCCTAGCGAACGGGCAAAGTCCCCGTCTATAGCGGAAGTGAATTTTGTTCGTACTTTGCCGATCCTCCGGCCGATTCTATGTGTGCTGGATGCGGCGTTTGTAACGGAAAACAAGGCCGCACCGCGAAACACTCTACGGTGCCGAGGACGTGGGCTCAAGGGGTCCTGGTGGTTGCGCCGGGCTTGGGTTCGGGATGGAGCCGGCACATTTTCGGGGTCAAACCTGTCAAAGGAGACGCGATGAAACGGTTTGCAAGCTTCATTTGCGCCGCGCTGGCCATCCTGGTCGTTACGCAGGGCGCTCAGGCTGGGTGGGGCAGCCTGACTTACGGCGGCTATCAACCCTGGTGGAACGTTTTCGCCCGCCGCAACCACTGCTCGGCCGAGGAACAACGGCTGCAGCGCTTCTGGCACGATTACTACGACGCTCTGCGGCGCTATTACGGCGCCCTCGACCATATGGACTGGGTCGCCTACTACAAGAACCACGGCTACCAGATCAATGGCGGCGGACCCGGCGGCTGCGGCGGCTCGTGTCGCGTCCAATTCGCTCCGGTCTTCGTCAGCCCCACCATGCAGTGGGCCGTCCCGAATAGCTGCATGGGAGGCCCGGCATCCGGCGCCCCAATGCCCAGCATGGGAATGGCCGGCGGCTATTGAGCTTCGATAAGAGCTTCCCAACGAATCTAATCTCCGGGGGAGGTCGGCTTCACGCCAGCGCGGCGGCCGGCTTCCCCTGGCACGTTGGTAGTGGTTGCTCCACCCGCCAAGCCGCAAATCAATCATCACCCTCACCTTCCCCACTTCGCGCACAAGAAAATTGGCCGACTGCACTTGAACGCCGCGCCGAAGCCGTTCTCATCGGTTATTCTTCAAGCACAGGCCTTGCGCGCCTGCACCGAGGAAAGAACTACCGTCACGGAGGCTGAGCGAGAAGGGGACTGGACCCGTGACTTTGGTCCAGTCCCCTTCCTGCATCAACTCCCTAAAAGGAGTCGCCATGAAAGCGACCATCGTTTGGGCGGGCGCCCTGATTGGCGTTGCCGCCGCCGCCGTTCCTTCGTTCGCGGATTATCCTCCCTATTTCTCGCCGGTGGTGTACCAACGTCAGGGCAATGCGTGCCCCAACTACGGTCAAGGCAGCTTCGCGCCTCAGAATCAGGGCGGCTTGTTCTATGGACACCTCCACCCCGTCCAGCCGGGGTTTCCGCCTTCTTCCGGAATATACCACGGCATGTTTAACGGCAACGGCGGCATCCCGGGCGCCAACGGAACGCCGGGCTCGTTTCCGTCGCACACCTACATGCGCGGACCGCGCGATTTCTTCATGTGGCGTGAGGTGATGGAAGACGCCCAGCGCCGCGACCAACGGCCGAACTTGGTCCCGTGAACTTGACCCCGTGAAAACGAAATCCCCGCTTGCAGTCTAGCGCGAACCGAATGGTTCTTCTCACGCTACCCCGCAAGCGGGGATATCGCGTTAGTCGCTGACTTGAGCCGCCTGGGCTTTGGCGCCTTTGTCGGGTCCCTTTACAATTTCACCTCAACGCGCCGGCATTACCGACTCTTCCAACTCTTCGTAAAATTGGACCACTCGTCGCCGCAAAATAACTCTTGCGGCTCTGGACCGTTTCCACTCCTTACTGGAAGTTGATCTATGAATCGGTTCCTCTGGTTCGCTGCATTCCTCTCGGCCATGACGTCATCGTCGACGGCGGGGGAAAAGCTCCCGAAGCCGCTCGTCGATGGCTTGCACGCGCCGCGGTCCGTCGCGGTGGGCGGCGATGGCCGAATCTATATCAGCGAACCGGGCAAAGACGGCGAGGAAGCTGGAGCACGAATCCTGGCGATCGACAAAGGCAAGACGGTTCCCTTCGCTACGGGCCTAGACGCTTCCGGCGCCATGGTTGCCTGGACGACTTGGCTATTCGTGGCACAGGGCGACAAAATCTGGCGGATCGATCGCAAGGGCAAAGCCGAGGTATTCGTCGCCCCCGGCGCCTTTTCATCTCCCGTGCAACTCCAAGGCATTACGGTCGATGAGCAGGGAGTCCTTTACGTCACCAGTAACACCAATGGACATGACGGAGCGATTTTCCGCGTCGATCCCAAGGGCAAAGTACGCCTGGTCACCAGCAGTGAACGCGCCCCGGATCTGAAAACGCCAAAAGGTGTGGTGATGGACGGCAAATCTCATCTGCTTGTCGCCGACATCGCTTCGGGGAAGGTGCTGCGCGTCAAGATTGCCGATGGATCCGCGACTACGGTGGCCGCGGGATTCGGCGAGGCCTGGAACCTAGCTTGGGACCGCCACGGCCGGCTTTACGTCAGCAGCGGTGAAAAGGGTAAGTTGTTCGTGATTCCTCGACCGGGCGAAGAGCCGATTCCAGTCGAAACCGGTCCGATTACTCCCGCCGACATCTGCCTCGATCCCACTGGGAAGTATCTTCTCGTCCTCGATGCGAAGGCGGGCGCCTTAATGGCGCTCCGCGCGGCAGTGCCCGGCCAGGAAGTCGACGACAGCCCCATGCCGCTGGCAACCGCCGTTGCGTTTCCCGATCTCAAGTGGACCGGCTGGCAAGGCATGAAGGATGACGGCCGTCCCTTCCCGTTGCGACCTCTGCTGTTGACGCACGCGGGCGACGGCTCCAACCGCGTCTTTGTCGGCATTCAGCAGGGCGTCATTCATGTCTTCTCCAACGATCCGAAAGCCGCCCGGACGAAGATCTTTCTCGATATCCAAAAGCGGGTCCGATACGACGACAAGGAAAACGAGGAAGGGTTCTTGGGCCTCGTGTTCCATCCCAACTACAAGAAGAACGGCGAGTTTTTCGTTTTCTACACCCTGAAGGAACCCAAGCGGACCAATGTCGTTTCGCGCTTCCGCGTCAGCAAGGACGACCCCGATCAGGCCGACCCGGATTCCGAGGAGGAACTGCTGCGCATCACCCGGCCCTATTGGAATCACGACGGCGGCACGCTTTGCTTCGGACCGGATGGCTTTCTGTATATCGCGCTGGGCGACGGCGGCGCCGCCGATGATCCGCACAAGAACGGCCAAAATCTCAAGTCGCTCCTGGCCAAGGTTTTGCGCATCGACGTTGACCGCAAAGAGGGTGGCAAGAACTACGCCATCCCGCCCGACAATCCTTTCGTGGGCAAGAAAGACGCCCTTCCGGAAATCTGGGCCTATGGCCTGCGCAACGTCTGGCGAATGGCCTTTGATCGCAAGACCGGCAAGCTCTGGGCCTCGGACGTAGGCCAAAATTTGTACGAGGAGATTGACATCATCGTCGCCGGCGGCAACTACGGCTGGAGCGTCCGCGAAGGGCTCCATCCCTTCGGTAAGAATGGCGCCGGCCTGAGCAAGGACTTGATCGATCCGATCTGGGAATACCATCACGACGTCGGCAAGTCGTTGACGGGCGGCACGGTCTATCGCGGCAAGCGTTTGCCGGAACTCGACGGCTATTATCTCTACGGCGACTACGTCACCGCCAAGATTTGGGCCCTGCGCTATGATGAGATCAAGAAACGCGTGGTCGCCAATCGACCGATTCGCGATCCAAACGTGCCCATTCTGTCATTCGGCGAAGATGAGCAAGGGGAAGTGTACTTCATGACCACAACGACTTCGGGGCAAGGGATTTATCGGTTTACAAGGGTGGGAAACCGCCCTCCGGGTTGAAAGCGACAGCATCGACGAAGCTTTCATGTCGCGGGCTTGCATGGCCCAAGCGACTTAGGCTTTTCCTCCTGGAATCGGAGTCTTTTGAGACTCTGCAAGCATTGTGTTCGCAATTTCAAAGGCACGTTTGACAAGCTGGCAGTCACGGCTCGCATCCGCTTGGGTTGGATACGCTCCATCGGAATGGGGCACTCCGTTCAATAACCCATGGAGCGCATGCCCTGCGAACGTATTACGCAAGATCACCAGGTCTTTGTAATCCATCGTTTCTCCTTGGTTAGTGTTCTTTCTTTCTATCCCAAGTTGCGCTGCGCGAACCTGGGCTTTGAGATTCAACCGCTTCGCGGTAGGAAGCCTTCCGTTACTTCTTCAGCTCTTTGCCCAAAAACTCCACGGTGCGTATCCAGGCGAGCTTGGCGGCGTCGGCGTTGTAGAACGGCCGGGTATAGGCGAGAAAGCCGTGATCCAGTTTCTCGTAGAGGAAGACCTCGACGGGCGTTGATTGCTTGCGGAGAATCTTTTCCAGTTCGAGCGATTTAGTATGCGACACCGCCCGATCCGCCGTGCCGTGGTGGATTTGGACGGGCGCCTTGAGACCGGCAATTTCTTCCGCCGTCGTCGGGCCCGGATGGAACGGCACGACCGCCTTGATCTTATCCTCTTTGGCCGCGAACAAGAGCGCCAGCTTGCCGCCGCGGCAAAACCCAACGATCCCCAGCTGGCCGGCCTGGACGAACTCGGCCGCCATCAGGTAATCGGCGGCCGCTTTCATGATCTGCATGTCATCAAGAGCCCGCTTGGCGAACGCCTGCTTCCATTCCTTGCTCGCGGAGTCGGGGCTGATATTCTCGGGGATCGGATGATAGATGTTGGGCGCCAAGCCAACAAAACCGGCTTTGGCGAGGGCGGCGCAAGTGTTAGGAATGTACTCCTCGCCGATCCGATTGCCCGCGATGACCAGAACAGCCGGGTGCTTTCCGTCGATCTTGGGCCGGGCAAGGTGGCCGGCGATCTCTTCCTTGCCGCGCGTGAAGGTGATATTGCCGTGCTGGATGTCCGGATCGTCCAAAACCCGCGTGGCCGGCGGCTTCTTCGCCTGAGCGCCCGACTTGCCGGCTTGCAGCGCCTGAGCCGCGCTGGTTTCGTGCAGGCTGCATTCCGCCAATTCACGCACGCAGCATTCCGATGGATAGGGGCCGGTCGATTCCGTGGCGCTCGGTGGCGTCGCGTTCGATTCCGCCGCACCGGAATCACACCACTCAGACCCGTTCGCGTGGCCAGCGGATGCCCCATTTGGGTAGCATACGAATAGGGTTCGCGCGTAAATGGCAGCGCCGATTAGGAGAGGCGTCACGATTAGAGCTGGCCAGAGATAAGTCTTGTGCATGTACAGCTCCGAATTTAGGATCGGTCTCGATTGGTTGCCGGCGCGTTATCCCTCCCTAGTCTTGACGTGCAAAGCCGATTTTCCCTTTTTTCGCTTCCGGCGGCGGGGCCATGAGTTGCCTTATGGCATCGAAGACGGCCTTGAATTGAGCATCGTACTTTTTTTCGAGGGCGTCGAGCTTGCGGGCGAGGTCGGCATGAGTCGCGAGAATTCGCCGCATTCGGACGAAAGCGCGCACGATTTCCACATTGACCAGAATCGCCCGCTCGCTATGGAGCACGCTGGAGAGCATCGCGACCCCCTGTTCCGTGAAGGCATAAGGGCGACGCCGCAGCCCCATCTTGGAAGCGGGATTGGACATCACAAACTGTGATCTCCATTCTTCCAACTCTTTTTGAGTCAGCTGAAACATGAAATCGGACGGAAAGCGCCGCATATTGCGCTTAACGGCCTGGATCAAGGCGCGTGTCTCGACCTCGTAAAGGACAGCTAAGTCCCGGTCGAGCAAGACCTTTTCGCCGCGGACTAACAAGATGGCGCGTTCAATTCGCTCCGGCGGAAGCAAAGACAAATCGGCAGCCATTCGGCGACTTCCTCCATTGATTCGCCTATGCAAGTGTATCGAGACCTGTTGCCCACCAGTCTTGGGATCAGTCCGGATTTGTCTGCGTCCCCATTGTCCTTCTCCCAACAGCATGCGTGTCGCGCTGCCTGATCTACGGCGACTTGGACTGTAATTTCGCGGGTGGGGCTGTGGTTGTCGTTGTAGTGACTGTGCATTCCATTCCATCGTCCTCGGTGCAGCACGATGAGCTAGCTTCCTTGAGCTGATCCAACTCTGACGTGTAGTCCGGTTCGATGTTCACAGCGTTAATCCGCAAGTACAATATTTCAGTTTCAAGTTCGTAGCGGTTGTAGTAAGGAAAGTAGATGCCTAATGCTGCTGCGGTCCGTTCCGCAGCGTACTGCGGCTCGATCTGGTTGATCAGGAGGTTGTGCAAAAAAACGTGAATCGCCACCGGAACCTCACTCAAATCGACAGTCCAACGCGGACCGCAGACACTGCTGATTTGATCGCACAGCGAAAACAAGATCAAGCTGACTTTCTTGAGTCCACCGTGACAACAGCCCATAAACAGTACCGCGTTCTCGTTCAGGAGCGATGTCCTACAAAGAATGGTCGCAAAATCAGCCCAGCGCGCGATCGGGCCGGCGTTCTCGCCAAAACAATGATGCGCACCATGTGCGGCAATGTACAAGAAGTCGAACTTATTACTTGACTCCGCAAACTTTTCAAAGACAGCGTCCGACTTGTAATCATGAATTGTCATCTGGACGCCAGTCAATGTGCAAACACTCTGAATATGGTTGATAACTTCCTGCGAGTACGCTGTGGTAGCCTTCAAAAGCAGCAACCGTTTTCGCGAGCAAGCGGACATTCGATTACCTCGGAATTGGGAATTAAAAGATAGCCTTTACTCGGTTTTGATCTGTTACGTTTTCGCCCTCCACACCGTCGCCCGGCTCCCGTCTTGCAACACCAACAGTTGATCGCTCTCGAGCTGCACCGGCACAATAGTCTACGTCTTGAGCTTTCCTCGACGGATGAGCCGACCGAGCCGGGTGATCTCCGCAAGCGTCTTGTCGCCTTGAAAAGAACCGACGATCTCACGATACCAGCGTTTGGCAGGCTTGGCCGCAAGCGCAGCTCTCAGCTCCCTCAACTCTTGCTCGCCGCGCTTGAGTCGCGCTTCCAGGGCGCTTGAGTTACATGCTGCACTTTCTGAGAAAACCTATGTTACCCAAACTCACAAGCGCCGAAACTTCGGCGCTGGATTTGCAATCGGGTAAAGTGGCACCAGAGCCGGGAAAACAACGGGAGCGCGGCGATTCGTC
>JACPZP010000114.1 GCA_016195405.1 Planctomycetota bacterium | reverse complement strand
CCGTTCGACCGCCTCAACGGCGCGCAGGCGAACCTCCTCTGTGGAGTAAGGTCTTCCATGACTCATGGGCTGCGATATTCATAAACTCCTGACCAACATGTCAACGCCAATATGTGACAGATTTATTGCGACGAGCCATACACGGGATTATCTTTGAAATATCGGGAGATAGTGCGCCGGCACCGACAGGCAGATGACGGCGATGCTGGTTTGGTAGACGGGGCCGACTTCGTAGCGGGTGGTGCGGGACCAACTGCCGTCGGAGTTTTGCTGCGGCACGAAGAACTTGACTATGCGGGCGTACCAGTCGTCCCAGTCCTTGCCGCCGACTTGGTGCATGGCGTGGGCGCCATAATAATGGCCGTAGTAGAAGTGCTGGTGCGTTTCGAACTGCGTTTTCAAATATTCGACGGCCCTGGGGATTTCCTTGGCGTTGTATTCGCCGGTGAGGAAGAGGACGCACATGCCGGCCGCGGTGCGGGCGAAGCCGGGGCCGCCGCCGCCGGGCTGATAGGAGAAGCCGCCGACGCGCTCGTTGTAGCATGACTTGATGTAGGCGATGGCTTTTTTCATGGTCGTGTCGGGGACGTGGAGGCCGGCGTTCTTGGCGGCGCGCAGGGCCATCACTTGCATGATCGTGACCGAGATGTCGGCCCCGGTCGGCGCCGGCTCGTAGCGCCAGCCGCCTTGGGGGTTTTGGCAGCCGACGATCAACTCGACCGCCTTCTTGACGACGCCGCGCAATTCTTCGTCTTGGGTTTGGCCGTATAGCTCCGCCAAGGCGAGGGCGGCCATGCCGTGGCAATACATGTTGCCGCCGCGGGTGCCGACCAAATAACCGTTCTTTTGCTGCGATGCCATGAGGAAGCGCATGGCTTTAGCGACTTCGGGGCCGTAAAGCCCTTGGTTGGGCAGATGGCCCTGCGACATGAACGCGAGCACGGCATAGGACGTGACGGCGGTGTTGTGGACGTAGCCGCCGTCGGTGTAGGAGCCGTCGGAGTTCTGTTTGGAGGCGAGCCACTCCAGCGCCCGGCCGATGGATTTCTTGGTTTCCTCGCTGATGGTGGCGTCGGCTCTTGCGGAAGTACAGATCGAGAGAATCGCAAGCAATGCGCTGAGAGCACGCATGACTTTGTACCTCCAGCGGAAGCATAATAAGCCCGCACGCGAGTCTTCGAGCGTGCGGGGTGCCCGAAGTTTCACGACACCCCGCAGGCTCGAAGACTCGCCTGCGGGCTTGGCAGTAATTACCGCGGGCCGGCGGCGTTTTTGCCGCGGGCGAGGTTCATGTAGTATTGCTGGATCATGGCGGCGTATTCGGGGGGCAAACCGGCGGAGAGTGCCTGGCGGATCAACTCACGCTGGCGCGGGGGCAAGTGAAGGAAGGTGCCGTCGCCTTCCACGCCGCCGACCTGCGAAGTCCCCTTGCCGACCTTGCCGTCGGCGACGCGATTGCCGGATCCTTTCGGCTCGTTCTTCTCGAGCGACTTGCCCGATTTCTCGCCTTTAGCTTGAGCTTGCGCGCTAGGCTGGCCTTCCTTCGGTTCGCCTTGGCCTTCCTTGCCTTCGCCCTCTTTGGCGTCCTGGCCTTTGCCGTCCTTGTCATCGTTGCCCGGTTGCGCCTGGGCGAGCTGGCCCGGTTGGGCGCCGGGCTTGTTCATTTCTTTCAGGCCGGCGTTCATGGCCTCGAGCGCTTGCTGCAAATTGGCGGCGGCGAGCATCTGGTTTTTTCCGGCTTGACCGGGCCGGGCCTGGTCCAACTCCTTGGCGGCTTGCGCGAGGTCCTTGCCGGCTTGCTGCAATTGCTGCTGGACGGCCCGCGGCGCCTGCGCTTTCGCTTGACCCAATGCGGCCATCGCGGCCTGGGTGGCTTCTTGCGATTGGCCGATGTTCTTGGTGGCGTCCATTAATTCTTTCTGCGCCTTGGCGAGTTGTCCCGCGTTCTCAGCCTTGGGCAGCGCTTGAGTTTGATCGCTGCCTTTGGCCTGGGCTTCGCTGTCGCCGTTCATTTCACCGGCCTTGGCCATGGCGTCTTTGGCCGCGCCGGTTTTGGGATCGCCGCCCTTGCCCTGAGCCAAGCTCGGCATCGCGTCCTTTGCCTCGCCTGACATCGGTGGGCCGCTTTTGCCTTCGCCGGCTTTGGCCAATGCGTCCTTGGCCGCGCCCATTTCGGGGCCCTTGCCGTCCGCCTTCGCCTGAGCTTGTGCGGGCTTTTGGTCGCCGCCTTTGGCCTTGGGTTTACCTGCCTTGGGTTCTCCGGCTTTGGCCACAGCGGCGTTCTTGGGTTGGCCGGTTTTGGGCTCAGCTTTGCCGACGTTGTTCTTCGCCTCGCCGGGTGTGGCTTCGTTCGCTTTGGCTTGAGCGGGCGCATCGCCGGCTTTGGGCTCGCCTTGTTTCGCTTCACCTGCCTTGGGCTGATCTCCCATTGGTTTGGCGGCTTGCATCGGCTCATTCGGATTGTTCTTGGCCTCGGCGGGATTCGGCTGATTTTGTTTGGCGTCGGTGTTCTTGGCCTCGCCCATGGGGCTTGACTTCGGCTCGCCTTCTTTAGGCAGCGCGGCCTGATTCGCAGTTGGATCTTTGGCGGCGTCGTTGAGCTTGGCCAGCGCGTTTTCCTGGTTCTTGAGCGCTTCGGGCACGTCTCCTTGCTTCAAGGCATCGGCGGCTTTGGCGGCAGCCTTGGCGGCGTCGGGCAGCTTCATGTCCGCCGCTTGCTTGGCGACGTCGGCCTGGAGCTTGGCTAGATTCGGTTTCTGTTTGCGCTCGCGATCCAGCTCCTCCAACTCGTCCTTCTTCATCTCCTTGCGTGCGAGCTTCTCCGCTTGCTTGGACTGCTCGGCCGCCTTTTGGGCTTCTTCCAGAGCCTTGGCGAGCTGCTGGGCGGCGGCCTGCGGGTCGACCTTCTTGGGCTGAAGTGCGGCCTGGTCGGCGATGTCCTTGCCCTTCAAGTCGTCCATCGCCTTGGCCAACGATTTTTGCGCGTCTTCCAACTTCTTGGCCGCCTCGGTCGCCTCCTTGGCGCCCGGTTCAGCCTTGTTCATGTCGAGTTCCTTTTTAGCGGCCTCCATGTTCTTGGCGCTGTCGGCCACCTTTTGCGACGCATCCGGCGCCGTCTTCTGGAGGTCTTTTGCCAACTCTTCGGTCTTCGGCGTCAGCTTTTCCTGGTTCTTGGCGAGTTCCTTGGTGTCTTGCTTGCCGGGCTTCTCGGCCACGTCCTTGGCGTCGCCGGCGACTTTGTTCTCGGCTTTCGCCAGATCGTCGAGCTTCTTCTTGGCGTCTTCCAGCTTGGCCATGTCGTCCTTGCGCTTTTCGATCTCGGCCGTCTTTTCGGCAAGCTCCTTCTTGGCTTCCTTGAGAGCTTCGATGGCGTTGTCCTGCTTATCCATCGCGGCCACGGGCTTTTTGGCGTCGAGGTTCTTGGCCGCCTCGTTCATGGCCTTGTTAGCTTTGTCCAGTGCCTCCGCCACCTTTTCCTTGCCGGGGAGCGGCGTGTCCTTCAGGCCTTCGGTGCGCTCGGCCAGGTTTTTCTGGTCCTTCGTCAATTCAGGAAGCTTGGCGGGATCCTTCTTTTCCGCCGTGTCCTTGGTCTGGTCGCGGGTTTGCGTCTGGTCTTTGAGCAGCTTGTCGACGTCCTCGGCCGCTTTCTTGAGCGCGGCCAAGGGATCGTTCTTGGCTTTCTCGGCCTGGGCGATCATCTTGTCGACTTCCTTGCGCACGTCTTCCAGCGTTTGCTTGGCTTTGTCTTGGGGCTCGGCGGCATTCTTGGGTGCGTTCTTGTTGAGAGCGTCTTTCGCATCCTGCATCGCCCGTTCGGCTTTGACCAGCTTGTCCGCCAGGTCTTTCACATGGGGCTTGAGAATGTTCTCTGTTCCGCGCGTGTCATGCTCCAGGCGGGCCTGCTGTTTGCTAAGCTCGGCGTTTTTCTCGGCGGCCTGGGCTTCGCGGATGGCTTTCTCCAGGGCGGCCTTGCGGTCGGTCGACGGCTTCTCGGCGTTTTTCTCGTTCTCACGAACTTGCTTGTCGGCTTCTTCGGTTTGCCGATTGACGTCGCCCTGCTTGGCGATTGTCTGGTCGAGGCGCTCACGAGCTTGCTTGAGCGCTTGCAACATTTCCGCCGACAGCCGTAGGACACGGGCCATCTCCTGGAGCGTGCCGGCTGACTGAAACTGAAGGTCCGTCGCCTGCCGCCAGGAATCGAAACGCGTCGTAGCGGCGGCGCTGGCTTTGAGATCTTGGGCCGCCTTCGACAGATTCGCCATGAGCCTCTGATCGCCCGCCAGTTTTTCCATGGCTTTGACGCGCAGACGTTGCTCTTCGGGCAACTTGTCGCGCAAGTCGAGCACTTGCTGGAGGAGAAGATCGACGTCCTTGGCCAGCTCCTGCTGATCGTCGCCCTGCCGCTTGGTGTCGAGGAATTGGTTCTTGAGCCGCCTGCCGACGAGCAACCGTTGCGTCGGCGAGAGGTTGGGGTTGGACTTGTCGGTGATGTCCTTGAATAGTTGGCTGGCTTGCAGGTGCAGCTCGAGCTGGCTCTTGGCGTGCTTCTCCAACCGGTCGGCTGCTTGGTCGAGACTGCGGACGGCGTCGTGGCGGACGAGCAAAGCTTTCAAGCTATCCACGACCTCGCGATGCTTGTCGTAGGCGCGGGCGATTTCATCCTTCGATTTGTCCTCGTCGAGGGCTTTGGCGGCGGCGCCCAAGCGGCGGATGACCTCGGCCATCTGCTGCTTCGATAGGCCGCCGAGGACCGACGTCATTTCCTGAAGAAGCTTTTTCTCGGTGGACTGGTCGACTTGGTAATATTCGAGGACGCGCAGCATCGTGCCCAAGCGGCGGACGATGAAATCGGTCTCTGCTTGGATTTGGCGTTGCTTTTCCTGCTGGTGGGCCAGATCGGCATCGCTTTGGTATTTGTCGCCTTGGACTTTATCGCTCTGGGCGTTGGCGGGAATTCCGGCAGCCAAGATCAAGCTTACGCACACAGCTCGGAAGAAATAACGCACCTTAAACATCAGACACCCCCCAAGGGATCAATGTTGATCCCACACCATAATAACCCGAGGGCCGCGCGCCCCGCTACAGGAAATCGTGCCAAGCCCGCAGGTGAGCGCAGCGAATCTGCGGGGTAACAGCGGCACCCCGCAGGCTCGAAGACTCGCCTGCGGGCTTGGCATTCATTTTTGATTGTCACTTGTCCTCGAATAGTCCCCGCTGTTTGGCGTCCAACTCGCGGAGGCGGCGTTCTTCCTGGATGGCGTCGGCCAGCCATAATGCGAATTCACTGTCGGACACGATGGTCTTGACGCGCGATTCGGAGCGGTTGGTCGGCCGGTTCGCTTTCATGTCCTTGTCGGCGAAGATTTCGATGCAAAACTCGATCTGATCGCCGATCTTGAGTTGCAAGTAATCTCCCTTGCCGTCGGGGATGCCCGTGGTCTTGAAGTCGAACCGTCCTCCGCCGAGGCTGCGCGGAAGGGCCGAGCCGGGCCCTTGCGCAGCCGTAAAGAACACCTGCTCGCGAGGCCCACTCTTCTGGAAGACGCCGAGCCGCGGATCGAACGGTCCGGTCGCTTCCGAACCAACCACCTCTTGTAACGGGAGGGCGATCCAGGGGTTGGGGCCGGCTTCGTCGTTGCCGCTCTCGACTTTCTTCAGCACCCGGTAAAGGAGCCGGGCTTGGCCAAGGCCATAGGGGCCGTGGGACACATAGGCGACGCGGATGTCCTTGCCGAGCGGAACCGGCATGCCTTCCACTTCATAATCCGCACTCGTGTCGCTCGAGAATAGACGACTGGAAGGGGGAAATTGTTCCTTGAGAAGCGTCACCTGTGGCTTTTCCTCTTCCACGACGCGGATTTTGCGGCGCGGCGGCGGCTGATTCGTGAAGCCATATTCATCCACGACTTCGATTTGATAGGCGGTCTCGTTGTCGCGCATTTCGAAAGTCGCTTCCGCGAATTGGATCGTTGCCTTGACGCCGTCGGCGTTTGCCGTCTCGACGTTGCGGATTTCGAGCGCGACGAGATCGCGGGTAATCGTTTCCGCACTCGTTTCTTCGACTGGCTTCGAGCGATCCCAATTCACCGGGCCGAAAAGTTTGAGCGCGGCGCCGACGATCGGCTTTTGAGTGTAGATGCGAACGCGTGCAAATGAGCCGCCGATGCCGACGATGTCGCCGCGCGCCTGCGGTTGCTCGTAGCGGTTGCCGTGCTCATCGACGCCACAGAACGCCGGCAGCACCACCCAGCCCTGCACTTCCGTGACGATGGGTCGAGGCTCGAAGCGAATTCTGCCCGGACGCCGCAACCGTCCGTCGCCCAGACGTGCGGAATAGATGAAGTTGACCGAGGATGCCGGAAGCTGAGTCTCATAGACGGCTTCATCCGGACCGTTAGTCGCGACGAATTCCAACGGATACGATTCCTGGCGATGACCGTCAGGCCGCACGGTGACTTCGCCCGCTTGGTTCGGGCCGAGATCGGGCCCGCGAACGGTGATCTGTAATGCGAGCTTCTCGCCGCTGGGACGGATGTCGCGATCGTCGGCGAATAGAGAGTAGCGGTGCGGAATATCAAAGTCGGCGAGGAATTGGCGCATCAATAACGTCAATGCCAAGCCAGGCCAGAAAGTGAACGGGAGGGCGAACAGAATGACCGCCGGCGCAAACGCTCGCAGGCTCCATTTCAGGCGGCGATGGTCGGCAACCGCGGGAAAGTCGAGCGACCGGACTTGTTGCTCGGCCTGACCCGTGACGAGGGCGATCAACTCCACCGACATGCCTTCGGTGTCGGCATCGGGCTTATTGAGTTGCACGGCGGTGATGAGGCGATGCCGCAGCGCGGGATAGCGCTCCTCGACGCGAAGGGCCAGTATGTCGTCGCGAAGTCGTTTGCTTAATGGACGAATCAGGAACCAAACCGCAGCGGTCAGCGCGACGATGAGCTGCGTGAAGAAGAGGGCGTAGCGCACGGGCCACGGGGTGTCCTGATCGCGGTCGATCAGCCAATCGATGGCGCCGGCGATCAGAAGCAGCATGAGTATTACGGCCAGCCAGCGCGCTACCCCCCACGCAAGCTGCAAGAGCCGCTCGCGCCCGCGCAGGCCGGCCAGTTTTCTCGTAATGCTTCGCGGAATCATCTTTTCCTGTTGTTTCCAAGCCCGCAGGCGAGTCTTCGAGCCTGCGGGGTATCGCGTTACCCCGCAGATTCGCTGCGCTCATCCGCGGGCTTAGGGTCCCTTAACTCAGGTTCGCAAACTTTCGCATCACCCACTCCAGCGTGATCAGCGCCACGAAAATCAACAGCGCCAGCGGGTTCCAGAGGATGATCTCCTGCCGCCGCGTGAACTCGACCTTGCGCGGCTCCACGTCCCTGGCGAGGTGCTGCAGATCTTCCTCGCGATAGAACTTGCCGCCGGACAGCTCCGCCATGGCGCGGAGCGATTTTTCCGCCATGCCCGTCTCCTCCAGCTCATGATGAGCGGGCAACCCGACCAGGAATTGGAACGCCGCGGGCTCGGGATTGTTGACGCGCATTTCCCACCGTCCCGGCTGGTCGTGGGCCAGAAGCGCGCTGTATTCGCCCTCGCGCCCCGGGAGCGGCAGGAGCTTGATCTTTCGCGTCCGCTCCTGAGCCGATTTGGCGTCAAGGTGTTCCAGCGTCGCCTCGATTTCCGAATCCTTGCGTGGCCGGAAGTCACTGTCCACCAGGCGAACGTAGATCGAACCCTGCTTGTTAAGAGTCGCTTCGCCGTTTTGCAGGCCGAACTGCGCCCGGCTGGCGGTATCGCCCAGAAGGCTTGGGAGGCCAAGCTGATAGATGATCTGGCCCCAGAAGCGGACAAAATGCTTGTCTTGTGTGTTATAACGCCAGCGCCATGTTTCATCGGAACCCATGAACAGCACCTGGCCTTCGCCGTAATACTGCGTCGCCAAGAGCGGCATGAGTTGATCGCCCATCTTGGCGCGCGGGTTGTCGATCAGGCTGACCGCGCCGGGCCGAAGCTTCGTCACCGGATATTGCCAATGGAATCCGGGCAGGGCGCGCCAGATCTTGAGATTTTCCTCAGGCGTTTCGGCGAGCGCCAACATTTCCGTGCGTTGGCCTAGCTCCGACAACGTGGGCGGATACTCTTGCGTTCGCACGTCGGCCTCGATCGCGAACTTGTGCTTTTCGAATTCGACCGGCAGCACTTCGGAGAACTTGCCGAATTTGCCGCGCGGATCGTAGGTCGCCGGCATGTTCTGCCGGCCGGCGACGGCGATCAGCCCGCCGCGCCGCGCGACCCATTCCTGAATCCAGCTGAGATGCTCCTCGCCCAGCTCCTCGGCGGCCACGTCGCCCAGCACGATGACGTTGTACTTGGCGCCGAAGAACTTTTCGCGCGTCTCCGGAAACTGCGGCAGAAACGGCGGCCCGCTGTTGGCGACTTCCTTGTCCGCCTGCATAAGCAAGAAGCTCGGCTCGACGCGCCGATCGCGCAACAGCGCCGGTTGCAAGAACTTGTACTCGAAGCGCGGCCCATTCTCGATCACCAAGACCTTGATCCGCCGATCGACGACGCTGACTTTGCGCGTCAGGTTCGACTGGAACATCGGATTGCCCTTCACGCCGATCTTGGCGACCAGGTCGAGTTTCTCCTCTTGATCCTGGCCTTTGGGCACGATGAACTCGAGCGCGTCACGCAAGTCCTCGCCGGGCTGGACGGCGAGTTCGCGCTGCGCGACCTGCTTGCCGCCCAAAGTCAGCGTGACCTCCAAACGACCTTTCTTGAATCCCCGCAATCGCCAGCGCAACGGCACCGTCAACGTGTCTTCCACAAAGATGGTGTCCGGCACGCCGATTTCCTTAATCGCTAATGAGCCGCCTTCCGCGGTGCCGACGCCGTAGACGTATAACGGCACTTTGAGGCGAGCGCATTCGTCGGCTGCTTCCTGCACGGTGTACTTACTCGCATTGTCCTGTCCATCTGTGATGACGACGATGGCTGTAGGCAAGTCGCCATCCTTGCGCTGAAGGATGTCGATGACCGCGTCGGCGAGGCGGGTGGACGCCTCGTCGGCCCGGAAGCTTGTCAGCAACCGGTCGGTAAGGCTTGTCTTCTCCTTGGCCCCCTCGTCACCGACGCCGCGCACCGCGTAGCCGAACAGCATCGGCCGCACCGGGCCTCGCTTTTCGAGACTTTCCAAAAGCTTCAAATCGCGGTTGCCGAGAATCCACCGGACCATGTCCGCCCGCGCTGGATCAATTGGTGTTTCGGACGGAATGACCGCGACTGTCTTGACGTCGATGGGCCTGGTCGTGATCGGAACCAACCCCTTGGCGATGGCGACGCGCATCTTGTCCGCTTCGATCAAACGCCGATCCTGCTGCATTAGCGATTGGCTGTTGTCAACCAGCAACACCACGCCGCGCTGCCGCTGTCCTTCGAATTCGGCTAAGAGCGTCGGACGGAACAAGAGCAAAAGCAGGAGGGCCAATAGTGCGACGCGCACCAAAGCCATGAACGCGCGCCGCGGCCGGCCCATCGTGCCCTTTTCGAGTCGATAGAGCCAAAAGATCATGCTTCCCACGATCACGAGCGCCAGCACCGCGAGCCACCACGGCATCGGCCCGCGAAACGCAAGCTCCGCCGACCTGAGCCGGGTGTTCTCTGGCGCCTCAATGCCCAGAAGCTGAATCAACCAATCACTCATCATTCACCACTCACTCCTCACTACTCACCACTCACTCCTCACCACTCACTACCACGCTTTGCCGCACCAATATGCCAACAGGGACTCTCCCAGGGCAAGGAACAACACAATGGCCAGAAGCCACATCGTCCACTCGCGATTGAGCCGATCCGCGCCGCCGGCGCGGACGCCTTCCGTTCCCGCAGTGATATGCACCGGGGCGAATCCGAGCAGGCGGTCGACCTGCTCGTCCGTGAAGCTGGATAAATCCTCAGTTTCGCGCGGATCGGGCGTCACCGCGATCGGCACACCTTGCCCTTTCCGTTTGGCTTCGACCTCGTCCGCCAAACCGTCCTGGTTCGGAACCTCAGCGATCATGCGATAAACGCCCGCTTTTTCCAGCTTGTTCGCCGTCACCAGGGGTCTCGCCTCGGCGGCCTCGGGCAGGCCGAGGCGCTCCTTGCGGCCATCCGGATGGATGAGCGTGTAGGTCCGTAGCTCCTTCTCTTGCGGACGCCAAGCAAGCGGTTGGCCGGCAACGACATTGTGTACCTGCGCCTGGCCGTGCAAGAGATGGTTGAGCGTCATGTCGAGAAACGGCACGAACACGCGGCCGAACTCTTTGGTGGAGAACATTGTCCAGCTCGGCCGGCCCAGACCTTCCTTGCGGCCCGGATCGGCAGAGGTGGTGATGAACGCGACTTCGCCTTCATCCACCTTGGTAAACGCGACAGCGGGCTGGCCATTCGAATAGCGGACGGCGACAGTCAGCGGACTTTCCTTCTTCTTGGCTTCCGTAGTCGATTCAGCCTTGAGGGCGCCGGTCTCGTCCAGCGCAAGCGCTTTCCATGTCGGAATGAGGCCAAACAGCTTGTACGACTCACCCTCCTTGAGCGGCTGATACGCGGCCAGGGCGACGCTGTCGCGATTAAACAAGAGCGGATCGTCGAAAGGCCGTTCGACGACACTTTTTATGGGCAGCGGCAAGAGCCCCACCTTCCCAAGGACGCGGTTGTAAGCTGCCGGATCGACGTTGTCGCCCGCGAAGACGATCAAGCCATGCCCCTGACGAACGAATCGGCCCAGTTCTTCGAGGAAATCGCCGGCGGGCGCTTCGATGCCTTTGCTCGGATCGCGCTCCAAAGCGACGTTGACGAGGATGCACAAATCCTGCTTGGCGAGCAGCGCCGGAGCAGCCAGACGCGGACTGACCACGCGTGGCTGCAGGTAATAGGTGGCGCGATCGCTTACGGGCAATAGGGCGTTGACGAGGAAAAAACTCGACGCCCTTTCCGGCTCGCGCTCATTGGGTCCGCCGTCGACAATGAGGATGTTGACCGTCTCGCGCACCAAGAGAACCTGATCGAAGCGGTTGTCGCCCTCCAGGTCGTCATGGTCCACACGCGCGGTGAGCAAGCGCAGGCCCGCCTTGTCGAGCTTGCCGGTCAGTGGTATGGCGCGGGTCTCGCCGGGGTCGATGCGCGGCAGGGCCTGACTCTCGGCGGTCTTCTCGTTGTTGTCAATGGTGAGAGAGACCTTCAAATCCTTGACGGGCTCGCTCCCGGTGTTGCGAACCAGAACGGCAAAGCCGCTGCGCACGCCGGGACGGGGAACCTTGTCTTGCGGGATGATGCCGACGACGGCGACGTTGGCCGGCGTCCGCGTGCCGCAGCGGACCAGAAACACCGCGGCCTTTTCTCGAATGTCGCGCATCGTCTGCGTCAGCGCGCCGGTTTGTTGTTCCCAGCCGAGCTTCTGCATGTCGCTGAAAAGGTACAGTTCCTTGTTCGAGCTTTGGCCATGCTTGAGCGCCTCGGCCGCCTTGACCGCACCGTCGTAGAAGTCCGTGGCCAGGCTGGTCGGCTGGAGCTGGCCAATGAGATCGCGGGCGGTCGCAATGTCACCGGGATTGCGCGGACCGAGAAGCTCCGCTCGGTCGGAACAGGTGATGATCTTCACCGTCGAGTGCGTGGGCAGCTGCTCGATGACGTCGAGGGCGGCCGCCTTGGCTCGGTCGAGGCGCGACATGGCGCCGTCAGCAGCCCCCATGCTCATGGAGACGTCGAAAACGAGGACGGCGTCGACCGCATCGCCGCCGCCCGCGCCGCGCACGACCGAGGAGAGCGGCCGCGAAAGCGCGACTGCAAGAAGGGCGAGAATCAACACGCGACAAGCGAGCAAAAGCAGTTCTTGAAAGCGCAAGCGCCGGCTGGTCTGCTCAATGGAGGTGAGCAAGAACTTCATGGCCGCCCACGGCACCGTCCGGTAGCGGCTGCGAAAGAAGAAGTGCAGCGCGACCGGAATCCCCGCCGCCGCCGCCCCCCAAAGCATCATTGGCGCTAAGAAAGACATTCTTTGACCACGGATTGCACGGATAACACGGATAAGAGAGAAAGCGCGTTAGTGGACGATGCGCTTCACCTCGAGTTTCGCATTCTTGAAATTCAGTAAGAGAGCAAGTCGCAGTCCCGTAATGTTGAGATAACCAAGCATCTGCGCTTGATGGGTTTCAATGAAGCACGAGGCGACTTTTGGATCGACAATGACCAAGTCGTCGACGATAACGTCTGGAATCAATTCGCCAACGAGTTGCCCGTCATAATGAACGGGAAAGTGTTTTTGTTGCTCTATCTTGTGACCACGCTTGCGAAGCTCGATAACCAACGCGTTCTCGTAAAGCTTTTCATCAAGCCCCGGTTTGAGCGTGTTGAGCACCTTCATCGCGGCGCCGATGATTGATTCACTCAGCTCTTTGTGGATCAGATCTGCCGCCATGACCGTTTGCTCTTCCTTTCTTATCCGTGTTATCCGTGTAATCCGTGGTTAAACAACCCTCACGCGCAGCCGTCTCGCCAGGTGTTCGGTAAGCGCTTCGCTTAATGGGCGGCGGGTATTTAACAGCACGTAGTCGCAGCGGTTTCGTTCGCAGCCGGTTTGGAACTCCTTGAGATACGTCTTCAGCGCGCGCAAATAGGCTGGGCGGATGAGCTGCGGTCTCGTCAGGAGCTTCAGGGTTTCTTCCATGGCATCGAACTTGATCATGCCGCTGAAGGGGAACTCAACTTCGTCGGGATGGAGTACGTGAAACACCGTCACCTCATGGCCCTGAAAACGAAGGTGCTGGAGACCGTCAAGAAGGGCGTCCACTTCGTCGAAGCAATCCGAGATTAAGAATACCAAACCGCGCCGCGTGACTTGTTGAGCCAAATCGTGCAAAAGCGGCCCGATGGAGGTTTTTTCGCGCGGTTCAACGCTCTCCAACGTCTGCAGGATGGTCTGCACGTGTCCGGGTTGACCGCTCGCCGGCAGTCGGTCGCGCCAGCCGGCGTCGAAGACCGACAAACTGGCGCTGTCGCGCTGATGAATCACGAGATAGGCCAGGGATGCGGCCAGGACTTTCCCATACTCCAATTTGTTGGTCGCGCCTTCGCCGTAGAGCATCGATCGGCTCGCGTCCAACAGGATGTGGGCGGCGAAGTTAGTCTCTTGCTCGTACTGCTTGATCGTGTAGCGTTCGCTGCGGCCATAGCTTTTCCAGTCGATGTGGCGGATGTCGTCGCCGGGAACGTATTCGCGATGCTGGACGAACTCGACCGAAAAACCGCGATACGGGCTGCGATGATCGCCGACGCGCAGACCCTCGACGACGGTGCGTGCCTTGACACCCAAGGCCTGGGCGCGGGCGATTACGTCGGGATGGAGATACTTTGCCATGGTTGGAAATTGAAAATTGACAATTGCAAATTGACAATTTCCAATTGACCCGTGCGGAACTACTTCCGGTAACCGCGCGCGAGCTAGCCGCCTTTCTCGTCAGTCTTGTTGAGACCCTTGGTCGTAACAATCGATTGGCCGATGATGTTGCACAACGGACACGATTCATCGTGAAGGTCCGACACGCGTGCGGTCGGAAGCAGCTCACACTTCATGATCAATCGGAGCCACGATCGCGACTCTCGCAACTCCTTGAGAACAACTTTCAATTTGTGAACGAAGTCCGCTCGGCTTTCGGCAGCGCATCCTTCTTCGTAATTTGGCGCAGGAGACGTCCCACAACGAACAAGCTGACCGGCAATGTGCCTCCCCAATCGTGTATCAGGCAAGGCATCGACGAGTTTTCCAACACGGGCCGCAAACGTCAGCAAACGATCCGCGAGTTCTTCGGGCGTCATGGGAATTCCTCTTGGCGAGAACGGTTTGGAAAACTTGAATTTGTCAATTGTCATTTTTCAATTTCCCGTCACGCCGCTTGGTTCTTCGGAACCGCCTGCAACAACCGATCCACGACGGGCACAAAAATGGGACGCGGACCGTTTTCTGGACGCCCACTCCGTTGCCGCCTAGAATCTCTCGATGCCCCGTCATGCCCGATCCGCTCCGGGCGGTTACGTCTATCATGCCCTCAATCGCGCCGTCGCCCGGCTGCCGCTGTTTCAAAAGGACGAAGACTATCGCGCCTTCGAACGCGTTCTCGTGGAGGCGATGCACAAGCACGCGACGCGCATTTTAGCCTATTGCCTCATGCCTAACCATTGGCATTTCGTCCTTTGGCCCCGGCGCGACGAAGAGCTTACCGCGTTTCTGCGTTGGCTGACCCACACCCACACGCAGCGCTGGCACGCGCATTACCACACCGCAGGCAGCGGCCATCTCTACCAGGGTCGCTTCAAGGCGTTTCCAATCGAGGAGAATAACCACCTCTATTCGGTGCTGCGCTACGTCGAACGCAACGCCCTGCGCGCCAACTTGGTGAAACGCGCGGAAGCTTGGCGCTGGTCCAGTCTGGCGCATCGTCTGGGCGGCGATGCGGATCCGATTCGCCGCTTGCTTCACGCCTGGCCCGTGCCGATGCCGCGCGATTGGCTCGCCCGGGTCAACCGTGCGCAGAGCCAAGCGGAACTGGAAGCGCTGCGTCGTTCGCTGACGCGCGGCCAGCCGTTCGGTTCGGAAAGCTGGCAAGCGCGCACGACCAAGAAGCTGGGATTGGAATACACGTTGCGCAGGCAAGGCCGGCCGAGAAAGAAGGAGCCATAGGAAACGGTCCGCGTCCCCTTATGTCTTCTTTTTCTTTCTGTCGGTGCTTGACACAGACCCGCACATGACCCATAATGTCGCGCGGCGTCGAAAGTTGAATTAGGAGTGCGTTTCCCGTCAGCGGCTCTTGAAATCAACCGGTCCAATAGTCAGGTCCACTCAAAAAGGTGCAAATTTTGAACAGGCAGGTTTCGCGGTTCACTTTTTCGGTGTTGTTCGCATTTTTATCCCTCGTGGACAGTTCCCAATCGCGGGCACAAGAGTATTTGAAACGCTACGACAAAGACAATGGTGGGCCACTTGAGAAGTTCTTGAAATCGTTCACTGAACTGATTCGAATTACCGAGAGCAAGCCCGTGAGGGCAAGCGGTGCGGAATTTGTGGCCGTCGCACAGGCCGACTGGAAGGCGCCAAAATCCGGCCCTATGTCGATGGTGTCTCCAGTCGATCTTCAGCTTCGCATCACAAACGTCGGCGAGAAAGATCTTGTATTCCCCACGTCAAAACATTTCGGCCTCAAACTAGTGGGCCTAGATGGACAGCGGGTCAAATCTTCGAAGTCCGGCGAGCCAAAAGGCTCAACAGGGGCCGTCGTAATTCCCCCGGCGACAAGTTTTGCCCTGGGCAGACGTGCAGAGTTGCGCTGGGGAGCTACCGGAGAGCCAGAGTTAGTCTTTTACGACGGAAGCGGCACACGAACAATCTTCGGACCCCTTAGCCGCGGATGCTATAAGCTTAGCTTCTGGTGTTCCGTATCTCCCGAAGAAACAAACGAAGATATCCCAAACGCGTCGCGCTGGAAAGGCGAAATTGACACCGGGGACGTTCGGGTGGACTTACTCGAGGGTACAACGCGGGGACGTATTGAGAGCGCGACTCGCTTTGGAGCCGTGCCACAGGGTGTCTTCCGGATTGAGGCGTCGAAACCGGTAACGGAGAATGACGCGATGTTTGTTGCCGTCGCGCAGTCCAATTGGAGGATCGATAATAACGCCACAAGTACGCCAATCGAGATTCAACTCCAGATTACCAATCTAACCAATAAGGCCCGCGTTTTCACCACGTTCGACTCATTCTCATTATCAATTCTGAATTCGGAGGGAAAGCGCATGTTGTCCAGCGGCGGCCGTGATCACACCGTCCTGACAGGGCCGATTTTGCTTCCAAAAAAAGCGTCTTATTCAATTTGTCGAAAGGCAGAGCTTTGTTGGATACGTGATCCCCGCGGGAGAGGACTGATGTACTGGGACGGAACTGGGACGGTGGACGTTTTTGGACCTTTGCTACCCGGGAAGTACCACGTGAGATTTTCGTACGGCGTGGCGGCTAACCCGCTCATACGGGAATTGACAAGACCGCAACGCGAAAAAGGAGACCCCGAAGGGTGGTCAGGTGATTGCACCATCGACTCGGTCCGGATTCAACTCCAGCAGTAAGTGGGCTGCCGAGTGCAAACCAATCCTGTCGGCGACTCGAATACTCGTTCTTCATGGGAAAGGATGGCAAATGGCCAATTCCGTCAGAAGGCGAAGTCGTTTTGTTTTTCGGCCCTGTTTCGACCAGCTCGAGGACCGGTCCGTACCTGCGTACTTGGTGTATTCGACGGGAGAGCCGTTCGCCGTGGCAGGCGTCGCGGACAACCAACCTCATGACGGCTTCCGGCTTCGACCTGATATAGTTACGGTTTCGGATGCGTACCGCAGTGCCAACGGTCGGCTTCAGCTTGCTGAGTCCTCCCCCGCAACATTTTCTGCCATCAGCACCCCTACTGAAACCGAGTGGAATCTGTTGACTGGAAGTTGGGGAATCTTTGCATGGGTGCGTGCGCAGCAGATTCTCGAAGACAATTCGCTAAAGGTCGAGAGCGCCGAAGCGCTTGGCCCAAGCCGGCTCGTCCCAGGTGCCCGACCACCCTCGGTGGCGCAGTCGTTGTTTCTTCAATATAATGCAACAGGCAGGGATCCCACGCCGCAAAGCGTTCATTGGGTCCAATTTGTCACCACTAACGCTCCTGTTTCGACGCAACCGTCGGGAACGCCTTTTATTGACAATGGGGGAGATCCTACGCCGTTTTATGACGCGTTTGGGGGCACGGCGGACGGTAGGGGCTTTTTTGACCTGCCAAAGCGACATGTTCGGGATACCACGATCACGTGGCATGCGGATCTGTTCCTGGTCCAAGAAATCAGAATCGGATTTGGCTTTCCCATAGAGGTCGTATGGCAAGGTGTGAGTTGGGGCTTTGACACCGTCCGTGCCGCGAACAGGCCACCTAATGGTTTCGCAAACGCAGTCACTACACCGGAGAATACTCCCTACGTCTTCACGGCCGCGGATTTTGGATTCACCGATCCAGAGAATCCGCCGGACAGTTTTGTTGCCGTCAAAATCACCTCGCTGCCCGCCGCGGGCAGCCTTACAGACAACGGCATGCCGGTAAGCGCGGGAGATTATGTCAGCGCCAGCGACATAAATTCCGGCTTACTTGCCTTCACACCAGGTCTAAACGCCACAGGTGCCCCGTACGCCTACTTCACATTCCAAGTGGAAGATGATGGAGACACATCCGATGGCGGCCAAAACCTCGATCCGATCCCCAAGAGCATGAGTATCAACGTCATGCCAACGAGTTGGGTAAACCATGCGCCATATGGTGCAGATAACACGGTAACCACGCTGGAGAACACACCCTACCCTCTTAGCACCGTCGACTTCGGCTTCAGTGATCCCAACGACAATCCCCCGAACAATCTCAGTTTTGTGCAGATTACTTCAATTCCCAGTGGAGGAACATTAACCGACAACGGCATCGCGCTGAGCGCTGGCAGCTTGGTTAGCGCTTACGACATCGAAGAGGGCTTGCTGATCTACACGCCGGATGTCGATAGTGGGGGCGATCCCTACGACGCCTTCCAATTCAAGGTGCAGGACGACGGCGGCACCTTCAACGGCGGCAGCGACACCGATCCTGTTGCGCGCGCTATGACCATAAATGTCACCATGGTCAACCAGCCTCCGCAAGGAACAGACAACACGGTTAATACATTGCAGAACACGCCCTACGTCTTTAGCGCTGCTGACTTCGGCTTCAGCGATCCCGACGACTCGCCGCCCGACAACTTGCAAGCAGTCAGGATTACGACCTTGCCAAGCTTCGGAAGCCTGACCAGTAACGGCGTTGCAGTCAATCCGGGAGATTACATAAGCGTCAACGACATCAACTCCGGTCAGCTTGTATTCACCCCAGATACAGACGTTGGCGGCGTCCCGCTCGCAGGCTTCCGGTTTCAGGTGCAGGACGACGGCGGAACCGCGGAGGGAGCACTGGACACCGACACTTCCCTGCGCAAGATGCTCATTAACGTTTACGTTCGACCAACGATAATAATTGGTGAGGCAAGCCAAAACGAAGGCAACTCCGGTGATACCAGCTTCGTCTTCACGATCAACCTGTCAAATGCGACATACCAAACGGTTACCGTCGATTACGCAACAGCCGACAGCACGGCCACCACTGCCGATAACGATTACACGATTGCGAACCGGAGTGTCACTTTTGCGCCAGGAGAGACGAGCAAGACGATCATCGTAAGTGTCAAGGGCGACACGAAATACGAGCCCGACGAGACGTTCTTGGTCAATCTCTCCAATCCAACCAACGCCACCATCAGCAACAGCCAGGGCACCGGGACGATCGTCAACGACGACAGCCAGCCTACTATTTCCATCAACGACGTGAGCCAAAACGAAGGCAACAGCGGCACCACCAGCTTTGTGTTCACCGTGAGCCTCTCGAATGCAAGCTATCAGGCGATCACGGTCGATTACGCCACGGCCAACGGAACGGCGACCGCGGGCAGCGATTACACTTCGGCCAGCGGCACGGTCACCTTCAGCCCGGGCGAGACTTCCAAGACCATCACGATCAGCGTGACGGGCGATACGACCTATGAACCCAACGAGACATTCTTCGTCAACCTGACCAACCCTACCAACGCCACGATCGCGGACAGCCAGGGCCAGGGAACCATCGTCAACGACGATGGCCAGCCGACCATCTCCATCAATGACGTGACCCAAAACGAAGGCAGCGGGCCGGGCTTCAAGCCGCCGTGGGCATATACCTCGTTCACATTCACTGTAAGCCTAAGCAACGCCAGCGCTGATACTATCACGGTTCAATTCAGCACGAGCGACGGCACCGCGCTCGCGGGAAGCGATTATCTGACTAACTCCGGCACCTTGACTTTCCAGCCGGGGCAAACGAGCCTGACGGTCACCGTATATGTAATCGCCGACCGCACGCACGAGAACAACGAGACATTTTTCGTAAACCTTTCCAACGCCTTTAATGCCACGATCCTAGATAGCCAGGGGCTTGGCACCATCGTGAACGATGATTGAGGATGCGAACGGCTGCCTTCCTGCGACCCGCGACGAATTAACTCCTTGATCCGCAATTACTTAGCAATAATGACCAAAGAATTCGTTTAGCGAGGTGTGTGGTCGGGCGTCCAATCAAACGCATTTTCGCAACAGGTTGTGATTTCTGGTTTTGAGTCCAGAAAATGCGTTCAGTCGCATTAGACGAATCCTGAGCGATGTCGGCTCCGGCATTCCCGCTCAACCAACTTCGGTTCCTCGCAAGCCATAAGATAATCATCATCAGGCCGCCAATTCTCGCGCCCGGGGGCACACGAATTCGCACGTTTTGCGTCCTTTCTGACCAACAAAATCAAACCTTGGCCGCCCTTTTACGCCAATGGCTGCCCGGTCATAGCTGGTCCAACGTGCGCCAAATCGTCGCCGGCCGCCGCGTGCGTATCAATGGCGAAGTCTGGCGCGACGATGCCCGGCGACTTAAGGAAGGCGATAGGGTCGAGGTGTTGGACCGGCCCCTTAAGATTACCGATCATACCGATCAAATCGTCCTGCGGCACATCGACGAACACATCATCGTCGTCGAAAAACCGGCCGGCATTTCGACCGTCCGCCATCCCACGGAGCGCGCATGGAGCTATGAGCGCCGCCGGCGGGTGCCCACCTTGGACGACCTTGTGCTAAGGCAAACCGGGGCGCGGTTTCCCAAGAGAGGGCAGGGCAAGCCGCCTCGCCTGCGCATCGTCCAGCGCCTCGACAAGGAAACCAGCGGCCTAGTCGTGTTCGCGCGCACGGTGGAGGCGGAACGCGGCCTCGGTAAGCAGTTTGCCCGCCACAGCGTG
Organism: Planctomycetota bacterium; assembly: GCA_016195405.1. Classification (GTDB taxonomy): domain Bacteria; phylum Planctomycetota; class Planctomycetia; order Gemmatales; family Gemmataceae; genus JACPZP01. Next base: position 14,497 of record JACPZP010000114.1, on the reverse strand, counting down.
CATCGGCAGTACCTGGCCATCGTGCCGGGGCGGGTCGAAGCTCGAACCATCCGCACGAGTTTGGTGCGCGATCGCGGAGACCGCCGGCGCGGAAGCAGCCCCGTTCCCGGTCAAGGCAAGGAGGCGATCACGCACATGGGAGTTGTCGAAAGCTTGCCGCGGCACACGCTCTTGAGCTGCCGCCTGGAAACGGGCCGCACGCATCAGATTCGCATCCATTTGGCGGAGATCGGCCACCCGGTGTGCGGCGACAAAGTCTATGGAAAAGCTGCGGGCGAAACCGACAAGCGGCCTGGCATCAAAGCGCCGCGTCTGGCATTGCACGCGGCCGAACTGGGCTTCATCCATCCGGTCACCGGCGAGGCCATGCGCTGGGAAATGCCGCTGCCGCCGGATTTGCGTGAGTTCGTTGACGGCTTGCGCACGCCGCAGGTCGCGCTCTAGCAGCTTCCTTTCGTTGACGATGCCCTTGTCCGTGAGCTAAAATCCTACAGCGTGTGGGGCGCCCTTCTTCTTGCGTGACGGACGGCCACGTTCATGTCGACGGAGTCCACGGATAAGCCGGGTAAGCGTAGCGTGCGCATCGGCAAATATGAAGTGGTGCGCCACATTGCGACGGGCGGGATGGGGGCGGTGTACGAGGCGTTCGACATCGAGAGCGAGCGCCCCGTCGCCCTGAAGGTCCTGGCGCCGGAGATGGCCGCCCGCAAGCGCATGCTGGCCCGCTTTCAGCAGGAGGCCAAGAGCGCCGCCCGGCTTCGCCATGAAAACATCGTCGCTATTTACGAGTTCGGCGAATATAGCGGCACGCACTTCCTGGCCATGGAGTATGTCGATGGCCTCGACTTGCACCATTACGTGCTCAAGAAGCGCCGGCTCGATCCGGAAGAAGCTCGGCAGATCCTGGTCCAGGCGGCCAGGGCGCTCGACCACGCCCATCAGCAGCACATCGTCCATCGTGATATCAAGCCGTCCAATTTCCTCATCACCGAGCGCGACGGCGACGTGCGGGTCAAGCTGACCGACTTCGGCCTCGCCATTCAGGCGACGGACGAGGAATTTCGCCTGACCAAGGCGGGCACCACCGTCGGCACGGTTGACTACATGGCGCCGGAGCAGGCCCGCAAGAGCCGATCGGCCGACATCCGCAGCGACATCTATTCGCTTGGCTGCACGTTCTTCCACATGCTCACGGGCAAGAGTCCGTTTCCCACCGGAAGCCTCGCGGAGCGGCTTTTGCAGCACCAGGAGGCCGAGCCGCCCGATGTTCGTGAACAGCAACCGACCATTTCATTCGGTCTATTGGCCATCCTTCGGCGTATGCTCGCCAAGAAGGCCGAGGAGCGGTATCAGACGCCGGCCGAACTCTTGGCGGACCTGGAAAACCCGGAGCGCTTAAAAGAGCCCACGACCAAGAGCGATCAACTCAAGACGCTCGCAGCGCTGGCCGCCGCGGAGGGACCAGGAAGAAAGCGAACATCCGCAGCCCCGCCGATCTTCGGCAAGGATACCGAGACTGTCCCTTTGCCATGGGAGAAAAACGCAGCGCCCGCGCCCGCATTTAAGAAGACTGCTCCCGTTAGAACCAAGGACCAACGGCGCTTGCCTGTGTGGTGGCCCGTAGCCGCCTGTTGCATCGCCTTGGGAATCGTGGGAGGCTTCCTTTGGCTGCGATCGGATTCCCCAGTTGAGCCGAAGAAAGAACCGGAGGTAATCGCCAAGCCGAAGGAAGTGGAGAAGCAAAAGGAACCCGAGCCGAAAGTACAGCCCATAGAGCGTGCCTTCGTCGGTCCGCCGGAGCAGGATCTTAAGCGGATCGTCAAATTGGACGATGCGGAGCGTTCCACGTGGATACGCGAAGTGTACGGGACGTTCCAGGCGTTCCCGGCTGCGCCCGCGGCCACGCCAACGGTGTGTGTGAGCCGAATTCCAAGCGCCGGCCAGTTCACCTCCGTGGCCGAGGCTCTCGCGCAGACAGAAGGTCCTATCGTTATCGAAATCCATGACAATGGACCGCTGTTCGAGGCATCGCTGCCGCCGATCGCGGAGCGATCAATCACGCTGCGCGGCGGACCAGGTTATCGGCCTCTGATCGCTTGGGAAACGCAGCCTTTGGAAAAAAAGGAGAATGCTTCCTCCTCGATGCTCGCACTTACGGAAGGAAGCCTGATTCTGGAGGACCTGGACTTTGTCGCAAAATGGAGCGGTTCGCCCGAGGACGAGCCACCCTGCTTTTTCCGCCTGCTGCGAAGCGATTTCCAGGCACGGAACTGCACGTTTTCGGCGGCCGGCAAGCATCCGCGCGGCATTCGCCTCGTTCACTTCCTCGACCCACAGCTCGCGGTTGTCACCAAAGCGCCGCGCTTGCGTCTTACACAGTGCATCGTCCGGGGCGCCGATCTGATGCCGCTGTTTGCCGAGTGCGGCGGGTTGGACTCTCTTATCGAGCGATCCTTGATTGTTGGCAACAATCAGCCGCTCTTCAGCCTCACGGGCGGCGACAGTGATGTCGTCGCGGTACGCATGGTGCGTTCGACGTTGGTCGCGGGAGCGGAAATTCTCCGCTGGCAATTCCCGACGGGCTCCGGCGCCGCGCCCAGGCTAAAAGGCTGGATTTGGGACAGCGCACTGGCTCATCCGGCGGCAGCCACCGGCTCGGGAGACATGATCCACTTGCGAAACGGCGCGGGGCGGGCAATATCGTGGCGAGCCGTCAACTCGGTCTATGCCGGTTGGACAAGACTCTTGCAAGCGGACGATCGATCTTTCCCTGCCGGCGCACTTGACGAATTTCGCAAATTCTCCGGTTACCCCTCGCGGGACGTCTGCTCGCTGCCGCCTTGGCCGGGACAAGCGATCGTAGCTCCGGAGGCGCAGTCTGCGGACTTGTTTAATCTCAGCGACTCCGCCTTCAACTTCGCGTCCACGTTGGGCCCGGGCGCGATCGGATGCAGCGTCGGCGTTTTGCCCCCCACGCCTGCCGCTTGGTCGCAGCGTGCCTATCAATGGTATTCCCACCAGGTGCCGCCGTTGGGCGACTCCGATAAGCCTCCGCCGATCCCCAAAGGGGGCGGCCTCTACCACGGCGAACGCATCGATGTCAGCAAAGAAGACCCCGCCCAGGTCTTGCGAAAACGGTTCAAGTCGGCTCGCCCCGGCCCACGCGTCGTGTTGCATTTGGCGGGCAGCGGCAAGCAGCTCATCGAGCCGATGCGGATCAAAGGCGTCGACCGCGTCGTGCTGTTCTTCGAGCCGGCCAAAGACGGCGAAGAGCCGCTCACGTTGGCGTGCCGGCCGGGATTATCCGGCGGCGGCGGAGCTTTGATCGAGGTCGAAGACGGCAGTTTGGAACTCATCGGAGGGCGACTCGCGCATCAAGAGGTCTCACCAGTTGCGCGCCTTCTCCACGTGAAAGGCCGCGAATTGGTGTTGCACCGGTGCCAGTTGCTTGGCCCGCTTCGAGATTCGCCCGAAAAAGGAAAGGACGACGTCGTCGCGGAAACGGCAGGATGCTTGATCCGTTTCGAACCGCAAAGCCCTGCGAAGGAGTCGGCGCTTCTCGCTTGCAAGGATTGCGTCTTCATTTCCGCTGGTCACGTGCTCGAGCTGCGTGGCACGCGCGCCCAAACCCGCTTCAAAAATTGTCTCCTCGTCGCTTGCGGCGACGCTTTGATTCTCGATCCAAGCGCGGCTTCCAAGCCTGATCTCGCGCTTTGGCTCGAAAACTCCACTTTCGCATTCCGAAAATCGTTCCTTGACCTGCGCTGGGCGCCTGAAAGCGTTGAAGGTTGGCGTCCGATTGTGATTCAAGCGCAGGAGAATTATTTCCTCGATCCCTTCGGCGAAGAGAGCCGGCTCATCGCCCTCTTGCGGTTGCCGGCAGGCGCTTTGACAAGCGGCAAATTGGTGTGGCGCGGAAAAAACAACGGCTTCGACAGCGACCGGCTGCAAAGCTACTTTGTGATTGGCGACGCGCGTCCCGAGGCCCGCCAAAACATCACCGAATGGCGACGGATTTGGGGTCGGATCGGAGAGCAGAACTCTAACATGATTGCCGCGCCCAAAGACAACGTGTCGATCAGGCTTCCAGCGCCCTCTTTCGAGTGCCTCGCGATTCCGCCGGAACTGGGTTTGACGCTTGGAGCAGATTTGGCCCGGCTAGGCGTGCTCAAGAAAAAGTGATTCTCTTAAAAAGGCTGCCTCACGCCGCCTGGTCCATGTCCGCAGTGGGGGTCTCGGGTTCCTCCAAGAGCGATCGGGCGATGCGCTCGATCTCTTCGCGGACTACGCGGACTTGCTGCTCGGCGTCGTTCCTGCGCTCTTCCGCATGTTCCAGGGCCAGCTGCAAGCGATCTTGGCTGACGTTCGATCTCTCGACTTGGTATTCCCAAGCGGATTGCTTTTCGGACAGTTCCGCTTCGGCTGTCGTCACCTGCTCGATGCGCGAATGCAGTTCGACGCGGCGGGCTCCGAGATCGTCCAGCTCCGCATTCAGGATTTCACGACTACGCGCCAGCAAACGGATCGCTTCCGCGTTTTGGGTGATCCAGCGGCGTCGCAATCGTTCCAGGCGCCGTTCGGCGGCGGGCGGATTGGGACTCTTGTTTAACAATTCCTGGCGGTATTGTTCCAAGGCCAACGCTTTCTCCGCAGCCGCCCTTTTCTCGTCCCCAACGGCCATTGCCTCTTGCAGGAGTCGCCGTCGCAGCTCCGCATTCTCCCGCCGCAGATCGTCGATCTCCTGTCGATCGCCACGAAGTTTCTGAGTCTCCAGCCGGCGGCGTTTCACCCAGCCCTCGCGCAACTCGCCAAGTGAGCGCAAATGGCGCTCGACATCAGCCTCGCGACGGCGCACGTTCTCCAGCGCAAGGCAACGCTCGCCCTCGCAAGTGGCCTCGCGCGTCTTGAGCCGGACGTTCCAGGCCATGACGTGTTGCCGCAGAAGAATCAACGCCTCTTCCTCGCGGCGCAGCTCCGCTTCCGCGCGATGGACGGCCTCTTCGCGAACTGCCAACCGGCGTCCGCTTTCCTGAATCTGGCCAGTCCACTCCTCCAACTCGAATTCCGCCTGAGTGCGTTCTTCTTGCCAACGCTGGTTTAACAGCGCCAAGCGATGCCAAGATTGCATCAACTGCCAGCGCTGGTCGGCCAGATCGCCCGCGAGCTGTTCCAGCGCCGGGAGCGCGACGCGCACCGGAGGCGGCACTGTCGCATGGGCATCCGCATGGACTTGTACATCGGCGGCAGCTTCGGCGGCAGCATCGGCGCTGGGGTGCGAACCGGACGGGACTTCCAAGTGCTCGTCTTTGAGAAACTCGGTCGCGGCTTGAGTGTCTACGGGGGTAAGACGTTCGAGGACGCTGCGCCGCAGTTGAATTTCACCGTCCAAACGCAACAATTCCTGCTGGTTCTGGACGAGCAGGCTTCGCTGGTTCCACACGCGGCGGTCGATTTCGATGAGTTCCGTCGTCAAGCGGGCCTTGCCCTCGTCCCAGCCTTGCTTCTCCCTCAGGAATAGGCGCTGCGCCAAGGCAAGCTGGCGCTCTCCCGCCTCAAGGTCGAGATCGCGCACCTTAAGGGCGGCTCGCTCCTGTCCGCGGCGATGTTTCCAGCGCGCCTGCTCCTGACGAAGCCGTTGCCACGCATCCTTGAGCTGCCGCCGGCCCAGTTCGTACATCCCGTTGAAGCGGAGGCGTTTGTCGACCAGCGCCGCCTCGTGTTCGTCCAACCGCTGCGCCCATTCGTTGAGGCCGCGTTCCTCCTGGCAAAGCTCATCCTCGCGCTGGGAAAGCTTGGCGCGAACCGCGCTCTGCAAGCGCTGCCAACGCACGCGCAGACGCCGGCCCAGTTCGATCAACCGCACACGCTTCTCGTCGAGGGCGTTGCGATCTTGGCGCACGCGGTCTCTCAATAGCAGGACGTTTTGACGCTTGTTTTCGAGATGCGCGGCCAGCTGTTCTTCTTGCTCCTGGAGGGCTTGGCGGCGCTCGCTCAGGCGGGATTCTTCTTCGGTCAGCGCCGCTTGTTGCGCTGCTACGGCCGCCGCTTGAACTCGGAGAGCGTCGCGCTCGGAAGATTCAAGGCGAACCGGCGTCAGAGAATTCCCGCTCGGCTCGCGGGAACTACCATCGTCCACCGAGTCGGATGCGGGATCGAGCGGCAGACCGGTTTCCATCGACTGCCCTCCCAGCCAACAACCCGATCATGAAGGCTGTGATCTATTGATGGGGTGCTTGCGCGTGCCTAACGGGATTATCGGCTGGAAGGATCGGTATAGTTGAGAAAGGAACGATCCTAGGAAAACCCGGCAGGGCCGGTAAAGCTGAAAAGTCAGCCCGTCTTAGCTTTCCAGGACGCTGTTGATTGACTTCACAAGCTCCATTTCATGCACGAGGCCGACGATGGTCTTGCGTGGCTTGTCGCCGCCCTTGAATATCAGGATGCGCGGGATGTTCGTGACGCCGAACTGGGTGGCCAGGTCCGGACTATCGTCCACGTTCAGCTTGCCCACTTTGACCTTGCCCGCGAACTGCGCTGCCACCTTGTCGATTGTCGGCCCAAGTGCGCGACAGGGCCCGCACCAAGGCGCCCAGAAATCGACGACGACGGGATGCTCGCTCTCCGTAACCTCTTTCTGCCAATTCTCGCTGGAGAATTCCAAGACATTGGGGCTGGCCATAACGTTTCCTTCCTGCAAAGGATTGATCTTGCGGTTTTTTCATTATATTGGATGCGCGGAGAGAAAGTCAGGATTCAAATCCCGAGGCGATTACGGGGCGGAGAAGTGCCGGCAACTTGACGCGGGCAATCGGCAAACCTAACATGCATTTGTTCATCGCATCGGTGCATTGTTGCATTGATGCCTCGCAGCGGACACGGCCCCGTCGTCTAGTGGCCTAGGACACGGCCCTTTCAAGGCCGCGACACGGGTTCGAATCCCGTCGGGGTCATCCGCGGCTTTCTAGGCATCATCGGCACATCCGGAAACGTCTCTGGTCTTTTTCCAGCATTCCCCAATTTCTCGGCTCACTCCAGCGGGTAGACTGGTGTGGTGTCTGATTCCGGTTTACGTTTCGCGCTCGCAGAGCCTTTGCGATCGCAAAACGCAAGTCTAAGCGCTGGAAAACCCATGGGACGCCGGCGACGACTTATCGGCCTGCGCATGCTCATCACCGGCGCTTCGCAGGGCATCGGCAAGGCCCTTGCGGAGGAGGCGGCGGCGCGCGGCGTTCAAGTGCTAGCCGCGGCTCGCTCCGTGGACCTTCTGGAGGAACTCGCCGACCAGGTCCAAGCGAAAGGATGGATTCTCAAAACCGTGCAAGCCGATGTTACCAGCCCGCAAGATCGCCAGAAGATGGTCGACGCCGCCATGTCGCGCTTTGGGGGACTCGACATCCTTGTCAACAACGCCGGCATCGGCGCGACAGGGCACTTCGCCGACGTCGGCGGCGAGCGCATGCGAAAGATCATGGAAGTCAACTTCTTCGGCACGACCGAAACCACGCGTGTCTTTCTGCCGCTTCTTCTCAAGGGCACGACGCCGGCCATCGTCAATATCTCGTCAATCGCGGGCAAGCGTGGTATCCCGGCCCGCAGCGACTACTCCGCCAGCAAGTTCGCCGTTCAGGGATTTAGCGAGGCTCTTCGCGCCGAAGTCGCCAAAGACGGCATCGACGTTCTTGTCGTCTGTCCGGGATTGACTCAGACCAATTTCTCGAAGAACATGTTGGAGCAGAAAGCGCTCGTGCAACTCGATCATCTGCGCGGCATGACGCCGCAACAGGTCGCTTGGGCCACGCTTCGCTCGATTGAAAAGGGACGAAATGAAATATGCTTGACCTTCCAGGGCAAGCTGATAACGCTCGTGAGTCGATTTTTCCCACGATTGGCGGATCGCATCGCGAGGCGAAAGATTCGGTCTCTGTTCCAAGAAGAGATCGCGGCACGTGAGCGCGAAAGAAACCCATTGAGCCCGAAGCGCTAGCGAGGGTGAACCGCATTGTCCCAACCGGTTTGTCCTCGCTAGCGCTTCGGGCTCAATCACGCGCCGCTCTGCACTCCGTCGATGTACGCCAATGCTTGGTCAATCGGTTCCTTGAACTGCCGGCTCTGCAAGGCGGAGCGAATGCGGAGAAGGAATTCGGTCTTGTTGATCGGCTTGGTGAGGAAATCGTTGGTGCCGGCTTCCACCGCGCGGTCGATGTCGCTGTGCTGATCGAGCGCGGTGACCATCAGAACGGCGATGTCGCGCGTCGCCGGGTTCGACTTGAGACGCTTGCACACCTCGAAGCCGCTGATTTTCGGCATCATGATGTCGAGCAGAATGATATCGGGCGCCCAGGACTGAACCTTGCGCAGAGTCTCCTCGCCGTCGACCGCGGTTTGCACGTCGTAATCCTGTCCGCTCAAATAGGCCTCGAGCAACTCGACGCCTTGCGGATTATCGTCGGCGATCAGGATGCGCGGCGTTCGTTTGGATGTCTTTTCACTCATCACTTTCGACTCACTGATTACTAACTCCCGGCCGGGCCACCGCCGGCACGGGAAGTGGACCCCATTCGTAGCGCGGCGGCGACAGATCTTCGCGCGAATTGAGCGCTTGCTCCCAGGTGATGACCTGACCGGTATAGCATGCCATTCGGCCCATGATCGACATTAGCGTGCTCTTCCACATATAGTCGCCATTGTAGATCGGGTTGCCGGAGCGGATTGCGGCGAACAGCTCGTTGTGCTCGACCTGGTACATGTCGGCGTCGCGGCGAGCTTGGGCGGCCGGATATTGCCATTCCGTTTCGCCGGTAATGCGATGCCGCATGACGTCGGCCTTGCCGTCCGTGCCCATGATGTGATCGGAAACGTCATTGGCGGTGTTCGCCTGCTGCCTGCACATACTAAAGCACTTGACGCCGTTCTCCCATTGGTAAACGCAGGCCATGTGATCGTAGATGTGGCCAAAGCGTTCGTCGGTGCGCACTTGCCGGCCGCCCGTGCCGAAGCAGCGGACGGGATAGCGATCTTGCATCGCCCAGGCCGCCTTGTCGAGGCTGTGGATGTGCTGCTCGACGTTGAAGTCGCCTGAGAGCCAAGTGTAGTAAAGCCAGTTGCGCACCTGATATTCCATGTCGCTCCAGCCTTCGCGGCGGGCGTGGTGCCAGAGCGGTCCCGAGTTGTAGGTGCATTGGATCGCCACGATGTCGCCGACGGCCCCGTCAAGTACGCGCCGGAACGTCTCACGCATGCCGCCGTGGTAACGCCAACAAAGGCCGGAGACGACGTTGAGCCTGTGCCGCCGCGCGTCCTCGCAGGCATCGCGAACGACTCGAACGCCGGGCCCATCGACCGCGACCGGCTTCTCCACAAAAAGGTGCTTGCGGGCAGCGACGGCGGCACGAAAATGGGCAGGCCGAAAGTGCGGCGGCGAACACAAGAGCACGACGTCCACGCCCGAATTGATGACCTGCTGGTAATTGTCAAAGCCGGCGAACTGCTTGTCGCGCGGCACATCGATTTTGTTGGCGATGTCGCCGTCGCGGCTCAGTTGGGCCAAGCTCGTATCGAGGCGGTCGCGGAAAGCATCGCCCATGGCGGTCAAACGGACGTTGCGATCCGCCTTCAAGGCCTGCGCCGCGGCGCCCGTCCCGCGTGAGCCACAGCCGATCAGCCCGACGCGCAAGGTGTCGGTTCCGCCCGCATGAACGAAGGGCGCCGCCGCAAGGGTTACGGCTGCGCCTGCGGCGGAAGCCTGTAAGAATCGTCGCCGGCTGACATTGGCATTCGGCAAAAGTGAGTTTGGCGTGTCCACGAATGGACCTCCGGGAGGAGATGGGGAGAGAACGGGCGGGGAGGGCAACAGGCTTGATTTTACGATGAAGGCCGGTTTGGAACAAAGGCAAAGTTATCTGAAGCGCGCACACATTCGTTTCATGGTTACACATTGCGTCCAAGAATTCGTTGCGTCGCCACCCCCCCACCCCTGGCGACGCAATTCAATGGGTTGGCTCGCACCTTAACTCACGAGTTAACAATGACTTACTAAACGAAGCGAACCGATTCGTCGGGGGGGGTGGTCGGAAAACCTCGTTACAATGCTCAATAATCCCTCACCGCTCCATCCGCATACGTCGGCGTCGGCCAGCGGAAGCGGCGTTTGGGGTCGGCGTTCACCTTTTGAATCATCGCCTCGTCGATTTCCACTCCAAGACCTACACCTTGCGGCAAGCCAGCGTTGCCGTCCTTGTCGAGCGTGAAGCTCTTTCGTGCGACGCCGGGCGGCATGATGTGGCCGTCGAGATAGCCTTCCTGAATCAGGAACAGCGGAATCGACGCCGATACGTGGATGCTCGCGGACAGGCCCAGTTCCGAGCAGGTGTTGTGCGGGGCCAAGGGCACGTGATACGCCTCGGCCAAGGCGGCGATCTTGCGCATTTGGCTAATGCCGCCGGTGTGGCCCACGTCAGGCTGTAAGATGTCGATCGCGCCGTTCTGCAAGTAGGCGATCATCTCCCAAATGGTGCGGTCGCGCTCGCCGGTCGCCAGTGGAATGCGGATTTGCCGCTTGAGGCGTTTGAAGACCTCGATGTTTCCCGGCACCGCGGGCTCTTCAAGCCATAGAATGTCGAGCGGCTGGATGGCATTGGCGAACTGGATCAACATGGCGGGCGGGATGGCGCAGTGGGCGTCGAACATGATGGTGCCATCGGGCCCCAGGCGCTGGCGGGTGTCCTGCACCATTTTGACCAAACGGTTGATGTCGCCAGGATTGCCCGAGAACGGATGCGGTCCGCCGGTGCCGAGCTTGGTAGCCCGCGGCGTCGGATACATCCGCACCGTCTCCCGCAACGGCCCGCCCAGAAGACGATAGACTGGCACGCCCCACTGCTTGCCGGTGATGTCCCAGAGCGCCATATCGATGGCCGACAAGGTGTGCGTCATGAACGGCCCGCCGCGCATGTCGCGATGCGAGCGGAATATCTTCTGCCAAAGGTGCTCGATGCGCGTCGGGTTCTCATCGACCAACAGCTCGCGGAACGCCTCGGCAAGCGACGCGGCGACGCGCGGCTCCAGACCGGTGATCTCGCCCCAACCGACGATGTTCTTGTTGTTGGTCTCGATCTTGACGTAAGCCTTGGGTCCGCACGGCAGCCCACGAATAGCGGTGATGCGGATCGCCGACCCACGATCCTCCACCTGTGCTCCGGGCGCTTTCCCGGCATCGGCCAGCAGCACCGCCCCTGCCGCTGCGGCGCCCACTGCCAGCACATCGCGACGATTGAGGCCCTCGTTTTCTCGTTCAGCCATTGCACTCCCCCCTTGATGTCGTGTAGTCATTGCACGTTGCGCTGGTTTGCTTTACACTAAATGCACACGATTATTGCCGCTCCCCGGAGAGGAGGCGATCATGTCCATGGAAAGCGACTTTCCGCCGATTGCCCGCAAGATCGAAGCCGAGCCGCCGCCGATCGTGGCGACGCCCGTCGTCCCTGGCGCGGAACTAGCGCCGCCGACTGCCGAACAAATCCGGACCACCGATGCCGTTTTTTCCCGCGAACCGAAGGATTCCGCCGCGTGTCTGGTCGGTTTCTGGTCGGCCGGAATGTTGGCGCACGACCTCGCTCAAGACGCCGTCACGAATTTGGAGGACGACGACGACGAGTCAGACAAGAAAACGGAGCCCCCGCGGCGCACGTAAAACCGCTGAGTAAAAGTTCCATCGTCGCGACACACGAACAGCGTGCCTCCAGCCCGGGGTAAGGCATCCGAACCTTCTGGCTGGTCTCCTTTTTCATAGGACAGGACTCCGCTCCTGTCCCATGGCGCAGGAGCGGAAACCCATCCCGCGTCACCGCCAATCGGCAGCTTGAAGCGTAATGTGGAAAACCTGATTCTTCTCCGATCTTAGAGTCGTCGAATTCTTTCCGTCGGAGTCCACAACCATCAAAAAATACTCGGCCTGCCTAATGAAGGATCTGAAGGTTCGGCAGTGCAGTCTGGAGTTCCTTGACGCCTGCGTCCGTGACCATGGTAAAGGCGACTTCCAGCTTCTGCAAGTTCTTGAGTTCCTTCAGCTCCTTCAAACCGGCGTCCGTGACCTTGGTGCCGTTGAGTTCTAGCGTCCGCAAGCTCTTGAGTTGCTTCAGCTCCTTCAGCCCCAAGTCCGTGATCTTCGTCTCGCCGAGGTATAGCACCTGAAGGTTCTTGAGTTCCTTCAGTTCCTTCAGCCCTACGTCCGTGACCTTGGTGCGGTCGAGGTTCAGATATTGCAAGCTCGTTAGTTCCTTCAGCTCCTTCAGGCCCGCATCCGTGACCTTGGTTTCGCGGAGACCAAGAAATTGCAAGTTCTTGAGTTCTTTCAGCTCCTTCAAACCGGCGTCCGTGACTTTGGTGTAGCCGAGACCCAGGTTCTCCAAGTTCCTCAATTCCTTAAGGTTCTTGAGCCCGGCGTCCGTGATCTTGGCGTCGCCAAGGCTCAGGACTTTCAAGCTCTTGAGTTCCTTCAACTCCTTCAGCCCCGCGTCTGTGACCATGGTGTTGTCGAGTTCGAGAACCGCCAAGCCTTTGAGGTCGTTCAGTTCCTTCAAGCCGGCGTCCGTGATCTTGCTGTTGCCCAGGTACACCTCCAAAACGGGCTTGCCGGGTCGCTTGGCGTCCACCTTCACGGCGCCGCCGAACTTCTTTATCGCCTGCACGGCCGCTGTCTCATCGGCCCGGCTGGCGATTGCCAGGAACAGCAGTCCCAAGACCACGCCCCCCGCGCCCCCCGCCACTTTCCATCGCCGTTGCGCCATGATATCCTCTCTCGAAAAATCGCCTGACGAAAGGGTAAGATGCGGGCCGCCTCGCTGGACGCTATGATTCGGCTCCACCTAATGGCGGCCCGTCAACTCGACCGTCTTTATTCGGCGCCCGGATTTGCCGAATGTTTTCAGCTTTCGTCGGCGGCGCTACGCGAAATCAGGCCAGCCAACTTTGTTTGTGCACGACTCCCGCGAGATGCCTGACTGCGGCACTTCTCCGAATTTCTCTTCATGAATGTGCAACGACAGATAGCACATTTCCTCGCACTCAAGGTTCATTAAAGCAACTGAGGGCTTGGCATTGACGGCATCGTAATAGCCCTTGCCGGCAGCGACGATGAAACCGCGAGCGTAGAGGAACCCGTCGTCGGATCCGTCAGTTCGTTCTTGGATTTCTGCCCGATCAATGTCGTAGAGCTTTCTTTCAAGGATTCGGTCGAATGCCAATAAATCCGGGGCGGAGAGCTGGCTGAGGTTTTCACGCAATGCCGGGATGACCTCCTCCAGCGATTCGAGCAACTCTTCGGCCTTCTCTTCCGAGACCTTTCCGACGGCCAGATTCTGACGCACTTTCGTCTTGCCGCCGACAGCATGCCACGCGCTTTCGATCATCGCCCAGAAACGACTGTCATCCATAGCAAGTCTCCGCGGCCGAAAGACAACGATAAGTTGCCGCGGCCGCCTGTAAAAACTTGAAGCCGCGCGAAACCAGGATGGCGGCCGCGGTCGGCTGCAACGCCCCGGTCGGCGTATCGGCTCTTGCCAAGCCGGGCCGGCCCCCGCGTTCTCTACTTGCTGCTGAAGGAGCATTGCTCCATTACGATGCGCCATTCGCCGGCCTGTCTCTCCCAGACCCTGACACACCGGTTGTCATCCGTGAAGGAAGTCCCCTCGAACGACCCGGCACCCTGCCAGCGGTCCCGGACAACCGCCGCGTCACGACCGAGGGCACGGACAACGACCTCGGTGCGAGCACCACGATCCAACCGATAGCTCGGAGAACGAATGATTCCCAGGATGGCCTGGCGGTCGAGGACCAATCCGTTCGGGGCGATGTAGAGGTAGTCCAGGGCCATGAGGCGTTCCACGGTCGCGGCGTCCTTCTCGAACCAAGCCCGAATCCATCGCTCGTTCAGGCCATGCAACTCGGACAACATCGGCCGGCCCTCCTGCCCGTGCTGCGCTCATGCCCCGGTTCAGCACATTGTTCGGCGGTTGTGCTCCAACCTCGACATCCACGCACAATAAAGAGGGGTGTCATCTTTATTCAGCTTCATCCTGCTTCGCGCGAACCTTGAGTGCCGAGGAGAAGCTATCGATTTCCAGCTGGCGGTTGCCTAACGGTTTCACCATCAAGGGCGCGAGCAGCCCGCTCAACTGCACAAGCATGCGGAACTCGACCTCACCGTCCCCGGGGCTGACCGTGAATATCCGCCGCCCCGTGAACAGGCCCAGGGGCAACTCGCCTGTCCACTCCATCCGCGAAGGCGCCTCGCACATACGAAAAGGTGTCAGGATCCTTTTTTAATAGGTAGTGTTAAATATATCAAAGGGTCCTGACACCTGGTATGTGGTTTTAGGGAACAAATCACAGGACTGTCCATGAGAGAGACTTGGGATACCCAGGGTCTCTTTTTTGGAGGCAGTCCCATGCGTTCGAAACGTTCGTCCAAGTCATCCCGTTCTCGGGCCGCCGAGTTTTT
>JACPZP010000118.1 GCA_016195405.1 Planctomycetota bacterium | reverse complement strand
GCGCAACCGAAAGGAGCCGACACCATTCAACCAACCCAAACCGAAGCCACCCCCTGCAGACGCAGCGGAGCGCGGAACCTACGCTCTGGGGAAAGCCAGAACCAACGAATAAAAAGGCCCGAACCTTCGCTTATTCAAGGTCTAGTGCTCTTGGACAACAAGAATGTTGACGCAATGCAGCTACGCGCCTGGCAGAGCGAACTGCGAAATATGCCGGCAATTAAGGGACTCGCCGAGCAGGTTGATCTCACCGAGCGATTCATAGTGCTCCAAGCGATCGTGATGCTTGACCGGTATGGTCCCAAGTATTTTGAGGACCAAAGTCCTGCGAATAATCCCTTGGATATTAGCGATTTGGCAGATGTGAAGGATGACACAACCCGTCAGACTTTAGGCAAGATACACTGGGACCCCGCGCTGCGCAGGATCAATTGCTGGTATGACCGGCTCGAGTCTGTCCTGCGAACTGAAGACTATTCCAAACGCAAAGAGCAATTCACTCAGCTCCTAAAAGATCTTCAAGTGCCAAAATCCGAGATCGCTTTCGGTAAACTGTCCAAGGCTTTGGCGACTAAGAGCAAGGCGGCTGAAAACAAAGCGAGCGAAAGCAAAATCGAGGCAGCCGAATTGAGCGAGAAGTTTGGCGATGGCCTTGCGTTTCTGCTAATACCTGCGGCTAAGGTACTTTACAAGTCTGTCGATCGCCGGGAACAGGTAAGCCGCAACTTGGAAGTCGCATTCGCCCTTGCACTCTACCAGCGCGAGCAAGGCCGCTATCCGAAAACGCTTGATGAGCTAACGCCAAAGTACCTCCCCAAGATTCCCCAAGACCTCTTCACCGGCAAAGCGCTCGATTATCGCACGCAAGACAACGGCTACGTTCTCTCCAGCGCCGGCCCCAACGGCGACGACGGCCCGCGCATCGAAATGCCGCTTCCCAAAATGAAGAAGGAGTAGTGGTTTGATCAGGAAGTGGAGTCGGTGATGAATTGGAAAATCGCCTCGGCCGGACTAAATGGCCGCAGCCGTCGGCACATCGAGCAACCGGGATACACTTTCGGCCACGAACACTACGTGCCCACCATCGGGGCAACGCATCGCATAAAGCTCCCCATCGTTTCGAACCGCTTCTGGGTGGCCGATCAGAAGTTGGTTGCCGCTCGTGAATTCGATCAAGAACGGCCGAACAGGGCGACGCCGGCAGAACGCCCGGTACGCGGCGTCAAACTGGTCGCTCGTCATGCGACAGCTCCAGCGCTCATAAGGCGGATGGAACGAACCGTCTTGAACTCGAAATCCACCAAGCCGCCGTCTGGTCCAAAGAAAACAGCGCCCCCTCCGTTGATCGCAAGCCGCGGATGGAGTACTTCCAGGGACTGGCCGTTCGTCATTTCAACGACAAACGGCACAAACGGCTCGCGATGGATGAGTTCGATGACCTTTGCTTCCACTTGTTCGGGTGTCATAATCATCTCCCTTTAAGCGCTTCTCTCCGTCATTTTACCTTGATCATCGTCGGCCTCAAGGCTTTGTAAAGGGGAGCAGTAGGCTCACGCTCGCCGTTCTTCAAGAGTTCGCTGGCATTTTTCGTTCACCTGGATTACCTTGCAGTATAGCTTATCACGCAGTATAGCTTATCACGGTTGACGGAGTAACTTGCGATGTCCAGCCTTGGTATAGCCCTCGCTCTGTTTGGCGTGGCGCTCATTCAAGCGCTTTCGGCCCAGGAACCAGCCGGATCCGATCCGCCCGCGACGTTTTTGCGCGGAAAGGTGACGAAGATTGATCCCAAGGATCCCAATCGGATTGAAATCGACGTTGGCAGTGATCGCGAATTGAAATCGGGGCACACGCTGGATGTATACCGGCTGGCGCCCAGGCCGTCGTACGTCGGCATGCTTCGTATTTTGAAAGTTAACACATGCGGCAGCATCGGCGAGATGGTGGCCAGCAAATCACTCACACAAAATCCCGTCAAGGTCGGCGATATCGTCGCTAGCAGCCTCAATAAGTGACCGGCAACGTCTCTTAGCGCGTACAACTCTCGGGCGATCCCCCCCGACGAATCGGTTCGCCTCATTCAGTAAGTCTTTGCCGCCTGGTGGGTTAGGGCGCAATCCATCCATTGAATTGCGTCGCCAGGGGTGTGGGGGGGGGTGGCGAGGCAACGAATTTCGATAGTCGCAAGGTGTTTGATTGGCCTAAACCATACCGCAAATCCCATAGATTCGCGCCCGCTTTGCTCCTGGAATTTCGTTGAACCTCGTAGAGGGACAACAGCCTCTGGGCGCGTCGGCACCTCGAGTTCACCGACTATTTACTCCGGTGCTCACGCTCCCGGCTCACCCGAACACTCTTCGCGATCCGGGCTTGCTCGCGGCAAGTGTCCTTTATAATGAGTGGTGACTGTCCGCCAAGCCCCACGTCCGCCATATCGCCGCTTCTCGCGGCTCCTGAGGATCCAAAAGCATGTCCAACCTCCGCCTGGAGGAGCTTGAACCACGGCAACTGCTCAACGGAATCGGCTTCTCCCCATCGCCTTCGTCCCCGCAAAACACCGCTGTCGCAGCCTTCAGCGCCCGATCAGCCGAGCGCGCGACCTTCAATTACTCGGGCGATCGCGCTGGTCCATCGGCCCAAGGCGGGTCCTGGGGCGGCGACGGCGGCCCCATCCAGTCGCAGGGCGTCGACTCTTCACGCTCCGGCGTCGATCAACGTGGCATCGACAATCGTGGCGTCGACCCGCGTGGCAACGACCAGCGCGGCATCGGTCCGAGAGCAGCCAGTCCCGGCGCTGCTGCGGGCATCTCCGATCGTGCGGGATCTCTCGCCGGCAACGCGGCGAGCGCTGCGACAACGGGATCCGCACCGGGATCACTTTCCGATCGCGCGAGGCTGCCAGCGATTTCCGGTCTGTCGAACCTCGGCGGCGCACTTGTCGGTGCGTTCGACCTGCAGGGGCCATCTGCTCGAATTCCGACGCTGATTGGCCCAGACGGCGTGGGAACCGCGAACTTGCCTGATTCGGGCTCAATACAGACTTCGCCTCCCCCATCCGTGACGGCGCCAACTCCGACGGCCCCCGGCGGCGTGGGGATTGAGGACAGAATTGCGCCCCCGCTTCAGATGGCGGGAATGCTTTCGGCCCTGAGTGCCGGGGGCCTGCGAGCGCTGGAGCTGGCCATGCGCGATTTTCTGCATCAAGTCGAGCGGGTGGGGCAGCCGCTGGATGATCGCGACGGGACTGATCTTTACCCGTGGATCGTAGCCGGGGCGGCGGCAGCGGCGGCTTGTGAGATCGCGCGCCGGCAGTTGAGGCGGCCCGCGGATGTGCCCGTGTTCCCACGTAGGCCGGAATTGTAAAGCCACCAACGTAGGACGGATTTGCAATCCGTCCGCTCGGAGCCGGCAAAGGACGGATTGCAAATCCGTCCTACGAAACACAACATGAACAAGCCTTTGGATAATCTGCTTCTGCGACTGTGCAGCGGCGACATGGCGGCCGCGGAACAAGTCTTCCTCGCCTACGAGCCCTATCTGCGCCGGGCGGTCCGGCGGCAATTGCCCACGCCTCTGCG
Organism: Planctomycetota bacterium; assembly: GCA_016195405.1. GTDB lineage: Bacteria > Planctomycetota > Planctomycetia > Gemmatales > Gemmataceae > JACPZP01. The sequence goes on along the minus strand of JACPZP010000118.1, from coordinate 54,583 downwards.
CGCCAAGTTCGATTCGACGGATATCCTCCAGTCGGTTTGGGCCGATCTGCTTCGGGGTTTTCGCGAAGCCGGCTGGCGCTTCACCGATGCGGATCACCTGCGCGGCTTCCTTTTTGTCGCCGCCCGCAATCGCGTGGTCGACGGCATCCGCCGGCACCAGACGGCTATCCGGCGCGAAGAGCCCTTGGGCCAAGGCGATCGGCAGCAGCGCGTCCCGTGCGCGCAACCGCGCCCCAGCGAGGTCGCGCAGGCGGCCGAACTTTGGGAACGAATCCTGGCCCGCTGTGCCCCCGAACACCGGCCGATCCTGGAACTCAAACGGGAAGGACATTCCCTTGCCGAGATCGGCGCACGCGCCGGCCGGCATCCCGACAGCGTCCGCCGCATCCTGCGCACTTTGGCCCGCAAGTTGGCATTCGAACCCAAGCCGGAGTTGGAGCCAACATCGCCGGCAGCGCAGATCGCGGGGAGGCCCTCGCCGTGACGCCTCCAACATTAACCCCGGAAGCGGCTGACGAATTGGCCGCCCGGCTGATCGACGAAATGATCCAGCGCTGGCAGAACGGCGAGCGTCCCGTCGCGGAGGAGTTCCTGGAACGACATCCGCAGCTATGGGCGTTTCCCGAAGCGGCCGCCGAACTGATTTACGAAGAACTCTGTTTGCGCCGAGAGCACGGGCTCGAAACGCCCACGGAGGAGGTCCTGCGCCGCTTTCCGCAGTGGCGCGCGCATCTCGAAATCTTGTGCGACTTTCACCGCCTCCTCGGCTCGCCGCGCACGGAGCCGCGCTTCCCCGAAACCGGCGAATCGCTCGGCGACTTCGTGCTCTTGTTTGAACTCGGACGCGGAGCCCATGCCCGCGTCTTCCTGGCGAACCAGCTTTCCCTGGGGGATCGCCCCGTCGTCCTCAAGCTCATTCCTATGGACGCCCACGAGCACCTGTCCTTAGCGCGCCTGCAACACACCCACATCCTGCCGATTCATTCCGTCCAGGATCATCCGGCTCTCGGTCTGCGCGCCCTGTGCATGCCGTATTTCGGCGGCGCGACGCTGGCCCAACTGCTTGAACTGATGCATGCGAAACCGCCCGCGCGGCGTGCCGGACATGATCTGCTCGAAGCCATCGATTCGTTCAAGACCCCGACTCCGTCCGGCACGACCGCCGCGGATCCAGCACGACAGGCATTCGCCGGATCGTCGTACGTCCAAGCGGTGTGCTGGATCGGCGCCTGTCTTGCGGATGCATTGCAATATGCTCACGAGCGCGGCTTGGTTCACCTCGACATCAAGCCCTCCAACATACTCCTCGCCGCCGACGCTCAGCCGATGTTGCTCGACTTCCATCTCGCGCGCGCGCCGATCGAGCCGGACGGAAACGAGACGCACTGGCTTGGCGGAACAGGCGGCTACATGTCGCCCGAGCAACAATCGGCTCTACAGAATGTGGCGCGCGGCCGGAAGGTGCTGAGGCCTGTAGACGCTCGCTCCGACATCTATTCGCTGGGAGTCGTACTGCACGAAGCCCTGGCCGGTAGCCTGCGATTAGCCGGAATGAAGCCGCGTTCGCTTCATCATTGCAATTCGCAGGTGAGCGCCGGCCTCGCGGACATTGTCGCCCGGTGCCTCGCGGATGATCCGGCCAAGCGCTATCCACACATGACCGCGCTAGCTGCCGACCTGCGGCGTCATCTGGCCGATTTGCCGTTGCGCGGCGTCCGCAACCGCAACTTGGCCGAGCGCTGGCGAAAATGGCGTCGCCGCCGGCCGCATGGGCTTGCACGAGTAGGCATTATGCTGGCCCTGCTCGTATCCGCGGGGGCGGTCTGCCTCGGTGCCCTGCACCATTACAATCAGCGCGTTGAGCAGGCTCACTCAGCGTTGCGCGACGGCCAAATGCTGATGGTCAAAGGTGAATGGCACGGCGCGATCGGCAGGCTCGAGCGCGGCCGGCGCATGGCTCAAGGACTTCTCTTGCAGCACGAACTCGCCGGTGAATTCGACTCTCGGTTACACCTCGCGGAGCAAGGTCTCGCCATCCACAGTTTGCACGAGATCGCCGAGCGTTTCCGGTTTCTCTATGGCATGGAGCACGTGTCGCCGGAGCGCCTCCGCGGGCTCGAATCATGTTGCCGCGCCTTGTGGGAGAGACGGGATCGTATTGTGGAGCGTCTCAGCTGCCGACATCGACAAGGATTGGTGGAATGTGCGCTCGATCCGAAAATCCACGATGATCTGCTCGACCTGGCGATTCTGTGGGCCGATCTTCAAGTGCGTCTAACGTCTGCGACAGAAAAAGGGAAAGCCCACGAAAAAGCGCTCAAAGTGTTGGCCGAGGCGGAGGCGTTGTTCGGCCCGAGCGCCGTGCTGGATGAAGAGCGTGAGCTTCACGGCGGACCCCCGAATTCAGGCTCGCCGGTCAAACCGCAAGATTCCACCGAGGAATCGGCCTGGAAACACTATGCCTTGGCCCGATCACTTCTTCGGGCTGGAAATCTGCAGCGCGCGGCTGAAGAAGCCAGCGCGGCCGTCCGGATTCAGCCGCAGGCTCTGTGGCCCAATTTCTACCACGGCCTTTGCGCGTACCGCCTGCGCCGATACGAGGAAGCGGCGACGGCATTTAGTATTTGCATCGGCGCGGCGCCCGAAGCGGCGAGCTGCTTCCATCATCGCGCTTTGGCCCTTGCCGCTCTCGGGCGGAGCGAGCAGGCGCAACTCGATTATGATTGGACGGTTCGGCTCGACCCGACTATCGTGGTCCCACGTCGCAACTTTCGCTTAATACCTGTTTATACCCATTTATACAAGAAATGATGAGTAATTAGATATAAAGGGCGCTGCCAAATGACGTGCGCAGATTGTTTTGTGCAAATCGTCAGGCTAAGCCCGGGCGGTTTTCTTAGTGGCGGCCGGGAACTCGGTACCTGTCCAAAGCTGCTCCACTTCAATCAGCTGGCACCCGAGAGCCACTGCGGCCAGCCGGCACCCCGCGATTATCTCGTGATAGCATTTCTGGTCAATATCCTTGATCCGCATCACGCAGTGAGTGCGCTTCGTCACCTCGCTCCCCAAACCGAACCGCCGCCGTAACCCGTCCCATAAACCGCGGTCGATAGGCGGATGCAGCTGACCGCTGAGGTTGATTCGCCCTTCGCGACCGACATACGCTCGAGTCTTCAGGTAAACATTAATGAGCTTCGCGGCCCAGCCGACGTTCAGGAGGGGCTCAAGCCGCCGCAGTTCTTCCACGGCCCATTGGTGCCAGGCGTCGAATTCAGTCAGGTCGATAGGCCCCCTGTCGGCGTCGAAGAGGGTTTCAAAGGGGACTCCGCGAAGGAGTCGGTAGACATCGCTCCGTGCTTTGATCGGCGCGCCGGATCGCAATGCGGAGAGCGCCGTCCACGCCGAGAAGTCTGCCAGGATATTGGCCCGTGCGTTACTCAATACACTGGACTGATTTCCATGAGTGTCTCATAGTTGTAGCACCTTGTCACTCATGCCCGACCGTCAGGGCGCTGCCGAAATGACGGTCAAGCCGGCGATGCCCTGGAAGTCGCTGGGATTGTGCGTCACGAGTTCACAACCATGCACGAGCGCGGCGGCCGCTATCCAAGCATCCGCCGCGCCGATGGGTTGCGTTTGCCGCTCCGTCCGTACTTGCGCCCAGCCTCGGCTTAGGTCGGGACTGGACGGGATGTACAGAAACGTGCTCAGCAAGGCTTCGAGCCGTGCCCAGCGGCGCGACCCCCAACGCGCGCGCAACGCACCTTCGAACAATTCCGCTTCGGTCATGAAACAGACCGCCATCGTGTGGCCAGCAAGGTGGGGACGATATGCGGCGGCCAGGGAATGACCCTTGAAGAGGTAGGAAACGATGTTCGTGTCGAGTAACCGCGTCCCCACGGATCAGCCCCCGGTGCGCCGCGATTCGCGCAAGGCAGCCTGGAACGCCTCGAAATCGGCATCATTGTCCCACAAGTTGGCGCCGGCGCCGTAAAGGGCATCAAAGTCTTGCGGCTCATTGATGCCTTGCGCGGCGGCCAGTTCCGCCAGCGTGCGGTTACGCCGCTCGAGCGGCGACGGCCTGGTGACTGAATTGGCGATGGTTGCTTCGGGGGTCATGTCCAGCGCTCTGACTACGGAAGAGGGTTAGTGTGCGCCATTCACTTTCCATGCAGTCTATCACCTTCGGATGCCTCACACCAGAGTACGCCAAGGTAGTGGCGGCCAACCGTTTCGCCGTTGCTGGACTCGGAAACTTGACCTTCCCATTCCTCCTGCAACTCCTGGTTGCGGAGCCTCGCCTGCGCTAGCTCGGTCCAAGGACTCGGCGGCGGGCAGGGTCGCCTGGCGGGGTCTGTAGGTATTCGCCCGGTGCGCGTCAAGCACGTTGACTTGCATCTCGCTCATGGAGAACCTCCAGGCCATTTCCGAAACCAAATCTTCGTACTTATGGCTTGGTCAGCTCCCTGCCGTAGTCGTTGCCGGGGTCGCGGATGATGGTGTGAATGTGGTTGGCGCCTCCTTGCGGGGCGTACTCGATCACAAGGGCGGGGCCTTGGAGGCGGAAGTACGCCGCGCTGCCTTCGGTCGTTGGTCCGTACCAAGCGAAATAGGTGTCGTCGAGCTTTGCCTTAAGCGCCGCCAGCCGGCTCGCGGCCGCGTCCTCAGGCAGGATGTGGACCCAGGCCCCGATCAGCTCCAAAAGCGTGGCCCGCTGCGCCTCATTGAGCGCGGCGCCCTTGATCCCTTCGGGGGCAACGGTCTTGCCGTCCTGACCCGGACCCAACACGAGGTTCTTGGGTTTGGCGCCAAGGACGGCCTGCGCCTGCTGCTTGGCATCCAGCAGGTTGACCAGCTTGAACGCCAGGTCGTTCTCCGGACCCAGGGGCCGCACCGTCTTGCCGTCCCTCTTAAAGGAGGTCGGCTGCGCGCCGGTGTGAGTCGGCGTCAGCACCGTGTTCTTGCCGACGATGGTGACGTTTATGCCCAAGTGATGGCCGCCGAATTGCAGCATCCATGGTTGCGTCTCCGACGGCTTGCCGAACAGGGCGAGGTAAAAGTTGTCGGTTCCAAATCTCATTTTGTTGTCCTTGCCCACGAGCTGGTCATCGGCATTCATGATGTCGGTGACCTTTTGAAAGCCTTGCTTGCTCAGCACGGCGGCCACGGCGTCCAGGGCGGCGGCGCGTTGCGCCTTGGTGAGTTCGCCGAGCCGCAGGCCGTTGCGCGGCACCATCGTCACCGGCAAGTTGGACCAGTCGGGTTTTTTGCGGCTGTCGTACTCCAGAAGTGCCTTGCCGCGCTGCTGGGCATCGAGCGTCTGCAAGAACGCGTCGGCCTTAGCCACCGCGTTGGCCGTCGCCTTGTCGTCACCCGTCGCCGCGGCGCCAGGCTGGGACGACGGGCCGGGTTGCAATGCAGGCCACACCGTTGCGCGCGAGGCGTACACCGAGAAGCCGATCGCCAAAGCGGCTGCAACGGCGGGCAGCATTCTAATGCCGCGCTTTCGCCTCGTGCCCTCGTGCGCCACTAAGAACGGATGTTCGCTCATGGTGTTCCCCGGATTCGTGATCGATCCTCGTCGCAGCGACTGAGGAACGAGGAAAGATGGAGTTGCTGATTGCCCCAGCGCGGATTGTAGCCGACGGTGCGCTGGTGTCAACTTCCGGCGAGAAGTGAGAATTCTACTAGGACTTGGGTCCAATCGTCGAACCGCCGCTGGCACGTTGCTGAAGCATGGCGGGCGCCCCTGCATAGCGGACCGTGGAGGCGCCGGACGCTCGGGCGTTGAGATCCTGAAGGGCCGTGACTTCGACGCGGGAAGCGCCGCTTACCTTGGTCTTCACCGACTGAGCCTTAAGTCCGGCGGCGAGCAAGCGCGATGCGCCGGAGCACTCGACTGCCAGGTTCTCGGCGTGTCCGCTCAAGGTGCATTTGCTGGCGCCGCTGAGCCGGAGATCGACACGGTCGCCGCTGCCCGTCACCGTACACGTGCTCGCCCCGCTCAGTCTTACATCCATTCGGTCGGCATTTCCGGAGAGGGCGCAGGAGCTGGCGCCGCTCAGTCCGAGCCGAAACTGCTTGCCGTGGACGCCGGTGAGCGTCGCCGTGCACGCGCCGCTGGCATCGACGGCTTTCACTGCCGGCGTCATCGCGCGGACCTTGACGCCCAGGCTCGAAGAAAAACCCGAATCCACGTACACGGTCAGCCGGCCTCCAACCACTTCCGTGACGACGTGCGGCAGGATGTTGTCGTCGGCGGACACTTCCAACGCGGTTGCCGGGCCGACGATGAGATCGAGTTGCACGCCGCCGCTGACTTGCACCGCAGTGAAGTCGGGAATTGTCCGCATCTCGGAATCGGGAACCCCGCTGCCCTCGAGTTGTGGCTGCCAAATCATGCCTGTCAAGCAAAGTGCCAAGAAAAGGCACGCCCCCCACCAACACGCGGAAACGAGTAGCGTTTTCATGGTTGGACTCCCCCAGCATTTCAGGCAGCAATTACAATTGGCGCTCGGCTACGTTGGTGATTCGCTCGCCAAGCTCGATTATTTGCAATAGCTCGGAAAAAGTTAGCTCGAAGCAGGCGTACACATCACGCGCCTTTGCATTTCCTGGAACATGTTCTACGTTTTCGTCGCGATGACGTCCTGCGCGCTTCGAGCTTGAATCCGGGGAATCACCATGATCGACGACTCGCTAGCCGACATTACGCCGGTTCCGCTTTCGCAGCGCGGCCGGGTGCTGACTTCATCTGCGAAATGGATGGAAAATGGCCTGTTCCTATTGCAATTTCTGGTATTCGCCGCCATCGCCTTCGCGCCGGCGATTTTGGGCGGGGTGTTGGCCACGCGGCGACTCTTTCCCGGCAACCAGGCGCTGTCGTTCGCGCCCGTCCTAGTCGGTTTGGCGCTGACAGCCGGTTTCGGCTGGGTATTGGGCGGCTGGATGATGCGCAAACCGTGGTCGGCGGACTACATGTTTCACAAGGCGCAGTCTGAATTGTCGCAACGGACCGAGGCGATCGTCGATCCGAACAACCCCGAGGCGATTTACGTCGAAGTCATTCCGCGGCGCAACTGGGGCCAGATTTCGCTGCAAAACGCTGACGACGTCGGCTTCCTTTTTCTCGACGCCGAGGGACGGCAAATGCTGTTGGAGGGCGACAACAAACGCTACCGGATCCCCGTGCAGGCCCTTGTATCGTGCGACGTGGAATTGATGAATCCAAGCGCGGCCGACGACGAACGGGCCACCCCCGTGGGCCTGGTGATAATCAAAGTGCGAGATCGGATGGGCGAGCGTGAAATACCGTTGCGCCCAGTACGGACGGTGGCAGGCGATGCTCTCGGCGGGAACTACATGGCACGCGCCCACGAGCTAAATCGACGCCTTTTGGGCGCATTCCCCGAGGCGTTGCTCGAAATCACGTCGGCGGCTGGCGCGTGACAGCGTGCCTTGTGTGGCTCACCAATTGCTTCAGCTGCGCCTTTCGCGCAAGCCGCCGCGTTCGATGGCGCGTGTGCCAAACTGCGCGCGAATGGCATCGACGGCACGGTCGACTGCGTTTTGGCGCTCGCGCTGGCCGCCGTCGAACAAGTCGCCTTGAATGACGGCATCACGCACGAGATTGCCCGCGCCCACCCCGAGCAGCCGGACCGGCAGCAAGTCGAGAGTCAAGGAGCGTTCCAGCAATAGGGCGGCCGTTCGCCAAATCGCCTCCGTCGCGTGGGTCGGCTCAATCGATTTCGAAAGCGTCTTGGTGCGAAAGTCCGACGAGCGAACCTTGAGATCGATAGTCCGCGCATGCAAGCCCTCCTGGCGCAACCGGCCAGCCACATGATCGACCAGGCCCAAGAGCACGGCTTGCAACGCTTGCGGATCGGCGATGTCCTGTGCGAACGTCGTCTCGCTGCTGATCGATTTCGCTTCGCGATCGGGTTCGACGGATCGATCGTCGAGGCCACGAGCTAATCGCCAGAAATGACTGCCCATCTCGCCGAAATGCTCCACCAGGGAGTGCTCCGACCAGCCGGAAAGCTGACCAATGGTTCGAATCCCGAGCGCATGAAGCCGGGCCGCGCTTTTGGCGCCGACGCCCCAGATGCGTTCAACGGGCAACGGCGTCAAAATCGCTTCGATCTGATCTTCGGGCACGACCATGAGGCCGTCGGGCTTGCAGAGATCGCTGGCCAACTTGGCGAGAAATTTGTTGGGCGCCGCCCCCACCGATGCGTTCAGACCAACTTCCGACTTGATGCGCGCTCTGATTTGGCGCGCGATCTCAGGCGCCGTTCCGAACAGCTTCCGACAGCCGCCGACGTCCAAAAACGCCTCGTCGAGGCTCAACGGCTCTACGAGCGGCGTGAAGGAAAACATGATGTCGCGAATCTGCCGGCTGACCTCCGCATAGTGGCTCATCCGCACCGGCAGGTATACGGCCTGCGGACAGAGCCGCCGCGCCTGCGAAATCGGCATGGCGCTGCGGACGCCGAACGGCCGGGCCTCGTAAGAAGCCGCGCAGACCACGCCCCGGCCGTCCAGCCCGCCGACGATGACCGGCAGCCCGCGCGATTCCGGCCGATCGCGCTGCTCGACGGACGCGTAAAAGGCATCCATGTCGACGTGCAGGATGCCGAGCTGGCGATGAGGCATAGTATCCGTATCGTACTGAACGCGTCTCTGTGGTGAATGCCCCGCTTAAGTAATCGACCGTCGAGCTTTCGGCATCGCATACGCGCGACCCAGGTCCATTGGCTCAACGGCTGGCCCATCGCGTTCCCAAAGGGTGGACGCAAGCGATTAATCGGCCGGAAACGGCGGAGGAACTGGAGGCATTGCGGCGTTCGGTCGTGCGAGGAGCTCCTTTTGGCGAGCCGCCCTGGTCGGAGTCGATGGACATGACTGGACTCCTCGTAGGGAGCGGCTATTATAGGGTGGATTCAGTCTAAGTTAAGAAGATAACGACTTGCAACAAGGAGGAGCCAATGAAGCGCGCCTTTGCTCTTGTTTTGGCTTTGTCGTCAGCCTTTTTTCTTCCGAAGGCGCCCCCTGCCGACGCCGGCAAGCCACAAAGGGAAAAAAATCGCGATCCCGATGCCGCTGAACTCATCGTTTCCGACATCGATCTCTTCTGGAAGGCCTATGACGGCGCGAAGCCGGAGAACCTCGTCGAGCGCCTGCGCGAAGAGTATCTGAAGAAAGGAAGCGTTGGCCTCAAGGAATTCATGCGCGTGCGGATTGGCAGTGCCGAGAACCTGGCCAAGACGATTGAACAGCATCCCAAATACTATGCCACGTTGCGCGATCCTTCTCTCAAAGTAGCCGCGCATAAGAAGGCAATCCGCGCCTGCCTCCATAAGCTCAAGAAGCTCTACGAACCGGCCGTATTTCCCAATGTCTACTTCGTGATCGGCCGCATGAACTCCGGCGGCACCTTAACCGATAAGGGGCTCCTGATCGGCGTGGAGATGTACGGCTTGACCAAAGGCACGCCTATGAAAGAGATGGACGGCTGGCACAAGGCAGTCCTCAAGCCCGTTGAGGAGATTCCCTACATCGTGGCCCACGAGCTCATCCACTATCAGCAGAAGTTTCCCATAAGCGGCGTGAGCCTGCTGGGGACGGCGATCGCGGAGGGCGGCGCCGATTTCGTCGGCGAATTGATTTCCGGAAGCATGATCAACGCCCATCTGCACAAGTACGGCAACCCGCGCGAGCGCGAGCTGTGGGCCGAATTCAAGAAGCAAATGGACGGCAAGGACGTGAGCAACTGGCTTTTCCAGGGCGATCGCGCCAAGGACAGGCCGGCGGATTTGGGCTATTACGTCGGCTACAAAATCTGCGAGTCGTTCTACAAGCAGGCGGCGGACAAGAACGAAGCGATCAAAGCCATCTTGGAGATCAGAGACTTTAAGGATTTCTTGAGGTCGAGCAAGTACGAGCAGCGCATGGAAAAAACATCAGGGGTCCGAGATCCCAGCCCCGCACGCGTTACCATGCTTCCCGCATTCTTCCGATTCCCCCTCCCTGAATTCATGATCTTCCCGAAATCGTGAAACGAATGCAGCTGTTGCCTTGAGAGGCCGGATTTGCAGGCGCGTTTTGCGAGGTTGATCGGTTGTCCCGCGCCTGCACATTTTAGAGCAATGCGTGGATCGGCGTGCCCGAGCTGACGACCAGCGGCCGGCCCTGCTGATCCGTCACGTGGGCGCGCGGATCGATGCCCAGGCAGTGGTAGATGGTCGCGGCCACGTCTGCCGGGCTGACCGGGTTCGTGGAAGGATAGGCGGCGCTGCGATCGGAGGCGCCGTAGACCTGGCCGCCGCGGATGCCGCCGCCGGCCATGACGATCGAATAGCAGAACGACCAGTGGTCGCGGCCCGCATCGGCGTTGATGCGCGGCGTGCGGCCCATGTCGCCCATCCATACGACCAGCGTTTCATCGAGCATTCCGCGGCTATGCAAATCCTCCAAGAGCGCCGACACCGCCCGGTCCGTCGGCGGCAGCAGCTCGTTTTTCAGATGGAAGAAATTGCGTCCATGCGTGTCCCAATCGCGATTGCCGGCGGAATAGACGGTGATCATGGGAACGCCGGCTTCCACCAGCCGCCGCGCCAACAAGCAACTCTGACCGAAGGGTGAGGAGCCATACGCCTCGCGGATTGGCTGCGGCTCCACGGCGACGTTGAAGGCGTCGCGCGTGGCCGACGATGCCAATAGCTCGAACGCCCGCCGCCGGAAGCTGTCTAAGTTGCGGGTGCCGGACGTGGCTTCGAGCGCCCTGGCCCTTTGGTGGAATTGCTCCAGCAAGCGACCGCGGCCATGCAATTGCGGCTCGTTGACTTCGTTGAAAACGGAAGTGACGCCGTTCATATCGAGGACGCCGTCAATTGGGCGCACGAACGGGATCGTGAACGGATCGTACGACCTGCCCAGGCAGCCGGCATTTTGGCCCAGGCTGTCGTGATGCCCGAGATGGCGCAAGTCGCCGAGGGTGACGTAGGAAAACAAGGACCGGCCGCCGGAGCGCAGCTTGCTCAACACCGAGCCCATGGACGGCAAATCCTGCGGGCTGGCGGGCGGCTCGATGCCCAGAACGTCGTGACGAGGATGGGAATAACCTGTCAGCGCCAGATAAGCGCCGATGGCGTGGTCGTTGTCGCGATGATTAACCGAACGAATGATGGCACAGTGATTCGTGAGCCGGGCCAAGCGCGGCAGGTGCTCGGTGATGGCGATTCCCGGCGTCCGCGTCGCCATCGGTTGAAATTCACCGCGGATTTCTACAGGCGCGTCGGGCTTGAGATCGAACGTGTCGAGATGCGACGGACCGCCGTAGTTGAAGATCACGATGCAAGCCTTGGCCCGGCCGAATCCATCCGGAGGACGTCGGCGATTCGGAGCGGTTTGGCCCCCGGCGGCGCGGGCGCGCAAGAGATCGGACCACAACAGCCCGGTGAACCCCAAACCGCCGACACGGAGCATTTCGCGGCGCGTCAATCCATCACCAAGGCGAACGCTGCGGCCGAGGAGGGAAAGCATACGAGATCCCCTTGCGAGGCATGCGAGTCCGGCGTGCAGCCCCATTCTACTTGAATTTTGGCGTATTCCGAGAGGATTTTGGATAGAATCTCAGCGCCGATCAGGAAGCAATCGTGGTCGTTTCAGCGCGCCGGGCTTGTGAGGGACTGCAATGAACAATCGAGCGAAGCGGTGGGCCGTGGTACTCATTTTTCTTTTGGCCGGCCTGCTCGGAGGTTATTGGTTCGTCACAGCGCGAAAGGACCGGGACGAGAAAGGCGCCGGTTCAGGCGCAGCCGAGAATGCCGCGAAGCTTGAGCCAGGGCAAGGCAAGCAGCTGCTTCGCATGGAACCTGAAGACGGCGCCGTGGTCTCGGGAACGGAAACCCTCGTTCGCTTTTTCCCCAGGCTGCCCACCACAGGACGCGTCTATTGGCGGGCAAGCGGAGGTCAGGCTTTGGAGAAAGCGGAAGCGATTCTCGGCGAGGGCTTAATCGCGAGATTGTCTCCGCTCAAGCCCGGCACGACTTATGAGTACGTGATCGAAGTGGACATGGACGGCGGGACGGATCGAAGCCCCGTGCGGAAGTTCGTTGTGCAGAAAGGACTCGCGTTTGAGCCGGCGACCGTGACCCAGACCATCGCGCGCGACTACGACCAGACCGTCACGCTGACTCTGCAGAATGGCTCGGATCGCAAGGTTGAGGTGGCCGCCCGCGCGTTGGCTCATTTTGCCGAATTGCCCGCGGACATCGTTGGCCCCGGTTCCGCGGATGCGCCGATAGTTTTGGAGGCGGGAGAGAAGATCAACCTGCGGCTCGCCGTAACCGCCGCGGACGCCGCCAAAAAGACCTACGACATTCCGATCCAGGCCGCCGGCGTTTTTGCACTGGCGAAAATCACGGTCGGCGACCTGGATTTCAAACTCGCCCTGCGCGTCATCGAGGAAGATCCGGTCACGCTCGCCCAGTCGATTGAATTAAGAAACGTCGGCGACGACCTGACCGATCTCGCCATCCAAGTGCCGCCCCAAAATCGCGCGGATGTGCGTTTGGAGCCTGCAGCCGATCACGCCTATTTGCCGGCCGGCAAAACGATGCGGCTTCGTGCCGCGCCGGTCTTGTACCTGGAGTTTGAAGGGCTCGACACGGAGTTAGTCTGCGAAGCGGGCGGCAAAACGCTTCGCTTTCCCGTGCAATTCAAGGTCCCCGCCGCCAAGCGCTTGCTTGGTCTGCGCTTGGGAACGCAAGAGCGAACCTCCAGCAGCGATTGGTACTGCACCAACAAGCCCAAGACGTGCAGCGATCTGCCGGGACCGCGGGCGAACGGGCCGGCCCATCCCAGTTCCGCCGCAGTGCAGCCCCCGCGGCGCGGCAGCTGTCGCGGCGGCGAATCGGATTGCACGCCGGAATGCAACGATCCGACCCCCTATCTCAAGGACTCCGGCATCCGCTTGGGCATCAATCACCGCGGCCCAGGACCCCGCGGCACCTTGGATGCAGACGATTGTTTCCCATCCGCGGATGCCGCGGCCCTCGATGTAATTCGCAAGCTCAATCCCATCTCCTACAGGGCCAACAAGGAATTCGGCGGCCGCATTTTCAAGGCCGGGGACAACTGCTATATCTGGCTGTTCGATTGCGCCGGCAACGAAGGCTGCGTATCCCAGCGCGATCCGTTCGGTTCTGAGACCGGCTACTGGCATACCCATGGCTATGCTCCGCGCGATCCCCGCACGGGGCAGCCTCGCGGCGACTACGAACGATGGAGCGCGGAAGACTTGAACAACGACAGCTCGCGCACCCAGTATCTGGGCACGCCTAGAGGCAATATCGTCAAAATTACAATCACGGAAGGCAAGCAGGTCAACGAGAACGACGGCCAAAAATATGATCCCAATTCCGACAGCTGGGTTCCTACCAATCCCCAACGGGACCCCATTATCATCCCGGCGCATTCCCGGCTTGAAACGAAGGAGCCTCCACTCCTCGCTCAGGCCGCGGCCCGTCCACATTACCGCCTTGAACGCATCGGCCTTTTGGAGGCCCTTCGCTATCGTGCCGTCTTCTCCCGTCTGCACCGCGGTCTTTTCGCCTGTGCGTCAGCGGGCAATTTGGATGATTCGAGTTCGGTAGCTGCCGGCTGGCACGCGGGCGAACGCGTCTCCTTTGCCTGGCACCAAGACCAGGACCAGATCGCCGTCGCCATTTTCGATTCCCAAGGAAAATCCGTTCAAGAACCTCTCGTCGTAGGCAAGGGACGCTGGCCGTACGTCGCCGGCGAAGGCAAGCGCGTCGCCGTTGCCTGGGAACAAGAAAAGGAGTCCAAGGTTCGCCTCTTCGACGACGACCAATGGCAGGAGGAAATCTCATTGTCGGGCAACGAATCTGCCCTGGCGTTCGCGCCGGATGGCACGCTCTTCGCGGTCAGCAGCGCCGGCCTTTGGCAGCTTAAGGGCCAAACGTTTGAGCGCCTGCAGGACTCGGCATTCTCACAGCCCGCCCTGGCCATCGATGCCAAGGGGCTGCCACGCGTCGCCTGGAGAAAAAACGGCCGCATCTTTATCGGCGACCAGGAAGTCGCTGAAGGTGAGCGGCCCACGCTAACGATCACGTCTGCCGGTAAGACACATCTTGCCTACCTGCACAACGGTCAGCTGTTTCAGCGCACGCGTGAGGACAAGGATTGGACCAATCCGGAAGCCATTCCCGCGAAATCGCCCTCCTGGCCCGCATTGGCTCTGGGACGGGACGAGGTGCGTATTTCGTACATTGGTCCAGCCGATCATGGCCCAGAAGCTCTTTGGCTTGTGCGTCTACCTGCCAAAGAGCCGTTGCTTCTGCCATCGCTCGCGGGCAACATTTCCGAGGCCTGGCTCCTCTTGCAACTTTCGCTTCGTAGCGCGCGGACGGAGTATCGCCCGCATGATGTGGCCCTTTACTTTAACGACATGCCCATCAAGCATTTTTCCAAGGCGATTCCGGAAGGCCGCTATTGGCTGCCGCTCAATCCACATCTCGTCTTCGCATCGCCGGGGCGGCCCGTGTCGAATCGGGTGGCCGTTCGAACCCGCCACATGAATGGCGGCCACTACAGCACCGCGAGCGAGTATCAGCTCATCACCCGCACGGACTGGAGCGAGCACTTCGGCTTTGCCGCCAATCCCGAGGAATTGCTCGGCTCTCACAAGGCGGGGCGCCGCGTAAACCATGACCAAGCCGACCTGGCAGTGCTCGCCAACAGCCTCGACCTGCCGGCGAAGGCGCCTCCCGACGGCCGGGTCGACTTTCCCGTCACCGTCGCGAATCTCGGCGAAATGCCTTCCCGGTCCGCGCGTCTCCTCATGAAGCACGGCATGGAGACTCTGGCGCATGCGCCGATTCCGACGCTCCCGCCAGGCGAGGAATTCGTCGTCAGCTTCCGCCTGCACGGCCTGCTTTCGGAAGTTCAGTTCCAGCTCGAACAACCCGAAGACGATTTTGATCCTTCCAATGACATTTTGCGGCTTCATCTGTGGCCGGTAGACGAGAACAAGCTTAAATCGGAGCGACCACGCGTCGAGGTGCTGCGTGAGACGCCCATGGCCAACGACGTACCGATCGATCCCGACGCCCTGATCGCCTATGACTACGATGGCCGCATGCGCTTCGGTCTAACCGTTCTCAAGGATGCGAAGGGCGCCGCCGTCAAAAAGCGGCTCACCTTTGGGACCGATGGGAATACGAACTCGTGCGTCGTGAAGATCGACGGCAAGGCGTACGGCTTGGAGGACAAATGGATCGAGAAGGCTGCCAAAATTCCGGAAGACCCCGCGTGGCAATCGCGCGCCGGAACCAAATCTGTCTGGCGAATGGGCGACATTCAGGTCACCCAGATTTTGGAGATCGTCCCCGGCAAACAACCTGTGGAGAAGGCGCCCGGGGTGCCGCAGCGCCTCTTGGACACGTTGCTGGTGCGCTACCGTCTGGAGAACCTCGGCAAGGAAAAGCACGAGGCCGGACTGCGCCTGATGATTGATACGTTGATCGGCAACAACGACGGCGTGCCCTTTACGGTGCCTGGCTTGGCCGACCTCGTGACTGGTTCGAAGGATTTCCAAGGCATCCGCGAGGTTCCGGAATTCATTCAGGCCCTGGAAAAACCCAGTCTCGCTGACCCTGGCACCATCGCGCTGTTGACGTTGCGCGTTCCTGGTTTGGAACCTCCGGGGCGCGTCAGCCTGACACACTGGCCCGGCGCCAATAACGCTTGGGATATTGCCATGCAGGACATCGGCTCGGATTCCGCCGCGGTTCTTTATTGGCAGCCGCGGGCGCTCGCGCCCGGGGAAGTGCGGGAGCTTGGCTTCACCTACGGAATTGGCGCGCTTTCGCAGGCGGACAAAGGCAGGCTCGCTCTCGGCGTCGAGGGCGTGTTTCAGGTCGGCAAGGCTTTCACTCTGATTGCGTACGTTCACGAGCCGCTCGAGAACGAAGCGCTCGTGCTCTCCGTTCCGCCGGGACTGGAATTGGTCCAAGGAAGCCCCAGGCGTCTTATCGGGCAACTGCCCGCGGCCGCGAAAACCGGCCATAGCCTGGTCACTTGGAGGCTGCGCGCGTTGCAGCCGGGGAATCACATACTTCAAGTTCAGAGCAGCAACGGCGCGGTCGCGTCGCGGACTGTCGCCATCGCGGGTTCACGCAAACGCTAGGTATTAGCAGGCTGCGGAGCTTCGCGGCCTTGCTCGGCAGGCGTGACTGAGATAAGCTTATTCACACCCGCCTCGCCCTTCCAAGCAGAGCACGCCATGGCGTCCCCGACAACAGTCAACTTTCCGCATTCTCTCATCAACCGGCGCGGATTCCTGCAAGTCGGTTTCTCCGGAATGCTGGGCCTTGGTTTGCCGTTGCTTCTCGGGGCGCGAGCCAGGGCGTGCCAGGACGCCGATCGGGCGGGGGTGACGCGCAGGTCGCCGAAATCCGTGATCGTCGTTTTCCTGACCGGCGCCGCCAGTCATCTGGATACCTTTGACCCCAAGCCTGAGGCGCCGGCTGAGATTCGCGGCGAGTTTCAAACGATGGCTACACGCGTTCCCGGACTTGCGGTGTGCGAGCATCTGCCGCGACTGGCGGCCAGGGCGGATAAGTTCGCCGTCGTGCGTTCGCTGTCGCACCGGGAAAACAATCATCTCGTCGCCACGCACCATGTCCTGACCGGACATCCGCAGCCCGGCGCGTTCTTCGACAAGGTGGCCTCGCGCGACGATTGGCCCTGCTATTCTGCCGTGCTCGATCATCTACGCTCACGTAGCGACGGCATTCCCAGCGGCGTCAATTTGCCGACGTTCCTTGTCGAGGGTCCCTTGACGTGGCCGGGACAACATGCCGGTTTCCTCGGCGCCAGGCACGATCCGTTGCAGGTGTCGCGCGATCCTAACCTTGCCGATTTTCGTGTCGACAGCCTGCGGCCTGCACCGGGCATTGAGATCACGCGACTTCACGATCGCCGCGGCTTGCTGGCCCAAGTCGATCATCAACAAGCGCGAATCGCGGAGACCGCCGCGGCGACCCGCCTCAGCGACCAGCAGCGGCTGGCGTTTTCCGTCCTTGCCTCGGGGCGGATCGCGCGTGCCTTTGACATCGACCACGAGCCGGCGGCGGTGCGCGATCATTATGGCCGGCATGCATTCGGACAGTCGCTGCTTTTGGCGCGGCGCTTGGTTGAGGCCGGAGTGCCGGTTGTGCAGGCCAATATGGGCATCGTGCAGAATTGGGACACGCACTCCGAAAACTTCGGAAGGTTGCGAAGCCAGTTGTTGCCGCCGCTTGACCGCGGAGTCGCGGCTCTGTTAGACGATCTTCAGGCATCCGGCCTGCTCGACGAAACGCTGGTGCTTGTGATGGGCGAATTCGGACGGACCCCGCGGATCACGACGCTTCCGGGCGCCAATTCGCCGGGCCGCGATCACTGGGCGCCATGCTTTTCCGCGCTCTTTGCCGGCGCCGGCGTGCGCGGCGGCCAGGTCATCGGCCGTTCCGATCGCATCGGCGCATATCCCGCCACCAATCCGTACGCGCCCGACGACGTCGGCGCCACCGTTTTTCACGTCCTTGGCATCAATCCGGACGTAGAAGTGCGCGACCGCCTGGACCGGCCGGTGCGACTCAATCGCGGCGAAGTAATGCAGTCTCTCTTCACAGGGAGAGGAGTTCGCGCCGACTCCGGTCGCTCACGCCGCTGACGCTCCCGGCTCGCCGGTGACGTACGTCCATCCACTGGGGCGCAAAGCGGTCTTCGTGGGCGATCTGGTGGATTGCGGCCCGCGCATCCTTGACGCCGTCCGGCTGGTCCGCAACATGGTGGCGGCCGGCTCGGCTTTCTGCGTCCCGGGCAACCATGACGTGAAACTGTTGCGCAAATTGCGGGGCAAGAACGTTCAGATCGCGCATGGCTTGGCGCAGTCTCTTAGCGAGATCGACGCGTTGCCGGATGGGATTCGCGATGTGTACTGTAAACAGCTGGCCGAGTTCCTCGACGGGCTTGTAAGCCACTACGTCTTCGACGACGGCAAGTCGTTGTCGCCCACGCCGGTATGAAGGCGGAGATGCAGGGGCGCGGGTCGGGAAAAGTCCGCGAATTCGCGCTCTACGGCCACACGCCGGTCTTGGAGC
Source organism: Planctomycetota bacterium (assembly GCA_016195405.1). Classification (GTDB taxonomy): domain Bacteria; phylum Planctomycetota; class Planctomycetia; order Gemmatales; family Gemmataceae; genus JACPZP01. The sequence goes on along the minus strand of JACPZP010000118.1, from coordinate 36,410 downwards.
CGGAATGCCTCAACCGCACCGTCAACATCGACACCGGCTGCGTTTTCGGCGGCAAGCTCACGGCCCTGAGTTACCCCGAGAAGGAATTCGTGGCGGTGCCCGCGGTGCGCATTTATTGTGAAGGACAACACTCCGGGGGCTTACGCCGTCCGGCTCGCCAGGAACTTACGGTTCAGCAAATTCATGACGAGGTTCTCGACGCCGAGGACGTGCTCGACAAGCGGATCATCGCGACGCGGTTGCGTGGAAACGTCACCGTTCGTGAAGCGAACGCAACGGCGGCGCTCGAAGTCATGAGCCGATTCGCGGCCAACCCGAAGTGGCTGATCTACCTGCCGCCCACGATGTCGCCGTGCGAAACGAGCAAAGCGATGGACCTGTTGGAGCATCCTGACGAGGCGTTCGCTTACTAGCGAAGCCGGGGCGCCCCGCGCGTGATCTGCGAAGAGAAGCACATGGGCTCGCGGGCGGTCGTGATCGTTTGCCGTGACGAGCAGGCCGCGAAGGACCGGTTCGGGGTCGCCGAGGAGGAGTTTGGCATCGTCTATACGCGGACCGGCAGGCGATCCTTCAACGAGCCGGTCTCGAAAGGCAATTTCTCGACCGCGTGCGATCGGCGCTGACCGCTGCCGATACTTGGAACACTTTCAACACGACGTGGGTGTGTCTCGATTGCGAGCTGATGCCGTGGTCGGCGAAGGCTCAGGAGCTTCTGCGCGTTCAGTATGCCGCGGTGGGCGCTGCCGGCCGAGCTTCTCTGCCGCGCGCGGTGGCCGCGCTGGAGCAGGCCGCCGCACGCTTGAGCGCGAGCGACGAGGCGAGACTTGAAGAAGTGAAGGACGAGTATCGTCGCCGCGAAGAAAACGTGGCCAAATTCGTGGCGGCGTATCGGCAGTATTGCTGGTCCGTGTCATCGGTTGGCGATTTCAAGCTGGCGCCGTTCCACCTGCTGGCCACCGAAGGCCGGGTCCACGTGGACAAGGATCACGTTTGGCATATGGATGAACTTGCGAAAATCTGTCGTTGCGATCTGGAATTGCTATTGGCGACGCCATACAAGCTCGCGGACGTGACCGATCCGGCCAGCGAAGCCGAGGGAAGCGAATGGTGGATGAACCTCACGGAGCGCGGCGGCGAAGGCATGGTCGTAAAATCGCTGAGTTTCATTCTTCGGGGCAATCGGGGCCTCGCGCAGCCCGCCGTGAAGTGCCGCGGCCGAGAGTATCTGCGGATCATCTACGGTCCGGACTACACGGTTGAGGGAAATCTCGCGCGGCTGCGAAACCGTGGTCTCGACCACAAACGGTCGCAGGCGCTCGGCGAATTTGCCCTCGGAGTCGAAGGCTTGGAGCGATTCATGCGGCATGAACCGCTGCGCCGGGTGCACGAATGCGTGTTCGGAGTCCTGGCGCTTGAGAGCGAGCCAGTCGATCCGCGCTTGTGAGTAGGGCGGCCTTCCACGCTCGCCGCTGGCTCGCGGCTAAACCTTACTTCTGATTTTTGCGGTCGCTTAACTTCATGCAAGTGCTCGATGCCACAGCCACGAGTTGGCCTTGGTCGTCCTTGACTTCGCACTCGACGAAGCTGAGCGTCTTGCCGGCTTTGACGACCTTGCCCTCGGCGGTCAAGGTGGCTTGCCGCACGGCCCGGAGGAAATTGATTTTCAGCTCGACGGTGGTGAAGCTCTCGCCTTCGCTTAATGTGGCGGCGTAGGCAAGGCCCATGGCGGCGTCGGCCAAGTCGCAGTAGATTCCGCCGTGGAGCGTGCCCATCGGGTTGTGATGCCGCGATTCAACCTGCATCTGGCAAACAGCCCGCCCCGGCTCGATCTCCTTCACGCCGAAGCCGATCAGCCGGGCAACCGGAGGCGGCGGTAGTTCGCCGCGAATCATCTTCTGGGCCATCTCAAGCATCGTCGGCATGGGATTCTCCACGGCGTTCATAGCCTTCGCACCGCACGACTGGCTGCGGCGGATACTTCGGGTAATCGGGATTGGTGATTGACAGCTGACAGAGCAGGAAGCGCGATTCCTTGGGCGTGATCACTTCACGCATCCAGCGACAGGTCTCGCACAAAGTTGGAGTCATGGCTAAGACTACAATACTCGTCAATGAGAATTCGTTGTGTCGCCACCCCCCATACACCCCTCCCGACGCATTTCATTGCCAGGGCGGCAAGGCATGAATCCAGCTAAGATCCCGGAGTCTTTGGCTCTAATCCCCGCAGCTGTCTGCTGGCGACTCGGAGGATTTCCGAATGCGGAGATTGAAGTAGTTCAGCCAACGGTCCGCTTTCTACCGCTCGGCCTTGTTCCAGGACCAGCGCGGTCTTGCAAAGCGCCACCGCGTCGAATGGATCGTGGCAAACCAAGACGATTGTGAAGCGCTCGTTGGCCGCAAGTTTGGCAATATCGAACAAGAGTTGGCTCTTGTTCACTAAATCGAGTCCGGAAAACGGCTCGTCCAGGAGCAAGAACGCCGGCTGGACTGCCAAGGCACGCGCGAGCGCCGCCCGTTGCTGTTGGCCACCCGAGAGCGTGCCGGGCTTGCGCTTGGCAAATTCGGCGATGCCGCACAGGGTCATCGCCTCCTTCGCCCTCATTCTCGCTTCCACTCTCGAGCAGCGCTTTCCCGCAAGGCCCAAGAGCACGTTTCCTTCCACACTGAGATTGGGCCAAAGCGCCAGGTCTTGAAACACCAAGGCAAGATGTCGTTCATGTGGAGGGACGCGCACAATATTCGCTTCGGAAAGTGCGGCGCCATTAAATGCAATCTCACCACTCGAAGGTGCTTCCAGGCCAGCCAGCAATCGTAACAACGTGGTCTTGCCGCAGCCGGAAGCGCCAAAGATTGCTAAGTGCTCACCTTCCGGCAGGGCGCAAGACAGGTCTTGCAGAGCCGGCCGCCCGTCGTAGACCTTGGAAACGGAGCGCAGGACGAAGCCGGGCGGCGTCATGGGTGATATCTCCCGGCGAACCGCCAAATCAGCAGCAAGACAGCCGCGGCAAGAGTCAAGTATGCAAGGCAAAGGGACGCAACGAGAGCCTCCGGTGCGTTAGCCATGATGGCGAAGATAGTAAGAGGCAACGAGCTTTGCCCCGGCGGATGCAACAATAGCACGGCGCCGATCTCTCCCATGGCGAGCAGGCCGACGAGCAGGATCGAAATCCCCACCGACGGCAATAGCCACGGAACCGCTACGGAACGCAAGTACCGGCGGCCGGAAATGCCATGAACCGCGGCGGCGTGAACCCACGTCTGCGACATCGACCCCCAGGCACGCATGCCCAAGACGACGGCAATGGGAAAGAAACGCAGAGCCAATGCCAGACAGACGACGAATCGGCTTCGCAAGAAAAGATCAGTCCATGCGGGTAGGGCGCTTGACGCCTGGATGATTCCGAATGCAAGCAGGGCTGGGGGCAAAGTGAACGCGGTCAAGCAGAGCCCAAGAGTGATCGCCCGGAGCCGTGAATCGCGGCCGACCACGCCCGCAAGAACAAATCCCATCACGGCTGCGATCAGTCCGGCGCCGAACCCATAGAGCAACGTATTCATTCCGGTCCGCAGCACTTCGCGCGTCGCCCGCTCGAGTTCGAGGCCGCCGGGAATCGGCAGAAGTATGCCCGCGACTGGACCCGCAAAGAGGATCGCAGTCAACACGGCGCCGCCAATCGGAAGCCAGTGCGCCCTTGCGGGCCGAACGCGGTGAAGAGGCCGCATTTGCCGAGCCAGGAGTTCCGTGGCCATGATCGGCGCCGCCACGAAAACGAGAGGCAGAGACAGCAAAACAACGAGGCCGCCAAGGACGAGACACTGGCGCGCCGCCTGCTCGAAGTCATAGTGGGCGGCGAAGCTGGTCAAGATTTCCGAAGCCGCCGTCGGCAACAACAGAATTTGGCCTGGTCCGGGGTCCGACAGGGTCAGGACGCCGGCCAAGACAGACGCCAAGAGCGCGGGCACGGCGGCATGGCGCACGGCATAATGGAGAACGGCTTTCTCGCCGCCTGCCAGCCGCGCCGCTTCAATCTGCGAGCCAGTCAGAGAGAGTGTCGCGGCCATGGCGGCATAGAGCACCAGGGCGAAAGCGCCGGCAAAGAACACAAGCACACAGCCCGTGTAACCTGAAATCAGGCCCGTCGCCCAGGGGCCGAGCCGTGCCGCCAGCGCCGACCAACCGATCGCCCATAGGAAAGACGGCGCCAGAAGCGGCAGTGCAACCACGCTGAGAAACAGCCGCCGCCCTGAAAACTCATACAGAGCCGACATGACTCCAGCCGGCAAACCGACGAGAAATGTGAGACTGGAAACAATTAGAGCGACGAGCAAGCTGTTCAGAAGCGACCGGGAAAAAGGCCATCCGAGAGAAAGCGCATCGCCGTTTGTCACCGCCTGCCAACAGAGCGGCAATACGGGGAGCAAGGGCAGAACCAGCAAAGCGAGCGCAGCGAGCCAACGCACCTTTCCTGGGCGCTCCAGCCATAGGCACGAAGTCATTTCTTGTTGCGATCCACCCAGTCCTTCAAATAGCCCTTGGAGAGGTCTTCGAGGCGGCCAGCCAAATTTTCGTATTGGATATCCATGGGATGCAATTGATCGAGGGGCACCATGTGAGTCGGCGTCAATACACCCGATCGAACGGGAATCTGGGCTGCTTCGCTTTCGGCCAAGGCTTTTTCCACTTCGGGAGTGAGCAGAAAATCAATGAACTTCTTCGCCCGCTCCGGATTCGGCCCGCCCACGATCAAGACCACGGCATTGGGCACAACGACGGTGCCCATGCCCTTGGCGTCCGGATAAACGACGCCGACCGGTTTGCCTTCCTTGCGGGCCTCGTTGTAGTCATCCGTATCGGTTAGCCCTACGGCAAACTCGCCGTTGGCGACGCGGCGGCGCACTTCGCCGTTGGACGAAAGGATCGTGCCGCCGTTGGCCGCAAATGCCTCGAAGAACTTTTTGGCGTCGTTTTCGCCGACCTTGTCGAAGAGGGCGGCGGCGTGCATGGACGTCGAGCCGAAAAGCGGATTAGCCATGCATGCTTTGCCTTGGAAGCGCGGATCGGCCAGGTCGAGAATGGACTTTGGCTCCTGACCTTCCTTAACCAAGTCGCGGTTGAACATGATGATCCGCGCCCGCGCCGAGAATCCGGTCCAATGGCCCTCCGGATCGGAGAACTTCTTGGGCAGGTCCTTCGCCTCTAGCGACAGATAGGGCTCTGTCAGGCCTTTGGACTTCAAGATGGCCGTTCGCACCGGGTCGCCGCTCCAAAAAACGTCGGCCTGGGGTCGATTCTTTTCGGCGATAAGGCGGTTGACCAAGCCGGTGCTCTTGGTCTCTTCCGTATCGGTCACCAGAAAGACCTTGAACTTGTGCTCTCTTTCGAACCGCTCGGCAATCGGACGCGAAAAAGCTTCATCGACGGACGTGTAGACCACGACGTGCGGTTCAGCTTTCCCGCACCCACCAATCGCGCCAATGGAGAAAAGCAGCCCAAGAAGCCCGCAAAATCTCAGCGCTCCCATGGTCAATGCCCCTTGCTCTGCACTACTTTTTGCGCGTCAAGCGCGGTCTTGACGGAATTAGCCAATTCGCGTGCCGGGGCCTTGCCCCAATAGTGCGTGAAGTAGAACGCCGGTTCTTCGCCGATCATGTGGTTGTGAAGGGCCACGATGTGGATGTTGCCCTTGCGCAAAGCGCGCAACACCGGCTGGACCTCATTGGCCGTCATGATGAAGTCTCCCGCGACGACCGCGAGATCGTCGCTGCCGGAAAACGCCGCCCAAGTGGTCAGCCCCATCGAACCGGCGACTTTGATGCCGTGCATTTTTCCTTCGCGACCGATGGTGTACTTCACCACGCCGTCTTGGCTGTCGCTCTTGTGGCCCAGGATCTTGTCAAGTGCGCCGGCGTCGATCTTCCCGGGCTTCGGAACTTCGCCCGTGAACCTTGCTGCCGGCTCGGAACGGGCCGAGCGCACGCTCTTAATCGCGTCCCACACGCTCTTGACCCCTTTGGCAAGTTTCTCAGGGTCGCCCTGGCCGCCGATGTGCATGAAGTAGACTTTGGGCTCGTCGAAGAAAAAATGATTGTGCAGGCCGGTCACTTCCAGGCCATTGGCAAACGCGGCGTCCATGGCGGGCGTTACTTCATCTTGGAAGACAACCGTATCGCCCATGACCATGGCCCCGTGCGCGGTGGACGTGAAGGCCGCCCATGAGCCGAGTCCGCCGAACGGTTGATACGCCAGCCCATCCACAGTCACTTTCACGTCGGTGCGTGCCCGAGCCAGTCGAACGACGCCGTCCTTCGTGGTGGTTGCCTTAGAACCGGCGGCAGCGCCGATTTTGTCTGCATCGAGGTGGGACTTCTCTCCTTGCGGTCCCGCTGCGACAAACCAACGTGTGCCCACAAGCGTCACGATCAGAGTGGCGCTGCAAAGGAGCGATTTGATGTTCGGTTTCATAGGTTTGATCCTTCCCCGGCACCCCGCAGGCTCGAAGACTCGCCTGCGGGCTTGTATTTTTGTGCTTATTTTGGCAGTTCACTCCTTCTTCCCTTTGATGATGAAGGCGGCGAATCGCGTTTGCGCGTCCGCCTTGCTCCAGACGCCAATCTTGCCGGGCTCGCGAATCGTGTCGTCGTTGATATCGAGAAGTTTTTTACCGTCCAGGTAGCACTCGATCTGATCGCCCTTATGAACGATGCGGATCGTGTGCCACGTGCCTACTTCCACCTTGGCGTTGGCCGAGGCCATTTCCTTGCGTTTGCCGGCGACGACCTTGTAAACCCGGAAATTGTCCTCTAACGGGTTCATGCGGCAGACGTAGTAATTGTTGCCGTCCTGGAAGCGCCACACGGGGCCACCACCCTGGTCGCGTTCGCCGGCAATGGCTTTGAACGACACGGTGAAGTCGATGTCCTTGTACTTGGTGTCTTCGGCGACACAGATGTTGAAATTGGCGGCTTTGTCCGCCTTGGTCTGCGCCAGCGCCAGGCCGCCGGGAGCGTCCTTGTCCTCGACCACCTTCCAATCACCGCCGGTGTCTTCGCCTTTTCCCGTCTTGAAGGCTTTCAAACCTTTGGGAAGGCTGCCGAGTTTGGCGTTCTTGAGGTTTAAGGGCGACTCATCTCCGGCCACGAGGACGGGGCCGCAAATCAACAGGGTCAACAGCGCCAGGCGTTTCATGATGTGCTCCTTTGGTTCAAGAAGAGTGGTGAGCGTGCGACAGACGGGGTCGATTTCCTTGGTGTCTTGTTAAGCCGAAGACAGCGCCGTTGCAACGGGCGGCTGGATTAGAAATTTCTTATCTTCGAGTGGTGTAGCTAGATCGTGGTATCACGACCGGCCGGCCGAACCAAGAGCCGGCGAAAGCTCGTTAAGGGCTAACTGAACTACCACGGTCGTGCCCGCGCCTTGCTCGCTGGACAGAGTGATGGCGCCGCCGTGAGATTGAATTATGCTCCGGGCGATGCTCAATCCGAGACCCGCGCCGCCTTCCGCCCGGCCGCGCGCCTTATCCACGCGATAGAATCGCTCGAACACGCGTTCTTGGTGCTCCGACGCTATGCCGATCCCGTTGTCGCGAATCCGCACCAAGGCGTTGTTCCCATCGCGGCAGGATTCGACAGTGATTCTGCCGTCTCGCGGCGTGTACTTGATGGCATTGTCGAGCAAGTTGATAAACACCTGGCGAAGCCGGCTCTCATCGCCACGGATCGGCAGCGCCAGGCGGCAGGCACATTCGAGATGGAGCCCCTTGGATTCCATTAACGGCGTCATCGTCTCCGTCACCTGTTTGACCAGCGCGCTGAGGTCGAGGAGATCTCGAACCTGCGTAAAGCCATTGGAGTCTTCGCGGGAAAGATTCAAAAGTTGGTCGGTCAAGCGCGTCAGTCGATCACATTCTTCGAGAATGCTGCCCAAAAGGTGATTGTGTTCGGCCGGCGTCATGGGTTTGGCCAGTGCGATCTCGGCTTCCGCGCGGATGGCCGTTAGGGGCGTGCGCAGCTCGTGCGAAGCGTCGCCGGTGAAACGCCGGATTTCCGCAAACGAGCGTTCTAGCCGAGCAATCATGGCATTGATGGTTGTCGTCAGCCGGCCGAGTTCATCATCGGGGTGAAGGACCGGAAGGCGGCGATCCAAGCGCTTGGCATTGATCCCTTCGGCGAGTCGGTTCAAACGGTCCACTGGCGCTAGGGCTTTGCGGGCCAGCAGATAGCCGACGCCGCCCACGAAGAGAATCGCCACTGGAATGGAGGCGGCCACGAAGCTGGCGACGGCCCGGAACTCGCGGTCCACTTCCGCCCGCTCGTTTTGGACTTCGAGCCGAACCCGATCGATCTCCGCCAAAGACGCCAGAAGGACGATTGCGTAGTTTTCGCTGCCGGCGTGCAGGCGACCTTGCAAAACTCTTTGCCGGCCAAGAACGGGGATGCTGACTTCTTGATACTGGGGCGCGGTTAAGTCTTCGCGAGGCGGTTCCGGAGCGCTTTGCGAAGGCATTTCTTCGGTCTTGAGAATCGCGCGTCCCGTCTGATCGTAAACCACACAGAAGAAACTGTCGTGCTCTTTGAACTCGTAAATCCAATGAGCGAGCCGTTTAGGCATATCGGTTTGAACCTGCGGATCGTTCTTCAATTGCTGAAATTGCTGGAGGAGCGATTGGTCGAGGTTAAGCAGGGCATGCTCGGCGCGCTCTTGAAGAGCCCGGTCAATGCGCTCGTGGGTTTGCCGAAAGAGCCAGAACACCAGACCGCCAAGCAGCGACAAGACGCACGCTAGCGCGAACGTGTTCCACAGGGCTAACCGCCAGCGAATGCTCAAGCGCATGGATCGTCTCGCAGACAGTAACCCAAGCCACGCAGGGTATGCAGCAGCGGTTGAGTATCCTGTAATTCGATCTTGCGGCGTAGGGAGTTAATGCAAACGTCGATGACATTGGTCAGGGCGTAGTTCGGCTCCTTCCAGACATCCCGCCCCAGCATCTCACGACTGACGATGGCGTTCTTGTGACGCAGGAGATACTCCAGCAAGTCGAATTCACGGCGCGTGAGGCCTATGTCCTGGCCAAGTCTCGTCACCCGCCGCTCGATCAGGTCCATTTCCAGGTCGCGCGCTTGAAGGACGGTTTCCCGGTCGGCGCGGTCGCGCCGCAACAGCGCCCGCACGCGTGCCAACAGCTCGGCAAACGCGAAGGGCTTTACGAGATAATCGTCCGCGCCCGTCTCCAGCCCACGGACACGATCTTCCACCGCATCACGTGCCGTAAGCAGCAAGACCGGCGTGGACTTACCCGCATTGCGGAACTCAGCGAGGACATCCATTCCATTCATGCCCGGGAGCATGACATCCAGCACGATGCAATCGAACGCGCCGCGGGAGGCATCCTGAAACGCAGCCTGGCCATTGGCGGCTGAGGCCACATCGTAACCGGCCGCCTTGAATCCACGTTCGAGGCTGCGCAGGATTTTGCGTTCATCTTCGACGAGCAGGATGCGTGCCATTATTTGAACGCCCCTTCCGGTTTGCCGCGCCTGATCATCTCCTGGCAATACGCGTAAAGCGCGTCATAGACGATCCACTGGGCTGCGTTCGTCTCATGATCGTCCTTGAAGCCAAGATGGCGTACGCCCTCGGCAACCGCGTTCAGCCCCGCCGACTCCGGCTGATGCCAGAGCGTGTTGTCGGTGTCGGCGCCGTTGACGATTTTCGCCAACAGCAAGAGGGCCGGGTCGGCGGTGAGCTTGTGCTTCTTGACGATGGCGTCAAAGGAGCACTCCTTGCCGTGATGACCGAGTTCGACGTCGGGCACGTCAAAGGGGATGGCGCCTTTCATCTGCGCGGTTTCCATCACCTGATCGGCGGGGACGAAGAGAAACTCGGCTTTTGGATCGACGAACTTCCTGATGAGCCAGGGGCAAGCCACTCGGTCGACCTTCACGTGTTCTCTGGTTACGTATTTCATGGCGCCTCCAGTTTCCGAAAGAAGTGTCCGCAGTCATTGCGATAAGAACGGCCTTAGCCAACATTCTACTCCGCACAGGGCTAAGTGATAGAATCAGGCTCGGCTGCGTCTATCGTTGCGGGAGCGAAGAGGTGAAACTATGAAGCGAATACTCTTGGCGCATTCCCGGAGATTGCGAGCCATCCTCGACGCCGCGGATCGCCGGATCGACGAAGGGGCCGGAACTCCTCATGATCGGTTCTGGAATAAGGTTGAGCCGGCGCATCGCGTTGGCAATGGGAAGCGAAGCGAGAAAAAACGACCAACAAACCGTTGAGGGAGAGAATCCATGGTGCGGGAATTTGTTAGATTCGCGCTGCTGACTGGTTGCCTGCTCTTCGTGCAAGCCGGCGATGTGCCGTCGCCGCCTACGACGCCGAAGAAACCAGTCACCGACGAGTACCACAACGAGAAGGTGGTCGACGATTACCGCTGGCTGGACAAGGCAGACGATCCCGCGGTCAAGAAATGGACCGAAGCGCAGAATCGCCATACGCGGACGGCGCTCGATCAGTTTCCACAGATGAAGGCCCTGCGTGGCCGCGTCCAGGCGCTCATTGCGTCGCCTTCGTCGGATTATTTCGGACTGCAGTTCCGCGGCGGCAAGTTGTTCGCGATCAAGGCCGAGCCGCCCAAGAACCAGCCGTTTCTGATCACGCTTAAGTCGCCCGACGAGCCGAAGTCCGCGCGCGTGGTCGTCGATCCCAACGTCATCGACCCCAAGGGGACGACGGCCCTCGACTTCTACGTGCCGTCGCGCGACGCCCGGCTCGTGGCCGTGTCCTTGTCCGAGGGCGGCACTGAAGAAGGCACCGTTCACGTCTTCGAGGTCGAAAGCGGCAAGAAGCTGGCCGACGTGATTCCCCGCGTGCAGGTCATGGGCGGCGGCAGCTTGGCCTGGAACGCTGGCGGCACAGGCTTCTTCTACACGCGCAACCCGCGCGGCAACGAGAAGCCCAAGGACGAGATGAACTTCTATCAGCAAGTCTACTTTCACAAGCTGGGGACGCCGACGGAGCAGGACACCTACGAAATCGGCAAGGACTTCCCCAAGATCGCCGAGATCATGCTCGAAACGTCGCCCGACGGCACACTCATTCTCGCCTCCGTTCAGAAGGGCGACGGCGGCGAGTTCTTTCACATGATTCGCAACCCCGCCGGCAAGTGGATCCGGCTCACCGATTACAAGGATCGCATTTCCGCGGCGGCATTCGGGCTCGACGATGCCTTGTACCTGCATTCCAATGACGGCGCCCCACGCGGCAAGATTCTGCGCTTGCCGCTTGGCGACCTGACGCTGGCGAAGGCGGCCACCATCGTTCCGGAAAGTCAGGCGGCAATCGAACCGTTGAACTTCGGCGGCGGAGGCTTTTTCCCGACTTGCATTCCCACGGCCAAGCGCTTGTACGTGCTCGACCTCGTCGGCGGTCCCTCGCAGATTCGCGTCTTTGACCTCACGGGCAAATCGCTTGGCAAAGTTCCCCTCGACTCGCTCGCCGCGGTCAGCGAGATGGTTCCTTCCGGCGGCGACGGCATCCTCTTCCGCAGCGATTCGATGCTGAAATCGCCGGCGTGGTATCGCTACGATCCGGCAACTGCCAAATCCGAGCGCACGGCGCTGTTCCCGACCACACCGGCGAAGTTCGACGATTGCGTGGTCGAGCAGAAGTTCGCCACGTCGAAGGACGGCACCAAGGTGCCGGTGCACATCCTGCGACTGAAGACCGCGAATCTCAACGGCCAGAATCCGACCCTCTTATATGGCTACGGCGGCTACGGGATCAGCATGAAGCCGCACTTTCAGTCGCTTCTGCGTTTGTGGCTTGACCAGGGCGGCATTCATGCGCTCGCCAACATTCGCGGCGGCGGCGAGTACGGCGAGGACTGGCGCAAGAACGCTCAACTGACAAAACGGCAAAACGCCTATGACGACTTTGCCGCCTGTGCCGAATACTTGATCGACAAGAAGTACACGAATCCCAAGAAGCTGGCGATCCGCGGCGGCTCCAACGGCGGCCTCTTGATGGGTGTGCAGCTCACGCAGCGCCCCGACTTGTATCGCGCCGTCATCAGCCAAGTCGGCATCTACGACATGCTGCGGTCGGAGCTGCATCCCAACGGCTCGTTCAACGTGACCGAATTCGGCACCGTCAAGGATTACGATCAATACAAGGCTCTGCACGCCTATTCGCCCTATCACAATGTTCGCGACGGGACCGCCTACCCGGCGGTGTTCCTCTTAACCGGGGAAAACGATAGCCGGGTCGATCCGTCGAATTCGCGCAAGATGGCGGCCCGGCTGCAAGCGGCGACCTCGTCGAAGCTGCCGGTGCTGTTGCGCGTCGGCAGCTCCGGACACGGCCTGGACGCATCTCTGGACGAGCGCATCGTCGAACAAGCCGATTTATTCGCGTTCCTTTTCCAGCAGCTCGGGGTTGAATACAAGGAAGCGCCTTAGTCCCTCTTCTAAAATCCAAAAGCGGTAATCAATTACCGCACTCCAAATCGTCAAGGAGCAATTCATGCTCAAGTCACGCCTTTCAGCGCTTAGCCTCATTGCGCTGTGTCTCGTTTCGTGGCCTATCGCGCCAGTGTCCGGCGGCGAACCGAAGTCGCAGACTTTTGACGCCAAAGGCATAAAGATCCATTTTCTGATCGAAGGCAAAGGCGAGCCGGTGATCCTGATTCACGGGCTCTACTCCAGCGCCGAGATCAACTGGAGCAAGGTCGGGGTCATGGCGGAACTGGCCAAGGATCTCCAGGTGATCGCTCTCGACTTGCCGGGCCATGGCCGTTCGGAGAAGCCGGAGAAGGAAGAAGCCTACGGCCTGCAACTGGTGGAGGACGTGGTGCTTCTGCTTGATCACCTCAAGATCAAGAAGGCCCACATCGTCGGCTATTCGCTGGGCGGCATGGTTGCGATGAAGTTCTTGGCGACGCATCCGGAGCGCGTGCTCTCGGGCACCATCGGCGGCATGGGCTGGCTGCGCGACGGCAGCGGCTTTCAGAAGTTTTGGGAGAAGATGCCCGCGCGCGAAGGCGGCAAGACGCCGGAGGCGTTCACAATGAACATCGGCAAGCTGGCGCTGACGGAAGGAGAGCTAAAGAAGATCACTGTTCCCGTGAAAGTGCTGATCGGCGACCGCGATCCCGTGAAGAAGATGTACGTGATGCCCCTGCAAGAGGCCCGCAAAGATTGGCCCGTGGTTGAAATCAAAGACGCTGGGCACATCAACTGCATCTTGAAGGAGCAGTTCCGCGAGGAAATTGCGGTGTGGGTGCGGAAGAACTCCAAGTAGCGTTCTTTGTGAAAGCGTCGTGCAATGACTCCCAAGCGAGTCGGTTGCGTCGTGTGCATCTTTCTGGGCTTCCTGCTTGTGGGGCTCGTGCTCCAGGTCGCTGCCGACGTGCGGGCAAGGGGTCAAACAACGGAGTGCGCGAACAATTTGAAACAGATCGGACTTGGAGTTCATAACTACCACGACAGCTACCGTCGCTTTCCGTCTCCCATCTACAAGGCGTTCCGTTCGGAGAAAGACGCCGGACTGCCGCCGGAAAAATCGATCGGATGGATGTACTCAATTTCGCCGTTTGTTGAATCTCGAATGGACTCGAGATTGAAGGTCGACGAGAAAAAGCCGTGGGATGACGAGGAGAACCGTTACGCGGCGGACGACCTTTGGTTGGTCTATCAATGTCCCGTCCAAGTTCGCCGTGGTCTAACACGAAACTACTCAAGCTATCTCGGCATTGCCGGCGTGGGCGCGGATGCGGCTTGGCTTCTCAAGGAGGACCCGAACATCGGGGTCTTTGGTTATCGCCGCAACATCAAAATGGATGACATCACCGACGGCGCCGCCTTCACGTTTTTGATGATGGAGACGGCAACAGATAACGGGCCCTGGATCAGCGCCGGCTTCAGCACGGTGCGCGGCCTCGATCCTGAAGGTGCGCCGTATTTGGGGGAAGAAGGTCAGTTCAGCAGCTCGCATGCAGGCCAAACCAACTGCGCGTTCGCCGACGGCTCGGTGCGAGCGTTTAGCGCCACTCTTGGGCCGAAGCTGTTTGAAGCGATGGCGACGATTCGTGGCGGAGAGAAAGTCGAGTTTCCGGATTAGTGATCGTCGGCTGCTGAAACTCCAGTTCATGATTCGTGTTCGGCGAGCGACATGCGTGCGCGAATCACACGCGGGGTGGTGTTATCTTTTCACGGTCGCCGGCCGTTTCAAAGCCTTCCGAATCGTCTCCGCGGCCTGTTCCGCTTGCACTGCCGATACATCGAGATGAGTGCAAGCGCGGATGGTTTGCGGGCCGGCGGTGAAGACGCGGATTCCGCGTTCCTCAAGCTTGGCGGTGATAGCTTCCGCGGTTCCTAGCTCGCGGTCGACGCGGCACCAGATGAGATTCGTCTCGATCTGGGGCGGATAAGGCTTCAGCCCCGGCGTGTCGAACATCGCTTCAGCTATGGTTTGTGCATTATGGTGATCCTCGGCCAGGCGGTCGATGTGATGGTCGATGGCGTATAGGCATGCGGCCGCAAGCACGCCCGCTTGCCGCATGCCGCCGCCGAAGAGCTTGCGAATGCGGCGTCCCCTGTCGATAAGATCGCGCGAACCGATGAGGGCCGAGCCGACCGGGGCGCCAAGGCCCTTGCTGAAACAGACCGACACGCTGTCGAAATGCGCCGCCCACTTCTGGGCCAGGATGCCGGTAGCGACGATGGCGTTCCACAGGCGAGCGCCGTCTAGATGCATGACGAGACCGGCGGCCCGCGCCCAACGGCTGATGGCTTCGATCTTGTCGATGGGGTAGATCTTGCCGCCGCCGCGGTTGTGCGTGTTCTCCAGGCAAACCATGCGGGTCCGCACGAGATGATAATCGTCGGTGGGACGAATCTTGTCCTTGAGCTGATTCACATCGAGAACGCCGTACTCGCCGTCGATCGTCCGGCATGTGACTCCCGACAGAACGGCTGGGCCGCCCGCTTCATAGTTGTAGATGTGGCAATTGAGGTCGCAAAGGATTTCATCGCCCGGCTGCGTCTGTGTCCTGAGGGCGATCTGGTTCGACATGGTTCCCGACGGAACAAAGAGGGCCGCCTCCTTGCCCAGCATGTCGGCGACGCGCTCCTCCAGTTTGATGACCGTGGGGTCCTCGCCGAAAACATCGTCGCCGACTTCGGCCGCGGCCATGACGGCGCGCATGGCGGCCGTGGGCTTGGTCACCGTGTCGCTGCGGAGGTCGATAATCGCCGTCATTGTTGTTTGTTCTCGAGGAACCAGCGGCCTTCGATCTTCTTCAGAAACACCTTGCGACCATCGATAGTTGGCACGGTCCCAATGGCGATGTTGTCCATCGTCTCGAACTTCGCGTCCTTGGCGAACTGGCGCAGCTCGCGCACGGTGCTGGGGTCGTCGACGTAGTATTTCCCGACTTCTTTCACTAGACGCTCAAAGGCCAAGATCGTTTTTGCCTCGTCGCCTCCCTTCGGAATGGCGACCTTGTAATCATTGATAGCGCGGTCAACGTAGCTCGGATCGGCCAGGTGAGCGACCAAATACTCGATCTTCTTGGTTTCGATGGCCCGAATGACCGATTGCAATTCCTCCTGCGGCGTTTTTTGCGGAAACCGGTCCGCCGAATAGCTCAGACCGTAGCGCGAGTCCAACCTGCTCTGATCTTGAGCGGCAACCAAGCCGACAAGTCCGAGAAGCAAAACCGCAGCCGTCGTTCGCATGGCATCCCTCCCGCGGAAATTGGCGTCGCTCGTCACGTCGCCAGGACGCATAATAATACTGTAACCCGTCGCAACAAAAAAGGGGACAGTCCGCGTGCCAGGCAATTCCTTCGGCGAGATGTTTCGGCTTACCACGGCGGGAGTCAGCCACGGTCCCGGCTATCTCGCCATCATCGACGGCTGTCCGCCCGGCCTGCCCTTGTGTCTGGACGATCTCATGCCAGACCTGCGCCGGCGCCGGCCGGGTCAATCGAAGATCGTCTCCCAGCGGCAAGAGGAAGACGTGCCCGAGATCATCTCCGGCGTGTTTGAAGGAAAGACCGACGGCACGCCCATCGGCCTCTTGTTCCGCAACCAGGACCAACGCAGCCAGGATTACGCCGACATCAAGGACAAGTATCGCCCCGGCCACGCCGACTTCACATTCGACGCCAAGTACGGCTTTCGCGACTACCGCGGCGGCGGCCGTTCCAGCGCTCGCGAGACCCTTTGCCGGGTCGCCGCCGGCGCCATCGCCAAGAAAATCCTGTCTGCTCAGGGTATTCGCGTGATCGGCTACGTGAAACAGATCGGTCCGATCATCGCGGACATCGCCGATCCGTCGGCGGTGACGCTTGAGCAGGTCGAAGCGACGCCAGTGCGCTGCCAGGATCCGGTCAAGTCGCAAGAGATGATCGCGCTCATTGAGGAGGTTCGCAAGGACCAGGATTCCATCGGCGGAATCTGCGAGTTGGCGGCGACGGGCGTGCCGGCCGGACTGGGCGAGCCGGTTTTCGACAAACTCAAAGCGGATTTGGCAAAGGCCCTTTTGTCGCTGCCGGCAGTGATGGCATTCGAATACGGCGCCGGTTTCAGCGTGGCGACCTCACGGGGCAGCGCCAATAACGACGCCTTTATCAAGAAGCCGGATCGCATCGGCACCGAGACTAATCGCCACGGCGGCTTGCTTGGCGGCATCTCCAGCGGCGAACCGATTGTGTGCCGCGTTGCCGTCAAGCCGACCAGCAGCCTGCCGCGACCGCAACGCACCGTCACGCGCGCTGGTGAGGCGACCGAGATCGCGACCAAGGGCCGGCACGATCCGTGCTTGTTGCCGCGCTTCGTCGTCATGGGCGAGGCAATGGTGGCGTTGGTGCTGGTGGATCATTGGCTGAGGCGACGCGGGCAGTGTGGTTGACAATCGTAAAGCGGAATGTTAACGTCAACTCATAATTCCCCGCCGTTCTTGTTATTAATCGATCATGCCGCAGGAATTGAGCATATCCAGGGAAGCTGAGATTCTGGAAGAGTGCCAGGAAACCATTGGCTACCGGTTCCGCCAACCGGACTTGCTGCGTGCCGCGTTGACGCACACCTCCGGCGCCGACACCCGGCTGGCTTCCAACGAGCGCCTTGAATTCTTGGGCGACGCCGTTCTGGGGCTGGTGGTTTGCGAGCAGCTTTTCCAGCGTTTTCCCGAGTATCAGGAAGGCGATCTGACCAAAGTGAAGTCGGCCGTAGTGAGCCGGCGGACATGCGCCCGCATTAGCAAGCTCTTGAACCTCGGCGATTTCCTGTTCATGGGCAAGGGCATGCACCTGCACGCCACGATGCCCCCGAACTTATTGGCCGACGTGTTTGAGTCCTTGGTAGCGGCAATCTATCTTGACGGCGGCCTGGAACCGGCGCGACACTTCATCATCAAGTACATGGGGCCGGAGATTGAAGAGGTCGCGGAAGGCGCCCACGCGGGCAACTTCAAGTCGCATTTGCAGCAGGTGGCCCAGCGCGAGTTCAACCAGACGCCGCTTTATCAACTCTTGGATGAGAAGGGCCCCGATCACAGCAAGTGCTTCAAGGTGGCCGCCGTTTTAGGCCGGCATTTTTATGCTGCCGCTTGGGGCCGCAACAAGAAGGAAGCCGAGCAAAAAGCCGCTATGAACGCCCTTGCCCAGATCGCCGGCGAAGACATTCCTTTCAAAGCCGATTAGCCAAGGCCGGTAAGCATGCCGATGCCGCCTTATCCCATCTACTGCATCACCAAGGGGTGTAAAAACATCGCCGGCTACAAGATCGCCGGCCGGTGGAGCGACGGCGTGCAGAGCGAACTCAAGACCTTCGCTCTGTGCTGCGAGGAGTGCTTGCCGCGCTGGCTCCACACGAGTCGGGCCAAGCACAAGGCAAGCCGGCTCGCCCCGGGAGAAACGCTCGATCCACCGGGAATCTATCGGATGGAGCGTGGTCGCCGCGATCGCATCCTCGAGCGCCTCGAAGATTTGGAAAAGAAACTCGAGGGGTGAACACGATGGTCCCACGAGTCGGCGGGATTGTTGTTTGCGGCGGCCAAAGCAGCCGCATGGGAAGGCCCAAAGCCTGGTTGCCGTTCGGCAACGAAGTGCTGCTGCAGCGGATCGTTCGAATTCTCAGTGAAGCGGTGTCGCCGATCGTCGTGGTCGCGGCCTCGGAACAAGAGCTTCCCAAGTTGCCGGGCGAAGTTACGGTGGCGCGCGACGAGGAGACGGGCAGGGGCCCGCTGCAAGGTTTGGCGGCGGGCTTGAAAGCGTTGCGCGGACGCGTGGACGCCGCCTATGCGTCCAGTTGCGATGTTCCCTTTCTCAAGACCACCTTTATCCGTCGCATGGTGGAGCTTCTCGGCGCGAACGCCATTTGCATTCCGCGCGCCGACGAGCACCTGCATCCCCTCGCCGCGGTCTATCGTCTCGAAGTGGAGCAAAGCGTCCGCCTCCTGCTGAGCCAGAATCGGTTACGTCCCGCCTTTCTTCTGGAATCGTCGCGGGCGCGGATTGTGGTCGCGGAGGAATTGCAAGACGCCGACCCGACGTTGCAGTCGCTGCGCAATATCAATGACCCGGCGGATTATGCCACCGCTCTGGACGAACTCGCTCAACTTCAGGCCAGGTAAGTGCATGGAAAACTCCCGGTCGCGGCGCCTCGCCGGCTTCTTCGCGCTCAATCGCACCGTGGCCATCGTCCTGCTGTCGGTGCTCTTGGTCGGCTTAGGCGAGGAGTTATGGCGCCCATTCATGCCGGCCTATCTCAAGTCCGAGGCCAAGGCGACCGCGACAACCAGCGTTACGAGCGGCGCGGTTTCGGCGGCGGCACTCTGGTCCGTCGGCATCTTCGCGTGTCTGCTTAATCTGTTCGAGGCGTTCTGCTATAGCGCCGGCGGACAACTCACCGCCCGGCTCGGCGACCGCGGCTCGCTGCTTCTGTTCGGCTCTTGGACCGTCTTTGGCTATCTCCTTTTCTTGTTGTTTCCCGAACCGATGGTAGCGATCGTCGCCTCGCTCTTTATTCTTGGGTGGGAGCCCCTTTCGGTGCCGGTGACTTTCACCACGGTTGGATCGACGGTTTCCGAGAGCAAACAAGGGATGGCATTCGCCTTGCAGTCGATTCAGAAGCGCCTGCCCAAGCTGCTGGGGCCGGCCATCGCGGGCCTGGTGCTTGGGTGGTCGGCGAAGCATTTGGGCGATGAAGACGCAGGCATTCGAGCGGGCACGTGGTGGCTTGTTGCAGGCTCTTTGTGCCTCGGGACGATCTCCCTTCTTGTGCAGTGGCGCTTTCTGCCCGAGCGGGAAAAGCCGCCGCCGGGACCGCCGGCGCTCAAGATCGTCGCACAGATGCACCCCCGGCTCAAGCGTCTGCTGCTGGCCGAAGTGTTCACACGCTGGTGCGACTGGCTCGTCCGCGAGTTTGTCGTGCTCTATGTCCTATTCGTACGCGGCATCTCTCTGGAAGAGACCGGATTCTTGATCGCTCTGCAGCATCTGGTTGCGCTTCTGACCTATTTGCCGATAGGACGGTTGACGCAATCAGTTGGCGCCCAGCCGTTCATCGGTCTGACCTTCATTTTCTTCGCGCTGTTTCCGTTGGTACTGGTATCGATTCCCGACAATCGCTGGTTGCCGCTGGCGTTCGTCGTCTATGGATTACGCGAGGTCGGCGAGCCGGCGCGCAAGGCGCTCATCACCTCCTTGATGCCGGAGCCAGTGCGCGCCCGCGGCGTCGGCTTGTACTGGGGAATGCGCAGCCTGGCCATTTGTTGGGCATCGCTGGTCGGCGCCTGGATTTGGTTGACGTGGGGGCCGGAAACGCTTTTCTATGCGGCGTTCGGGTTCGGCGTAATCGGGGCCGGTATCTTTTACGCGATGGCGCGGGAACGATCTGAGCCGCCGTTCGCGGTTTAGCGCGATATATGCGCTACTTAGGCGGCGCTAACCCGCAAGCGCGGAGGACGCGATGGGGTTTCGCATCGAGCCTTTCTATTGGCTTCTGATCGCGCTGCCCGTGGCGGTGGTGCTTGAGGTCATCCACGCAAACGAACTGTCGATCTTTCTTGCCTCTGGAGTTGCCATCATTCCCTTAGCGGGACTGATGGGCCGGGCGACCGAGAACCTTGCCGACAGTATGGGCCCGACAGCCGGCGGTCTCTTGAACGCCAGCTTCGGCAACGCCGCCGAGTTGATCATCGCGCTTTTAGCCATCTGGAAAGGCGAGATCGAGTTGGTGAAAGCGAGCATTACCGGGTCGATCATCGGCAATATCCTGCTCGTGCTTGGCGTCGCCATCGTCGCCGGGGGCTTGCGTTACCCGCGCCAGACGTTCAACCGCACCGCCGCCAGCCTGGGCGCCACGCTGCTTGCGCTTGCTTCAGTCGGGCTGATCATTCCAGCTATATACCATTTCTTGGCGCAGAGCGCGGTATCCACGGCGGACCGCGCCCAGACCATTGAGTATCTGAGTGAAGAGATCGCCGTCGTTCTCGCGGTGCTCTATGTCCTCAGCCTCGTCTTCACGCTCAAGACGCATCAGCATCTTTTCGGCGGCGATGAAGGACATGCGACGCCGGAGTGGAGTCGAACCACATCTTTTGTTGTGCTGCTGGTCGCCACGGCGGCGGTCGCCGTCATGAGCGAATTCCTGGTCGGTTCCGTCAACGCCGCCGCCGAGTCGATAGGAATGAGCAAGATTTTCGTCGGCGTCATCGTCGTTGCGATCATCGGCAACGCCGCCGAGCACTCAACGGCCGTCCTTGTGGCCATGAAGAACAAGATGGATTTGGCGGTCACGATCGCCGTCGGCAGCAGCCTGCAAATCGCCCTGTTCGTGGCACCGTTTCTAGTGTTCGCAAGCCTGATTATCGGACATCCGCTCGATCTGCATTTCTCGGCTATGGAGGTGGTGGCGATAGTGATCGCGATCGCCATCCTCGCGTTGGTCGCAGGCGACGGCGAGACGCATTGGATGGAAGGAGCGCTGTTGCTGGCCGTGTACGCGATCTTGGCGTTAGCGTTCTACCATCTGCCGGCGCCTGCCAGTGTTTAGCCCCGGTTCGCAGAACCGGGCATACGTCTCGCCGGGACCCTTACAATATGGATTGGATGATTGTCCGGTTCGTTTCCAGGAGCACGCATGAAATTCCGCCTTCTAACGCCCGGCCCGACCCCCGTTCCCGAAGAAACCTTGCTGGAATTGGCCAAGCCGGTGTTCTTCCATCGGTCCAGCGAGTTTCGGCAACTCTTAGCTGAAGTACACCAGGACTTGCAAGCTGTCTTCATGACGAAAAACCCGATTCTGCCGCTCACTAGCTCCGGCACAGGCGCTTTGGAAGCCGCATTGGTGAATTGCGTCCCGCCGGGGAGGAAGATCATCTGCCTAATAGCGGGACGATTCGGCGAACGCTGGCGCAGCATCGCCAAGGCTTTCGGCCTAGAGTCGGTCAATATCACCGTGCCCTACGGCCAAGCGGTTCAGCCCGAGCAACTGCAAAAGGCGCTGGCGGATCATCCAGACGCGGTCGCAGTTTGCTCGACATTGAGCGAAACGTCCACCGGCGTCGGCCATGACATCAAGGCGTTCAGCCACCTCATCGCACGGACGCCAGCAATTCACATCGTGGATGCCATCAGCGGCTTGGGACCGATCGAATGCCGCACCGATCAATGGAACATCGATATCGTTTGCACCGGCTCGCAGAAAGCGCTGATGATGCCGCCCGGATTGGCGTTTCTGTCCGTCAGCGACAAGGCCTGGAGGGTGATCGAGAATAACTCGACGCCGCGCACGTTTTACTTCGATCTCAAGAAGGCCCGCAAGAGCCTCGAAACCAACGACACGCCGTACACCCCTGCGCATACGCTGATCCGGGCGCTGCGTGTCAGCCTCAAGCGAATTCTGGCGGAGGGCATGGAAAACATCTGGAAGCGCCAAGCCCGTTATGCCGCCGGCGCACGCGCGGGATTCAAGGGTCTGGGCCTGGAGATATTTGCCAATCCGCCCAACAACGCCCTGACCGTCGTCAAGGCGCCACCGGGAATAGACAGCAGCGACCTGCTTGGCCGATTGGAGAAGCACTACGGTCTCAAGCTCGCCAACGGTCAAGACACGCTCAAGGGCAAGATCATTCGCCTTGCGCACATGGGCTACATCGACTGGTTCGATATTCTGGCTGCCATCGCCGGCGTCGAGCTGGCCTTGCATGACCTGGGCCATCCGGTGGATATCGGTAAAGGCGTGGCGGCGGCACAAACAGAATACGCAAAAAGTTAGAGCCAAGCCCGCGGGCGAGTCTTCGAGCGTGCGGGGTTATGAAAACCCCGCACGCTCGAAGACTCGCGTGCGGGCTTGCACGATTAACCACTCCGCGACTCGGCGCTCCGCCCAGCGAATGCCGCCGGCGCCGTCCCATCCCAAGAACCCCAGATGGCCTCCGTGCTGTTGAAGCACAACTTTGATCGTTCCGTTGCGCGGTAGCCCTTCGAACGACGCCGCCGAGATGAACGGATCGTCGCGCGACGCAAGGATGAAGGCTGGCACCCGAATCTTGGGCGTCAACGGCAATGCGGACGTGCGGCGGTAATAGTCCAACGAATCTGCGAATCCGTTGCGCGGCGCGGTATAGGCGTCGTCGAATGCCCGAAGACTTTGTACTTTCGGAAAGCGCACCGCCGGGAGATCGGGGAACATGCGCTGATGGCGGCTCACCTGAATCCGCAAGCTGCGCGCGAAATAGCGGTCGTAGAACGGCTGCGCACTCAAAAGCCTGCTGCACTCAATCATGTCGATGGGCGGCGCGACGGCGGCGACACCCTTCAAGCTCGGCAGCGGATTCAGCGACTCCTCGCCCGCCAGTTTCAGGACGATATTCCCTCCCAGTGAGAAACCGGCCAGAAAAAGGGGCGAATTTGGTGCTTCTTTCTGCAGACTCTCGACAACCGCCCGCACATCGCTGGAACATCCCGCGTGGTATGTTTTGCGCGCCAAGCGCACCCCCGCCCCCGCGCCGCGAAGATTCATGCGTAAGACACGCAAGCCGGCACGGTTGAGGCGGTCGGCGATTCGAACCATGTACCCGGAGCGCGCCGTGCCGCCTAGGCCGTGAACCAAGAGCGCTATCGGATCGCCACCCAGCCAAGCTCGCGGAGTCGTGTCATCCACGGCCAGGGCGTCGCCGTCGTCGAGGCGGATCTTGCGAAACGCAACGGGAAGAAACGTCGACCTCTTCTTTAACAACGTAGACAGCAGCGTTTGCAGATGTGGATTGCTAAGCAACGGCAATGGCCGAAAAGCCTGTTCCATATGTTCATTATAGGAGTGCCGCGACTTTGGTTTTGGGCATGGCACAAGCGGTGGGTGGCACGCCCTGAGGTACTCCGAAGGGCGTGCGGGCGTGCAAGCGAACCACGCCCTTCGGAGTACCTCAGGGCGTGCCACTCAAAAACCTCAGTTCCTGAACCAGGCCGTTTTTTCCTGTGGGATGGACGCTGTCGCACGGTACAATGTCTCTCGTAGCCGAATTCACAAAAATTGAGCTACACGTCGGTTTGGGGGGCGTGAGACATGCTGGAAGTCGGCAGTTTCAGGGCGCGGACCTGCGACGGAGTGAGTCGGCGCGCCTTCTTGAAAGCGGGCCTGCTCGCCCCCTTTGCCAGCGCCATGCTGCCCGCCGCCGCAACGAGCCAGGACTACGGCCAGGCACGGGCCCATTCGGTCATTCTGCTTTGGCTCTGGGGCGCGCCGAGTCATCTCGATACCTTCGATCCCAAGCCGAACGCACCGCCCGAATATCGCGGCCCTTTCGCCACCATCCCGACACGCACGCCCGGCCTTCGCTTTACCGAGGTGTTGCCGCGCTTGGCGGCGCGCAGCAACCGCTTCGCGTTGGTCCGCTCTAACAAGAATTTCCATACTGGCCACACCGAAGCTGGCACCATCGGCCTGACAGGCAATCCCGACGAGGCGGCCGGCATCGCACCCAATTTCGGCTCCATCCTCGCCAGGCATCGCGGCCAGGACCGCCTGCCGTCGTTTGCCTCCATCGGCAGAGGCTCGCCGCGCGACGTCGTCGGCATCATGCGCGGCTACGGCGGCGGCGTCTGGGGCCATAACCACGATCCATTCCAGGTCGGCTGCACCGATCGCGGCCAGATCGACATCCCGGCCCTGCGCCTGTTGAAGGGATTGACCCCCCAACACCTCGCGGATCGCCGGCAGCTCGTGCAATCCTTCGACCAACTCCGCCGCCAAACCGAACAGGGCGAATTGCAGCGCTGGGACAGCACGTGTCGTCGCGCTTATTCGCTGCTGACGTCGCCCGAAGCGCGCATCGCCCTCGATCTAAACCGCGAGAGCCAACAGGCGCGCGACGCGTACGGGCAAACATCATTCGGCCAAAGCTGCCTGCTTGCCCGCCGGCTGGTCGAAGCACGCGTGCCGTACATCCAGGTCAACTGGAGCCAATACGTCGAAGCGATGACGCCCAACTGCGACTTCGGTTGGGACACGCACATTTACAACTTTGAGATGCTCGCCGACCGCCATTGCCCGATCTTCGACCGCGTCTTCAGCGTATTGCTGGACGATTTGCAGGAGCGCGGCCTGCTCGAGCACACGCTGGTCCTGGCGATGGGCGAGTTTGGCCGCACGCCGCGGATCAACGGCCAGGCCTCGCGCGACCATTGGCCCAACTGCTACTTCTCGATCTGGGCCGGCGCCGGCGTGCGTCCGGGCCTGGTGCTGGGCGAAAGCGATCGCTTGGGCCAGGAGCCGATCACCGAGCCGATCACGCCGCTCATGGTCGGCACGACGATTCTCGACCGCGCCGGGGTTCCTTCGCAGGCCCGCGCGGAGATGCGCGTGCTGACCGGGGGACGCGTGATTTCGGGGTTGTTCGATTGATGAATCCCGCTTGCGGGTTAGCGCGACCGTACACTATTCGGGCACTCGAAACCGCCGAGCGAGCCACGAGACGCAAGAGAGGCGTTATGTGTCAACGAGGGGCGACGATTAATTTGCCAGTAGTAGGCCGACGAAACAAAGATGGAGGGCACTCCGCTCCCCTCTCCCTCCGCCTGGAGAAACTTGGCCATTGCAAGCCACTCAACGGCGGAGGGAGAGGGGTTGGGGGTGGCCTAGATCGCATTCGCCCGTTCCCCCCTCACCCCCAATCCCTCTCCCCCCGGTATCACGCGATTGCAACGTTTGAGTCCCAACCGTCGGGGGGAGAGGGGGCCAATAAAACCGCGCGGCTATTTGGATTAGTCGCGCTAGTAGCTTGGGCGGTTTTCGGCGCGCCAGTACACGCGCAGACCAAGCAGCTCACTACGGACGGCCGCCTCTGCGCCGATCTGGCCTTCATCAAAGACGGCCAGGAAATCGTCTTTACGTTGCAGGAATCGCCGACCCAGACCAGCCTAATGCGCCTGAAACTTGCGGACGGTTCGGTCCAGAAACTTCATCCGGATGCTACGACTGCCGAATTCGAAGCCGCCTTCAGTGCGGACGGCCGGTTTTACGCCTACGTGCAGAGCCGGGGAAACCTCAACCTGAAGCTCGTGATCCGCGACACGAAGGCGGACAAGGATGCCGTTTACGACCCCGGCAACGGCTTCGCGGGCATGCACCGTCCCTCGTTCACGCCTGACGGCGGCCGCGTATTCTTCCACTTTCCGACCGCTAGCGGCACGCAGATTTTTTCCGTCAACAATCAAGGACAGGATCGCAAGGAACTAAGCGGCCCCGGCATGAACAGTTGGCCCGCGGTCTCGCCTGACGGCAAGCAGATCGCATTCAGCTCCATCCGCGACGGCGACTTCGAAATCTACGTGATGAACGTCGATGGCTCGAACGTCCGCCGCTTGACGAAGAGCCCCGGCATCGACACCCGGCCCGCCTGGTCGCCCGACGGCAAGCGCATTGCGTTCACCAGCAATCGCGATAACAACTTCGAGATCTACGTGATCGACACCGACGGCGCCAACGTCCGCCGCGTCACCAGTCATCCGGAGCGCGACGATTACGCGGCATGGCATCCCGATGGCCGCCGCCTCGTGATGGTCTCCGAACGCAATGGCAAGCATGACCTCTACCTCGTCGACGTTCCCGAGTCTACGCCGGAGCGCGCGTTTCACTTTGAGAACGACATCACGCCGCTCCTTAACCGCTACGGTTGCAATTCTTCTGGCTGCCATGGCAACGCCGAGGGGCAGAACGGCTTTAAGCTCTCGGTGTTCGGCTTCGATCCGGCGGCCGACTACGCTGCCCTAGTAAAGGAAGCTCGCGGCCGGCGCGTCCTCTTGACTTCGCCCGATGCGAGCCTGCTCTTGGCGAAAGCCTCGGGCGCAGTGCCCCACGGCGGCGGCGTCCGGATCCAAAAAGGCACGACGGATTTCGAAACAATTCGCGGCTGGATCGCTGCCGGCGCTCCTGTGGGCGATCCAAATGCGCCCAGGGTAACCGCCATCCGCGTTGAGCCGGCGGAGCGTCTCTTGGCGCCCCGGGCGGAGCAGCAATTGCGTGTGGTCGCCAAATGGAGCGATGGCCGCGAAGCCGACGTCACCCACCACGCCCGCTTCCAATCCAACAACGACGGCTTGGCGATGGTCAATGCGGCGGGCCTGATGAGCGCCGGCGAGCTTCCGGGCGAGGCGGCCATCATGGCCAGTTACATGGGCGAAGTCGCGGTCTTTCGCGCCATCATCCCGCGCCAGGAAAAGATCGCCAATTACCCGAAAATGCCCGAACACAACTTCATCGACGCTCATGTCCATGCCAAGCTGCGCAAGCTCAACATCATCCCTTCGGATTTGTGCGACGACGCCGATTTCCTCCGCCGCGTCTATCTCGACGTCATCGGAACGCTGCCGACGCCGGCGGAAGCCAAACGCTTCCTGGCCGACAAGCGCGCCGACCGCCGCGTGAAGCTCGTGGATGAGCTGCTGGAGCGGCCCGAATACGCAGATTACTGGGCGCTCAAATGGGCCGACCTCTTGCGCGTCGATCGCCAAGTGCTGGGCCACAAACGTGCTTACGGCTATTACCGCTGGATTCACGAAAGCTTGGCCGTCAACAAGCCGTTCGACAAGTTCGCGCGCGAGCTTCTGACCGCCGAAGGCCCGCTCGATCAGGTCGGGCCGGCGAATTTCTTCAAAGTGGTCGGCAATCCCGGCGAGGCGGCCAGCTCTTTATCGCAGGTTTTTCTGGGCGTCCGCATCGCCTGTGCCCAGTGCCATCACCATCCTTATGACCGCTGGAGTCAGACCGATTATTTTGGCATGCTGGCGTTTTTCGCTCCGGTGGCCACGCGGACCGCGGGAAAGGTGGAGGCGGTTCTCGCTCAGGGGAACCCGCAAACCAAGCATCCCCGCACTGGCGAAACTGTCCAAGCCCACGCCTTAGGCGTCGCCATGACCGACCAATCGCCCGACGGCGATCGCCGCGTTGTGCTCGCCGATTGGCTCACGAAGCCGGACAACCCGTGGTTCGCCCGCAATCTCGCCAATCGCATGTGGGCCCACTTCTTGGGACGCGGCCTGGTCGAGCCGGTCGACGACGTTCGCGCCACCAATCCGCCCACCAACCCCGAGTTGCTCGACGCCCTTGCGAAGCACCTGGTCGATCAAAAGTTCGACGTCAAGCAGCTAATCCGGGCCATCACGGCCTCGCGCACCTATCAGCTTTCGACCCGGCCCAACAAGACCAACGACAAGGATGAGCAGAACTACTCGCGCGCTCTCTTCCGCCGGCTCGACGCCGAGGTGTTGCTCGACATGGTCAGCCAGACGACCGGCGTGCCCGAGAAGTTCCACGCGTTGCCGTCGGGTTATCGCGCCATTCAACTCTGGGATAGCAAGGTCAATCACTATTTCCTCAAGGTGTTCGGCCGGCCGGTGCGAGCCTCGGCGTGCGAATGCGAGCGCAGCCAATCGCCTAGCGTTTCGCAAGTCTTGCACCTGATGAACTCGCCGGAAATCCAGGCGAAACTGAGCCACGAAGGCGGCGCGATTGCGAAGCTCGCGAAAACGATGAAGGACGATGCGTCGCTCGTGGACGAGCTTTTTTGGACGTTTTATTGCCGGCCGCCGACCGAGCGCGAACGTGAGATCGCCATCACCCATCTGCGCCGTGAGGGCGCCGATCGCCGGCAAGGTGCCGAAGACCTGGCATGGAGCATGTTGAATACGCTGGAGTTCATCTTCAATCATTGAACTTCGTAGGACAGGCAGCCTTGCCTGTCCCGTTTGGTCGAGAAACTCTCGGACAGGCAAGGCTCCCTGTCCTACGAAAGTGCCATGAAACAACTCACCCTCGTCGTCCGGCCCTTCAAGGCCGAGGCGGTGCTCAAAGCCATCAACGAAATGGACGTGATCGCCTGCGCCGTGCAAGAAGCGAAGGGATATAGTCGGCAGAAGGGCTACCTCGATCGCTACCTGGGCAGCGAATACAGCATGGCGTTCCTTCCCAAGGTGGAAATCAGCGTCTGGGTGAGCGAGCAACGGGCCCAGGAAACAGCCGACCGCTTGGTCCGCGTCTCCCGCACCGGCCGCATCGGCGACGGCAAGGTCTTCGTCGTGGACGCGTGTTGGCCTGGAGTGATTGAGTTTTAGGATCGTCTGATGGACGACCGCGACGATCGAATCGCAGGCGCCCTTCTCGGCATGGCGGTCGGCGACGCTCTGGGCTTGCCTCGCGAG
The DNA here is from genome assembly GCA_016195405.1 of Planctomycetota bacterium. GTDB lineage: Bacteria > Planctomycetota > Planctomycetia > Gemmatales > Gemmataceae > JACPZP01. The sequence goes on along the minus strand of JACPZP010000118.1, from coordinate 7,698 downwards.
GGTCTCTCACGGCGGCGCGCCCGCCGCATCTTCGGTCAACCTCCAATCCGGCATCGCTTTCTTTTCCGCGGAAGGATTGGCGGATTCTCTCGGATTGCGCAAGGGGATCACGGGGTACATCTACCACACGGTCCCCGCAGTTCTTTATTGCTGGCTGCGCTATCCCGGCGATTTCCGTCGCGCGGTGGAGGAAATCATCGACCTCAGCGGCGATAGCGACACGACGGCAGCGCTTGTCGGCGCGCTCGTTGGCGCGACTTCCGGCATCGGCGGTATTCCCGCGGATTGGTTGGATCGCATCGTCGAGTGGCCTCGAAGCGTCGGCTGGATGAAAAGGATCGCGAAACGCCTCGCCGCGCATTCAGAAAGTAATTCACCAGGTCCGCAAGGCATCTTCTGGCCCGGATTGGCCTTAAGAAATCTCGTGTTCCTTGCGGTCGTGCTGGTGCACGGATTTCGCCGTTTGTTGCCGCCTTATTAGGCACGGAATTCAATCACTGACATGCCGGATTGTTTCATCGAAATGCCGGATTGTTTCATCGAAATGCCGGATTGTATCTGTCCCAGCGCCTCGCTGAAACCATTTCCTTAAATCTCTTCTGGCAAACGAGTTATCTCCAAATAATTCACTCAGCGGGGTCTGAAGCAATCCGCGCCGCTGCCTCATGCTTGCAGCAGTTCGTTCAAGTGCGCTTCGACCGATTCGGCCAGCGCTTCGAGATGATAGCCGCCTTCCAAACAGCTCACCAGGCGGCCCTTTGCGTGGGTCCGTGCCACGTCTCGGACCAGTCGGGTTAGCGCGGAGAAATCTTCCGTCTCCAAGCCGAGCGAACCGATGGGATCGCGGGCATGGGCGTCGAAGCCGGCGCTGAGCAGCACTAATTCCGGCTTGATCTTGTCGGCGGCTTTTTCGAGCGCGCTCGCGAATTGAGCGTGGTAGCTCTTGCGCGGCGTGCCGTACTTTACCGCGGCATTAAGCGTGAAGCCAAGACCTGGACCGGTGCCGGTTTCGTCAAGGGCGCCGCTGCCGGGGTAAAAGCCCATGCCGTAGCGATGGATGCTGAAAAAGTACACCTGCGGGTCGGACCAGAAGATGTCTTGCGTGCCGTTGCCGTGATGAACGTCCCAATCGACGATCAAGATGCGCGCCAAGCCGTGGCGCTCGCGGGCGCGCTGCGCGGCCAAGGCGATGTTGTTGAACAGGCAGAAACCCATGCTTTGCGGCGGCGTCGCATGGTGCCCGGGCGGACGCACCAAGCACAAAGCCGTCGAGTCTTTCCCCGCTACGACGGCATCGACCGCGGATGAACAAGCGCCGGCGGCGGCCAGTGCGACCTTGAAGGATTCCGGGCAGATGACGGTATCCGCATCGAGCATGCCGCCGCCCGTCGCGGCCGCGCGCCTTGCGCGTTCGACCATCCCCGAGTCATGAATCTTCGCCACTTCTTCGGGCTTGAGCGTTTCATAAACTCCCGGCGTGCATTTCGCGATCAGCCCGGCCGCCTCCAGCCGTGCCATAACCGAACGAAGCCGCGCCGGAATCTCGACGTGGCGACCCGTTTCGTGGCGCAGAAACAGCGGATCGCTATAGAGCAGGGTCATGCGGGCATTATACAAATGCGAAACTATGCAGGAGTTGCCGAAACTGTCGGCCCGCGTTCGCGAAAAGATGACCAATCGGCAAGGCAACCTCTAGCAACGGCGGCCCGGCTCGATCAACATAAGAGAATTGTTGGCGAAATAGCCGCTTGCACCCCTCTTCCGCGCGGGATAGGATTAAGGGGAAGAGTGGGAGGCCCTTGAGTCGGCGCCTCCGGGAGACCTTGGTGCGGAAACCCCTGGTGCCATCTTCACCCCAACCTTGAGGCGAATCATGTTCACTGTCGCGCGACGACTAGGAGTTGGTGCACTTTTGCTGGCAGGTCTGCTGGGAAGTCAAGAGTCGGCCCTTGCGCAGTTCACTTTCAATCCGGGCCTTCAAGGCAACAACGTCGTGGGTAACCCCGGAATGACCCTGAACAATTACCTGGCCCTTATCCAAGCCCAGGCGCGCTCCGCCGCTCAATTGGCTCCTTTGTACAACCCGGCGGCGAATCCTTACGCCGTCAACCCTTACACCCCGTACGCGGGAGCGGCCAACCCCTATAGCCCGGTCTCCGATCCCTACGCCGGCCTGAACCCGTACAACCCGGTGAACAATCCCTACTACACCAATCCCTACGGCTACTACGGCAACATCTCCGGCGGCACGCTGATGGGCCAAGCGGACGTCATGCGGGCTTACGGCGTCGTCATCACCAGTCAGGAGCAAGCCCGCATCATGCGCGAGCAAGCCCGGCAGGCCAGGCTCGACACTAAGAAAAAGGAATTCGACCTCGACAGGTATTTCAAGGAGAACACTCCCACCTTCACCGAGGATCAGGCCAAGATCGCCAAGACGACCCTCAAACGCATCCAAACCAACTCGAACCCCTATGAGGTCACCAACGGCACGGCCCTGAACATGCTGCTCACCGACATCAGCAAATTCCCCGGCAAGAAGTTGTCGATGGAGCCGATCCCGATCAGCGAAGACGTTCTCAAGCAACTCAACATCACCAAGTCCTCAGGCAGCATCGGCCTGTTGCGCGACGACGGCAAATTCACTTGGCCGCTCGCCCTACAGGAATTGCTGAGCGCGGAGCAACAGAAGGCGGTGGCGGCCCAGACCCAATTGCTCTTAAAGAACGCCCGCAACGGCAAGGTTGACGCCAACGTCCTCAAAGACTTGCGCAACGAGTTGGAGCGCATCCGCGACACGCTCACCAAGAAGGTGTTGGAAATCCCGACTTCGCAATACCTCGAGGCCAAACGCTTTCTCAACGACTTCGACGAAGCTCGCGTCGCCCTCGAACGCGGTGAAGCGACTACCCAATTCAACTTTGAAAAATGGGCTACCGGCGGCCGTAGCGTGCAAGAGCTTGCCGAATACTTGGCCAACCGCGGCCTGCGCTTCGCTCCCGCGACCTATAACGATGAGGCGGCCTATCGCGCCGTTTACCCGGCGATGGTGGCCCTCGACTTGGCCTTCAACACCCAGTCAAGCGCCTCGTCCAGCGAATCGAAAGATTGATTGCCTTTCACCGGCTTGCGGGTTAGCGCCACCGAAAACCGTGGCGCCAACCCGCAAGCGGTTTTGCATTTCCTACCAAGCCTCTCTTGTAAATATTGATCCGTATTCCACTACATTGGGGCGGAAAAGTTCACCAGGCTTTTCTCGTCCACGCGACCCACTCACGCTGAAAATAAATCCACAACTCTAATAGATTCAATATCTTGTGGATCGAAATGACTCCGCACCGCGCACCCTCCAGTGGTTTGGTACTGTCCTTGCTACGCAATGGTTCGACTCAAACGGAATGGAACAGAACCGCGGAGGCTTGTCATGCGGATCGAACTGTACTGCTCCAACTGCTCCTGCCGCTTCGCCGCTCCCCCCGATGCTTCGGCCGATGAAATTCACCAGCAAATGTTCGCCGACGGCCCGTGGTATGCTTTGGGCGACGGCAACACCTTCGAAGACATGATCTTTTCATCGTTGACCGAGCGCGGCGCCATCTGCTGCCCCGACTGCGGCGATCCCGTAGCCGTCAGCGAAGAGAGTTTGAGTCAGCTAGCGATGGAAATGCTGGCCGGATTCTAGTCCCACACCCGGGAATCACGGCACGTGGAACGCCTCTTTGAGCGCCGCCAGCGCTTCTTCGCCGCGGTCGGTGTCGACGACCACGCTGACGCGCACTTCACTGGTGTTGATCATGCTGATATTGATGCCGCGCGTCGCCAAGGCGCCGAACATGCGCCGGGCGACGCCGCTGTGCGTCCGCATGCCGACTCCGAGGACGAACAGCTTGGCAATATCCGGCTCGGCCACGACGTCGATGCCCGGATCGATGCTCTTCGCCACCGTGCGCGTGAGCTGCAAAGCGCGGAGCACATCATTGCGTGGCACGCTGAACGAGAGCTGGGCCCGGCCCGGACCTGAGAGATTTTGCACGATCAAATCGACAACGATGCCGCCGCCGGCCACCGCCTGGAAAACCTTAGAGCAATTGCCGGGTTGATCGGGCAGGTTGAAAATCGTGATGCGTCCCTGGTCCGTGCTGAGCAAGACGTCGCTGACGACGATATCCTCCATGCTCGACAGATTCTGCGTGATGCTCGTCAAGTCCCGCCCGCCGTCCTCCACGAGCGCTGCCGGCCGTTCCTTGAAGGCGCCTTGCACGAGTTGGCCCAACAACCCCCGCCCGGCCCGCATCTTGTCCAGTCCAAACGCCTGATGTACGGCCCGCAGCGCCTTGACGCCGTCGGCCCTGTTGACCAAGACCGATATCTTGATGTCGCCGGTCGTGATCATCTTCATGTTCACGCCCGCGTCTGTTAGCGCGGCGAACATCCTCTCAGCCACGCCGGTATGCGTCCGCATGCCGGTGCCGACGATCGACACCTTGCTGACTTCGTCCTCGTGCTCGATTTTCGCGCCCAGGCTGGCCGCCAGGGGCCCGAGCACTGCCAGAGTGCTTGGCAACTCATTCTTGAGAACCGTGAAGCCGATGCTGGCCTTGCCGCGCACGCCGACGTTTTGTGCGATCATATCGACGGCGATGTTCTGCTCGGCGATGGCGGCAAAGATGCGATGGCTGACGCCGGGCTGGTCGGGCACCCCTTCGATGGCGACGCGGGCCTCGTCCTTGACCATGGCCGCGCCGCACACCACGACTTCGCGCATCCATTCCGATTCGGGAACGATCCACGTCCCTTCGAGATCAGTGAAGGAACTTCGTTTCTGGAGCAGCACGTCGAACTTCTTGGCGAACTCGACGCTGCGCGAGTGCAAAACGTTGGCGCCGACGGATGCCAGCTCCAGCATCTCATCGTAGCTGATGACGTCGAGCTTGCGGGCCTCCGGCACGATGCGTGGGTCGGTCGTGTAGATGCCGTCCACGTCGGTGTAAAACTCGCAAGCGACGTCCTGGCTTCCCGCGCCATTGTTGTTCTTCATAACGGCGGCCAGGGCGACAGCGGTCGTGTCCGAGCCGCCCCGGCCAAGCGTCGTGATGTTGTAATCCTCGTCAATGCCTTGGAAGCCGGCAACGATTACCAGCTTGCCCTCGTCCAGAGCCTGGCGAATCCGTTGCGTCGAGATGTTCTTGATGCGGGCCTTGGTATGGAAGCTGTCGGTGACGATGCCGATCTGCGCCCCGGTAAAGCTGATGGCCGGCTCTCCCAGCGATTGAATCGCCATGGCCATGAGTGCGATCGAGACCTGCTCGCCGGTCGAAAGCAGCATGTCCATCTCGCGGGCCGGCGGCTTATCGGTGATCTGGTGGGCTAGCTCGATGAGTTCGTCGGTGGTGTCGCCACGGGCGCTGACGACGACGATGACCTGGTGCCCCTCCTGCTTGGCGCGAATGGCCCGCCGCGCCGCCGCCATGATCCGCTCCGCCGTCGCCACGCTGCTGCCGCCGAATTTCTGCACGACCAACGACATGACCGTCTCCTTGTTCTGGCATTCCGCCAAAGCGCCATGATACAATTTCCGCAGGGGGATGCCAGTGTTGGTCCGGACTCCGATCCTAAAACGGAGAACAATCATGGAAATCGAGATCATTAACCGCGGCCGCGGCCCGGAGATCAAAGGGACGCGGATCACCGTGTATGACTTGATGGACTATACGGAGGCCGGTTGGCGGCCCAACTCCATCGCCTTGCTCTTCGGACTAAATTCAGCGCAGGTTCAGTGCGCGATTCGGTACATCGAGGAACACAAGGCCGAGGTTCTGCCGGTCTATCAAGAAATGCTTGCAAGAGATGCGCGTGGCAATCCTCCAGAGATCGAGGAGAAACTGCGGAAATCGCGCGAGAAGCTCCAAGCGATTTTAGACGCGAAGGAAAATGGCAAAGGTACTGAAAAGGCGGCGGTGCGCTTGATTTCAATATTCTGCGACATTGATCGTTTTCGCGGGACCGGTCGACTCTATTTAACCTGAGCGGGACGATGCAAGTTTTTTCCCGAATCCCTCGCCGACTTCGTTCGAGCCTCTACCTTCCGTTTCTCGGACTCCTGGGCTGGACTCTATTCTGTTTCGTACCGCCGCAACCGCGCTGGTCAATGCCAGGCGCCATCCTGCTCGCATTGACGCCGAAAAACAATGGTCTGATCGTTTTGGATTCGTCTGATCATAGCAAAGGCGCAATATGGATAGTGGACATCGAAAGTGGACGCCGTATGTCGCGCATTCTGGCCGACGTTCCAATTAACCACCGGCCTTGCCTGTCCGAAGATCGCCGAATTTGCGTTTACGCGCCATTTCCAAGCAATTTGCTGTGGTTTGCCGATTTAGAAACCGGGCGTGAATGGAAGGTTGGGCTTGAAAACAAATCGGGTTACTATTCATTTGAGTTCAGTCAAAACAATGACAAGCTTTGTCTTCTCGGAGACGGGTCCATCCTTGTACTCGATATCCCGGCCGAGAAGATTCGAAGCTTCCCCCGGGCCTTGTCGGCTGGGATATCACCGGACGGCAATCAATTGATGCGCGTTTCAGGGCAGTTCCGATCCGGGCTTCCATCAGGTCCCGGTCAAGCGGACTTGTTGGATTTGAAGACAGACAAGGTACTTTTGACCGTCCCCTTTGAGTCAGAGCCAAGCTTTAGATTTTCGCCCGACGGTCAACACATCGCAGTCAGCGTAGACTCAAGATTAGAGTTGTGGAACGTGCAAGAGCGAAAATGCCTCATGCAATGGGATAAGACGACGTCGTTCAACTTCAGCCCCGACAGCCAATTTCTAGCTGTCGTCGGTTCGTGCCTCCGTGTATACGAGCTACCATCGACAAAAGAGGTTTGGAACACCGAGGGAACCGCTTTCCCCTATTTCAGTGCGGACGCCAAACGTCTGATTGTTCGCGATCGAGCCATTCACTTTCATGACGCCAGCACGGGCAGACTACGGTTCTCGATTGAATCGGACGCGTCCAAAGCACTAATGCCGGGCTGTTCAAGCGCGGGCCATTTCGAGTGTATCACCATTCGGGAAACAGCGAATCGAAATGAGCCTAACGCCTTCGAAAAGTTTCTATTCGATTGGTTTCGAATGAATGTGCGATTTGGCACCGACGTGAGAAATCACTTTGTCGTCGTTGACGCTAATGACTCGCGTGTTGTTAGCCGACTCGATGTCGCAGGGAACAGCAGAGTGTTTGTGCACGCCTTTATTACGCCTGATGCCGGCACGCTCTTTGTTGCGGACGAGGGATACCTTCGCTGTTGGGATGTGCCCACAGGCACACCCTGGCTCTGGATCCTAGGCCCGCCCCTCGCGCTTGCCGCGGCGCCCTTCGCGTGGAAGTATCGACCTTGGCGTCGCGCCAAGTCAAGTTCTTCGCCAACAGCAGTCCTTACTTCCGCGGCGCCTCCAGCCAATTGACCACGCCGGTGGACAAATCGTAAGTCGCCGGCACGATGCGGACTCTTCCCGTCGTCGCGAAGTCGTTGATGATCTCGCTCTTCTTGGTTAATATGAAGTGGACCCCAAAAACTGGACCACGGGAATGGATAGAAAAACGACCGGTGGAGAGCCGGCGAAATTTGGCCGTGGGCCAGGAGGTCAGGGATGGCTCGGAAGCGCAAGCACAGCGCGGAGTTCATTGCCAAGGTGGC
>JACPZP010000117.1 GCA_016195405.1 Planctomycetota bacterium | reverse complement strand
GAAGGTGAACACGACCCGGGAGAGGACGCCATGCGCGACTCTTGGCTACCTCTGGCGAGTCCGTAAAAAAGCCGTCATCGACGGCCGCGTCCGCCGTCCGTAGTTTGCGCAAATCCCAATTCCGTCATGGCAGTCTTTTCTTCTGCCTAATCTTCTGCAAATGCAGAACGAAATCTGTCTAATTCGAGATTCTTCTTGACTTGCGCCGACCAGTAGTGTACATACGTATATATTACAGAACAACTCGGGGCAAGCCATGAATCCCACATCTTTTCGCGATTGTACGCCTCCTCTGTATGGAACGCAACCATCAAGACTTCTGGATCGGCTGAGGCAGCTTTTGGCGACGCGACATTTCGGCGCTGCTGCCATTGAACGCTACGTGGAATGGAATCGGCGTTTCATTCTCTTTCATCAGAAACGGCACCCGGACACGATGGGAAGTGCGGAAATCGACGCGTTTTTGCATGCCGTTGCACGCGCGGGCGGTTTCCAAGGTGAAGCCCGGGACGCGCTCAGCTTCTTGTATCGAGAAGTGCTGCTGCGAGAAATGCCCCAAGCCGCAGTCGGGCGATTGCGCGCAGAATCTGCCGCCACTTGCATCGCGCCACCAGGCCTGAGCGACAGGGAGGATACGGAGAAGAAGCCGCGTTTGCTGGATCAGGCGCGGCAGGTTATGCGTGTACGGCATTATTCACTGCGCACCGAAGATTGCTACGTGATGTGGATGCGTCGCTATATCTTATTTCACCGCAAACGCCACCCTCTCGAGCTTGGCGGCGGGCACATCGAAGAATTCTTGACGCACCTGGCCGTCAAAGATCATGTTTCGGCGAGCACGCAGACGCAGTAACCAGTCAGCAGTGGCAGTAGGCAGTAGCCAGAAAGGAGCGATTGATGTCACGTGGATTTAAGGATCTCAAGGTTTACCAAATGGCCTACCAACTCGCAATGAGGATTTTTCATGAATCCAAACGATTCCCACCGGAAGAGCGTTTTTCATTGACGGATCAAGCTCGTCGATCTTCACGAAGTGTAACCGCTAACGTTGCCGAGGCATATCGGAAGCGACAGTACCCCAACGCCTTCCTCAGCAAGCTTGCGGATGCGGACGGCGAATGCGCGGAGACACAGGTTTGGATCGATTACGGTCGTGATTGTGGCTACTGGTCCGAGGCTTTGGCGGCAGAATTGACCGCGGGGTACGAGGAAGTGGGCCGGATGCTCGGTGGCATGATCACCCACCCCGAGAAGTTTTGTGGTTAGCCTACCGACTGCACCTGCCGACTGCGCCAGCTGCCACACGTTCCGCCATTACTTCGCGACGCACCTCCTGGAGCGCGGCGTCGATATTCGAACCGTGCAGGAACTTTTGGGACACAAAGACGTATCAACGACGATGATCTACACGCACGTCATGGACAAGGGCGTGGCACGTACGACCAGCCCACTGGATTATCTGGACGAGGTCACGGCCGAAGAAATGGCCGCGGCCCTGGCGGCGACGCGCGGGTTGGCGGGGTAGCGCGACGATCGGAGACCCGAACCGAGCGCAGGTCGGGCGCGTGCGGCGTCCTCCACCGCCTAAGCATCGGTGGAATATGTTTCACCACCGGCAATTCCTTTCACGACGCCACCCTCCTCGCGAAATGAAACGACTTTGCTCCAATGGAACCAACCGTTTACGGCTAAATTCGCAAATACGTTTCACGCGTTTCACAGGCGGAAATACGTTTCGCCACGTCGTGCGTGTGGATGGGATGAAAAGAATTACTCAGGGCCCCACGAGGAGTTCGCCGCGTCCCCTTTCCCCGCAATCCGCGTCGGCTTATCATCGACTTTAGATATGGCCACCGAAGTTACGTTAACTGACACATCTGTTGCCGCCCGGCGCCCTCCCGTGGCGCAGGCGCCTTTGAGTTTAGTTCTTACCGCTCGGAACGCCGGCGCCGTCGTGCTTGAGGTCGTCGAAGCCTGGCTCCAGTTCCTGAAGATTCGCAACCAGCCCTTTGAGATTGTGCTTGTGGACGACGGCAGCAGCGATGACACCAAGGGGCTTTTGGAACTGTTGGCGCAGGAGCAACCCGCCCTTCGCTTCCTTCGCCATGACGATTGGCGTGGTCCGGGCGCGGCGCTGGCAACAGGAATCGCGGCCGCTCAGCATCCGCTGCTCTGTTATGCCACGTGCGACAAGCAATTTCAGCCGGCGGACTTGCAGCGCTTTCTCGAGCACATCGACCAAGTCGATCTGGTCACCGGCTATCGCGTCGCCGTACCGACGCCCGGTTGGCTGATCGCGGCGGGTTGGCTCCGCCATTGGCTGGCGCGAATTTTGCTCGGTGATTTTCCACCAGGGCGCGCCAGTTGGCTCGGCTGGACGGGTTGGCGACGCCGTTTTCAGGCACGTTGGATTTTCGGCTTGCGCGTGCAGGATCCCGAGTGCCCGTTCCGCCTGTTTCGCCGCGAGGTGTTTCGCCGTATCCCGATCCAGAGCCGCGGCTCGCTCGTTCACATTGAGATTCTGGCCAAGGCGAACCATTTCGGCTGCATGATGGCCGAGGCGCCCGTGAGCTGGCTGCCTCCCAAAACGGCGATGCCTGAGCCGGTCGGGCTGACGCCTCGAAGCGAGCTGTCCACTCTCTTCCATCGTCCCGACTTCGGTCCGCCTCGGCTCGAAGAACCTGCGAAAGAAACTGCGACCACGGTCCAAGGTGAGTCGTGTCAAGCTACTTGATTGACGGCTACAACCTGTTGCACGCGCTGGGGATCTTGGGCGGTAAGGTCGGTCCGCGCGGCCTCCAGCGCGCCCGCAACCGGTTGCTCAATTTGTTGGCCGAAGCGTTCGGCGCTGAGTCGGATCGCGTCAATGTCGTTTTCGACGCCGCCGGCGCGCCACCGAAGGGCGTCGAAGGCTCGACGACGCACAAGGGCATTCGCGTGGAGTTCGCGATCAGAGAGCCGACAGCGGACGATTTCATCGAGGGCGCCATCGCCGCTCACAAGCAGCCCAAGGAACTGATCGTCGTCTCCAGCGACGCTCGTTTGCAAGGTGCGGCGCGACGGCGCGGCGCCAAGCCGATGGCATGCGCCGAGTTTCTTGATCATCTCGACGAATTGCGGCGGCCACGACAGGCTCGTCCCGAGCAGCCGGAGCGCGGCGAGCACCGCATGTCGCAGCGGGAAACCGAACGCTGGCTGCGAGAATTTGCTGGCCTGGAGGACGAGCCGGAGCTAAAAGAAGCGTTGAAGCCGTTCGATTTCGAAGTGGAAAAAGAGTAGCACGGTTTTGCAAACCGTCCAGATGAACGGACGGATTGCAAATCCGTCCTACGAGTCATGCCAAAGATGTAGGACGCCTCTCATGTCGATCACGCTGACGTGCCCTAGTTGCAGTCAAATGTGCGCCGTCGCCGACGAACACGCGGGCAAGCAAGTCGCCTGTCCGCGCTGCCGGGGGGTGATTTCGGTTCCGGCGGCGGGAACGGTGCCCGCAGGGACGGTTCCCGCGGCGCCGGTGAATATTCCGCCGCTCCCGCCACCGGCTGCCGCAACTTCGCCGTTTGCTTTTGAAAGCGCGCCACCCGCGCCGCCGCCTTCCGCGCCGGGGGCGCCTCCGGCACCGCCCGCACGAGGCGCGCTGGCTGGACTCGATGACGCCGCGCGGGCGCTGGGTCTGGACCAATTCAGCAAAATCTTGGTCTACGCGGGATGGGGTTGCCTCTGCCTCTTGGCACTTACCACGCTCCTGCCGTGGCGGGCTTCCTTTCGGGTAGGCACGGAAGATCTAGCTCTGAATCTTCCGCCGCAGCTTAACACCGGGAGCCTAGGAGTCAGTGATAGCGGCGGCCTCATGACTTTGTTTTTCACGCTCGAGATCGGCTTTCTGTTGGTGTTTTCATTCTTCCTGGGCAAGAGTCAGCAATTCTTCCAACTTGGCCTGTGGGCGGCCGCTTGGTGGGGCGCCCATTCCGTGCTCTGGCGCTTTATCGATGTCATCCATATGGGCCGGTGGGCCGGGTGGGGGCTATACCTCGCTCTCGTGGCCTCGCTCGGCGTGGCGGGTGCGTTTATCACCTTGGTCGTGCAGAGAATGTCGCAGCGAAAAGGACTTTAACGCCGCCCAACTCGGATTCACGAGTTATAGTTGAGGACCGGCCTTAACTATTTCCGAGGGATCCACCAATGGCGATTACGATTACCTGTCCGGGTTGCGCCCAGCAATGCGCGGTTGCCGACGAACATGCCGGCATGCAGGTGAGTTGTCCCAAGTGCAAAGCCGTTATAACCGTACCGCCGCTGGCGAGCGCCGCGCCCTTGACTGCCGCTCCGGTGGCATCGGCGCCCGCAGCTTCGCCGCCGCCCATCGCGCCGCCTTCGCCCGGCGTTGAAATCGGCAAGACGCTGGACGCTTTTTTCCAGACGGCCGGCTTCGATCCGCTGTCGAAAACGCTTTTTTATGCGGGTGCCGGCTGCTTGGGCGGAATGATGCTCATGACGTTCTTGCCCTGGGTCTCTATTCCGTCCTTTGGTCCCATACAAGGCGCATCCGTACTTGGAATCAGCACGGGAATGGGAGCACTTCACTTCGTCGTTACAGGCGGCGTGTTGGGATTTCTTGCTTTTGTCATCTTCGGAAAACAATCCAAGCTCCTTGACATTGGTCTTTGGTCCGCGTCTGGTTGGGCGGCCCTGGATGCACTTTGGCGGCTCGTTGATGTGATCCGGTTATCCAGTCTAAACGGAATCGGTCTGATCTTGACATTACTATGTGCCCTAGGCGCCGCGGCAACGCTCGGCTTCATCGTCTTCCAGCGGCTGATGAAAAAGAAATAGACTCGCAATCAGCGGTAACTGTCGCCCTTTCTCGGACGGCTCCCTGGTAGAATGAACTCGTCGCCGTGACATGTCGTTCCCAAGGATCGCGCGAGAAGTGCGAGCGATGCGTCTCAATCCCGGAATGCGTTTGGGCCCGTATGAGATTGTTGCTCCGCTTGGCGCCGGCGGCATGGGGGAAGTCTACCGGGGCAAGGACGGCCGCCTTGGGCGCGAAGTGGCGATCAAAGTGCTGCCGCAAGCCTTCGCGGGCGCAAGCGAAGCGCTGGAACGCTTCGAACGCGAGACCAAGGCGCTGGCGGCCCTTTCCCACCCAAACATCCTGGCCATCTTTGACGTGGGCGCCGACGAGGGCGTTTCCTTCGCCGTCATGGAGCTTCTGGAAGGGGAGACACTGCGGGATCGACTCGATCGCGCGCAACTCCCATTGCAGAGCGTTCTGGAAATCGGAGCGGCAGCGGCAGCGGGCCTGGCCGCCGCCCATGCGAAGGGCCTGGTCCATCGCGACCTGAAGCCGGCGAACATTTTTCTTAGCTCGAGCGGCCAAATCAAGATTCTGGATTTTGGTCTGGCGCGCTTTGAAGCCGCGCCGGCCGCTGAGGGCGCCACCGCCTCCTACGTCTCCGGCCTGACCGAGTTGGGCAGGGTGATGGGAACGGCCGGCTACATGGCCCCTGAACAAGTTCGAGGCGAGCCGGCCGACGCTCGCGCCGACATTTTCGCCTTGGGAAGCGTGCTTTACGAAATGGCGACGGGCCGTCGCGCGTTTCCAGGCAGGTCGGCCGCGGAAGTCATGGCGGCGATCCTTAAGGACGAACCGGCCCCGCTTGAAGAATCCTTGGGCATTTCCGCGGAGCTAAAGCACGTGATCATTCGCTGCCTCGACAAACGGCCCGAGAATCGCTTCCAATCCGCCGGCGACTTGGCCTTCATCCTGAAGAGCCTGCGGCCTGAGAGCATTCAGCCCGGCGCGGGAGTGAAGGAATCTCTCGCCCCAACCGCGCGGCCCGGACATCGCCCCTGCATTGCGGTCTTGCCCTTTCAAAACCTTTCGGCCACCAAGGAGGTGACCGAGTATCTCGTCGACGGCATGACCGAGGCGCTGATTGCCGATCTTGCCAAGATTCGTGCCCTCAAGGTCGTTTCGCGAACCACCGTGATGCAATACAAGGATGCGCGGAAGCCGCTACGTCAGATCGGCCGCGAGCTGAATGCGGACGCGGTGGTCGAAGGATCCATGCTCCATTCGGGATCGTATGTGCGAATCACCGCGCAGTTGATCCGCACGGAGACCGACGAGCATTTGTGGGCGGAAAGCTATCAACGGGAACTGCGCGACGCTCTGATCGTGCAAAGCGAAGTCGCACGGGCCATCGCCCACGAAATCAACGTCGCGCTGACGCTCGAGGAAGAAGTCCATCTGGGTTCAGCCCGCCCGGTGAAGACCGAGGCCTATGACGCTTATTTGAAGGCGCGCTTCCACTGGAATCGCGGCGGCGGCGACGACCTGAGGCAGGCCGTCGAGTACCTGCGTCAAGCGATTGCGTTGGACTCGGAAGTGGCACTGAGCTACTTGGACGTGGACCCCGCTGCCTCGTGGCTGAAGTCGCCCATTTGGAAAGGCGGGCAGCCGTGAGCGTTTGGAATTCGTGAATAATTCTCACGACGTCGCCCGAGTGAGTGAAACGAATTCCATCACTCCCGGCGGCACACCACTTGTTTGTACTCACGCGAGTATTGCTTCCACCACGTTGCCGTGCACGTCGGTCAGCCGATAGTCGCGTCCTTGGAAGCGGAACGTCAGCCGCGTGTGGTCGAAGCCCAAGAGGTGCATGATGGTTGCTTGGAAATCGTGGATGTGGACGCCGTTGTCGCCGACGTCGAAACCGAGTTCGTCGGAGGCGCCGTGGGTGATGCCGTGCCGGAGGCCGCCGCCGGCCATGAAGATCGTGAACGAGAACGGGTGATGGTCGCGGCCCAAAAGCGGGCTGTTCGCTGTCCGGCCTTCACGGAACGGCGAGCGGCCGAATTCGCCGCCCCAGATGACCAGGGTCTCGTCCAATAATCCCCGATGCTTCAGATCGCGAATCAGAGCCGTGACGGCCTGGTCCATCCCACGACATTTGGTGCGCAAGCCTTCGGTGATGGCTTCGGCGGCGCCGGTGCCGTGGAAGTCCCAGCCCCAATCGTGAAGTTGAATGAAGCGGACGCCCTGTTCGAGCAAGCGCCTGGCCAGGAGGCAGTTGTTGGCGAAGCTCGCGGCGCCGGGCTGAGCGCCGTACATGTCGATCACTTGCCGCGGCTCACGCGAAATGTCCATCACCTCCGGCACGGCCGTCTGCATGCGGAAGGCAAGCTCGTATTGGTCGATGCGCGTCCGCGTCTCCGGGCTGCCCAATTCCGCGACTTGCATCTCGTTGAGATCACGCAGCGCGTCAAGGCTCAGCCGGCGCATCGAGCGGTCCATGCCACGCGGATTGGAAACGTACAGCACCGGGTCGCCTTCGGACCGGCACTGCACGCCTTGGTAAACGGAGGGGAGAAAGCCGCTTGACCAATCGCTATTGCCGGCGCTCGGAAAGACGCCGCTGGAAACCAGGACGATGAAGCCGGGCAGATTCTCATTATCCGAGCCGAGGCCGTAAGTGACCCACGAGCCCATCGACGGCCGACCGAATTGCGGCGAACCGGTGAATAGCAACAATTCCGCGGGAGCGTGGTTGAATTGGTCGGTGTACATCGACTTGATGAACGTGAGGTCGTCGGCGATAGTCGCCAGCCGCGGCATCGCCTCGGAAATCCACGCCCCGCTCTGGCCATGTTGTCCGAAGCGCTGCGGCGTGCCCAGGAGTTTGGGCGTGCCGCTGGTAAAGGCGAAGCGCCTGCCGCGAAGGAATTCTTGCGGACAATCCTGACCGTTGCGACGGACCAACTCCGGCTTGTAGTCAAACAAGTCCAAATGCGGCGGCGACCCAGCCATGTGCAAATAGATGACGTTCTTCACCTTGGGGGCAAAGGGCGGCCGCCGCGGCGCCAAGGGATTGGCCTGGCGATCTTGAGCGTTCGATCGATCGCCCAGCAGCAAAGAAAGGGCCAAGCCGCCGATGCCGACCTGGCAGTCGCGCAGGAAGTGGCGGCGGGTGACATGGAGGCGATTCTCGTATTCGAACGTCATCGTGCACCTTATTGTTAAGCCGCGGGTCGCAAACCCGCGCGGTTCTGCGAACCGCGGGTTACGTTAGCGTTTCGCGAACATCTCATCCAGATTTAACAACACGTTGGCGACAACCGTCCACGCCGCCAGTTCCGCGGTGTGCATGCCTTCGGGAACTGGGCCGAGCGGTTCGGTCGCCATCTGCAGGGCCTCCTTGGCATTTTTCGCGAACGTCGTGTGTGCTTCCTGGTAGAGAGCGACTAAGCGGCGGACTTCCTGCTCGCCCGGAGGCCGAATTAGGCAGAGGCGAAACCCGTGTTGCGCGCGTGCGTCCATCGTGCTGCCGCTTTCCTTCACGATGCGGCGGGCCAAGGCCTGAGCGGCTTCGACATAGCATGGGTCGTTGAGCGTCACCAAGGCTTGTAGGGGCGTGTTCGTGCGCGGGCGGTTGACCGTGCACACGGTCCGCGTCGGTGCGTCAAACGTCGTCATCGAGGGATACGGCGTCGTCCGCCGCCAATACGTGTACAGGCCGCGGCGGTATTTGTCTTCGCCGGTGCTCGCCGTCCAATCGGTGCCGGGGCCGAACGCGGCGCTGAGGCCGGTCTTGGGCTGCGGCGGACGAACCGACGGACCAAACATCTTCGTGCTCAATAGGCCGCTGACGAAGAGGGCTTGATCGCGAATGATCTCCGCCGAACTGCGATAACGCGGCCCGCGCGAAAACAAACGATTGCCGGGGTCGCGCTCGGCCAGCGCTGGCGTGACCTTCGAAGACTGACGATACGTCGAAGACGACACGAGCATTTTGAGCAGTTTCTTAGTGTCCCACTTAAGGGTTTCTTGAAAATCCACCGCCAGCCAATCGAGCAACTCCGGATGGTGCGGCATCGAACTTCGCAGGCCGAAGTCTTCCGGAGTTTGTACCAGGCCGACGCCGAAGATTTGTTCCCAGTAACGATTCACCGTCACCCGGCTCGTGAGCGGATTGCGCGGATCTACAAGCCACTTTGCCAGGGCCAGCCGATTGGGCGGCATCGCCTCGTGCAACGGATGAAACGGCGACGGCACGCCGGGCTTGACCTCCGTACCCAGATTGAGAAAGTCGCCGCGAATGTGGATCTTGGTGGTGCGTTTCTGTCCGTCGGCCAGCTCTTTCATGATCGGCGTCGGCACCGGCTGCACCTGGGAAAGCTCCGCCCGAACCCTTATCAATCGCGGCTGCAGTTCCTTCAGTTCGCGAAGCTTTGCGCGGAAGTAGTCCGCCAATTCTTCCTTCTGCTTGGGATTGCGCTTGGCGGCCACATGGCCGAGGACGGCTTGGATGTTCTTGGGCAGCTTGTCCTTCGCCGCCTCTTTTTCCCATTGCTCCTGCATGGCATCGAGCGCCGGATGCAGTTTCTTTAGTTCGTTTTGCAGCTTAGACATCTCGGCTTCGAGAGCGGCTCTGTGCTTCGCTTGTTCGGCTGACAGGTACATCAAGTTCGGACGATTGTCGACTTGATCGTTGTCCTCAGTCTGATTGAAGATGGCGAACACCTGGAAATATTCTTCCTGCGTGTATGGGTCGAATTTGTGATTGTGACATTGAGCACACGCCATGGTCACGCCCATCCACACCTGAAACGTCGTGTTGACGCGATCGACGACGGCAATGTTGCGGAACTCCTCCCTGCTCGTGCCGCCTTCGCTGTTGGTGAGCGTGTTGCGGTGAAAGCCTGTGGCCATGAGCTGCTCTTGTGTCGGATTGGGAAGAAGGTCTCCTGCGATCTGCTCGATGCTGAACTGGTCAAACGGCATGTTGGCGTTGATGGCCCCAATGACCCAATCGCGGAATTTCCAGATCATGCGCGGTTGATCCTCGGCATAGCCATTCGAATCGGCATACCGGGCGAGATCGAGCCAGACCTGGGCCCAGCGCTCGCCGTAGCTGGGTAGCGCCAGAAGTCGATCGACGTATTTCTCGTATGCGTCGGGATTTTTATCGCTGACGAAGAGATCGGCCATTTCGGGACTCGGCGGCAGACCGGTTAGGTCGATGGCGACTCGTCGCGCGAGCGTGTAGCGGTCGGCTTCGGGTCCGGGTTGGAAGCTCTCCTTTTCCAATCTCGCGAGGACGAAGGCATCCACGGGACTGCGAATCCACGACTTATTCTTCACTTCCGGTAGCGTTGGCCGCTTCGGGGCGACGAACGACCAATGGCGTTGATATTCGGCGCCTTCCTCGATCCAGCGTTTGAAGAGGTTCTTCTCCGCGTCCTTGAGCGTATGATTGCTCTTGGGCGGCGGCATGCGGTCGTCGCCTATGGCAAAGACACGGGCAACAATCGCGCTGTTGTTCACATCACCGGAAACCACGGCGCGGTTGCCGCTCTTGAGCGTCTTGGTCGCGGTCTCGGCCACGTCGAGCCGCAGCCCGGCTTTGCGGCCTTTGTCGTCGGGTCCATGGCAAGTGAAGCAATGCGCCGACAGGATCGGCAGGATGTCGCGGGCGAACTGCACTGTCGCGAACTGCCCTTTGGCCGGCTTGTCCGAAGACGTCTGAGTGCTCGTGCGAAATCCGAACGCCAATCCGGCAAACGCAAGCAAGCATGCAAGGAGGGTGCAGCGAGCCATGGCAATCCTTTGAGTTCGGAGGGCGACGGATGCCCTGTGGATCAGAAAAGGCGCGTTGGTGGGAGGCCAATTATCATTTTGGCCATTCGACGGCGAATTGTCAAAAGTGAATCAACCTTGATCGAAGATTCCTCGCTGCCGCAGATACTCCTCCTGCGATTCCATCAGGCCGCGGCCGCACCTGAGGATCATCCCCGTTAGATCCTTCGGCCCGCGCCGCTCGCCGTCGTTTTTGGCCATGCAGAACTTGGCGGCGGCCAGCGCTGCGTCGATGAAGCGCGCGCCTGCCAAAGATGCGGCGCCGGTAAAGTCCGCGCCTTCCAGATCGGCGCCGGTGAAGTCGACGCCCGCCAGGTTGGCACGGAAGAATTTGCACAAGGTCAGATTCGCGCCTCGGAAATCGACGCCCGAGAGGTCGGCGCCGTCAAAGTCACAAGCCTTCAACTGCAATCCGCGCAGATCTTTGGTCCGTGGCGTCCAATTCGACAGGTTCGCTTTGATGAGCACGACCGGCGCATCCTTGATGCGAAATTCATCAAAGTTATCCAGTTCACGAAAGCGCCGCGTCTTTTCCGCAGTCGCCTGGCTCGCCTCGTCGTAACGCTCCTCCCGAAACGGATCGGCATTGTTGTGGTAGGCCGACTCGCGTTCCCAGTAACCGGGAACGTCGTTGGTCAGCACGCGAATGTGGCGAACCCACTTGAGGCTCTTGTAGAAATATCGCCCCTGCGTGACGGTTCGCAAGGGGCCGCCGTGCTCGCGGCTAAGTGGTTCGCCGTTGACGGAGTGAGCCAGCCAGCAGTGCGCGGATGCCACGTCGAACGGCAAGGACGTGTCGTGGTCGCGCGGGGAATTGGCTATGAACTGAACAAACTTCGCATTGGGACGCGGCCTGGCGCGTTCGAGCAAATCCGAAATGGGAATGCCGGTGAACTTCGTGTCAAACCGCGTCCACCCGGTGACACAGTGTACGTCCATGACGAGGTCACGCTGCGGCAGCGCCAGCAGTTCGGGCAACGTGATGTGCAGCGAATTCAAAACCTCGCCGTCAATGGTCAAGGTCCAGCTTCCTTTGGTAGTTGAGTCGGCAGAAGCGTTTTCGCCTACGACAGGGAACAGCTTGGTCTCGACCTGGCCGGGAGGTAGTCGCATGATGGAGATTCTCCTAGCTACTCGATATTTTTGGTTGAGAAATGCGGATTTTCGATGATGCCGAAGATGTTGCCGAACGGATCGGCGACCGTGGCCACCTTAATGTTCTCGCCGACGTCCTTGACCGGCTCGCATAGCTTGGCGCCCAACGCTTTAAGGCGTTTGACGGTCGCCGCCGCGTCTTCCACTCCCCAATACGCAACGGTGCCTCCTGGACCCGGCGTGCCATCGGGAATCAGGCCGAGTTCGAAGCCGCCGACAGAGAAGCCGACGTAGAACGGCTGATCGAAGTAGGGCTGCCTCTCAAGCATCTGGGCGTACCACGCCTTGGCTTTTGCGAGATCGGGAGTGTGGTAGATGACCGTGCGAAGTCCGCGGATCATGGCGAGAACTCCATAGTTTGCGAGAACATCTGAAAAACCTCAACACCTGACGCGCCAGCGGATGGCGTCCTCTAGCGGCGAGAAATGCTGCCCTCGAGTTGATATATGAATCGTCAAATCCGCTAAACTACGATTTGGGCTCGCTGAACCCCGTGCGCATCCATTCAAACGCTCTTGTGCCCGTTCCTGTTGTTTGCTAAAAGTGTGAAAGATTGGAGAAGATGCAGTGACGAAATAAAGAGGGGCGAAGGCATGAGGCGGAGCTTTTTGGTACTTGCATGGGCGTTCATCTTCGCGGCAGCCGCCTACGACGCCTACTTCGCCTGGCTGCACCGCGAGTTGATGCACCTCTGGGAACAGAATCCTTTCGCCGCCAGGATGGTGGGCAATTTCGGGCTCGTGGCTTTTTTCCTCTTCAAGTTCGCGGGCTTATTTTTCGCGGCGGCGCTCGCAGTCTATGTTGCTCATGGAGGCGTAAGCAACTCGTCTGGCCTTCGACTTTGGCCATTGGTTGTGTTTACGGTTTTCTATCCGTGTACTACGCCGTTCATTACGAAGAGCTTTCCATCCGTCCCGCGCCTTTACTGCTTTCCATGCAGCATGCTCTGAAGTAAAGATCACTTCGCCGTTTGGGCGGCCGGCTTACCAAGCTGAGCCCGCTTTTCCTGCACGAACTTCAGATGATACTCGACGTGTTCGACATAGTCCTTCACCATTTCTCCGACAGTGACGGCGCCACGCCGGTTGTGCGTGCCCTGGCGCTCGAAAGCGTCATCGGGTAGTTTCCGCAAGACGCGTGCGAACTGTCGCCGGTTCACCTCGAATAGCGTTAAGGCGTCGTCCAACGACTGATCGTGGGTGAAGAGCCGATCGACATACGCGGTCTCGTCGGCATAGAGAAGCGACGGGTTGTCCTCGGTGAGGATGCGCTTCATGCGGTCGATGGAAATACTGTCGCTGTCGGTTAGGTGAACGATCACTTCCAGGATCGACCATTTTCCAGGACCGGGCCGCGCCGTGAGGTCATCCTTACTTAACCCAGCCACTGCCCGACGCAGTTGGCTCCCGCACGCGGCATAGTTCTCAATGATTTTCCTGTCCATTGCAACCTCCTTCAAGAGTATGTCCTCTGTTGTTAGGTCCGGCGAGCCGAGCCTGACCAATACCCGGCATCGCGCACACGTCCGGTTCGGCTCACAGGACAACAGGGTGAACAATTCGGTCGTTATGTAGCGTTCGCCTGTGTCCGCGAGCAGCGTCACGACGGTCTTTCCCACGGCGTCAGACCGCGCTGCGACCGTGAGTGCCGCATGGAGCGCCGCGCCCGACGATACACCGGCCAGAATGCCCTCCTCTCGACCCAGTCGACGCGCACAGGCGAAGGCTTCGTCATCGGTAACCGCGACGATCTCATCCAAGATCGCCCGATTGAGCACAGTCGGCACGAAGCCTACACCGATTCCGGGCATGCGATGATTTCCCGCCGGTTTGCCGGACAGCACTGCAGCACCCGTTGGTTCCACCGCGATGATACGCACGCTCGGCTTGCGTTCTTTCATGATCTCGCCCACGCCCGTGATGGTGCCGCCGGTGCCGACGGCGGACACAAAGAGGTCGACGGCGCCGCGCGTGTCCTCCCATATCTCCACGGCCGTCGTGAGCCGGTGGACCTCCGGATTCACCGGATTGCTGAATTGGTCGAGATTGATGGCACTTGTAAGTTCCTTGACAAGCTGTACCGCTTTTGCGACAGCATCGCGCATCAGGATGCCCGGTGTCAGGATCACCTCGGCGCCCAAGTGTCGCAAGAGCGCGACCCGTTCGCGCGACATCGTTTCCGGCATCGTCAGAATCAGATGGTAACGTCGGATTGCCGCCGCGAACGCAAGCCCAATCCCAGTATTGCCTCCGGTCGCCTCAACGATCGTCATTCCCGGTCGCAGCGCGCCTCGTCTTTCGGCATCCTCGATCATGGCAACGCCGACGCGGTCCTTTACGCTTCCGCACGGATTGCGCATTTCCAGCTTGGCGAGTACTCGTCCCGGCAGCCCTTTTGCAAGCCGGCGAAGCTCGACTAACGGCGTCTTGCCCACGGTGGCGGTGTTGTCGGCGAAGATCATCACTCCGCCCGCCTTTCATGAGCCGCGCCTGCCGAATGTGCACCATTCCATTCGCGACGGAGAACAGCCATCCAAATCGAGTTCCAGAACTCATCGCCCAGTCGCACACACTCCCGACGAACTCCCTCGCGGCGAAAGCCCAGGCTCTCGTAACAACGAATTGCGACGCGATTGAAGTCATAGACTTCAAGTTCCATGCGGTGAAGTCCCAATTCCAAGAAACCCATGCGCAGAAGTTCCGCCATCAGTTGCTTTCCGAGTCCCTGACCACGTTTGTCAGGCGGACCAATCAACACCCGGCCAATGCGGCAGTTCCCGTGTAGTCGGTCGATGGCGACCAGTTCGACGTGCCCGAAAACCCGGCCGGAAGCTGTCTCACGCGCTCGCAGAATCTGATGCGCGCCGCCGCTCGTCTGGGACTTGTGCAGATGCGCCGCCATCTGTTCGACGTCGAAAGGCAGCCGGAAAGTCTGGCCGCTCCATTGAAGTAGCAAGCGAGGCGAATCGATCCATGCGCAAAGCCTCGCAGCGTCGGCGCTTTCAAACGGTTCTAGGCGAATTTTGGACGACGTCATCGTTATCCGACCTTTTCGAGACGCGCCTCCGATCTCTCTCCACCCGCTGCCGACCGGGAAGCCGCTTCGCCCAACTCGCCGCGCAGGATCGTAACTGCCTGTCCGCCGAGATGGACCCGGTCGCCGCGAACGCCGACGCGCACCATTCCTCCGCGCGCCGACGCTTGATAGCCAACGAGGTCGCGCTTATTGAGCCGCTCGGCCCAGTAGGGGCCTAGGCAGCAGTGGGCTGAGCCGGTGACGGGGTCCTCCGGAACGCCAGAACGAGGAGCAAAAAAGCGCGAGACGAAGTCGTACGACGGGTTGTCGGCGCCGGCGGTCACGATGACGCCGCGCACCGGGTGTTTGGCCAAGAGCGCGAAGTCCGGCCAGGCGTATCGAACCGCCTGCTCGTTCTCGACCTCGACCAATGCGTCCATCTTGTTGCCGCCGATGAAAGTCGCCTTGACTCCAAGAGCGGCGGGAAGGTCGTCCCATTCCCGGCGCGGTTCAGTGGAAAGAGCCGGGAAATTCATGGTCATATTCCATTGCCCGCGCTCCACCGTCAAGAGGCCGCTGCGTGTGTGGAAACGTGCTTGCTCGGTCGGTTTGAGTCGGCCCGTTTCCCACAAAATGTGCGCACTGGCCAAGGTCGCGTGGCCGCATAAGACCACCTCGACTGCCGGAGTGAACCAGCGCAAGTCATAGCCGTCTGTCTCCGGCACGAGAAACGCCGTCTCTGCAAAGTTCATTTCCGCGGCGAACTGCTGCATCCATGCCTCGGTGGGCGGTATCGGCAAAAGGCACACCGCAGCCGGGTTGCCCGCGAATGGTTTGTCGGTGAACGCATCGACAATGAAAATCGGCAATCCCATGTTTGAGTCTCCTACCCCCCTTGTCCGTTGTCAGTGGTCAGTTGTCCGTTGTCAATCGCAAACTGACCACTGACCACGGACGACTGACTAATGACAATGCCGGCATATGTGAATGCACCCCGATGATCGGGTGGCGCGACCTTTTGCTTGCCGCTCCATTCCTCGATCTCAATGCGATAGACGGTCGTCGCCGCCAATTCTTCGGGCTGGATGGGCCGATAGTCGCGGCCCGGGCGAAGGTGCGGGGCATACTTGTCGAGCAATTGTTGCAGCGCGTGCTCGGCTTCGAGGTCGTCGGCGACGACCCTGGCCCGGCCAAACACCACCACGCCGGCATACTCGACGCTGAAGTGCAGTGCCGTGGGCGCAGGTAAGAGCCTGCCCATCTCGGCGACGCTGAAGCAAACTTGCGGCTCCGCTTCGATGTTATCGCGCGTCCGCCCCGCTCGCGCCGTGTGCAGATAGATCGCGTGCTCTCTTTCGTCGTACACGAAGATATTCATGTTCGCGAAGGGCTGGCGATCGTCGATCGTGGCCAGCGTCCCGAACGGCGCGCGCTTGAGGAAGTCCCGAATCCAGTCGTTGTCGGTAACCGCCCGGTCCCGCCGTCGGACCTGCGCTCGTGATGGAACGGATGTCTTCTCTTGCATAGCTCCGGCTCCATGCCCAGTTGCTTTCCCGGACTCAACTGCGTAAATAGTAACAGCGAGTGGTCCCGCGACAAGTGCCACTTTTCGACTATCCGATGGTGCCACTTTATCTCGTAGGACGGATTGGATATCCGTCCGGAATCTGGACGGATTGCAAATCCGTCCTACGAGGGTGCGACGATGGCAATACGAATTCGCAAGGGCGCTCTCTTGACGGTGCCGCTCGATCCGGCTGCGGGGGCGCCGCTGTTTCACCAGCTTTATGACGGGCTGCGGCGCGGCATCCTCGACGGCACCCTGGCGCCAGGAGTGAGGCTCCCCGCTACGCGCGGCTTGGCGCGTGAGCTGAGCGTGTCGCGGAACACCGTGCTCAACGCCTATGAGCAACTCCTCGCCGAAGGTTATCTCGAAGGCAAGATCGGTTCGGGGACCTTCGTGCATCGTACGCTGCCCGAAGAGATGACCCAGGTGCGCCCAACCTCTGAACGCGCCCGGCCGATCCCCGCGAAGCGCCGGGCCCTGTCTCGACGGGGCGAGCTCTTGGCGCGATCGTCTTCGGCTGTGCCTTGGCGTTCCGGCACGCCGCGCCCGTTTCGCCCCGGCATCCCGGGTCTCGACGACTTTCCGTTCGACATCTGGATGCGCCTTGTGGCCCGGCACAACCGCCGGCCGCTGAGCCAACTCTTGAGCTACGACCATCCCGCCGGCTATGCTCCTTTGCGCCGGGCCATCGCGGCCCATCTGGGACCGGCGCGGGCGGTCCACTGCGATCCGGAGCAGGTGCTGATCACCACGGGATCGCAGCAAGGGCTCGACCTGATCGTTCGCATTCTTCTCGATCCTGGGGACGCCGCTTGGGTCGAGGACCCAGGCTATCCCGGCGTGCGTGCGGCGTTTCAGGGCGCCGGGGCGCGGTTGGTCGCGGCGCCGGTGGATGAATGCGGGGTTGACGTCGCCGCCGCCAGCGCGCGATGCCCGGACGCTCGGCTGGTCTACGTCACGCCGTCGCACCAGTATCCGCTCGGCGTGACGCTAAGTCTGTGCCGCCGGCTCGCTCTTCTCGATTGGGCCAGCCGGGCCAACGCCTGGGTGGTGGAGGACGACTACGACAGCGAGTTCCGCTACGCCGGTCGGCCATTGGCCGCTTTACAGGGACTCGACCACGACGGCCGAGTGCTTTACCTCGGCACCTTCAGCAAGGCGCTGTTTCCGTCGCTGAGACTTGGATATTTGGTGGTGCCGCCGGATTTGGTGGGTGCGTTCGTGGCAGCGCGAGCCGTTGTCGATCGCCAGGCGTCGACGTTGACGCAGGCGGTGGTGGCCGACTTCCTCAACGAGGGACATTTTCTGCGCCACATCCGGCGGATGCGGACTTTGTACAGCGAACGCCAGGAGACGCTGCTGCGGGCGGCGCGGCGAGAATTGGGCGGACTGCTTGAAGCATGCCCCTGCGAGACCGGTCTACACCTGATGGCTTGGATCAAAGGATCGCGGGAGGACAAAGACGCATCGGCGGCGGCGGCGAAGGCCGGGATCGATGCGCCGGCGCTTTCGAGCTACTGCATCCACAAACCCAAACGCGGCGGCCTGCTCCTGGGTTACGCGGGCTACGACGTTCGCCAAATCCGCGACAGCGTTCGCCGGCTGGCTTTAGCGCTACGCTAATAAGGTTCGCAATGGTGCATCCCCAGCTTAAGGACATCAACATGAATACGAACGCCGCCTGGCAAAAGTGCCTAATTGGGACATTTCTCCTGCTGCACGTTGCCGCCGGAACGATACAGGCGCAGGGCAAAGTGTATCGAGAAAACGCTCTCGATGCCGCCAAGTGGATCCAATCTACCGCGATTCAGAAGGAGAACGGCACGGTTTGGCCCGCGGTTCCGGGTGATCCCAAAACCATAGGAACGGGGCTTTACAGCGGCGCCTCCGGAGTAGTGCTGTTTTTCTTGGAAGCTCATCGCGCCACGAAAGACGAAGCCTATCTCAAGGGCGCACGGGCGGGGGCCGACTACTTGCTCAAGATCCTGGAGGACGAAAAGCAGACCGGCCTTTACGTCGGGCTGGCGGGGATCGGTTTCACGTTGCAGGAAACCTACAAGGCCACCGGCGACGATCGCTACCGAGACGGCGCCAAACGCACTTTCCAACTGCTCCGGCAGCGCGCCCAGAAAGTGGGCAAAGGCGTCGAGTGGAACGAGGTGACCGACATCATCAGCGGCTCCGCGGGCGTCGGGCTGTATCTGCTTTATGCCGCGCGCGAGCTAAAGGACGACTCGGCTCGCGACCTAGCTATGGAAGCGGGCTATCGCTTGATCGAACTTGGTCGGCCAGCGAGCGGCGGCCTCAAGTGGGAAATGAGCCCGCGCGTCAAGCAACTAATGCCCAATTTCTCGCACGGCACCGCCGGTAACGCGTACTTCTTAGCCAGCCTGTATCTCGAAACCAAGAAGAAGGAGTTTCTCGAAGCGGCGCTTGCCGGGGCGAAGTACCTGAAGGCGACCGCCAAGACCGAGGGCGATATCTGCCTGGTGTTTCATCATGAGCCCAAGGGCGAGGATCTCTTCTACTTGGGCTGGTGCCACGGTCCGACGGGAACCGCCCGGCTCTTCTATCGTCTCTACCAGGCGACCGAAGATCGCGAGTGGCTCGAATGGGTCAAGCGCTCCGCCCGTGCAATCGCCCAGAGCGGCATCCCGGAAAAGCGGACCCCCGGTTTCTGGAACAACGTCAGCCAATGCTGCGGCTCAGCCGGCGTCGCCGAGTTGTTCCTCGATCTGCACCGTGTCACCAAAGACCGCGAATATCTCGCCTTCGCCAAACGCATGACCGACGACCTCGTGAAGCGAGCTACGCGCGACGAAAAAGGCACGAGATGGATTCAGGCGGAGCACCGTGTGCAACCCGATTTGCTGATCGCCCAAACCGGCTACATGCAAGGCGCGGCGGGAATCGGCATGTGGCTGTTGCACCTGGACGGCTTCGAGCGCGGCGAAAAGGCGCGGATTCGATTGCCGGATAGTCCGTTTGAGTAGGGTGGGTGGAGTCCGAGCGGTTTCAAAACGGGGTCAGGACCTCAAGAATCAAAGGTCCTGACCCCCTTTTGAAACCGCTTCGAGCAACCGACATAGCAAATCCGCTCGTCGGCATGTTACGATACACAAAGGCCATGGATTGGTTTCATACCTCGCACACGCACGACGTCGTGAAACATATTTCCGCCGGTGAAACATATGAAACGCATCTCGCTTCTGCAGCACAACCCCCTGACCTGCTTGCGCTAATCTCGTTTCATTCCACGACGTCCTCCGCGTCGTGAAACGCATCGCCGCTTGTGAAACGAATTCTTCCCCTTCCTCTCCCCCCGCTCTTAGGGACTGCACGCTAACGGCAAATTTCTGGCATTTTTCAAGAACTGAGAGTTTTGGGGTGAGGGGGGCCACACTTCAAATGTCCCATTTCTCTTTGAGGAATCTGCTATGAACGAACCCCAAGGTTTGTGGAAGGCGCAGCTCGCGACCGCGGCCAAACCTGTGTCGTGGCTCTGGGAGGGCTACGCGGCGCCGGGCCAGATCACGCTCTTAACCAGCCAGTGGAAGTCGGGCAAGACGACGCTCTTGAGCCTGCTGTTGGCGCGGCGCATCGCCGGCGGAACCCTTGCAGGCCGGGCCGTCGCGCCGGGCGGAACGATCATCGTCTCCGAAGAGTCGGCCACCCTCTGGGGCCGCCGCGAACAAAAACTCGGCTTCGGCGACAACAACTGCTTTTTCTGCCGGCCCTACGGCGGCAAGCCGAGCTTCGAGCAATGGCTGGACATGCTTGGCCGGCTCGAGCGCCTCCACCAGGAGCATGGCCTCAACCTGGCGATCATCGATTCGTTGACCAGCCTTTTGCCAGTGCGCGACGAGAACCGCGCCACGCCAATGGTCGAGGCCCTCGATCCTCTGCGCCGACTGACTGAGAAAGGCTTGGCGTCGATCCTGGTCCACCATCCGAAAAAGGGCGTCACCATCGAAGGTCAGGCCGCGCGTGGCACCGGCGCCTTGACGTCCTTCGTGGACATTACCTTGGAAATGGCGCGGCCCAGGTCCGGCGGTGAGCGGCGGCGCCGGCTCGTGGGTCATTCGCGCTTCGAGGAAACGCCCGCCGGCGTGCTGATGGAGCTTGAGCCCGATGGCCGCGACTACCGCGTTCTGGACGAGTCCCTGCCGGACGACTTCACGGCCAACTGGGATTACTTGCGGATGGTGTTGGAGGACGCCGACGACAAATACACGCGAAGCCGGATTCTCGAGGATTGGCCGGCCGACTTCCCCAAGCCGTCGCCGGTCAGCCTCTGGCGCTGGCTGGAGCGGGCCGCCGCGGAAAACCGCGTGTGCCGCGAAGGCACCGGCCGCAAGCGTAAGCCATTCCGCTATTGGCTGCCGGCCAAGGAGGCGCAGTGGCGCAGCGACCCGCTGTGGCAGTTAGAGCGGCAAATCGACGAGATCGCAAGAAAAAGCGAGGAAACGAACTTCGGAATCCGCAAACCCGCTGAAGAGAAGGCGACGCTGAAATGAAGTGCTTCTCTTTCCCCCTCTCCCCCGCCTGGGCAATCGGTATGCCTCGCAACGAATTAACCGGCGGGGGAGAGGGCCGGGGTGAGGGCCCCCCCCAACCCCTCTCCCCCGGCCATTCTTCGCCCAGCGCGCGCCTTGCTCTCCAGCCGGGGGAGAGGAGGGATCGGCGACGTGACTCCACCATTTCCCAAATGAGCCTTCTTTAAGTTCCACACCAATTCGAAAGGAACCATCATGAGCGAGCGCATGGATCCCCTCCGTTACGATCCCAGGAAACACAACTACTTCAGGAAGCTGATGGCACACCGGGAAAAATATCCGCTGGCGCCGGGGACCATAGGTGAAGTGGACATCCTGCACGACGACTGGTGCGCGATCTACAAAGGCGCCTACTGTAACTGCGAACCGGAAGTTCGAGAGCGGCTGGCGGTGGAGCGGAATTGAGAGGGGGACTGCCGATCCAAACGACAATTGCGCTGCGTGCAGGGCCGGTCTCGACTGCGCAAGCGCTAGCAGCCAGTTGAGAAAGGAGGCTGACCCCCTGTTGAATGTTCGACCACCATGAAAAAGACTGAGATCTTAAGTCATTTCCCGAGGGGATTTAGAGACGAAAACAACGGCGTGAGCGTGCGGGCTGATTCAGGGCACTCAGGGATTCCAATCGCAACGGAACGCTTTAACGAACCTGACTTTCCTTGTCCTTGAGTTTTTTTTGCTCCTCTTCAAATAACGCAATCAACCGTCTGCCGCTACTCTCCACCTCTCGTGGTCGTTCTAGGGCTTTCGCGCTCCATTTGTTTAGCGCGTCTCCGAATTGCACCTGAGCGGCCTCCAACTCTGAACTTTCTATGAGCGGCAACTCGGCAAAGTACAAATTCCAAAATGCGGTAATCCTCTTAGTCGCCGCGTGATAGTGCTTTTCCTCGATTATCTCCCCCACAACACGCGTGGTCCGATCGTACATGTCTTTTCGAATTCCAATGCTCTTCACCCTAATCAGGTCGAGAGCGACAATATCATCCAAGTCTCTTCTGCAGGAACGCGCAAAGATTATTGCAAGGCGTCGCCTATCGTCTTCGGAAGGGACTTTGCCCTTCCCACCGCTATATCCCAGAGCCATTATTCCTACAATCTTGCGAGTCCCTTCTGAAAATGCGGAATCACTGTATACCATTCTAAGCAGTTCACTGAGGTGTTTTTCTGGAGTGTCGGAGCCGAGGATCTGCGCCGAGACCTTGCATGCCTCATGATACTTTGGTCCTTTTTCCTCATACTCATCGAGCTTTCTTAGTAGCTGCTGTTTTTTCCATTCAAGCTCATAGTACCCTCTTAGAAAGGTGACGCCAGACGCAAGAAACACGCCCAAAATAAGCGCGCTAAACCAAAATCCCCAATCCTTGGAACTCCAAAGCCGCCATTTGGTCCTATGGCTTCTTACGAGAGAACTGCGTTTACTTGCATACTTGAGCCTCTGCTGTCTGGAAATGTTCGACGGACCCCAGGGATCGGCGTTCCCGACGGCGCCAGGAAGAGTTTTCAACTCGGAAAATTCAGCCCTCTGCTTGAGAGCCTCTTGGGCAACCAAATACCCGTGTGCGATCAACAGATAGATTTCCTCGTCGGAGAAGACATCGAAGTCAGTCCTAATCTGGGCGATCTTTCGCTGAATGCTTGGATCAATGAAGCTAGAAGCCACTTCCGTCCTTATCTTGCAATGGAGGGCAGCTTGCAATGAAACGCTGTCGGAGACTCGCTTCATCAGAATCTCTATAGTTCGGAGCGCCCTTCTGGGAAGAAAGGTAAAACTCTCATAAACAGCCCAGTCAAAAATGCCAACAGCGTCACTCACAATTACGATCGCGGATACGTCCTTCTTGAGCACTTCCTCTTCTCTCAATCCATCCAAACCCAGATTGTCGTACACGCCGCCGTCGGTCAGGTAATCGTCAAAAGGAAACAGTTTCTGGGGGGCGTTCAGGAATCGATTGTTAATTGTGGCCGGAGGAAAAAGTGCGGGGAAGGCCGCTGAAGCTGCAACTGCAAAGCCGATCGGTATGGTACCTATTGGAAGCTGATAAGTCTTCTGTGTCTTAAGGACCTCATTGGTCGGAGCAGCCCGATCCGCGGGGTCAGGCTGAATCGAATCTTTCGCCTTTGAAGTCTCAATGTAACAAATACCGTTTGCAGAAAACGAGCAGAAGGAACCTGTGGCGAAACTTGTTGCAAGGATGTTGAGCAGCGGGGGCTCGGCGTTCTGGCGAGTTACTTTGAGATCGCTTAGCGTGGAGTGCCGGAACAAGCGAGAAAGGAACCGCTCGAATCTCCCTAGGCGAGTCAACAAGCGTGGCCAAGGACCATATCCAAAGGTCAGCAGCTTCCAAACAAAGTAGGGTATAGAAAAGACGAAGCCACGCCTAAGGATCTTGCCTCTTACGTCGCTTTTCGTGAGACGGATTATCTC
Source organism: Planctomycetota bacterium (assembly GCA_016195405.1). Lineage (GTDB taxonomy): Bacteria > Planctomycetota > Planctomycetia > Gemmatales > Gemmataceae > JACPZP01. Next base: position 70,103 of record JACPZP010000117.1, on the reverse strand, counting down.
CTGGGCAGCCGCTTCGAATTGGTCGGGGTCAAGATAGCGATGCCAATTGAGGACCAAGTGTGCTCCCAGAACGCTTCCGCCTGAGACAGAGTTGATTACGCGTACGTTCTTGAGGAGCTTGGCTTCATGGAGGAATCGAATGACGCCTAGATGGAATAGGGTGGCACGAAAGCCTCCACCGGATAAAGCGAGCCCGATTGTTTTTTCGTTAGCAACCATTGGAGTGTGTCCATGAGGAAGCTGAGGAGCGCGGCGCGTCTTGTCAGTTCTGGTTGGGAATTCCGATGACCGATGATCCTTGGTAGCCCACCATGAAGCCTATTACCATTCCCCCCCAGACGTCTTCGACGCTAATGAAGGGCTGCGTGTCCTTTTTTCGAGCTACAAACAGAACACCCATCACGGCGAGGAGCATGGTGGCGGCAAGTCCGAGCAAATTCATAAGTAATCGAGCGAAAGCAGGCCAACCCCAGTCCAGCGTTTCGCCCTGGGCAATCTTTCTAACAAACCAACCAACCATGGCGCCCACCGCTGCCCCAGTGCCGACACTGATCAGCGAGGCTCGAACCTGGATTGTTGTCGGGATTGAGTCGGTGTTCCAGTCGCCTGCACCAACCCTGTACTGGATGTCGATGTTGAACCTGTAAGTGGACGGAGTAAACCACAGGTTTCGACGCGTGCGCGCTGTGAATAGAAAGGTTGTGGAGTTACCAGGCTGAAGGACCTTGTCGGTTCCCGCGTTATCACTCGACGAAATGCGCGCGACGGCTTTGGCGGAGAATTGTTCAGTTCCTTCTTGGGGAAATCCGGCTAACGTCATGAACTCCCTTAACTTGTCAACGACACCCGAGCCAAAGCCGACGCTCGTGGTATCGAGGCTAACGAATTCCGTAGGCAGAAATGCTGTAACCTGCTTCAGGGTAATTGGAATTTCGAAGGGATTGCGAACGGTCACGATAATAGAAAAGCGGTCGCCCGACACAAGCAAGTCGGTAGACGACGTAAGCGTAGCCTGAACAGGGCCGCGTCGCAGCGGCGCAAGGACTGGGTCGGATGAAATTCCTGGCTGATTCCCTTCATGACTGGCGGTGCCGGGCATTTGGAACCTCGGGTTCTGCGCGGAATTGTCAAGGGGTGCGGTCATCAAGAATCATGGGTTTTCCAGCTCAGGCACCGCATTGTCACTTCTTCTTCCGATGCTCATTTTTGCGTTAGGAGCTTGGGCCCCCTTCAGTCGCGCCTCGAATTCTTCTGAAGTAATCGGAACGGCAAACATGTTCTCTTCCGCACCTGGATGCCCATCCGCTCCACGGCTCCCGTCGGTGCCCTTGTCACCGTTTCCTGATCGGCGCCTTTCACTCTCGTCCTTGCAATAAGGAAAACTTCCATCTCCGCCGTCGCCACCCCTACCCCCAGTTCCACCTGGAGCGGGATCACCACCCCTTGCGGCGGCTCCACGCGCAATGAAAGGGCGCGACTTGTCGCTGATGTTTGGCAAATCTCTTATCCCTGGCGCATGATGCGAACCGCCACGCGGCGGCTGGCGTCGCGATCTAGGGAGTCACACCTCGTGATACGGAAATGACTGCATCGCCTTGCGCGGATTCTTAGGACTTCCCATTTTCTTCACGCGGTACGACGTGACGCGGGCGCGGCACAGGCTAGCTCTTCGACAATGAAGAGCCAATTTGCTCGGCTTCGCGCCGGGCGCGGTGATAGCGATACCACACCTGCTCGTGACTGAGCCCAAGAGCTTCGGCCACTTCGGGGACCGGACGTTGCTCCACTAGCCGCATTTGCAGGACTTGGAAGTTGCACTCCGAGAGGCTTCTTTTCAGCTCATCCCACGCCAGTCCCAGTATTTCTTGTGCTTCCATGGTGTGGCACGGATTGGGACGGACATCGACGGCGGATTGCAGGGCGTCGGTGAATTCTTGAAGGCAACGGGATTTGCGGCATCGGCATAGGTCGGCGGCTTTGCCGCGGACGATGTGGAAGAGCCAGGTGTCGAACTTGCCGCGCTTGGGATCGAGTTGGAACGTCGGCAGACGGACGAGCAACTCGGCCCAGACCTCTTGCAGGCAATCGGCGATATCGTCTTCAGTCGCTCCGCACGTGTAGGCGAAACGGCGTATTTTAGGCGAATAAAGCTCGAAGAAGTCGATCCAAGCGGCTTCCAGCTTTGGGTCCGCGGGAAGATTGCGTTCCCGATGCTTCAAATAAGATTGGGCCTGGCACAGCAACTCCATTGCGCGTATGGGCACCGCGAGTTCTTGCACGCTATCCCCCCAAGCTAAGATGATGGATGCGCTAAATGAATGCGCTAACCGCGCCGCCATGTTCCGCCTAGTCCGAACGCCGCTATCTATAGAACGTCGGCATCTGTCTTCACTTCTTTTCCTCCTCTTTCGGCTTCACGCTCGCCCGAATCGTGATGAACCTGCTCAGCAAATCAAACCAAAACGGCGCGCCGAGGGTGATGGCGAAGACGGTTAGGAGCCAGCCTATGTGCTTGACCAACCAGGCGACGGGGGCGTCGGGGCCGGTGGGAAAGGTTCTTTGGTCGTCGCAATTCCAGCCTATCGGCAAGCCCGATGCGCCGAGTTTTCGTAAGGTGTCGAGCGCTTCTTTGGCGTCCTTGTTTTTGGAATCGTCCTTCTTCTTGGATTCATCGGCCTGTTGTTTCTTGGCGGCTTGCGCGGCGACGGTCACCATGGCGGTGCGCATCGCTGGATCCTGGGATAGGCTCGTGGCAATCGCGATCGTGTCGGCATTCACGAGGATCACGATCACCAGGCCACAGGCGAAAAGCACGGCTTGGGACCAGCGCTTATACCAGCCGGCGACGCGGTCCATGGCATTGTTGAACCAGGCCTCGATCTCCTTGCGCAGTTGTTCGACATCTCCTTGCGCTTTGGCGGCGAGTGCCAAGAGAGCTTTCTTCACGTGCCCATTTTCGATTCGGTTGATCATGCTGGTGAGCGGTGGCGAGGCATTTCCGGCGCCGGGCGGCCCCAAGACGATATCGAGCAAAGCCGACGCGAAGGCGGCGGGTGGAATGTAGGAGGGCAAGCTCGATCCTTCGTAAAGAATCGTGACGAAATTCGTCGGAGACGGCTTGTATTCGCCTTTATACAAGCAGCATATCAAGGGATGGTTGAAGAAGTCCTTGGCCAGGCCCGTGCCTTGCGGGTCGTGCAGGATCTCTCTGATCCCGCGTTCGAGGTCGATGGCCCGTTTCTTGACCCACGATTCAATGCCTTCCTTGACGGCCGAGTTCACAAGACTCAGCAGGCAGTAGATCAAGACCAAGCCGATGGCCACGTCAAGCATCGTCGAACCGAACATGAGTCAGTGCTCCCCCTCACCCCCAACCCCTCTCCCCCCGCCGATGACTTGCTTGCACAGGCGACTTTCTTCCGGCGGGGGAGAGGGGGGCAGGCCCGCGCTTGGGTCGCCCGGCGCTCCGGTCGCTTACGCTCCCGGCTCGCCTTAGTTGTCCTCAATCTGCTTCAAGATCTCCGCCAGGCGATAGCCCGCTTCCGCGACGCGGCGTTGGGCGATGCGGCCGGCTTCCTTCAGATAGACTTCTGGCAGAACTACTTTTTGGAGGGGTTGGCTGCTATCGGCTTCCCTGGCGGCTACCTCTTTTTTGATCGGCTCGTCGTAGACGAAGGTCTTCGCCAGCTTGTTGCTTTCCTGGATCCAGGCCGCCACATCCAGTTCCTCGGCGGCCTTTTCGGCGGCTTTCTTCAGGTCGGCGTTGGCGATGATGTCGGCGGTGCGGCCTTTGATGTCGTTCAGAGATTGATCGCCGCCGAGGAGGCCGTCCCAGTAGCTGTGGAGGTTGCGGCCTTGCTTGATCTTGATGCCGTTGCCGCCGCGGTCGCCTTCGGAGGTGTGGAAGCGGCCGCGGGTTACGAGGGACGTGGAGTGCAGGGGTTGGTGGATGTCGCCGGCGATGTGGAGGAGCCAGCAGTAGTAGATGGCTTTTTCTTCGTCGGTGGAGTCGGCGTCCGATAGGCCGCGGACGCAGAGCTTGAAGGCTTGCACGCAATTGAGATGTTCCTTGGCGGCGGGCGTCAGGGGATTGGGCAGGGTCATGCTTACGTTGGGCTTGATGACGTCGTGGAGCACGGCCTTGTCGTGGGTGGTGAGGAAGAACGGCAGGTTCATGAAATGCCAGGTTTCCTTGTGATATTGGTGAACCGGGCGGATCAGGTCGGGCCAAATGGCGGCTTGGAGGAAGATCCAGCGGTCGCGGTCGGCGGCATTGCCATTCTTGATGTCCTCGGGCATGCGGGCGGCGAAACGGTCATCGAAGTCGGGGTGCTTGCAGATGACTTTGACGATGTTGGAGCGCGTGGCCTGGTCGAGGCGATCGAAGGCGATGTTGGCGACGACGCGGTGTCCTCCGGGGCCCCAGGCGGCGGCCGGCTGGGGTGAGAGAGACCAGGCGATAAGGAAGACGGATGCGACGACGAGCGTCAAGGTTCGCTTACGGTTCAGGGACATGGGATCTCCTCAGCTGGCGAAGAGTTGGTGAGACATCATGAGGATTGTCGCTGAGGTGTTTTGGGATGCAATGACCTAAACAGACTAGCGCGACAAAAAATCTCAAATCGTGGGAAAGTGCTTGCCGAAGGGCGGATCCGCGAGCATAATCTACCCAAGCATTCGAGTGACAGAGGATTGGCAGTCCCCCCTCATTTCTTAGGATTCGGTTTTCTGGCACGTGGGCAAGTTAAGGGCATAGAATTTGCGACGGAATTCCGCGTCTCGTAATCTTCGGTTTTCGGACACGTAAGCTCGGCCTTTCCTCCGGTCAAGGTCGTCGTGGGTCACCCTACACCTTTGGAGGCACTTCCATGGCATGGTCGCATCTGAGGCTGTTTAAGGACTCCAACAGGGCACCCAGGCGCAGTCCGATCCGGCGGGCGCATTTGCGCGTGGACGAACTCGAATCGCGATTGGCGCCGTCGGCCAACGTGCTCACTTTTCACAATGACATCGCGAGCACGGGACTCAATGCGGCCGAAACCCAGCTCACGCCGGCCAACGTCAAAGTCAACTCGTTTGGGAAACTGTCGGCCACGACGTTGGACGGGCAGGTGTATGCCGAGCCGTTGGTTGACACCGGGGTGACAATCGCCAATGGAGTCAACACCAAGCCCGGGGCGGCGGGCGTGCATGACGTGGTCTTCGTCGGCACCGAGCACGACAGCCTCTATGCGATCGACACCAATGCCGCGGGGGGGCCGATCCTTTGGCAACGCACGTTCCTGGACACGACCAACCCGACGGGCGACATCAACAACACTTTTGGGGCTAGCGCGATCGGCACGATCCCCAGCGGCGACACCGGCTCGGCCGACATCAGCCCGGAGATCGGCATCACGGGGACGCCGGTCATCGATCCGGCGACCAACATCATGTATGTGGTGGTGAAGACGAAGGAAACGATCGGCGGCACTTCGCATTACATTCAGCGCTTGCACGCGATCAACATCAGCGACGGCACGGACGCGGCCACTCCGACGGTGATCGGCGATACGACCGGCACCAACACGAACAGCACGTCGATCTACGTGTACGGCAGCGGCGACGGCAACGTGACCGATCCTTACAACGGGACGGGCAAGAAGGTCGTGCAATTCAACGCCCTGCGCGAGCATCAGCGCGGCGCGCTTAGCCTGGTCAACAATCAGGTCTACATCGAATGGGCCTCGCACGGCGACAATGGCCCCTACCATGGCTGGGTCGTAGTCTGGAACGTGGCGAACGTGAAGACGAGCGGCTTCCAGATGACGGGCGTGCTCAACACGTCGCCGAATAACGGGCTGTCGGGCATTTGGCAGGGGGGCGGACGGCTCGCGTTTGAAGCGAACGGCAGCGCCTTCTACTTCGAGACGGGCAACGGCAGCGGCGGCGCGCCCACGCTCAACGCCAGCGGTTTCCCGACCAACGCCAACTACAACGAAGCCCTGGTGAAGGTGATTGCGGACCCGACCACTACGCCGACCAATCAAAATCCGAACGGCTGGGGGCTGAAGGTCAGCGATTATTTCATTCCGTTCAACGTCAACGCGCTGGACGGGGCCGACTCGGACTTCGGCTCCGGCGCTCCGCTTCTGTTGCCTGATTCGGCGGGCCTTCCGGGTCATCCACATTTGATGGTGGCCGCGGGCAAGGAAGGCAAGATCTACCTGGTCGACCGCGACAACATGGGCCACTTCGATCCCAACAACGACCATGTGGTCAACGCGGCGCCAGACGGCAGCGGGCACAATACGGCGACCGTACAGATCAGCGGCTCCTTAAGCACGGCGGCGTTCTTCAACGGCACCATCTACTGGGTGAGCGGCTACAGCGGCACCACCAACGCCTACACGATCAGCTCCAGCGGTTTGCTAAACAGAACTTCGCAGACGGCGGTCGGCAACTTCGGCTATCTGCCCGGCTCGGTGGTGGTCTCGGCGAATGGTACGACGAACGGGATCGTCTGGGTGATGGACCGGAACTCCAATCAGATCCACGCCTATGACGCGACGAGTTTGTCCACCGAGTTGTGGAACAGCGGTCAGAAAACCGGCGGGGTCGACAACCTGGGCGCGGTGGTCAAGCTCGCGGCGCCCACGGTCGCGAACGGCAAAGTCTTCGTCGGCACCACCAACAGCCTGGTGATCTACGGGCAGGCGGCGCCGGCCACCGCCGTGCCCAGCGCCCCGGTGTTGTCGGCGACCGTGCTTTCGGGCTCGTCGATCAACCTGACCTGGACCGATTCGACGCAGCCGCCGAACACGGCCAACGGCTACAAGATCGAACAATCGACCGACAACGTGAACTTCACCCAGGTGACGACGGCGCCGCCGGGCGCGACGTCCATCGCCGTCGGCGGCCTGGCGCCATTGACCAAGTACTACTTCCGCATCCGTGGCTTCAACGGCATCGGCAACTCGAATTATTCGAACACCGCGAGCGCCACGACGACGAACCAGGTCGCGCTTCTGGACTTCAGCGGCGGCTTCGCGGGCTCGACCAGCAAGCTGACCTACAACGGCTCGGCGGCGATCAACGGTCCGATGGCGGAATTGACCAACAGCGGCGGCAACCAAGCGGGCAGCTTCTTTTCCACGAGCCCGGTGGACATCACGAAGTTCAACTCGCAGTTTACGTTCCAAATCTCCGCCGGCGCAAGCACCGCCGACGGGCTGACTTTCACGATCCAGGGAATTGGGCCGACCGCGCTGGGACCGACCGGCGGCGGCTTGGGCTATGGACCCGACCATGTCGGCGGGACGGGCGGCATCACCAACAGCGTGGCTATCAAGTTCGACCTGTACAGCAACGAAGGCGAGGGCGTCGATTCGACCGGCCTGTACACGGGCGGGGCGGCTCCGACCAGCGTCGGCTCGATCGACCTGACGCCCAGCAGCCTCGACCTGCACAGCGGCGACACGTTCCAGGTCAACTTGACCTACGACGGAACCACGCTATTCGTAACGATCAAAGATACAATCACGAACGCCTCCGTGACCCAGAACTACACCATCGACATCCCCACGACGGTGGCCACCGGCGCCGCGTACGTCGGCTTCACGGGCGGCACGGGCGGCCTGGTCGCGAATCAGGACATCCTGGCCTGGACGTTTTCGCCCAACGCTTCGGCTTCGCCGAACGCACCTTCCGGCTTGGGCGCCACAGCGGCCTCGGCGACTTCGGTCAACCTGAACTGGACCAACACCGCCACCAATCAAACGGGATTCCATCTCGACCGGGCCACGGACCCCGGCTTCACCGCCAACCTGATCACGGAGAACTTGCCCGCCAGTCCCAACACCTTCACGGACACGGCGACGGGTCTGGCGCCGGGGAGCACGTTCTATTACAGGCTGCGCGCCTTCAACTCGGCCGGCGATTCGGGAAACTCGAACGTGGCGAGCGTGACCATCCCGCTGGCCCCGCCCAAACCGACCAATCAGGTTGTGACCGACGTGACCACCTCTGAGATCGACATGAGCTGGCAGGACAACGCCGGCCACGCGGCCGACGGCTACAAGATTCTGCGGGCGATCAACCATGGGAGCTTTACCCAGGTGGCGACGTTGCCGCCGACTTCGCGCACGCCGCCGAGCACTTATGAATGGGCGGACACCAACCTGAGTCCTGGAACTTACTACGAGTACCACATCGTCGCGTACAACGTGGCGGGCAACAATGATTTCGCCGGCTTCAACGCCACCACGCTCACGCTGGCGCCCAGCGGCGTCTCAGCTACCGCGGGCAACGCGGTCGTGACTTTGTCCTGGTCCGCGCCGACGGGCGCCCAGACTTACAACGTCTACCGGGGAACGACGCCCGGCGGCGAGAGCGCTACGGCGTTTGCCACGGGCATCACCGCGACCATGTTCGTCGACTCTGCGGTGACCAACGGCACGACTTATTTCTACACGGTCACCGCCGTGAACGCGAATACGTCCATTGTTCCGGCGATCCCGAGCGAAAGCGCTCCATCGGTCGAAGTTTCGGCCACGCCCAACGTGGCAACCGCGTCTTTGGAGTTCAGCGGCGGGTTTGCAGGCTCGACCAACACGCTGACCTACAACGGCTCGGCGGCGATCAACGGCTCGATGGCTGAATTGACTAACAACGGCGGCGGCCAAGCGGGCAGCTTCTTTTCCACGAGTCCGGTGGACGTCACGAATTTCAATTCGCAGTTCACATTCCAGATCTCTGCAGGAGCCAGCACGGCCGACGGGCTGACCTTCACCATTCAGGGCATCGGCCCAACCGCGCTGGGTCCGTCCGGCGGCGGCCTGGGCTATGGTCCGGACCATGTCGGCGGGACCGGCGGCATCGGCAACAGCGTGGCCATCAAGTTTGACCTGTACAGCAACGAAGGCGAGGGTGTCGATTCGACCGGCCTGTACACAAGCGGTGCGGCTCCAACAAACGTCGGCTCCATCGACTTGACACCCAGCAGCCTCGATCTGCACAGCGGCGACACGTTCCAGGTCAACCTGACGTACGACGGGACCACGTTAATGGTGACCATCAAAGATACGGTCACGGGCGCGTCCGCCACCCAGAACTACACCATCAACATCCCTGCGACCGTGGGCAGCAGCACGGCGTACGTGGGCTTCACCGGCGGCACGGGCGGTCTGGTCGCGACTCAGGACATCCTCACCTGGACTTTCGCGCCCAACGCTCCGGCCACAGCGCCCAGTGCCCCGTCGGGCTTGGGCGCCGCGGCGGCGTCGGCCAATTCGGTCACCTTGAACTGGACCAACAACGCCGCTAACCAGACTGGCTTCCATCTCGACCGGGCCACGAACGCGGGTTTCACCGCCAACCTGATCACGGAAAACCTGCCTGCAAGCCCCAACACCTTCACGGACACGGCCGCAGGTCTTGCGGCGGGGAGCACGTTTTATTACCGCCTGCGCGCCTTCAATTCAGCCGGCGACTCGGGCGACTCGAACGTGGCGAGCGTCACCATCCCGCTGGCCCCGCCCGCGCCGACCAGCCAGAAGGCGACCAACGTCACCACGACCGAAATCGACATGAGCTGGCAGGACAACGCCGGCAACCAAGCCGGCGGCTACAGAATTCTGCGGGCAGTCAACCACGGGAGCTTCAGCCCAACGGCGACGTTGCCGCCGGCATCGCAAACGCCTCCCAGCACTTATACCTGGGCCGATACGAATCTAAGCCCCGGCACCTTCTACGAGTACCAGATCGTCGCGTACAACGTGTCGGGCAACAGTAGTATCGCCGCCGTCAACGCCACCACGCTTACGTTGGCGCCGAGCGGCGTCTCGGCCACGCCGGGCAATGCGGTTGTGACGCTGACCTGGACGGCGCCAACGGGCGCCCAGACCTACAACGTCTACCGAGGTACAACGGCCGGCGGAGAGGGCGCCACGCCTCTCGCCACGGGCATCACTGCGACCACTTTCGTGGACACGGCGGTGACGAACGGCACGACCTACTTCTACCAGGTCACCGCCGTGAACGCCAACGCGTCCATCGTTCCGGCGATACCCAGCGAAAGCGCACGTTCCGTCGAGGTCTCGGCCAAGCCCCAAAACGCGACGCCCCCACCGGCTCCGACCAACCTGACGGCGACCGGAACGCCGGCAAACCAGGCCGCTGCCCAAGTCACCCTGATGTGGGCCTCCTCGACCGGCGCCGCCAGCTACAAGGTTTATCGCTCCCTCACCAGCAATGGCGAGGGCGGCACGGCGCTGGCGGCCGGAATCACCGCCGCTACCTTCACCGACACCAGCGTCGCCTTTGGGACGCCGTACTTCTACAAAGTCACGGCCGTAAGCGCCGGCGGTGAAAGCGGCATGTCCAACGAGGTCTCGATCAAGCCTTACTTCATTACGCACGTGAACTTCACGAGCAACTCGGCGGAAACGCCCACGGGCTACATCTCCGATACCGGACTCGCTTACGGCAGCCGCGTCAACGGCCTCTCCTTCGGTTGGAATCAGGACAACTCGGCGAATGCCCGCGACCGCGATTCCAGTCGATCGCCCGACGAACTCCACGACAGCCTGGTTCATATGCAAAAGTCGAACAATCCCAACGGCTCGTGGAAAATCGCCGTCCCCAACGGCACCTATACCGTGCACATGATCGCCGGCGATTCCGACCACATTGACAGCGTTTACAGGATTAACGTCCAAGGCGTCCTGGCGATCAGCGGGAACCCGACCAGTGCGAATCGCTGGTTTGAGAATACGATCAGCGTGACCGTCACGAACGGTTTCCTGAATGTCACAAACGCCACCGGCTCGAGCAACAACAAGATCGACGCCATCGACATCACCCAAACCGGCACGGGCGGCGCGGCCGGCGCCACGCGGCGAACTTCCGTAGCGGGCTTTTCCGCGACGGCGCCCAGCAGCACGCTCACGCGCTGGCCGGCGGCATCGTTGAGACGGAACCTGGACGGCGCTCATGGCTCGTACCAGGTGGCCCAGTACTCGCTGCCGACCCGAAGCGCCTGGTGGCGATGGTACACCGCAGCTGCCAGCGGGGAGTGACGTGTGAGTCTGGTAGAACTGCGACTTCTCAAACGTAGTCGCTCTATACAACTTTTCGGCTTTCACGCAAGTTCTGCAACGAGGGCGGCGGCCTCACGCAAGTCCGGTGTGTGCCAGCCTTCGCTAAAACGGCCGAAAGCGTCACGCAGCAGGTCAACTCCCCTCTTCGGCTGGCCACGGTCGCGGAACAGCCGGGCGAGGCTCATCGCGGCCCGCAACTCCAGCGATTTTGCCTCCTGGCGGCGAGCGGTATCCAAAGCCCGGCGAAAGTTCTCCTCCGCGCGCGGATCGTTCACGTCGTGACGCATGATTTCCCCGCGGAGCCGGTGCAGCTCCGCCTCGAATAATCCTTCACCGGTCTGCTGTGCCAGTGCCAGCGCCTCGTCCAGCAAGCGCAGAGGCTCCCGCACCTGGCCCTGCGCGCCGAGCACTTCGGCGAACAGACCCAGAAAGTACGATTGGTAGGTGACGCTCTCGGTGGCCAGCCAATCGAGAAGCCCGCGCCGCAGTTGCTCGGCGCCTTCTTCCGCCTTGCCGCACGCCGCGGCGGCCCAACCGGCGAACACGTTTGCGCCGGCCCTCCAGAACGAAAAGCGGTGTTCCGCGGCCAAGGCGTCGGCTGCCGCGGCGAATTCTCTTGTCCGGCGGCCGTCGCGGCGCAGCTGGTGCAGCATGGCCGCGAAATGCAGGGCCACCGCTTGTGTTGCGTCTAACGCAAAGCGCTAGGGGCCAATCGGGTGACGCGGAATCTTTGTCACAACTCATTTCAAGCTTGTACTAGGTGAAAAGGGGCGCGCCGAGCGCATCCCCATACGGTCGAAAACCGTGCACCTCTTAAAGTTCGGTCCAGTTTCTAAGGAGCGGCAATCATGCATCGGCAGCTGTTCTACTTTGTTGTCGCGGCGCTGGCGTTTCAGCAAGCCGGCGCTGCGGCTCGCGCCCAAGAATCCGCGGCTCTGAAGAAAGTCGCCGCCATTGAGGGCATCACCGAATACAAGCTCGATAACGGGCTTCGGGTGCTCCTTTTGCCCGATCCGTCGCAACCGAAGATCACACTCAACATGACCGTCCTGGTCGGCTCCCGCCACGAGGGCTACGGCGAGGCCGGCATGGCCCATCTCCTGGAGCACATGCTTTTCAAGGGGACGCCGACGCACCCGCATATCGACAAGCTGCTGCAGGCCCACGGCGCCTCGGGAAACTACGACGCCAGCACCGCCTTCGATCGCACCAATTACTACGAAACGATGCCGGCCGGCGACGCCAACCTCGAGTTTGGCATCAAGCTGGAAGCGGATCGTCTCGTCAACAGCAGGCTAAGGCGCGAAGACCTGGTTTCCGAGATGACCGTCGTCCGCAACGAGTTCGAGAAATGGGAGAACATGCCGGGCAAGGTGCTCCGCGAAAAAATGCTCTCCGTCGCCTACGAATGGCACAACTACGGCAAAGGCGTATGCGGCAACCGCGCCGACATCGAGCGTGTGCCCATCGAGAGCCTTGAGGCCTTCTACAAGAAGCACTATCGCACGGATAACACGATTCTGGTTGTGGCCGGCAAGTTCGACGAAGCCAAAGCGGTGCGCTACGTCGAGAAGTATTTCGGGGCCATTCCGCGGCCGCAAGGTTCGATTGCCAGGACTTATACCGAGGAGCCGGCTCAAGACGGCGAACGCGTCGTCCACGTACGCCGCGTGGGAGACGTCAGCTTGGTCGGCGTGCTGTTTCACATACCCGCCGCCGCCCATCCGGAGTATCCCGCCGCTCAAGTGCTCAGTCACATCCTAACGAACGACCCATCGGGCCGGCTGTACGAAGCGCTCGTTAAAACGAAGAAGGCGGTCGCGGTCCATTCCGAAGCTGCCGCCTGGCACGATCCGGGCATGCTCTTCATCGTAGCCGTCGTTCCCAGCGATGGTTCTCGGGAAGGCGTCCGGGATCTTTTGCTGGAAGTCGTGGAAAAAACCATGGAAGGCGTCAGCGCTGCCGAAGTGGAGCGCGCCCGCCGATCCTTGCTCTCCCAACGCGAACAGACCGCCGCCCAGACCGCGGCCGTGGCGATGGAGCTCAGCGAATGGGCCGCCCAGGGGGATTGGCGTTTCTATTTCCTCAATCGTGATCGTCTGGAGAACGTGACCGCGGCCGACGTGAAGACCGTCGCGTCGAAGTATTTGAAAGCGAATAACCGCACGGTGGGCCTGTTCATCCCGACCAAGCAGGCCGAGCGCATCGCTGTTCCCGCCACGCCGGACTACAAGGCGCTGGTTTCTGGGTACAAGGGGCGCGAAACCGCCGCGAAGGCCGCGACGTTTGATCCCAGCCCGGAGAACATCGAAAAGAGCACGACGTGGACCGCTCTGCCCTCGGGTCTCAAAGTCGCGCTTTTGCCCAAGAAAACCAACGGCGACATGGTCACCATCGTTCTGAATCTCAACTACGGCGACGCGGAGAGCCTCAAGGGTTTTGACGCGGCCTGCGCGCTCATGCCGCGCCTCCTCGTTCGCGGCACCAAGAAGATGACGTTTCAACAGATCAACGATGAGCTAAACAAGTGCAAATCGGGATTGGTCGGCTCCGGCAATGCCGGCGTCGTCAGCTTCCAGGTCGAGGCCAAGCGTCAGCACTTGCCGGCGGTGCTCGAAATCTTGAGGCAAATGTTGCGCGAGCCGGCCCTGAGCGCCAGTGAGCTGGAATTGTTCCGCGCCAACATGCTCACCTACATGGAGGCGGCCCGAAAGGACCCCGCGTCGCAGGCCACCCAAGCCTTGTCGCGGCGGCTCTCGCGCTTTCCCAAGGGGGACATCCGCTATGAGCCGACGCTCGACGAAGGCGTCGAAATGTTCAAGAACGTCACGCTGGAGCAAGTCCAGACGCTTTACCGCGAATACTTGGGCGCCGAGCACGGCGAGCTGGCCATCGTCGGCGATTTCGATGCGGGCGAAACACTCAAAGCTTTCAGCACGATGCTTGGCGATTGGAAAGCGTCGAAGCCGTATGCACGCCTCGACACGAGCGTCGAGTGCCCATTCAAGGCCGTTCGCGAGGTGATCGAAATCGCCGACAAGGACAATGCCAATTACAACGCCGGCCTGATGTTTGCTATGGACTCCAAGCATCCCGACTGGGCGGCTCTGGCCATGGCCAACCGCATCTTCGGCGGCGGTCCCACTTCGCGCCTGTTCCAGAGGCTGCGCGAAAAAGAGGGCCTCTGCTACAACGTCTCCTCTTCGTTCTCTGCCAGCAGCATGGAAAAGCGGGCGTCGCTTTTCATCTCTGCCATCGCCAATCCGGCGAACATGCCGAAAACCGAAAAGTACATCATGGAAGAGCTGGTTCGCTTCTGGAAAGACGGCGTCACCAAGGACGAGCTGGACCGCGAGCTTGCAAGCTTCATCCAGCAACAGAGCGTTCTTCTCGCCGCCGACGGCAGCCTCGCGTCAACCCTGACCGCGTCCTTGTACACCGGGCGAAAGGTGACTGAATTCCTCGAACTGGGAAGATTCAAGGCCCTTACCCCTGAAGCGCTGCACGAAGCCTTCCGCCGGCACATCGACCCGGCCCAGCTCGTGGTCGTCGTGGCTGGCGACTTCGCCAAGCAACTCTCCGCCAAGTAATCTTGGCCGATTTCTTGCGAAACGGAGATTGTCCTAATGTACCCGCTCTTCGTACCCGCGGAGAGATTCACGATCACATGTTTCTGAAACCGAATCCTTTTTGGAGGGTTTTCGATGTTACGCAATTTCTGGAAGAAGTACCGCTCGCGGAACGCTTCGGTTGCTCCGCGCTCCCCAAAGAGTCCTTGGCGAGGCCGTTTTTTGCCCGAAATTGAGCCGCTTGCCGAGCGCATCGCTCCGGCGATCACCGCCTCCTTCCTCCCGGGCGCGGGATTGTTGACGGTCTTCGGCGACGCGCAAGCCAACACCATCACCGTTAGCCGCGACGCGGCCGGCAAGATTCTCATTAACGGCGGAGCGGTCAACATTTCCGGCGGCACGGCGACCGTGGCCAACACCGCACTTATCGAAGTCTTCGGCCAGGCGGGCAATGATGTCATCACCCTCAATGAAGCCAACGGCGCCTTGCCGGCTGCGCTTCTCTTCGGTGGCGCCGGCAACGACACGCTCACGGGCGGCTCAGGCAACGACATGCTCTTCGGCCAAGGCGGCAACGACACGCTACTCGGCAAGGGCGGCAACGACTTCCTCTTCGGCGGCGCCGGCAACGACACGCTGACTGGCGGCGACGGCGACGATCAGGTCTTCGGCGAGTCCGGCAACGATCGCATGATCTGGAATCCGGGCGACGACACCGATCTCAACGAAGGCGGCGACGGCAACGACACCGTCGAAGTCAACGGCGGCAACGGCGCCGAGGTCTTCACGGTCACGCCCAATGGCACGCGCGTCCGCTTCGACCGCGTCACTCCGGCGCCCTTCAGCATCGACATCGGCACATCCGAAAATCTGGTCGTCAACATGAACGGCGGCGACGACACATTTACTGGCAGCAACGGTCTGGCAACGCTTATCTCGCTCACCGTGGACGGCGGCGCCGGCAACGACACGATCACTGGCGGCGACGGCGCGGACCGCCTGCTCGGCGGCGATGGCAACGACACGATCAACGGCGGCCGCGGCAACGACGTCGTATTCATGGGCGCCGGCGACGATACCTTCGTGTGGAACCCAGGCGACGGCAGCGACACCGTCGAAGGCCAGGCCGGCTTCGACAAAATGATCTTCAACGGCGCCAACATCAGCGAGAAATTTGAGATCTCGGCCAACGGACAGCGCGTGCGCTTTACCCGCGACATCGCCAACATCGTCATGGATCTCAAGGACGTGGAGAGAATCGACTTGAACACGCTCGGCGGGACCGATCTCACGACGATCAACAATCTCCGCGGAACCGACGTGACCCAAATCAACATCAACCTCGCAGGCACGCTCAACGGCACGGCCGGCGACGGAGCAGCCGACACCGTCATCGTCAACGGCACAAATGGCGCCGATAACATCCAAGTCACTGGCACAGGGACGAGCTATGCAGTGACTGGTCTCGCTGCCACAGTGCAGGTGAGCAATTCCGAAGGCGCTAACGACTCTCTCGTCGTCAATGCCTTGGGCGGCAACGATACCGTTACCGCGGCCGCGCTCGATGCCGGAGTCGTGACGTTTACCGTAGACGGAGGCGCGGGCAAGGACACCATCCTCGGCAGCCGCGGCGCCGACCGGCTGCTCGGCGGCGACGGCAACGATTTCATCGACGGCAACCAAGGTGACGACGTCGCGTTCTTGGGCGCCGGCAACGACGTCTTCCAGTGGGATCCAGGCGACGGCAGCGATATCGTGGAAGGCCAAGACGGCACGGACACCATGCACTTCAACGGCGCCAACATCAGCGAGAAGATCGACATCTCCGCCAACGGCGCGCGCGTCCGGTTCACTCGCGACGTGGCCAACATCGTAATGGATCTAAACGACGTCGAACGCATCGACTTCAATGCCAAAGGCGGCAGCGACAACATCACAATCGGCGACATGACCGGCACCGACCTAGTCGAGGTCAACCTCGACCTTGCGGGAACTCCGGGCAGCGGCACGGGCGACGGCGCAACCGACTCCGTCACCGTCAACGGCACGGCCGGCGCTGATACGATCCAAGTCAACGGCTCGGCTGCAGGCGTTACGGTCTCGGGCCTGGCGGCGGTGGTGCACATCAGGGCCAGCGAGCCGGCCGACCAGCTCACGGTCAACGGCCTTGCCGGCGGCGATGTCATCAATGCCAGCGGCTTACAGGCCGGTGCGCTCGCACTGACGATCAACGGCGGCCAGGGGGCCGACCTCATGGTTGGCAGCCAGGGCGACGATGTCATAATCGGCGCGCAGGGCGACGACACGGCGCTCTTGGGCGCCGGCGACGACACCTTCATCTGGAACCCGGGCGACGGCAACGACATCGTCGAAGGACAAGCCGGCACGGACGCCATGATCTTCAACGGCGCCAACGTCAACGAGAACATCGACATTTCCGCAAACGGCGGGCGCGTCCGCTTCACCCGCAACGTCGCCAACATCGTCATGGACTTGAACGACGTCGAGCGCATCGACTTCAACGCCAAGGGCGGCGTGGACAACATCGTCGTTCAAGATCTGAGCGGCACCGATGTGACCGAGATCAATCTCGACCTGTCGGCCACGGGTGGTGGCGGCGACGGCGCGGCGGACACGGTTATCGTCGAAGGCACCAACGGCGACGACGTGATCGTGGCGAGCGGCGACGCGAACGGCGTCACCGTTGCGGGGCTGGCGGCTACGATCCATGTCAGCGGCGCGGAAGCCGCCAACGATCGCTTGGTTATCAACGCCCTGGACGGCGACGACGTTGTGGAGGCCTCGGGCGTCGCGGCCGGCGCCATTCAGCTCACCGAGAACGGCGGCAACGGCGACGACGTGTTGATCGGCGGCGCCGGCGACGATGTCATCAACGGCGAAGCCGGCGACGACGTCCTGATCGGCGGTCCGGGCAACGACATCCTCAATGGAGCGCCCGGCGACGACATCGTCATCCAGTAACCGACATCGTAGCGGAAGTTGCAAAACTTCCGATTCACATGGATTCTTGCGAATTCAGCTACGCCCAACGTTCTTCGAAGCCGACGGGTCGCGGGCGGTTCGCCGCCCGCGGCTCCCGGCTTGCGTTTTCGGAGGCGCTCTCGTAGGACGGATTTTGCAATCCGTCCACCTTGGCAACTATTCCTTCACGATGCTGATCGCCTTCGCTTGCGTCAGTCCGGTGCTGGACCGTACGCGCACCTGGAATTCGCCGGGCTCGAGCACGCGCGCCTTCCAGAGGACGATGCTTTGGGCGCGATTCGCGGCCGGCGCGGGCACGGGTTCAATGTCTCTGCCTTCCAGGCGTTCCATCCCCCTCGGTAATTCGAGCGACAGAACTTGGCCGGGCGCCGGATCGTTCACGAGCGCCGAGACGGTGAAAAGCTTGCCCGGTTCCATCGAACCGCCCAGTTGCAGGCTAAAGCGGCCATCGTTTTCCGGCGCCGTACCGAGGCCCTTGCCGTAGAAGTAGGCGGTCTCGCGTTTCGCGCCCGCCTTCAGCGCCTGCGGATCCCAAAAGATGCCAAGCGCCGAGTCGCCGTTGGATGGATTGGGCGGCATCTCCCAGGCGCCGAGGCCGTTGCCGTGGTGGGTCAGGACAACGCGATTCGCCTTGTCCATTTTTGAGCCGACGTTGAGCCCCAGATGCGCGACGTAGCCGGGATTCTTGAGGTCCTGACGCTGCAAGAGCTGGACGTATTCGGGCAGCGTCTTTTCTTTCAACTCGACGCCGTTGAGCACTTTGTTTGGCATGGTGGGGGCGGCGAATAGGCAGCCGTCGTTATCGACGATGTACGTGTCCATGTAGACGCGCAGGCCGATCTTGCGATCCGCCTTGCCGAGGTTCTCGATGGTGTGCCGAACCATGACTGCGTCCATTTGCCGCTTCTGTTCCGGTTTGGGCGCTCTGGTGGGCACGACTTCTATCGATTGAATGACGCGAATGTTGTCCGCGAGACAACTCACCGTGTGCCCGTGCCGTTCCTTGCCGCTGGGACTTTTGGGCAGCTTTTGCATGCCCTCGATGCGGCCTTCGCCTTGGCCGATGTTGATCACCCGGCCATCGACAACAAGGGTCGGAAAATGGCTCAGGTGCAACGTCTGCCCTTGCTCCCCTTGCAAGCTGATGAACAAGTTGGGCGCCTGCTGCAAGCGGATACGAACGACGGGATCGACCGGGCCTTCCGCCATGGCCACGACGGTTGCCTTCTCGTCGCGGACGTTGATCTTGTACGGCGTCTTTGCCGGCTCCCCGGAGTTGCCGACGCTCAAGGCCAGACCAAGAAAGACGGCCACTGTCAAAGCGGGGCGCTGAAGCGGAACGTATTGGCTCAAAGATTGGCAGGCCATGACAATGTCCCCTGGATGTGTCTCTTTCACGGAAATGCGCCTGGTCTCATCCGATATGTTAACGATTGAGCCATGGATTAACCAACTCCAATCCGCCGCGAACCTTTGTGCATCCGGTGCGGTCTAAGACTGCGTTAACCAATGAAGCCGCCCCGCCGGCGGCGCTCCGGGTCCCGCTAATGCGGTTGGTTCGGCGCGTTCCATGTACGGGTTATGACGACGGCGGTTTCCTTGTGGTTAGCTCAACTGGATAGAGCACAAGACCAACCTGCCCCATAGCATCCCTAACGTCACTTTTGCCGGGGATATCCCGAGACCCGCCCCGGCGATTGATTCAGACCCCGCTGAATCAATTTTTTCGCCATAAAGTCATGGTAAATAACGAAATGAGAAAATGGTTTCAGCGACATGCGCTGCCACACACCATGGTGAATGAATCCGTTGGGTTGGTGAATCAATCTTAGTAACGTTGATGTAAGCACTTAATTGGCAGCAACTTAATTCTTTCAACGATCTCGGCCTTCCTGGCGATCCTAGGCAGCGCGAGCGTCTCTTGTTAGCTTGGAGTCGGAGGCGCCTGTCACCGTGAGCCTTGCTTAAGTGGGGGCTGGCGACGCAACGAATTCTTGGGCGCAAGCTTGAACCATGCCCATCTCTTCGCGCTCGAGGAGAATTCGCCAATCGTATCCAATAAAAATCCGCCTCTTTCATCCAATTTTGCTTTGACCTCATTTCCGCGTGCGCGTTAGAATCCCAACCACCATCCCAGCGGAGAGAGAGTGGCCGAGGGAGGCCTTCCATGGCCGCCTTGGACCGATATTTGCGATTCGCCGTCCAGAGCGGGGCGTCGGACCTGCACCTGAGTCTGGACCGTGAGATCACCCTGCGCCTGCACGGAACATTGCGCAAAGTCCATGGGCAGTCGCTCACGGCTGAGCAAAACGAAGCCGTTCTGGACGAAGTGCTGACCGACGAGCAGCGGCGCATTCTTTCCGAACGGATGAGCGTCGATTTCTGCTACGACCTTCCCGGCGTCGCACGCTTTCGTTCGAGCATCTACTGGCAGCAGCTTGGCCTGGCGGGGGTTTTCCGCGTGCTGCCGACACGGGTGCCGACGTTGGCTGAATTGGGGATGCCGCCGGTCATCGAACGGCTATTGTCCTACCGGCAAGGCTTGATCCTGGTGACGGGGCCGGCGGGAATGGGCAAGTCGACCACGCTGGCCGCCATGATCGACCATCTCAACGAGACGCGGCACGAGCACATCATCACCGTCGAGGATCCGATCGAAGTCGTGCATCACAACAAGAAGTGCACCGTCACCCAGCGCGAGGTGCACTCCCATACCGAGTCGTTTGCCAACGCGCTCCGCGCCGCCCTGCGCGAGGACCCCGACATCATCATGATCGGCGAGATGCGCGACCTGGAAACCGTGTCGATCGCCATCACCAGCGCCGAGACCGGCCATCTGGTGCTCGGCACCTTGCATACGCCCGGGGCGGCCCGCACGGTGAACCGGATGATCGACGTATTTCCGCCCGATCAAATGCCGCAAATCCGCGCCATGGTGAGCGAGTCGCTGCGCGGCGTCATCAGCCAGCAGCTCATTCCGCGCGCCGACGGCAAGGGCAGGGTGGCCGCTCTGGAAATCATGGTGTGCACGCCGGCGATCGGGAATCTGATCCGCGAGAATCGCACCTTCCAAATTTATTCGCAGATGCAAATCGGCGTGAAACTGGGGATGCGGCTCATGGAGCAAAGCTTGCAGGACCTGGTGCAAAAAGGCGTGATCACCGCGCAAGAGGCGGAAGAACACCTGGAGCATGTGGGAGAGGCCAAGAAACCAAAGCCGCACGAGGAGGAGACGGCGGAGGCGACCGAAGAAGCGGAGGAAGAAGATGGCTGAGATCGACCGTTGGCTTCAACAAATGCTCGCCAACAAGGCGAGCGACCTGCATCTGCGGGCGGGGGCGCCGCCCATGTGGCGCATCCACGGCCACCTCGCGCCCATCTCCGGCGAACAGATTGTACTGCAAGATCGCCTCGGCATGCTGATGCGCGAGATCGCCGGCGACGACCGCTGGCAACGTTTCACAAAACGGCTCGACCTCGACTTCGCCTACGCGCTGGGCGACATGGCCCGGTTCCGCGTCAACTATCTGCACCAGCACGCGGGCTATGGCTGCGTGCTGCGGCAAATCCCCGCCAAGGTGCAGACGCTCGAGGAACTCGGCGCGCCGCACAAGCTCAAGGATTTGCCGCACCTGCACAGCGGCTTGGTGCTGGTCACGGGACCGACGGGATCGGGCAAGTCGACGACCCTGGCGGCGATCGTCGACGAGATCAACCGCCATTATCACAAGCACATCATCACCGTCGAGGATCCGATCGAATTCGTTCACAGCAACTTGAGTTCGATCGTCACCCAGCGCGAGGTCGGCGCCGACACGCCGGAGTTCGCCCAAGCCCTCAAGGACGGCCTGCGCGAAGATCCCGATGTGATCATGGTCGGCGAAATGCGCGACCTGGAAACAATCGCCATGGCCATCACGCTGGCGGAAACCGGGGTCCTGGTGTTCGCCACCTTGCATACAAACTCGGCGTCCAAGACCATCGACCGCATCATCGACGTGTTTCCCGCAGGCCGGCAGCAACAGGTGCGCACCATGTTGTCGACGTCGCTGCGGGCGATTGTCGCCCAGCAGCTTTTGCGCCGCGCGGACGGCTCGGGCCGCATCGCCGCGCATGAGATCATGATTTCCGGCACCGGCGTATCGCATATGATCCGCGAAGGCCACACCGAGAAGATCCTCTCGCACATTCAGTCAGGCCGGGATCACGGCATGATCACGATGGACACCACGCTGCAAAACTATCTGAAAGCGGGTTTGGTCTCGGGCGAGGAAGCGTACATGTTCGCCCAGGACAAGTCGCTTTTTCAGAAATACTTCGATTTGGAAAGCAAGGCGCCGCCGACGAAGCCGGCGCCGGCCCAACCCGCTTCCGCGCAGCCAGCACCCGCGAAAGCCGCGGTTGCAAAAAATGGGCTTGCGAAAGCCGTTCCGGCCGCCGTCGACAAGGGAGTCAAGAAAGCGGCGGACATCACGTCGCCCATCAAGCCCGAGGCGGACAAGCACGTCCTAAAGCAGCCCCTGGGAATTGGTCCTGGTAAGCCTCCACCGTTCAAGCCGGCGCCTGTGGAGGACGCACGAGCCGCGAGGAAACCCGGTCAATCCGAGGTAGTGGACGGTTGGGGATGAGCCGCCAGGCCGCGCAAGATCGCTTGCGCGGCCGCCTGTCCCGCCCGCGCCGCCGACTCCATCGTCGAAGGGAACTCCGTCGCAGCGTAGTCTCCCGCGAATAGGACATTGTCGAGTCCGGCCAAAGTCAACGGCAGACGCCGAGATTCACCGCCGGGGGGCACCCGGAACGTGGCCGTGCCATGCACCAGCAAGCGCTTCGCCAGAAGAGGCGTCGTCCGAACCGCCGGCAGCAGCTTCGCCAATTCCGGCAGAAGTTCCTCGGCAACGCCCTCCATGCCGAGGCGCACCTCGCGCTCCGCTGCGGAAATCACCAACTCGATGATCTGCGACCCGTCCTCGGGGCTTTGTCCCCAGATCGTGGTTTTGTTGAACACTTCCTGCACCGGACTGTCCACCGCGGTGAAGAACCACTCGTCCATTACGGGCTTGGCGAATCGGAGCAGAAGCCCGGCGATCGCGCCTTCGCCTGGCGGTTCGGGAAGTGCCGCGCCCGGGATCAGTCCACGCATGTACTTCAGCGGCAATGCAAGGATGATCTTGTCGAACGCAAGCTTCTCGTCCGCACTGACGACGCGCGCCGGCGAACCGGGGTTGACCGCACTCACCATAGCGCCCGTGCGCACCTCGACTCCGGCGTTTTCCAGGATTTTGCGGGCATGGCGGTCGAAGACATCGGACAGAGGGCGGCGCAGGAAGCAGATCGCCGAAGCCTCCGGCGACTTGAGAAGCGTCGCGCGCGCGACGTGGAGGCCATGGCGTGCTGACACGTCGTCAAGCCGGGCGTTGCAGACACCGACGACGAGCGGCTTCCAGAGCCATTCGACCACGGCGGCCGGTTGGCGCTGTTGCGCCAGCCAGTCGGCGAACGAGATCGCATCGAGCCGTTCGATCTCTGTGGAGTCGTAGCGACGGGCCTTAGCGATTCCCCAAAGATATCGCATTTTAGCGAAGAAGCCGATGCCTGGCACGCGCAACAGACATGGGAGGAACGCAAGCGCGCCCGGAAGCCGTCCGGGACCAAAAACAAACACGGATCCGTCAGGCCGGCGATACGGCATGGACAGCCGGTCCTGGCGAAAGATCCAGTCGTCCGGAACATTCAGATCGTGAAGGAGATCTTCAAGTGCCGTACACGCTCGCATCCAGATGTGTTGGCCGATATCGACTTCGCCGAATTCCGGCGTGGGGAAGGAAAAAACCCTGCCGCCAAGATGACGGTTCTTCTCAAAGAGCGTGACGCGGCAGCCGGCCCGCGCCAGCGTCAACGCCGCGCGGATGCCGGAGACGCCGCCGCCGACCACCGCTACATTCAACATGAACAGCCTTTTAGCAATTCGTCCACGAGTTTGAGCGGCGCTTGTAACTGCGGCGCAGCCCGCGTCTTTAGCGCGGCCAGATACTGCTCCGCCCGGCGAAGACTGTGCTGCCGGCGCTCCGGCGGCAAGGCGGGCAAATCCATCAAGTTGTCGAACATGTCCGCTAGTTTGCAGGCCTGCACCTGCCACGGCGCTTCTAGCAATTTCGCGATGTAGGCTTGCTCGCGCTCTTTTTCGGGCAGCGATTTATCCTTGGTCAGGCAAGCGACCCAGCCCGCGATCTCGGCGCCGAAGCGTTCTTCGAGGTCGTCGAAGTCGGTGGTGGTGTCCTCGATGGTGTCGTGAAGCAAGGCGGCGCTGAGCATGCGCGGGTCGTCGAAGCCGAACACGTGCCGGACGATGAAACAGACGCGAAACGGGTGACATGCGTAAGGTGTTTCTTTATCCTTGCGCAATTGGCCCTGATGGGCGCGGCCCGCGAAGGAGACGGCTTCGAGCAGAGTCCGATATTTGTCATAAATGCGAGCGTTCATGAAGTTCTTCCACTTGCGTTTCGCGCTCGCCAGGAACCTGCGAGCGCAAAACGTAAACCGGACCTCTTACGAGCCGGCGTAGAGCTTTTCGATTCGCTGCACCCATTGTGTCATGTCGAGGCGCCTGCGGGCAAGCTGATGCGCTTTTTGACCCATGGTCGCCCGGAGACCCCGATCGAGGAGGAGCGGTCGGCTGAGGCGGGCCAGGGCGGCGCGGTCACTGGGTGAGAAGAGGTAGCCGTTTTCACCATCCGCAATGAGTTCGCGCAGCTCGGGCCAATCGGCGGCGACCACCGGACAGCCGGCGGCGAGCGCTTCGCGGACAGTCTGGGCGCCCGTTGGCGTTAAGCTGGGAACCCAGCAGGCAAGAGCATTAGCCAAGTGCTCCTCCGCGCGAGGCTGGTTGCCCAGGAACTGGATGCGCTGCGGATGAAATCTGGAATCCGCGAATGAAAGCAAGCGCTGGCGATGCGGGCCGGCGCCGATGAAGCGAATTTCGGTGTCATTGTGTGGAAACGCGAGCAGGTCGTGAGCCCAGAGCGCGTCTTCATATCCTTTGTGTCGCTCCAAAGCGCCCAGGCAGACGACGGAACGCGGATCGCCCGTAGTCGTCGGTGGAGTTGCCGCAACCACGACTCCGGGAGGGATCATGTCAATTTTGTTGCCGGCAGTGCCGAGATGCTTCAAGCGATCGGCCTCGGCGGCGCTTGCGGCGATCACTTTATCCACGCGCCGGAGAAGCCATTGATCCAGCTTGCCGAGTCGCGGCCGCGCCGTATTCGTCGGCAGCGGCTGACTGACTACGACGCGCGGAAGATAACGGCGGCCCATCACGGCAAATGGCCGCAACGCCGCGGCTCGCCAGACGTGGATGCGGTCCGGATTGAATTCGCGCAACAAGCTTCGAAGTCGGAGCAGCGGCGCAATTGGAAGCGCCTGCGTCGCGTTCAGGCATTGAATCGGGATGCCGCCGAAATCGTTTGCCCAGGGCCCCAATCGCTTCAAGGCGCAGATTCGCAGGTCGACCTTTGGAGCGAGCGCCGGCGCGAGGGAACGGACCTGCCTGGCGGCGCTGTTGTAGTCTAGAGACGGGAGTAGGTGGAGAACTTTCATTCGGAACCATCCTTGGCCAAGGGGCGCGCGAAACCGAGCGAGCTACGAGGTCGCGTGACTGTCGTAGCAGAATTCGCAAGAATTCTGACGCTCTGCCGGAATTCTTGCGAATTCCGCTACATCTCAGATCAAACGGGCTCCTCAAGGACGGCAATGTAGGGTAGATGCCGGTGCTCGTCGTTGTAATCGAGGCCGTAGCCGACTACGAAGGCGTTGGGGATGTCGAAGCCGACATAGTCGGGCTCGACGGCGATCTGTTGTCTGTCTTTTTTGCGCAGGAGCACGCAGACCCGTAGCGACGCCACGTCGAGGCCGTGCAAGTGCGTCACCAGGTGGTGCAGCGTTTGGCCGGTGTCGAGGATGTCGTCCAAGAGCAATACGTGGCGGTTCTTGACGTCGGGCAGCAACTCCGGCCCGATGCGGAGCTGGCCCGGCGCGGTGTCTTGGCCGCGGTAACTCGACGCCTGGATGAAGCCGATGCGCGACGGCAAATCGAGGCGGCGCACCAGGTCGGCCAAGAATATCAGGCTGCCGGTAAGGACGCCGACGATCGTGATGGGGCGATGGTCGTAGTCCCGGCCGATTTGCTGGGCGAGGGCGTTCACTCGATCCTGGATTTGGTCCGCCGTCAGCAGCACTTTCATGGCACCATTGAACCCGAAAGCGCCTGACCGGGAAAGAGAGAAATCGTTGCGCATCTTGCCCAGAATAAATAGCGAAGCGCCGGTTTCTTCTCCAGCATCCATTTCTTTCCTTTCTTCGGCAAACTCCGACTGATGCGTAACCTTGCTACAGCCGATAAGTAGGTTGAGATCCCGGAGATATATCCCCAGGATTCGCTTCACTTATCCTGGGGCTTCGAAGATTACCTGCATAAAAGGAGAGCCGTCCCATGGTCTGGTCCAACTGGAAAGGGGCCTTGTTGATTTTGCTGGCCGGGGTTGGGCTGGCCTGGAGTCAGGTTCCCACCTCGCGTCCGATGCCCGTGGGTGAACGCATCGCGAACGAGCGTATCATGACGGTGCATGAGAACGGCAAGGCCCTGCGCTGCCGGGTCATGACCACGTGGCGCACTCAGGATGGCAAGACCGCCTATCAGCTTCAGGTCGTCGACACCGGCGAGATGATGACCATTGAGGAAGACGGCCAGCCGACCATGGTGTCGAGCAATCAGTCAAACGTTCGCGCCATGCCGATGCGCATCTACCGCTGGGGCAAGTCGCAAACGCCGCCGCCTGGCGTCCCAGTTCCTCCCCAGGTGGTCACTGCGTCCAACAACGTCGCCTCAAACAACGTCGTGGCCGCTTCGAACAACGTCGTCACCACATCGAACAAAATGACGTCGAACAACATGACGTCGAAAAACGTCGTGACTCCGGTAAACAGCACGGTCGTTTCTTCGTGTGACAGCTGTCAGCCGGCGGGCAACTGCAACGGCAAAGAACAAGTCGTATGGTGGGAGGAGAAGAACGGGCAGCGCGTGTCGCCGGTGATCGTCACGAGCGGCAAGAATCCGTTCGAGGTTCCGACCGTTGTGCGCATGCCCGGCAACAGTCCGGAGATTATCGTCGAGCAGCCCGTCGGCCGTCCTGGGATGCCGGTCGTCCTGGACTGTAACAATCAGCCCTGCGTAGCCGCCAAGCCGAAGCTCGGCGAACGTCTGGCCGGGTTGTTCCAAAAGCCCGCCACGGTGAAGTACGGCGCCGATGCGACGATGACCGCGGACAATTGCGATCCCTCCAAGCCCGGCAAGACCCTCACCAACGCCGACTTGGCCGCCAGCGATCGCGGCCCGGCTTCGGCAAAGAAAGAAGCCAGCGGTCTGTGGGCGTTCACCAAGGATACGAAGACGCTGCCGCCGGGCAAATCGGGGGTGGAGCCCGTCAAGAATGTTGAAATCGCCAAGAACGACGCAACCGCGAAAAAGCCCGGCGACATTCTTCTCAGTCCGGAGAAATTCGACGGCTCCGAAAAGAAGCTGAATTCCAAGACGATTACCATGCCCCCCGCCGCGGAACCGAACCCGCTGATGTCGACTAGCCCGACTGCCCAGAACGGCAATCTGCCCGGCCTGCCTTCCGGTCAACCGCTGATCATGCCGGATGGCAAAGTGCCTTTGGGTGCCCGGTCGGTGATCGCGGCGAACGGCGGCGCGCCCGCGCAGATCATTTATGTTCCCGTGCCGATGCGTACCCAGCCGGAGCCGATGCGGCCGCCGATGCCGGTCATGAAGGCGCCGGACCTGCAGCAACTAACGGCGAACATGAATGCCTTCACGCCTCCGCAACAACACATGCCGCCCGTGGGCATCCAACCGAACCTGCCAATGATGGCCCAGGGAAATCCGATGCAAGCGGGTCCCATGATGCCGATGATGCAGACCCCGCAGCGTCCCGTGTCCCAGGTCAACTTCCAATACCAGGGTCCAATGCCGCCCAACCCCTTCCAAGGTCAGGTGCAGCAAGCGATCTATCCGCAACAGGCGCCCGCCGCCGCGATGCAATACAATCCCGCGATGGATCGCCGGAGCGCGCCGCAGAGCGCTCCCCAGCAACAGTCTCAGCTTCCCATGACAAACCCGGTCGACCTGGCCCATTACTTCCAGGTGCTAAAGGAATCGCCATATCCAGCCCAGCGCGAGTGGGCGGCCAACAATCTGTCCACGATCGACGTTCGCCAGCATCCGGAAGTCGTCGCCATCCTGCTCGACTGCGCGAAGCAGGACCCGGCGGCCACGGTTCGCGCCGGCTGCGTCTACAACTTGTCGCGCCTCGGCGTCGCCAATGAGCCGATCGTCAACACGCTGAACATGCTTCGCCAAGACAGCGACGCCCGCGTTCGCCAGGAAGTCGACCAGGCGCTCCAGAGGATGGGCTTCAACAAGCAGTAAAGATGGGCTGAAAGTTGAGATGGCCTGATCCGAGACCGCTCCGAAGCCAAGTGCATCGGAGCGGTTTTCTGTTTAGAGTTGCTTCAAAACTCGTAGGACGGATTTGCAATCCGTCCGCTCGACCAGACGGTTTGCAAAACCGTCCTACTTTGAACTGCCGAGCTTCTTCAGCACCGCTTGAAGAAGCTCCTCGCGGTGGATGACGTGCTCGCGGAAGCTCGGCGTCTTGGTCCGGTGCTCTTCAATGCGGGCGTCCTTGAGCGCCATGTCCAAAAGCGTCGTCAGGCAATCGCGCTCTTCGGTGGTCAAATTAAGTTGAACGTCGGCCATGATTTCCTCCCTTTGAGTCTCAGGGTTATTCTGTCAAGACATCCGCAAAAGGCAATCTCGGCTCGCGTCTCTCGCCCCGGCCCGCTCGTGACCGTATACTGCCCACTGCTCGGATTTCCGTTTTCGTGAGGCAGGATCATGATTCCGATCAATCTGGCAGGCAAGGTTGCCCTGGTCACCGGAGTCGGCGACAATCAGAGTTTTGCCTGGTTCATCGCCAAGGCGCTGCAGGCCGCCGGCGCCAAGCTGGTGTTCGCCAGCCATCCGCGCATGGTGAACATCGTCATCAACCTGCTCGACAGCGACAAGCCCGACGATGTAGAGGCCCGCGTGCTGCCTTACGGGGCAGGGGAGCTGAAGCCCGAATTGGTGGTTGCCTGTGACGTAAGTTACGACACCATGGACGACGTCGATGAAAAAACCAAGAACGACCGCCGCTGGAACAAACACGGCGACTTCACCATCAAAGGCATGATCGACCAGGTCGGTCCCAAGTACGGCGGCATCGACATCTTGATCCACAGCGTCGCCTTCGCCGCGGAAATCAAGAGCAAAGCGGTCGACACCAGCCGTAAGGGTTACCTGGGCGCCCTCAGCATCAGCGCCTATTCGCTCACCGCCCTGACGCACGCTTGCGCTCCGTTCATGGAGAACCGCGCCGGCGGCGCTTCCATCGTCGGCTTGAGCTATCTCGGCGGCGACCGCGTCGTGCCCCACTACGGCGGCGGCATGTCGACGGCCAAGGCGGCGCTGCAGATCGACGCCAAGCAGCTCGCTCACAACCTCGGCGCCAAGAACATTCGCGTCAACATCATCTCCGCCGGTCCCTACGCCTCCCGCGCCGCCAGCGCCATCGGCGACATCGACCAAATGATCGGCTACGCCGCCCAGCGTTCGCCGTTGCCGCGCGGCATCACGCCGGACGAAGTCGGAAACGCCGCGGTGTTCCTGTGCAGCCCGCTGGCGTCGGCGATCACCGGACACGTGCTGTATGTGGATTGCGGGTATAATGTGATGGGGGTATAGTCCATCCAAGCCCCATGATGAGCACAGCGAATCCTGGGGGTCCTCGGCTCGTCATGACCCAACAACCGGAACCTCGCAACCCGCTCTATCTTCTCCTTCTCCTCGTCGGCATTGTCTTCGCCGTCACTGTCCTCGCCGTCGCGGTCGTGCCCGTCTTGGAACAAAAGGCGATGGATGCAGGCGAGGTTCCGCCGCCGTCGCCGTTTCGCGATGCCCTTCGCCAGAATGGTTGGCAGTGGGTTCTGTATGAAGTCGCCGCCCTCGTGGTCCTGGGTCTGGCCAGCATGGGCCTCGACCGGTGGCGGCGCTTGAAAAATGAACGGGCGTCGGCGACAATTCCCCAGAACGATGCCCAGCCCCCGCTTGTGGGTTAGCGTGAGGATTGGGCGATCATTCGCGCTAACCCACAAGCGGATTTCACATGCCATCCGTCCAATCCCGCATCGACGACCTGCGCAGGCTCATCGAGCACCACAACTACAAGTATTACGTCGAGGCCAAGCCGGAGATCTCCGACCGCGAGTTCGACCGGCTCCTCGATGAATTGAAGCAGCTCGAAGCCGAGCATCCCGAGTTGATGACGCCGGACAGCCCCAGCCAACGCGTCGGCGGCCAACCCATTGAGGGCTTCAAGCCGGTCCGCCATCGTGAGCCGATGCGCTCGATCGACAACACTTACAACGCCGGTGAGTTGCGTGAATTCGACCGCCGAACCCGCAAGCTCTTGGACAACGAGGCGGTGACCTATGTCGTCGAATTGAAAATCGACGGCGTCGCCATTTCGCTCGCTTATGAAAACGGCTACTTCACCGTCGGCGCCACCCGCGGCGACGGCGAAACCGGCGACGACGTCACTCACAATCTCAAAACCATCAACGAGCTTCCTCTTAGACTGCCCAAGAAATTGCCGCTTTTCGAAGCACGCGGCGAAGTCTACATGAATCGCGAAGATCTCGCCAAGCTGAATCGCGACCGCGTTGGCAGAGGTCTGGAGCCGTTCGCCATTCCCCGCAACTGCGCCGCCGGCTCGCTCAAGCTCCTTGATCCGCAGGAATGCCGCAAGCGCCGGCTGCGTCTTTTCAGCTATGCGCTGGGCGCCTTCGAGGGAATCGAGATAAAGTCACATCGGGAAAGCCTTAAGCTGCTCAAGGAATTTGGCTTTCCCGTCAATCCGCACATCAAGTCGTTTGACACCATCGACGAGGTGATTGCGTACTGCAATAGCTGGGAGCATAAACGCAGCGACTTGCCCTACGACACGGACGTGGCAAGCTCGGCACACTGACTCCCGTCGCGCATTTGGAGCCGGTGAAGCTCGCGGGCACCACAGTTAGCAGGGCCAGCTTGCACAATGCCGATTACTTAAAGACGAAGGACATCCGCGTCGGCGACATGGTCGTGGTCGAGAAGGCGGGCGAAATCATCCCTTACGTCGTTCGCTCCGAGCCGGGCGCTCGCACGGGCCATGAAAAAGTTTTCGAATTCCCCAAGACCTGTCCGTTGTGCGGCAGTCCAGTGGAGCGCGACAAGAACGGCGTCTTTTTCCGCTGCACCGGCGGCAAGAAATGTTCCGGCCAGATCAAGAACATCCTCCGCGCTTATGCCCGCCGCAACGCCATGGACATCGAGGGCCTCGGCGTCAAAATCATCGACCAGCTTGTCGACAGCGGAATGGTGAATTCCATCCCCGATTTGTACCGCCTGACCTTGGAACAGCTTCTTGACATGGAGCGCATGGGCGAAAAGTCTGCCCAGAACCTGCTCGAAGGTCTGAACGCCAGCAAGGAACGCGGACTGTCTCGACTGTTAACGGGCCTGGCAATTCAGCACGTCGGCGACGGCGTGGCGGATCTTTTGGCAAAGGAGTTCGGCGACATCGACTCGCTTATGGCGGCATCGGCAGAGCGGCTTGGGCAAATAAACGGCATCGGTCCCATTTTGGCTGAGAGCATTCACGATTATTTTCATAGTAGCGCTGGCACGAAGACGATCGAAGACCTGCGCGATTTGGGCCTGAAGCTGACCGAAGATCGCCCGACTTCTTCGCAGAAGAGCGGCGTGGATTTCACCGGCAAGTCCATCGTCGTCACCGGCTCGCTCAAGAAATATGGCCGCGACGAAATCGAGGCGCTCATCCGCAAGCTCGGCGGCAAAGCGTCCGGCAGCGTATCGAAGAACACGGCCTTCCTCGTTGCCGGCGAGAAAGCAGGCAGCAAACTCGATAAGGCCCAAACGCTGGGCGTCCAAGTAATCAGCGAGGACGAATTCGAGCGAATGGTCACCGGCAAAGTTTAGCGGGGAGCCGCAGGCGACCCCGTCTCGGCAATCGTCACATGCCTAATCTCAAAGATCGCGTTTGGTCATGGCTCACCAAGATGTTTATCAAGCGCTCCGCTCAAGCATTGTTCGCGGAAGCGCTCGGCCAGGCACTGTCAGGTGGAATAGAGATAAGCGTAGCCATCCGCCTCGCCGTCGCGGCAAGCCCCAATTTCCGCTTGCGAGCCCAGCTCTCGGAAATGCACATGCGCGTGCGTGAAGGCAATTCGCTCAAGACAAGTCTTTGCAAATCTTGGCCGGACGCCGATCCGGGCCTGATCTCCGCGCTCGAAGTCGGCGAATATCACGGCTGCTTGCCGGAGGAGTTGTTCGCATACGCTCGAAGAGTGGTTCCGGAGGCCCATCGCGCGCTGGCGCGCGTCAACTGGCGGCGACCTGAAGCCGTCAAATTCGCCGCGGCTTTAGGGCGGCTCCTGCGCGACCGCAGAATGACCCCTGCTCTCGTCGAGGATGCAGGCCGCACGGCGGCGGAAAGCAATCCCAAGTTCATGCAAACTATTGCATCGATCGTTCATGACTTGGAAAATGGTTGTTTTCTCGGACAAGCAATAGGAAAACACCCGAACCACTTTGACGCATTTTTCTGTGGGCTGGTCAGCGAAGCCCAAACCCGCGAGCAAATGCAAACGATCCTGGAATTACTGGGCAAGGTTTAGCGGGGAGCCGCAGGCGACCGCTGTTTACGACTCTGATTAGATTCATTCATTCGACACAGAGAGCCAGGTCTTGGAAAGTAAAATTCGTTCATGAAACGAATCTGAGCGCATGTGTGCCAGCTGTGCCACGCCCGAAGCCCGGGCCATCTTGCCAGAAATGAAAAGAGCCTTGTGGCTTGTCGAGATAATGCGGAACATGCTTCTTAAGATAGTTCAATGCCCTTTTCGAAACGGATTGCTTGACCGTTGAAAGAAAAGCGCTCACCTCAAGTTTGTTCTTACGCTGCACGCCCACGCCCCGAATCGCACGGATGCTCATCTTGGACGGTTTGGCGTGGACGTGGCACAAGTCAGGTTAACTCTTATGGCATCGCCAACTCGCTCGGCCTCACCCCCTTTCGAGCGCCGCCGAACCGGAACGGGCTCGGCCGGTAGTCGCCAACGAGATCGACATCCAAGCTATTGCGAATGGCGTCTTCCATTCCCAGCGTCCAAAACGTGGCGTTGACCAGCATTCGCCTTGTCCCTTCGCTCAGCAGGTCCTGCGAGGCGCCCATGGTGGTGGTGAAGACTCGGGCGGTCTTGCCCGATTCGCCGGTATAGGTCCGGGTCCACGCGATCGGCATCATCGGCTCATTCTTCGCACCGGCCAGTGGCATGTCGGTCGGCTTCATGCCGTCGAGCACCTGGCCCAAGACCAGCGGCTTGCTGTCGCCGGGCAAGGGCAAGTGGACGCCGTACACGTCGGTGGGGCCCCAGATCTCGCCGTTCTTGAGGTCGCGTACGATCGGATGTTTTTCCTCACCCGGCGCGATGATACCGCGGGTGCTTTGGCTGCCGTGGTTGCCGTGATGGCTGACCCAGGTTTCGCCCAGGACCATGCGGCCAAAGCCGCCTTCCTTGTTGTTCCAGTGATATTTCAAAAAGCCTCTGTTCTTTCCGAACGAGAACGCGTGCGTGGCGGTGCGGATGCCGATGATTGGCTTGCCCGATTCGATGTAGTCGGCCAGGGATTTCATCTGCTCATCGGGCAGGTCGCGGAAGCGCGTGGCAATGATCAACAGGTCGGCTTCCTTGAGAGCTTCCAGGCCGGGGATGTTGTTGTTCACGTTGGGATTGATGACGCCGCTGACGGGATCAATGGCGAACAGAACAGTACACTTGAAGCCGTGGTGCTTTGCCAGAATCTTGGCAAGCTGCGGCAGCGCTTCCTCGGAGCGGTATTCTTCGTCGCCGGAAACGAGGACGACGTGTTTGCCTTTGCCGGGGCCGCTTTTGCCCTCGTAGACCACGAACGGCTTTTCATCGCGGAAAAGCCAGCGGAGCGAGTCGGGGAGAATTGCGCCGCCGTGCTTGCCGTTGTGGCCGCCGTCGCCGAACTCGAAGCGATAATCGTAGTCCTTGAACTTGAGGGCCAGCGCCATCTGCTGATTGGCGAGCGGCCAGTTGCCGTGCTCGTTGTCGAGATCGCCGGACCCGCCTTGGAGGAACACGCGGATGGGCTTGGTCGGTGTCTTGCGAATGCGGCCCGGATAAACGTCGCCGCCGCGGATATTCGTGAAGCTACCGACGTGGCTCAGCACCCTGCCAAAGAGATCGGGGCGTTCCCAAGCAACAGTAAAAGCACAGATGCCGCCGGAGCTGATGCCGCAGATCGCCCGGCTTTGGGGATCCTTGCGAATCTTGAACTTTTTCTCGACCTCAGGGATGACTTCCTTTTCAAGAAACTCGGCATATTGCGGCGACAGCGTGTCGTATTCGAAGCTGCGATTGGCGAAATCGGGCTGCCCTTTCTTGCCCTCGAGTTCGTTGCTGCCCGGATCGATGAACACCGCGATGGTGACCGGCATCTCCTTCTTGTGGATGAGATTGTCGAAGACTGTCGGCACGCGGAACTGGCCTTTGCGGGTGGCGTAAGTGCGGACGCCGTCCTGAAAGACCATCAGATTGGCCGGCTCCTTGTCGGAATACTGTGCTGGCACGTAGATCCAGATGTCACGCACCGTCTTAGGAAAGACCTTGCTCTCCCAGACCATCTTGATCCTCAAGCCCCACAACGAGAAGGCCCGTGAATGGGCCTGGCAAGTATTTTGTGGCCTCGCCAACCCGCCGTCAACGGCGGGCCTAGACGCTGCGCGAAAGCCCCGTGAACGGGGCTGGTCAGACCACGGACCGTGGACAACGGACAACTGACCACTGACAACATTATTTGTGTACATTTCGCCCAATAATCGGCTACAATTCTCTTGTCCCACCAAAGTGCGCGCCCTCCTGCCACAATCCAGCCACGGCACGAAAACGCGATGATTCCTCTGCTGCGATTAGCGAATTCCGCAAGCAATTCAGGCATCCCTTCGCGCAGGCAGTTCCTCAAAACCGCCGGCCTGGGCGCCTTGAGCATGTTCTGGCGGGATTTGCAATTCGCCGCGGCGAACGAGGCACGCCCCGAGAGTCGCGCTCGCTCGGTCATCCTGATCTTCAACTGCGGCGCCCCGAGCCATATCGACCTTTGGGACATGAAGCCCGATGCGCCCGACAACGTGCGTGGGCCGCTTAGGTCGATTGCGACGAATGTGCCGGGGATTCGCATCTCGGAATTGATGCCGCATCTGGCCGGCCACGCCGACAAACTCGCCATCGTCCGCTCGGTGCATCATCGGCACACGCAGCACAATTCCGGCATGTACTGGTCAATCGTCGGCCGCCCGTACCGCCTTGACAGCACACTCATCAATCCGACGCGGAGCGACGTTCCCAGTTTCGGCACTTTGGTCGGCTGGCTCGCCCAGCGCGACGGCTATTCGAGTCCGTTGCCGCCCTATGTCATCACGCCGCTGCCGCACTGCGATAGCTTCGCCTACATCACGCCGGGGCAATTCGGCAGCTGTCTGGGCGCGCGCTACGATCCGTTTGTGCTCAACGCCGATCCGAACGGGCTGGATTTTCGCGTGCCCAACATTGGCTTGGCGCCGGAGGTCACATCGCAGCGCTTGGATGCGCGCCGATCGCTGCTCGGTCAATTCGATCGAAATGCTGTTCGGATTCGTGAGGAAGAGTCACGCGATTTCGCTGCCAACCAAGCGCGTGCGTTCTCGGTCGTGACTTCGGCCGAAGTGCAGCGCGCGTTTGATCTCTCGCAAGAGCCGGCGCGGGTGCGCGAGCGCTACGGCCGACACAGTTGGGGCCAATCGCATCTGTTGGCACGCCGTCTCGTGGAGGCGGGCGCGCGGTTTGTCACCACGGTCAACGGTCCGAGCATTACTTGGGACACGCACATCAACAACCACGAACGACTGCGCAACAACCTGGCGCCGCCGATGGAGCTGGCGTATGCGGCGCTCCTGGAGGATCTGGCGGATCGCGGGTTGTTGGATTCCACGCTGGTGATTTGGATGGGCGACTTTGGCCGCACGCCGATTATCAACACGACCGCTGGCCGAGATCATTGGCCCCACTGCTACACCATGGTGCTGGCCGGCGGCGGCATTCGCGGCGGCCAATACTACGGTTCGTCAGATCGCACCGGAGCCTATCCGCACGACAACCCGGTTACGCCGGCCGACATTCACGCTACCGTGTTCCGGGCGCTGGGCTACGATCCGCACGGCATCTTCTATCAGTCGGCGGAAGGACGGCCGTTTCCACTGTCGGAGGGGCTGGCGATAGGGCAGCTGCTTTAAGCATTTCACCGCAAGTCGGTAAAGTCGATTCAACAATATTACAAACGATATCTTGTCACGATAAACGCAAAGAGATATTGTGAGTTCAGAATGGCATAGCCATACGCAAGGTGAAATCATGCGGAAAAAGAGCACTAGAAAACCCATGCCGAATGACGTGGCCCGACGCATTATGGCGCGATGTGCAGAAGGCGAGAAGAAGATCGTTGTGGTCTCCAAGAACGGCACGCCATCGTCGGTCTATGGTTTCGATGAATACCTGAAGATGCAGGAACTTCCGCGCAAGGTCAAGCCGTGGAAGAGCCGCAATGCTCTTCCAAAGCCCGCTGATGCGTTGCCAAGCATCGATGCGGGAATTAAGGCGCCCCTTGAACGCAAAGACTTCTACGAGTAGCGTCGATGGCCGCTGCCCTTCTGGACACAAACGTCTTGGTTCACGCTGCGTATCAAAGGGCGCCTCTACACGGCCAAGCGCGAGAAATCCTGGACCGCGCACTTAAGGAGCGAGCGCGCTATTGCATCGCGCCACAAAATCTCGTTGAATTCGCCGCCGTTGTTTCACGGAGAAGGCTGGTCCATGAGCCGCTGCCGGCGGACGACGTTGCTCACTTCGTAAGAGTTCTTTACCACTCGCGCAACTTGAAGAAGATCTATCCGAAACGCGCAACCGTGATGCGCGCCATCCGCGAGGGGGCTGCTTTGGGGATCACAGGTCCCGTTTGGTATGACATGTTTTTGGCCGTGACGATGCGAGATGCCGGCGTTTCAAGAATTGTGACCGAGGACAATGCGCACTATCAGAGGTTTCCGTTCGTGACCGCCTTGGGAATCGCAGAGGAATCCGTCAAGTAGCGCGGTCTCAATTCACCGCAGCATTTCCGCCCAATCAAAGGGCGCAGAAAAAACCTCCGCCGTGCCGTCTTAGACGCTTTTGAGAACCCGCAGTTAATAGTTGGGTGCCTCACCGCCGGGTTTTGGATCCCACTGCTGGGTGGGCTTGCAAGCGCCGGACAGTTTTTTGGCTCCCAGCGGGTACTCTATCGGTTCGTCAAAAGTGTTGTCTAGTAACGTACACCGCAGAGGTTGTTGAAGCCTTGCGACTTCTCCCTGATTATATCCGCGCCGAAAACCCATCGCAAGCGCGTAAAAACCCGCTTGCGGGTTAGCGCGACCAAAAAGTTGGCCGTCACGCGAACCCGCAAGCGGGTATTAAGCCATTACGCCCGGCAGGAGTCGAACCTGCAACCTATGGCTCCGTAGGCCATTGCTCTATCCAGTTGAGCTACGGGCGCTCGTGATTTGGGCAACGTAGGCGGCACGCCGAGCGTGAAGTCCACGTTTGCGCAATATAGGGATGCCTGTTGCCGCTGTCAACCAATCCACCTTCATCGGCACGCGCGGGCGGATTCTGCAGTGATTCCGAGGCGAAAAAGTCGAAAAGGTTCGGTCGCCTTCCGCCTGTCGGCTCTTCGCAAACCTTCCTTTGCGGGCAAACCGTGCCCGATATCGGCATAACTGCGGATGTTCGCATTGTGCGGCTCACGGGTTTTCTCCTTGCCACATCTTTTATTCTTGTCGGGGTAGTTTTTCCGAAAAAAGGACGAAGATTGGCTTAGTCGTCGTGGCGCGCAAAACCGTAGGAGGAGGTTGCCGTGATCACTCGAAAGATTCTGCCCGCCGCCCTGGGCCTGTGGATCAGCGCATCCGGGGCTGGCTCGCTTCTGGCCCAGGAGACCGAACGGGAGCCGGGCCAAACAGGTTCGGCCGCCAATCCGGTTGTCACTAATCCGGTCGTAGCCGATCGAGTCGTACCTGGAGCGGCCCTTTCCAATCAGAGTATTGCCGATGCCATCGCCCAGAGCTTGGCACAGAGCCGAGTCTTGGGAGATCAGCGCGTCGACATCGCGTACACCGGTGGAGTCGCCGATCTCGTGGGCCAGGTGCAAGACCAGGCCCAACACGATCGGGTGATCGCCGTCGTTCAAGCGGTCCCTGGCGTGCACCAGATTCGCGATGGGCTCATGATTTTTGACGCCATGGGATTGCGTCCAGCCCAGGCCCAAGGTCCAGGGGGCGTCAATTTTCCCCAGCCGATCCAGGCCCCAGGCGCGGGCTTCCAAGAGCCGACGTCGCTGATTCCGCCGATGGCAGGGCCGATGGCAGGGCCGATGGCGGGGCCGGGCATGAATCAGCACATGCAGCCGCCGCCCATGCCGCCCTATGCTTGGCCGACGTACGCTCCTTACAACAACTTCTCGCGTGTGGCCTATCCGCAGACCTATCCGTACGAAGCGTTCCCGTTTATCGGCCCTATGTACCCGTTCCCCAAAGTTCCGCCGGGCTGGCGCGCCGTGACGTTGCAGTGGCGCGATGGCCATTGGTGGTATGGCCGGCAAGCGACGGGCCATGATTGGTGGCGTGTTCGATATTGGTAACAGCGAATTGGCTGTAGGACGGGCTTCCTAGCCCGTCCGACGTCCGACGGCCTAGGAAGGCCGTCCTACGTGCCGCCTGCCGAATCGTGTTTGGCGAATTAGCTTCTTTGAAGCCGGCCTTCCCAGGGCCGGCTTTTTTTATTAGTCGCATGCGTCCCGGCCGATTTGCCTGGGACGAAGCCGGCATCGATGACCACGCCATCGACAATTGCGCAGCAGCGCATGCCGCGCCATTCTGGATGTCGCCAAATATTGACACCGGCTGCGTCGTGAGAATAGGCGGGTAGGACCAAGCGACGCGGACCGACCAGGTAACACGGCGTCTTTCGGCCTCTACGTAGCACACACGGATGCCAGTGTCCCAAAACGGTCTTGTCTGCTTGTGAAGCGCCGTGCCCGTGGAGGATCGTCCATTTCGCGAGCATGAAACCGTCGGGGTAGATCGGCAGTTTCTTCTGTTCACACAATCCCCGATCGTGATTGCCCGGAACGATGGCCACGATGCTAAACCCCATACCGCTAAGGCGTTTGCGGAGATGACGCCAGAGTTCCGGATCAAAGGCTTTTTCGAACAGATCGCCGGCAATGACCAGGCTCTCGATGTCATGCGTGCTGACCGCCGCGTGCAACGGCGCCAGGTATCCGTCCCAGTCTATATTTGGGACGGCTTCGCCTGCTTGCCGCCGGGCCAGATCGTAGCCCAAGTGCATGTCGGCGACCACGGCGGTCCGTGTCGGTTCGTGGATCGCGAGCCGCCACGGCGTCAGAATCCATTCCTGAAATACGCGCATGGTTTTCAACCTACCAGTTGGTGATGCAATCGTTCGAGCACGTTGCCGGGCGTCTCGGCCAGTTCCGCGCTGATCTGGGCGGGCTGTGTCCAGGCCGCGGCAAACGGCGACACCTCCGACAGCGATCGAAAGCGCACCTCCATCGACGGCAACGCTTCGAGAAAGCTCAGCGCGGCCGGCGCATCGCACACTTCGCGGTGCACCTCGCGCTCGGCTTGACGGAGCAAGACGAAATCCGGTTCGTGATGCCGAACTTGCTCGAACAAGCGGCGCTGCACCCAGTCGCGGCCGCCGACCTTGCGCCGGCCGCCCCACGGTTGCCGCAGGACCATCAGCCCCGTCATGGCTACGCGGGCGAAGCGATCACGCAGGGAAGGGCTCTCGCTCACCGCTTCACTTAGATCATCTGCGAAGCGTTCCGCGGCGAGCAAGCCTCGCCACGCGTCTGGCGTCAGCGGCTGACAAGTGGGTAACGACAGCATGAAGCCGAGGTCTGCGACCACGGCCGGCCCCTCCAGTCCGCGCTCACGATAGAGTCTCCATGCGAGCACGCGGGCCATGGCGTCATTGGCGGCTCGAGACAGGGGCGTGTGAAAATAGACCTCCTGCCGGGCGTCGTTATCGATGCTCTCGATAAGCAAGCAATCCAAAGCGGGAATTTCGCTGATCGTCTCTTGCATCAGGAACAAGCGCGTCAGCTCGGCGATGCCGGCGTCCTCCAAGCCGTACTCAAGGCGCAAGAAATCCGCGAAAGCTTGAAGGCCGTCGCGCAGGGCTTCCGCGGCCTGACACCGGAAGACGAAAAGGCGCCGGGCCAACTCCGGCGCCAGGTGCCAGCCGCCGGTGGTCCAGTGCGGCACGATCGGCGAGCCCGCGACTTCTTCCACGAGCAACGCGCCATCCTCATGGCGGCGAAATTGGAAACAGCGACCGTCCAAGACGAAGCGATCGCCGGGCCTGAGCCGATCGGCGTAAGCTTCCTCGACCGTGCCGACCGGCAGCGAGCGCGGCTCGGTATTATTGTCGCTTGCCGGAATTAAGAGGCGAATCGCGCGCGGCTCTTCGTTAATGATCGAGCCGAAATTGCGCCGCAAGAGCGACGCCGTCCACTGGTTGATAATCGCGAATTCGTTTCCGCGCCATTGCAGACGCGACGGCAGCCAATCCGCGCCGTTGGACTTCTTTCCCGAAAGATAAGCGAGGCAATGCTCGAAGTCCGCTTCATTCAGTTTGCGGTACGGAAAGGCGCGGCGAATGATATTCAACGTCTCGCTGCGCGAGCGCCAGCCCGTCATCGCCATGCCGACTAAGTGTTGGCACAAGACGTCGTGGGGTTCATCCACAACTTTGAGCGGTTCGAGTTGGCCCGCGCTGCCGGAGGCTGCGGTCACGGTCGCTTCCAGGAGTTCCGCGATTCCGGCGGTGAGAAACAGGCCTCGACGCGGTTGACCGGGCTTGTGACCCGAGCGCCCGAGGCGCTGGATTGTACGTGCGACACCGCCGGGTGGATGCACGAAGACCACGCTGTCGACGCTGCCGATGTCGATGCCCAGTTCCAGGCTGGTGCTGGTGACGACGACGCGAAGTTTGCCTTTCTTGAGGCGGCGCTCGACGCGACGGCGGCGCTCCACGGCCAGAGATGAATGGTGAACCGCAATTTGTTCCGTCCAGCTTGGAAAGCGGCGTCGCAACACCCACGTCAGGCGTTCCGCAATGCTGCGGATGTTGGTGAAAATCAACGTCGTGCGGTTGCGAGCCAACTCCGGCGTCAGTCGCTCAATCAAACGGGCCATGAAGCCGGCAGGTCGTGCCGAGTCACCCCTTTCTGCCGGCAGGTGCTCGACGATCAATTCCATCGGGGCGCGATCGGCTTGATGCGCGATGGTGCAACGTCGGCCGACACCCACTAGGAACCGGGCAGCGATGTCCAAGGGAACGCACGTCCCGGAAAGGCCAATGCGCTGAAGTGCTCTGGACGGATGACGTTCGGCTACAAGCGTTTCCAGCCGTTCCAAGGAAAGTGCCAAGTCGGCGCCGCGTTTATTGCCGATCAATGCGTGAACCTCGTCGACGACGACCCAGCGCAAATTGCGGAAGACATCGCACCAGCGCGACTGGCTGAGCATGATGGCCAGCGATTCCGGCGTGGTAAGAAGGATGTGCGGCGGTCGCTCCAAGTGGAGACGCCGCGCTTTGGCAGATGAATCGCCGGTACGCAGACCGACGCGGATTGTTCGTAGTCGCGGGTCAAATCGGCGTAGCTCCTGTAGGTGTCGGCGCAGGTTCTTGGCGGCGTCACGGGACAGGGCTTTGAGCGGAGTAATGTAAAGACACGCAAGACGTGTGGCCGGGGCAGAGGCTGTGCGAAGCCCCGGCAACGCAGTCAGAGCCGCGCCCGTTAGGAAGCGGGGAAGCGGACTGCTTCCTAACGGGCGCGGCTCTGTTAGGCCGAGCGTCCGGGGCTTCGAAGACTCAGCCCCGGCCACACCATCAGCCTTGGTCATACCCGTTAGCTTTTTGATGATCGGAAGGAATGCGGCGAGCGTCTTGCCGCTCGCGGTCGGCGCTGCCACGAGTAGATTTTCGCCACGATGTAAGGAAGGCCAGGCTTGACATTGCGCCGCAGTTGGCACTCCAATCGTTTCGCGAAACCAGGCGGCGTAGGGATCGCCCAGCGTGAGAAGAGCGCGCTCCGGCGAGGGACATGGACCAGGAAATGTCAGCGTAGCATCCGATGCCATGAAATCCTCGGAATCGCCGCTTGCGGATTTTTGCGGTCTTCGCTTGTCTTATTCGCCTCCCCTCTAAAAAACAACAAACCCCGCGAAGGCTCGCGGGGTTCGTTCAATATGAGGCTATCGTTTTCGGTTACCAGCGCCGACCACCACCGATATAGGTCACGCCGACGCCAACTCCCACGGGCGGCGGTGGTGGATCGACGACGACATAGCCGCGTGGCTGAACCACGACAGGCGCCGGACCGCGACGATTCTGCATTTCGAGAATGACGTGTTCGCCGACGCCTTGCTCGCGCAGATACGTGATATCCGCGGCGGTCAGGTTGAAGTAGGAATTCGTGGTCCGGATCTGATTGAGGATCAAGCCCTCGCTCAGGTGCTGCTGGGTCATTTGCACGATGTCGTTGATCGCCACCGGCGGATGCGCGGCGGCGTATGCGGCGGCGGCTTGGGCTTGCCGCTTCTCGGCGCGGTCTTCACCGTTGCCGATTGCCGCGCCCGTCAGTCCGCCGACGCCGGCGCCGATCGCAGCGCCTTGTAAAGGCCTGCCCACTGCGGCGCCGGCCAAGGCGCCGACGCCCGCTCCGAGCGCGCCTCCGCCCACGGCGCCGGCCGTGGTGTTGTTCATGGTGCCACAGCCGCACAGGCTCAATGCCATCAAACCACTTAGCCAGAGTTTCCTGTTCATGTTGACCTCCCGTGAGGCATCCGCCCCAACCCTACAGTGAGGGTGAGGAAATATGCCGGAAAAGAGGACCCCCGTCAAGGGAATCCGTCGCTTGCGGCGCCTCATTCGTGGTGCGGCCGTCTCGGCTGCACGGTGCAGGCGGGACGCCCACACCACCAAAGGATCACAAGAGGGCGACGATACCCCAAGTTCCCAAAGCGCCCTACAATTGCAAGACGGATGCCTGTCTCTTTATTCGGCTTCGTGGAGATCATGGAATGAACGCCTTTCGGAAAACTCATCCTCTGTGGATTCTTCCGCTCCTTCTCGGTTTGTGGACCAACCATGCGCCGATCGCCCTCGCCCAAGGCGCTACGGCCCCGGCAAGCGGCGCAACTTACGAGAAGGTGAGAAGCCTTGAGGGTATCAACGAATTTCAGCTATCCAACGGCGTCCGCTTCCTCCTATTTCCCGATCCCGCCTCGTCGACCATCACCGTGAACATGACGGTCCTGGTCGGCTCACGCCACGAAGGCTATGGCGAAACCGGCATGGCCCACTTGCTGGAGCACATGCTGTTCAAAGGCTCGAAGGAGTTTCCTGAACTCGACAAGGCGTTACAAGCACACGGCGCCGAAAGCAACGCCTCCACCTGGGTCGATAGGACGAACTACTACGAGACCATGCCCGCCAAGGATAAGAACCTCGAATTCGCCATCAAGATGGAAGCCGACCGGCTGGTGAACAGCTTCATTCGCCGGGAAGATTTGGCCAAGGAAATGACCGTCGTCCGAAGCGAATTCGAGCAGGGCGAGAACAGCCCGACGGCAATCCTCAATCAACGGATGATGGCCGCCGCCTATGAATGGCACAACTATGGCAAGTCGACCATCGGCAATCGCAGCGACATCGAGCGGGTGCCAATCGACAATTTGCAGCAGTTCTACAAGAAACACTACCGGCCCGACAACATCGTGCTGGTGGTCGCGGGCAAATTCGAGGAGAAGTCGGCTCTCGATCTCATCACGCGCTACTTCGGCGCCTTGAAAACCCCCGGCCAAAAACTCAGCGACACCTACACGGAAGAACCGGCCCAGGACGGCGAACGCAGCGTGATTCTGCGCCGCGTCGGCAAAATCTCCGTGATTGGACTGATGTACCATATTCCGG
The DNA here is from genome assembly GCA_016195405.1 of Planctomycetota bacterium. GTDB lineage: Bacteria > Planctomycetota > Planctomycetia > Gemmatales > Gemmataceae > JACPZP01. The sequence goes on along the minus strand of JACPZP010000117.1, from coordinate 26,140 downwards.
CGGCGGGTCACGACGAACTGCCGGCTCTCGACGTGCTGTCGAGCATTCTGGGCGAATCTCCGTCGGGACGGCTTTACAAGGAACTCGTGGAGACCAAGAAAGCGGCCAAAGTGTCGTGCAGCATCACGGGTTGGCATGACCCGGGCATTTTGGAGGCAACGGCCCAGGTCGCCGACGGTGTCCGTCCAGAGGAAGTGCGCGACATCATGATCCGCGTGCTCGAGGACTTCAACAAGAACCCTGCCACCGAGAAAGAAGTGGAGCGCGCGGTGACGAGCTTTCTTGCGGAGCGCGAGCGAACCCTCGCCAAAAGCAAATTGGTCGCGATGGAATTGACCGAATGGATCGCCGCCGGCGACTGGCGCTTGCTGTACTGGCACCGCGACAAGGTAGCCAAGGTCACGCCCGAAGAAGTTGACAAGGTGGCCGCCAAGTATTTGAAGCAAAGCAACCGTACGGTCGGGATGTTCATCCCGACCAAGGAAGTAGCCCGCGTCACCGTGTCGGAGCGTCCGGACGTGACGGCGCTGCTTAAGGACTACAAGGGCGGCAAGACGGTCAGCGAAGGCGAGGCATTCGATCCCACTCCCACCAACATCGAAAATCGCGTCAAGCGTCTGGAATTGTCCAATGGCGTCAAGGTCGCGCTAATGCCCAAGAAGACACGCGGCGAGACCGTGGTGGGCCGGCTGAACGTTCATTTTGGAAACGAGAAGTCGCTCGGAGACTACAGGAACGCGAGCGCCTTCCTCGGTTCGCTGATGATGCGCGGCACCAAGAAGCACACGCGTCAAGAGATTCAAGACTTGCTCGACAATATGAAGTCGAAGATCAACGGCGGCAGCGGCTTGGGTTCCTTAGGCTTCTCCTGGGAGACCAAGAAAGAACAGCTGCCGCAGGTGCTGTCGCTCTTAAAGGAGATCGTCCGCGAACCATCCTTCCCGGAGAAGGAATTCAATGAGTTGAAAGTGAATCAGAAGCAGAGCCTGGAGAAAGCGCTCACCGATCCGGGGGCCCTCGCGTTTCGCGCTTTGCAACGGCAACTTAACCCACACGCAAAGGACGACATTCGCTATGTGCCGACGATCCCCGAATCGATTGAAAGGCTGGGGAAGCTCAAGCTTGATGATGTCGTCCGACTATATAACGAGCAAGTCGGCGCCCAAAAGGGCGAGATCGTTTTGGTGGGCGACTTCGATCCGGATCAGGTCATTCCGCAGCTTGAGGCATTGGTCGCCGACTGGAAGTCGAAGACTCCCTACGAGCGCATCAAGCACGCCGCCAATACGAATGTCAAAGGCGTCACGGAATCGATCCTAACTCCCGACAAGGAGGGCGCCACCTACATGGCGGGCCTGGTGTTCGCGCTTACCGACAGTGCACCGGAGTATCCGGCTCTCAGCATGGGCAACTACATCTTGGGCGGCAGTTCGACGTCGCGGCTCTGGGACCGCCTGCGGCAAAAGGACGGCTTCTGCTACAACGTCGATTCCGAAGTCAGCGTCGATTCTCAGGATCCATACAGCCAGTTTTACATGTCAGCCATTTGCAACCCGGAGAACATTGACAAGGTCGATCAGGGCGCCTTGCAGGAGTTGAAGAGAATCCTCAAGGAAGGTGTGTCCGCGTCCGAATTGGACGACGCCAAGAAGGGCCTCTTGCAGGAATTGGCGGTCGCCCGATCCAGCGACGGCGCCGTCGCGGGGATGCTGCGGAACGGCCTATATCTCAACCGGACGATGAAGCACCAAGCGGATCTGGAAAAGAAAATCGCGGATTTGTCGGTGACCGACGTGAACCGCGCCCTCACCAACTTCCTCTCTCCTGATAGGCTGGTCGTCATCCGGGCCGGCGATTTCAACAAGAAGGCCGGCGGCTCCAAGAAGTGACATGGTCGACAACGCTCCCATCCTGACGCATCAGCACGGCGGCTTGACGATCGAGGGCTACTCGCGGGCAGCAGTGCAGACGTACTGGCGCATCAGCGAACTCAAGATCGGCTTCGACTTGGGCGCCCAGCCGTGGGACTTCATGGGCACGCCCACCTGGTTCATCACGCACAGCCATCTCGACCACATTGCCGCCTTGCCGGTTTATGTTGCCCGCCGCCGCATGATGAAGATGGAGCCGCCCACCATCTATTTGCCGCAAGAGGCGCTCGAGGACGCCCGCAAGCTCTTGATCATCATGCACCGGCTCGATCGAGGCCGCATGATCTGCAATCTCGAGGGCATCGTCGCCGGCCAGGAAATCGAGCTGTCGCGCGACCATGTCGTCACGCCGTTTCGCACGACGCACACGATTCCCTCACTCGGCTTCATGGTGTGGGAGCGGCGCAACAAGCTCAAAGAAGAGTACCACGGCCTGCCCGGCGAGCAGATTCGCGACCTACGCCTTTCCGGAGTTCAGGTGACGCGCGAAGTGCGAACGCCGCTCCTGGCCTACACGGGCGACACAAGCCCGAAAGGACTAGACGATTATCCGCCGGTTTTCGAGGCGAAGATCCTCATCACTGAGCTGAGCTTCATCCGGCCGGGCCATCGCCGCGAGAAAATCCACAAGTTCGGCCACATGCACTTGGATGACTTGCTAGAGCGCGAGGCGAAATTCAAAAATGAGCTGATCATCGCCGCCCATTTCAGCACGCGCTATCATCCCAACGAAGTGAAGCGCTATCTGGAGGCGAAACTGCCGGCGGGACTGCGCGAGCGCGTCAAGCTGTGGCTGTAAGGCGGTTTTCGCCATTTCCATTTGCATTGCCAACGCGCAACCAAATTAAACTTTACCGCCTAAGCCTGCCGATGGGAACGAAGGGCCATTTCATGCCGCGGCCCGTGGGGGAGCCTTGCCGATGGTCGAGAAACGCTTCGGTCTGGCGCGCCGGCCTTTCCCGGCGACGCCCGACGAGACCCTGTACTATCCGGCCAGCGGTCACGAAGCGGTGTTGGCTCGTTTGTTGCAGGCCGTGGCGGACGAGGAAGGCCTGGCGCTTTTGACAGGCGAACCCGGCACGGGCAAGACCCTCCTCGGTTTTTGTTTATTGGAGCGCTTGGGGGCAGGCTGGATCACCGCGTTTCTTACCAATAGTCGCTTCCCCGATCGCGCCGGGTTGTTCCAGGGCATTCTGTACGACCTAGGGCTGCCCCACGACGGCGCCGAGCAAATTCTTCGGTTAAGGCTTACTGATGCTCTGCTCAAGGGCCGCACGGAGAAAAACGGCACGATTCTTGTCTTGGATGAAGCTCAGCATCTCACTGCTGATCTGCTCGAAGAGCTGCGGCTTTTGGGAAACCTGGAAGCTGGGGGAAAAAAGGCATTGCAGGTAGTTCTGCTTGCCCAATCGAGTTTCTTGGGGACGCTTGAGCGAGTCGAGTTGGCGGCCCTAAGACAGCGGCTGTCAGTGCGAACCACCGTGGACTCACTCGGCGTCGACGAGGCCGTGGACTACTTGCAGCACCATCTCCGGGCGGCCGGTGGGGATCCGGCAAGAATTATTGACGAGGCCGGGTTAGAAGTGTTGGCCCGCGGCTCCAAGGGAATTCCGCGGCTTTTGAATCAGGCCGCCAATCAGGCTCTGCTCTTGGCCGACGCCGGTGATTTGGCCCTCGTGGACGCCGAGGCGGCGCTGGAGGCCCTTGCCCTCGTTGGGTTGGACGCGGACGACGGTGCGACCGCGGAATGCGCGCCATCGGAAGAAGCGGACGAGACGCCGGCCTTTCGATTGGCCGGACAAACGCGTTTGACGGCTTGATTACATCCGCTCGACGGCGCTTGCTTGATGGCAACTTGACGGCATGTGAGGAGAAACATGGGACGGTTGTTCGAGACCCTGAAACAAGCCGCTTCGGTCCGTTCAAATGTGGTGGAAGGGTCGACGGTCCGCGAGGATTGCGTCGTCGATTGGTCGTTGCGTGAAGCCGAGGAGGTTCCGTTTATTGAAGTGGGCGACGGCAAGAAGATCGAGGGTTCGCCCCAGGTGATGGCCGTCAAGCATCCCGCAGTGTCTCCACCCCATCTCGTTGCTGTGAAGAACTTCGCGCCTGCCCCTACCGCCGCGGTCCGATTAACCGAGCCGAAGCCGTTGGCCGTTTCTTTCGAAGTTTGGCCGGGCGTTGCTTCCGGGACGGCGCTGGCGCCTGAAATCATCGCATTCCATCAGCCTAGTCATCCGATCAGTCAGCAGTACGACATCTTGTTCAGGAAGATTCTCGAGAGCGTTGCCCCGGGGGCGACTCAAGCGCTGCTTGTTTGCGGCGCCAGGCCGCACGTAGGCGCGTCGACCGTGATCCTAAATTTGGGCGTGGTCGGCGTTGAGCGCGGCAAGCGCCGGCTGGTGCTCGTCGATGGGCAGCGGACGCGACCGAGCCTGGCTGATCGGCTCGGACTGACGGCGAGCGCGGGACTATACGACGCGCTGGCGGGGAACGTCGGCTTGGAGCAGGCAGTGGTGAAGACCGCGGTCGCCGGCCTGCACCTGTTGCCCGCGCGCTCGACCGCGGAAACCGTTCCGCCGCCTGCAAAGGAAGCTCTCGCCTGGCTGCTCGGTTGGCTGAAGCCGCGTTTCGATCTGGTGTTGGTGGATGCACCGGCATGGGAAGAGACGCCGGACGCAGCGCTGTTCGCATCACTCTGCGATGGCGTCTTTCTCGTCGTTCCCCGGGAAGAACCCGTCGCGGTACACAAACCTTTGACGCAGATCATTGCTCGTCAAGGGGGCCGACTGCGCGGTTTGATTCACACCCACTTGGAAATGTAGCCGCGCCAACCCCGCAGATTCGCGGCGCTCATCCGCGGGCTTGGAAGATCATTTCTTAGTCTCAAGTTCCTTCACCAATTCGGCCAGCAATGCCGGTTTTTTCTGGTTTACGAGGTGCTCGATGCGCGACGCCGGCACTCCCAGCGCCTGCATCGCCGCCGCCGCGGCTTTCCAGGCTCGTTCCAATTTCTTGCCCTCGGAAAGGTAAAGTTCGCCGACCAGTTCCGCCAGGCGCTGGTGTTGAATGGCGGGCTGATTGTCGTAGTAGCGTTTGATGATCTTCTGCTGGTGCGGCGTGTAATCCTGTTTTTTGTCGGCCATCGAGACCACTCCCGCAGTCAACGCATCAGCTGGGGTTGACGACGCGGCCCATGAAAAGGACGCTGCCGGTCCGATTGTCTCGGATCAAGTACACAAAGGGATGATCGGCGTTGAAGGTTGCCGAGTTGGCGATTGCCGAACTCAGCCTCATGACGACTGCCGTGGCTGCCGCGGCTTCGGTGCCGGCTTCGTTGACGTCGATGAACGCTTTGTGGACCACGGCGCTGATGGAGAGCTTGTCGCGCGAGGTCATGCCGCTGAAGTCGGCTTTGTCCGTGAAAGCGTCCTTCATCCCCAGAGCCGCCAGGGCTTGATTGAGCTGAAACTCCGCGGACAGCTTGAACTTCGGCAACGAAACCGTCACTTGATGGTTTGAAAGCTTGGCCAACCATTCTTTAAGAGTGGCAGCGGTCATTTTCTTTTCGAAAGCAGCCAACCCGTCGTTCTTTTCCGGCAGGAAGAGCACCATCGAAAGGTCATTCTGTTCATAAGGCAGCTCGAGGGCGCTGAAGCCGTCGCCTTTGAAAAAGCGCGTGTGAATGCTGCCGTGCATGGTTGCGACGTTGACCTTCGTGTCGGGGGCATAGAACGGCGCCGGTTTCGTCTGCTTTTCCGCAAAAGGGTTCATCCAGGCAGCTTTGAAGTAGATTGCGTTGGCCAGGACGAGTCGGGTTTGGGCATCGAGGACGCCGGGCTGGATTAAATCCTTGATTTTGTTCTGCGTCTGCTTCTCCACCCAGGAGTTGATGGTCTTGCGCGCATCCTCGGCGGCGCCGTTGAAATCGACTTCTTCCAGCGGGGCGCCGTAGAAAACTTGTGTCGTCTTCAGAAAGCTCGGCAGGAAACCGTAGTCCTTTTGACCAAAGAGACGATTGGCGACGACGAGCTTGTACTTGGCGGCTTTGCGGTCCTGAATTTCACGGATCAACTGCGCGAAACTCTGATTCACGCCGTCCTGATCGAATGGAAACCGCAGAACTTTCTTCATTTCGAGGGCGGTGTTGCCCTTGGCGCCGGCGTAGGTCATCGCCAGGGCGTTCGAGATGCTGTAGGGCGAAAAAAATAGATTGCCCTTTTCCTGCGCCAGCCGGGCGTACAGGTCGAGGGCGAACTCGGTGTCGGCCGCCACCAAGGGTTGGGTCAACGATTTGTCCTGGGTTTGGCCGGTCGTAGCCATCAACGCGCTCACAAGCACGAATGTTGAGAGAACGACAATCCGCATGAAATCTTCCTCCTTATGGTTTACACACCGTAAAGACGAATGAGCGAGGAAGAAGTTTTCAATCCCCGAAGTTCGTTCCCACTTGCCGAGCCGTGCGGATCAGCGGATGGTCGAGGGGCACCAGTTTGATTTTGCCGGCCACCTGCTCCAGCGGAACGGACGTCACTTGCGATCCTTTGAGCGCGACCATGTGGTTGTAGGTGCCTTGGGCGAGCATTTCGGCCGCGTGGGCGCCGAAGCGCGTCGCCAGGATGCGATCGAAAGGTGTCGGAATGCCGCCGCGCTGCAGATGGCCCAGAACGGTGACGCGCGTTTCCATGCCGACACGGCGGCTGATCGCCTTGGCCACCGAGGAGCTGGCCCGTCCGTCGCCCATGTCGTCGAGATCGACCGCCATCGATACGGACTCGCCTTTCTTGTTCTTCTTTTCCTTGCCCTTTTTCTCGCCTTTCTTGTGCTTTTTGGCTTCCTCTTTGGGAACGACTATTTCGCGCGGCTTAGGGCGGGCGCCTTCGGCTACGGCGACGATGCTGAACCACTTGCCGCGCCTGCGCCGTTCCGTCAAGTGCTGGCAAATGCTTTCGATGTCGTAGGGGATCTCCGGAATCAGGATGATGTCGGCGCCGCCGGCGATGCCCGCACTCAGGGTGAGCCAGCCGGCCTGGTGGCCCATCAGCTCGATGACCATGACGCGCAGGTGGGCTTCCGCCGTCGAATAGAGCCGATCGATGGCCTGGGCGGCGGTGCAGATGGCAGAGTCGTGGCCAAAGGTGATTTCGGTCTCCGCGAGATCGTTGTCGATGGTCTTGGGCAGGCCGATGACGTTGAGGCCAAACTTGGAGAGGTTGAAGGCGACCTTATGAGTGCCGTTGCCTCCGAGGCAAACGAGACAATCGAGGCCCAAGCGGTTGTAGGTCTCCACGGCGCGCTGAGTCATGTCGATGGACTCGCCGTTGGGCAGCGGCATCTTGTGCGGCTTTTCGCGGCTCGTCCCCAATATCGTGCCGCCTAACGAGAGAATTCCGGAAACGTCATTCTGATGGAGGATGCGTGAGTGGTTTTCGACCAGGCCGCGGAAGCCTTTTTCGATGCCGATAACTTCGATGTGGAAGTCGCTCATGGCGGGCTTGGCGACGCCGCGGATGGCCGCGTTCAGGCCGGGACAATCGCCGCCGCTGGTGAGGATTCCGATGCAACGCGCCTTGGCAGCCGGCATGGCGAGATTTACTCCGGGGACTTGGGCCCCGCTCGGCTCGCGGGGCTACTTGGGTTCCTTGCCCATCATATCGCGCAGGCTGGCCAAGGCGCCGCGCAGGTCTTCTTTGTATTGGTCGGGGATGACAATCAAGACGCTCTCCATGGCGTGGGCGAAGATCGGCGCCACGGTCGATTTCGCCATCCACTCGCGCGGCACGGGGTGGTCATAGCTGGCGGCGCCCAGGCACACGGCCGCCAGAATGAGTGCCATCTTGCCCGCCCCCAGAAAGCCGCCAAGCAAACGATCGAACAGAACGAGGTCGGCCGCCCGCATGCTTTGGTGCATCAGGCGCGTCAACAGGTACATGACGAGATAGACGCCCAAGAACACGAGCACATAGGCAACGGTTTGAACTACGCGGGGATCGGCGTCCCGAAGGGGGCCTTCCTTGAGCAAAGCGGCGGCATGATCGTTGGCCAGCATGGTCACGTAGACTGCGACCGCGAGGCTGACCAGGCGGGCGATCTGCCACAAGAAACCGGTCCAAAGCCCGAGGATCGCGCCCAGGCCAACGAGTGCCAGGAGTGTGGTGTCGAGCCAATACATTTCTGCGCGCACCGGGCGAGCGTCGAGGCGTTAGCCCGACGCGAGGAACTCACTCAGTCAACCCTTCACTTTAGGAAGGGCAGGGCGGGCGGAGCAACCGTTAATCCGGTCTGCGCGATTCAAGAGTTGCGAAATCTTGCGGAATTTGCGGGTAATTCGAGGTGTGCCGCCCTTAATCTGCCAATTCCTTGGCGATTTGTTCAAACCGGCTCGCACAACCTTGAAATGCACACAGAAGCTGAGGGTCAAACTGGCCCGGCGATCCTTCGACCATGATCAGATGCGCGGCGCTGTGAGAGAGAGCCGGTCTGTAGGCGCGGCGCGAACGCAGGGCATCATAGACGTCGCAGATCGTAACGATGCGAGCCGCGAGGGGGATCGCGGAGCCCAATAGCCCGTCCGGATAGCCGGCGCCGTCATAGCGTTCGTGGTGACTTTGCGCGATGTCAATTGCTATCCGTAAGAAGGAGGCGGCAACACGGTGTTGCTTAGCCAACTTGCGCAGGACATCGGCGCCGTTGGTGGTGTGGGTCTGCATGATGAGGCGTTCCTCGGCAGTTAGCTTGCCCGGCTTCAAGAGGATGTGATCGGGCAAACCGATTTTGCCGATGTCATGCAGCGGAGCGCAGCATTCCAACAGCTCGATAAATGGCTCGTCCACCTGCTCGCCGAAGTCAGGAATGGCGCCGGCTTCCTCCGCCAGGCAGCGGCAGTACCTTTGCAAACGCAGGAAGTGCGAATTCGGTTCCGGTTCCCTTTGGCAAATCAATTCGGCTAGACCCCAGACCAACGCGTTGCGCGCTTGCGTGAGTTCGTTGTCGCGGGCGCTCAGGTCGCGTTCCAACTTTGCGTTGGCGTGCACCAGCATGGAATTGGAGGATGCGGATTTGCAGAAGGGCAGCAACGCTTGCATCAAGGCTTGCGGCGTCGAGAAGCGATCGTCGGGATCGGTCGCCAGCATGCGGGCCACCAAGTGATCCAGAGCGGCGGGTATTTCGGGCCGAACGGCACGTACCGAAGGAGGCCGCTGCTGAAACCGACTCAGGAGATTTTTCGTGACGTTGCCCTGAGACGGAAAGGGCGCTTGTCCGGTCAGGCACCAAAACAGGGTGCCGCCCAGGCCGTAGATGTCGGCGCGAATATCGACGCCGCTGGCGTCGCGGGCTTGTTCGGGAGCGACATAGTCGAGAGTGCCCAGCATGGTTCCCGGAGTGGTCAAGCGGTTGTCGAGCTGCCGCGCCAGGCCAAAATCCAGCAGCTTCGCCTGCCCCTCGGGAGTAACCAACACGTTGGACGGCTTGATGTCGCGATGAACCAGGTTCTGTTTGTGGGCTTCGGACAAAGCGCCGGCAACCTGATGGATGAGATCGCAAGCCATGGCGGGCGACAGTGGGCCGTGCTGCCTGACCTTTGCGTCCAAGTCTTGGCCGGCGACGTAGTCCATTACGAAATAGTGAAGGGTCGGGGAGGTCGCGCGGGGGCTGGCAACGCTGCCGGCGTCAATGGCCCGGACGATGTTCGGATGTTGCAGTTGGGCGGCGGCCCACATTTCCGCGTGGAAGCGTTGCAGATACCTTGGATCTTGTTCATTGGAGACGGGCAACACCTTGACGGCCGCCAATCGAGGAAGCCTCAAGTGCTCGGCCTTGAACACGACCCCCATGGCGCCCGCGCCCAAGCGATCGAGCACTCGGTAGTTTCCAAGGATCAACCCGAAGGTCTTGCCGGCGGCGATGCGGGCGGCCTGATATCGCGTGAGCAGCTTTCGTTCGACTAAGCCTGCCAGAAGGTCTTTCTCAGTCGTGTGGGATTTCAAATCCGCCCAATCCGCGGCAGTAAGGCCATCCCAGTCCTGGCCGCGGATGAGCGAAGACTTTTGCAACTGCTGCAGCAGGCGCTGCGCGGCGGAGCGTAATGGGTTTGGGGAAATTTCCACAGTCACAGCCGACCCCTTGCCAAGAGCGTAAACGCTAAGGAATGCATCATCGCTGAGGAATGCATCATCGCTGAGGAATGCATCATCGCTGAGGAATGCATCATCGCTGAGGAATGCATCGGATCTCTGCCACAACGTCGAGTGGGTTATTAAACGCAGGCGTTACCGCGTAAAGCGTAGCTCAAAAAGCGGTGTCAGGCGACAATCGTCATTGGCTCTAATCACCGGGAATCAAGATAATTCAAGACTTGTTTCGCCGCGCCGGATTCAATTGCGGCGCGAGCCATGGCGACGCCCGCCGGCAAATTCTGAACCTTGTCAGCGATTAATAGACCGGCCGCGGCGTTTGCCAGGACCACACGCGCCGCGGGCACATCGGCGCCAGCGAGGATTTGCCGAATCAACGCCGCGCTGGCTGCCGCGTCGGCTGCAAGCATGCCCGCGCGTGCCACCGGCTCAAGGCCGAAGTCGCTTGGCCGCCACACGTGCGACATCACGGCGCCCGCGCGCACCTCGCGGACCCAGGTCGCGCCGCCGAGAGTGACTTCATCCAAGCCGTCTTCGCCGTGGACGACTAGGGTTCGCACGCTGCCGAGGCGGACGAGCGCCTCGGCCATGACATCGAGCAGTTCGAATCTGCCGACTCCCAGGAGCTGCCGCTGGGCGCCCGCGGGATTCACAAGCGGGCCCACGGAGTTGAATAGAGTGGGCACGCCAAGCTTTTTGCGGATGGGAGCAATTTGCTTGAGCGCGGGATGAAAGTGGGGGGCGAAGCAAAAGGCCAATTTGCAGCGATCGAGGTTCGCACGCGCTTGAATGGGATCGTCCACCAGAGAGATGCCCAAGGCGGCCAGCACATCCGCGCTGCCGCTGTTGCTGGAGACGGCACGGTTGCCATGCTTGACGACGCGTACTCCGGCGCCGGCAAGAACGAACGCTGTGGCAGTGCTGATGTTGAAGGCGCCGCTCTGGTCGCCGCCAGTGCCGCAGGTGTCCAGCACGTCGCCGGACCCCGGATCCCAGCGAATCATGTGTTCCCGCAGAATTCGAGCCGCGGACGACAGGTGATCGGCATTGTCGCCACGCGCGCGCAGCCCTAACAGGAAGGCGGAGACATCGTTTTCGGTGAATTTGCCTTGGAGTATCTGCTCCATGGCCCAAGCAACGGCGTCGGCTTCTACGGCTTGGCCGCTGGCCAAACGCGACAGCAGATCGCTCCAAGAAGTGGCCATTTCGCTCCACTCGTAGCCGAACTCGTTCGGTCACCCGAATTCTGACGAATTCGGCTACGAACTCCAGCTTTGAGTCGCTTTTTTTCAAAAAGCCCTATTTCTTTGTATACAAAGGTATAATATACTTTGGTACAGAATATATGGGCGTCGATATGTCCTTATACCCATCCAGGCCAGGATTCCAATCGTGATAGGAGCACTCCCATGCCCGACTTCAGCTCTCTAACCGAACGGCAACGCGAGATTTACGACTTTATCCGCGAGAAGATCGACAACCGCGGCTATGGTCCGACGGTGCGTGAGATCGGCGAGGGCTTCGGCATCAAATCGCCCAATGGCGTCATGTGCCATTTGAAAGCGTTGGAAAAAAAGGGCCTGATCACGCGCGAGGAGCATGCCGCGCGCGCGATTCAGCTGGTGGACCACCGTCCGGGGGCCGCGGGATTGCCGCTTTTGGGCACCGTTGCTGCCGGGGCGCCCTTGCCGGCCATCAGCGAGAACGAGCAAATCGAATTCGTGGACCTTTTCGGCGGACCCAACCGTTTCGTGCTGCGAGTAAAGGGCCAGTCCATGGTGGAAAGCCACATCGAAGACGGCGATTATGTCGTTATTCGCCAGCAAGCAAGCGCGGACAACGGCGAGCGCGTGGTCGCCATGATCGACAATGAAGTGACGCTGAAGAAGTTCTACAAAGAGAAGGACCACATCCGCCTGGAGCCGGCCAACGGCGCCATGGCGCCGATTATCGTGGATCAAAGCCAAGATGCCAAGATTCTCGGCGTATTGGTCGGCGTGATGCGGAAGTGCTAAGAGACCTATTACCCTGTGTCGGTTTTGCACCAGCCCGCTGCGCATCGGAGGTCTTAAGACCTCCAATTCTCTACGGTCAATTCGGGTACCTCGCTTAGGTCGCCGTCGGCGGATACGACGGTGCAGTTGCCAAGCGTCTTCGCGATTGCCGAGATCATGATATCAACGATTTGCATAGGACGGCAAGGCGTGCGAGTTGGGCGTAGATACCAACGCCTGCCTTCCAGAGCAAGGAATAACCGCCAAGCTGAAGCCGCGCCCGCCGCGACGCTGGCGCCGACAGTCGCCACGCCAGCGTTCGAATGCAGCCGGCGCGTCGAAGGGCCAGATTTTCAAGGAAGCCAAAACCGATCTCAATCGTTGCATATTGCGGTCGCGGCTTTTGCTGTGCTCAATGCCCGCGACCAATTCCGCGAGTACCGGAACGCCAATGCCGATGCGATTTCCTTTGGCAACCTCGCTGCGGACCCGTTCGAAAACGCCGTGACGCCGGTTGATGTAATCACTTGCGATTCCGGTATCGAGCTGGAATCGAGTCATTCCCACATCCCCTGCAGCTTGACAGCGTGCTCGCCAAAATGGGACTTCTCCCAATTCTTGCGGGCCTGGCGTTGGGTATCCCAGGCGGCGCGCTCGGCATCTGAAAGGTCCAATGGCTCAAGCTGGTCCATGGCTGCGAGGATCCTGGCTACCTCTTCGGGCGGCAAGGTCTCGTCGTCATGCGCCGCTTTGGCAGCCAGGGGTTGGATTTCGACTTCGGTGCCATCGGGCCAATCGGCGGGCACATCAAGTTCGAGACGTCCCCCTCTGACAGTGGCCTTGATCGCGGTCATGTTCGCCATCCTCGCATCGAGAATTCAATGCTTCGCATTTCCGATTCAGGTGGATTCGGCTTCGCCAGGCTGTAGTTATTCTACACGAAACCGACGATTGGAATGAATCCTCAACTCACGCCGCGATCCGCAACCGTCTGCCCGCGGTCTCCCTGGTTGCTTGGGCCGCCATCAGCGTTTCCACCAGCGCAAGGTTGGTTTCCTCGTTGCGTTCCGTCGCCTGGCCGGGGCGAACTTCCAGAGCGGGGTGTTCGGTCCAGCCAAGAAGCTTGCGGAACAGGCCCTGGCTTTGCACGGGCGACCAATCGCCGATCACGTCCATTCCCACCAGCCGTTGTTTGGCCTTGCGGCAAAACACGCGCAGGAGTTCCAGCACCTCCGGCAGTTCGAGATGTCCGGAGTCCCAGTTCACCACTGCGTCCTGACGGACCATCGCGTCTTTGTCGAGCGATATATAGAGCGGCCAACGCTTCAAATCTTCCTCGAAGGGCTGCAAGATATTTTCCAGACGGCGCTCCGGCGAACGCGTCCAATAATTGGGGCGCACGGGCTCATGAATGACGTGCCGCCATTTGCCGCGATTGAAGGTCCGTACGGAGGGAAAGACGTTGATCTTGCCGTCTTGGATCAGGCGCCAGGGCGCCAGCCAACGAAAGGCGTTGTCGAAGTCCACGTCGCCGCCGACGTGAAACACCTGTTGCACCATCGGCAAGCGGGCGGCGTGGTAAAGCCAGGTGCCGCAGTGCATGAAGGGCACGCCGCGCATCCAATCGGGATGATTGTCAATCACGAGAAGATTGAACGGCTGGCGAATTCGGCTGACTAAGGCAAGACTGGCGTGATGAAAGTCACCGGAGCCGCAGAAGGTCAGCGCGGAGTCATGAACGTCGTCGTCCCGGAGACGCTTGTTCACGGAGCGTGTGAAGCCGTGAAAGCGGCGAAAGCTGCACCCGATGCGCAAACGCGGGCCCCAATGCCGCAGGTTGTGGAGCACGGGCTTGTAGCGATGGGTAAGGGCGTTTTGCAGCGGGATGCTGCCGTCGAGGTCGAGAATACGAATATGCATTCCGCGTAGACTCCTAATCCTTCCAGGCGAAGGCAGGATGATAGCGAGCCGCCGCGTTCACGCAATGGCGTTTGACTGAATCTAGAAGGGTGCCTCCAAGAGGAGAAAGAGTAAGAGTCTTCCTCTTCCTCTTACTCTTCTTGAAGCTTTGAGCTTCATTACGCGGCCTGTCGCTCCGACTCGACTTTGCACGCCGGAGACCTCCATGTTCGCCATCTTTGTACGCCAAGCACCACCACCCACGCCGCCACGACGCCGAGAACGGCGGCGAAACCCACCCAGAACATCGACTCCTGCCCCCAGCGGTCACGGGCCTCTCCCATGGCGGCGGCGCCGAGCTGGCTGCCGACGCACTCCATCGCCATGTACCAGGCATAAGCCCTCGCTAAGCTCGCCTCGGGAAGCCGATCGCCCAAGAGCGCCAACCCGAGCGGATACATCGCGCCCGACCACGCGCCCAAGAAGAACAGGCACACCGCGAGCGCCCACGAAAGTTGCAGCCAGGGCAGGGCGGCCAGGCCGATTGCGACCATCGCATAGCACGTGAGCAGCATCGGCGTTCTGCCGACTCGATCGGCTAGCCAGGCCACCGGAACCTGAAAGGCGATGACGCCGACCAGGGTGACGCCCATTTGCAGACCGGCCGCATCCTTCGACATGCCCAGAGAGACGAGATAAAGCGACAGGAACGCCACCAGGCCGCCTTCGAGAAATCCCTGGCACCAGGCCGTGCCGTAGCTGAGGAAGTTGTCGCTCCAGGCGACGGCGCCGCGCGGCTTGAAAGCGGTTGCGGGATTCGATTGCTTCAGCGCGCGGACCAAAACCGCGGCGGAGAGGATCGGCGCGCAACCGCCTAGTGAGAACGCCAAGGTCGGATTGATTTCGTAGAAATGGAGGCCGGCGCAAATGCCGGCAGCGCCGCCCAGAGTCAAGGCGACCGCATAAAAGCTGAAGTTGCGGGTACGCTGGGCGGGGTCGGATTCGCGGCTGACCTGTGCTTCGAGCGGAATGAGACTCAGCGCTCCTGCAACCCCGGCGAGAAACCGCAAGCCGAACCACCAGGGCGCTCCCGTCGACCAGGGGAAGAGAACCAAGCTAAGTCCCGCCAGCATCATTCCTGTGGGCGCGCAGCCGGCGCCGAACCGCCGCGTCAGCCCGGGCACAAGCAGCGAGGCCAGCGCGATCCCCAGATAGTACGTCGAATGATTGAGGCCGATGACGAAATTGCTGGCGCCATGAGCGTTCAGCCAATGCGTGACGGCTTGCGTGCCCACGCCGAAGCTGAAAGCCCAGCCCGCGCTGGTAAAGCAGATGACGAGCAGCCGCCGAAAAGGCGTCACTCTATGGTCCCCTGGGACTGAGTCCGAACTCTCATGCGGCCGTGCGCGTCGGCGCCTCCGGCCAACTTCGGTTCTTGTCGCCGCGCCGACTGAACCAATCTTCGAAGAATGCGGTCAGATGCGGGCCGCGCAACATCTTGGCGCCGTTGGCGAGCAACTGGGGCCGGATGCGCTCGTGCAGGTCGCGCATGCGCGTCCAATGCACCTTCGGGTCCCAGTGATGCTCCTGATGGTAGCCGTTGTTGAACCAGACGAGGTTGTAGAGGGCGTGGTAGGAGCTGACGGAGTTCGCATAGGGATTGCCCGGCTTGGTGTCGTAATGCTCGAAATAGCCTTCCGCGTAACTCAACATCCAACCCACGTAATAAGAAGTCAGGTAGTAGAACACGAAGTAGCGCCAATCCAGCCAGATCATCAAGCCCCAAAACGCGCCGAGGGCCAGTGTTTCGACGACGAGCTGAATCACCTGGCTGCTGCCATGTTTGAACACAACCTGCACGACCGAAGTCATCTCCACGCGCCAAAAGCTGAAAAGCACGTAGCGCCAAAATGGCTCAGGACGCTCGTCCTTGCTGTGGCGATAGATGCTCGACCAATCGCGCGTGGTGCCGTCGGGGCCTTTGGCGTCGCTGTCGCCCCAGTGGTGGTTCATGTGGTAGTGATGGTAAAGGAGATGCGGCACGCCGATGGCCAGCGATTCCAGCACGCTAAAGGCCCGGTTGAGCCATGCGTTGGTGAAGAACGGGTTATGGATGAAGTTGTGCGAAATGCACTGCAAGTTCCAGCAATACGACCAGGCGAGAAAAACCCAGGCCGGCCCCAACACCCACCACGATAGGTTCGCAAAATCGAGCAAAGTCCAGAACATCACGGCGACGATGCCGACGCCGCACAGCGCCACCAGACCGTCGAGGAAGTGGTAGCGGAAGATCTTGAGGGAAGACATGGGGCCTCCAATGGAAGGACGCCCCCTTTTCCGACTAGCGACGGATTTTAGCAAGGGCTTTTTTTCGCGAAGCGTCGCTCTGCATCGCGTCGCTTTGCATCGCATTGTAGGTCGGCCTTTCCAGGCTGACGCAGTTTGCTCTTGTCAGTCACTTTGGCGAGGCCGCGTCAGGCTGGAAAGCCTGACCTACGAAGATCGGGAATATGGGAAGTGCAAGTAAATCTGTTAGTCAGTGAGAAGCCGGCTGCGGCGCTTGACTGCGCAAATGGGGGGAAAGAGCTGGCCGCCGAACCAGCCGCCGACCAGTGTCAGGACGAAGGTGCTCGCGATCATCAATGTCGCCGATTCGAGGCTGTCCTTGGCGTTGCCGAGTTGGATTCCCGCGAGAACCACCGCAGCGCCGATGCCGACGCAGAGGCCTTGTTTGAGGCCGTTCAGCGTGGTCGCGCCTGCCAGACCGGCGCCGACCAGAGTGGCACTAGGGCCCCGAACGCAAGATGTAGGAGCGGTTGACCGTAGAGCGCGATCTCCGTCATCGTCTCGCCGGCTTGCCGTTGCATGAGCATGAAGATGACGCCGTTGGCGAGTCCGACGACGCTGCCGTATAGCCAGCCGCGCTCGCGCCCGGCGCCACACAGCGCACCGCCGACGATCAAGCTCGCGCATTGAATGCCCTGCAATAGAAGAATGCCTAGTAATGTGGCCCAGACCGAGGCGCCTTCGCCGCTGGCGAGAATGCCGGCTGTCAGCAAGTGCTGCATGGCGTAGCCAAGGCCCTGAGCCAGCATGAGCCCAACCGCCATGCGGCCCCACGGCGTCTGCTGCCAGCGCGCTTCTTCCTCGGCTTCCGCGCTGAATCGTTCGCTCGTCCCGGCAAGCGCGGCGTGAAACAGCAAGCGCACGTTGCACTCAGGGCACTCAAGCCTTTGAGGGAAGCTGCGTTTGCATTGAGGGCAGACCATGGACATGGGCGGTCTCTTTTCGGGCCGGAGTCGCCAACGTCCCCGCGCACACTTGGCGCTGCGGGAGGCAGGGGAACCCAGGTTGTAAAACCATAGGTTATTTCTGCGTCCATGTCCAAAGGTGAACAAAATGCCATTTATTCTAGCTATCGATCAGGGCACTACCAGTACGCGGGCGGTTGTATTCGACGCCGTGGCGCGATCGGTGGGCAGCGCCGCCAAGGAATTGACGCAGCACTATCCATCGCCCGGTTGGGTGGAGCACGACGCGGAAGAGATTTGGAGCGCCGTCGCCGACGTCGTGCCGCGGGCCCTTGCCGCCGCTGGAGTGAAAGGGAGCAATCTCGCCGCCATCGGCGTGACCAACCAGCGCGAAACCGTCTTGCTATGGGACCGGTCCGCCGGCAAGCCCGTGAGCAGGGCGATCGTCTGGCAGGACCGGCGCACCGCCGATTTTGCCGGCAGCACGCCGCCGAGGAATCATGGATCTTCGAACGCTCCGGATTGGTGCTCGATCCCTATTTCTCGGCGACCAAGATTCGCTGGCTGCTCGACCAGCGGCCCGACCTTAGACGCCGGGCGGAGAACGGCGAACTCGCTTGCGGCACCATCGACACGTGGTTGTTGTGGAACCTCACCGCCGGAAGAGTTCATGCCACGGACACCAGCAACGCGTCGCGCACCCTGCTTCTCAACCTCGAAACCGGGCAATGGGATGAAGACCTGTGCCGGTTTTTTCAGGTGCCGCGGGCTTTGCTGCCCGAAATCCGACCCGGCGTCGCGTCCTTCGGCGTCACGCGCGGCCTAGGTTTCTTGCCGGACGGCGTGCCGATCGCGGCCGTCGCCGGTGACCAGCAGGCCGCCCTCTTCGGCCAGGGCGGCTTCGCGGCCGGCGACACCAAATGCACCTATGGCACCGGCGCCTTCTTCCTGCAACACACGGGCGGCCAACCGGTTCATTCGCAGCACCGCCTTTTGACGTCCCTGGCGGCAATGCCTTCGCCGAAGCGCCAGTACGTGCTCGAAGGCAGCGTCTTTGTCGCCGGCGCGGCGGTGCAATGGCTGCGCGACGGACTGGAGTTCATTCCAACTTCCGCCGACGTCGAAGCGCTGGCCGCTCGTTCCGATCCGCATCAGCCAGTGCTGTTTGTGCCGGCTTTCGTCGGCCTGGGCGCGCCCCACTGGACGCCGGAAGCGCGCGGCGTCATCTTCGGCCTCACGCGCAACACCACCGCCGCCGATCTGGCCCGAGCCGCTTTGGAAGGCGTCGCGCTGCAAGTCGCCGACCTCATCGCCGCCGCCGCGGCTGACACAGGCCACCCTTTGCGGTCGCTAAAGGTTGACGGCGGCATGGCCCAAAACGCCTGGTTCCTGCAATGCCAGGCCGACACGCTAGGAATTCCGGTGATGGCCGCGGCACATGCCGAAGCCACCGCGCGCGGAGCGGCTTTTCTTGCTGGACTTCAAATAGGGTTGTGGCCCGATACGAATGCGTTGGGCAAATTATGCGAGCCCGGCCGCGTTTTTGAGCCGAAATTGGCAGAGAGCGAACGGCAGCGAAAGCGCACGCAGTGGCGTCGCGCCGTGCGCACAGTCATAGACTTCTACGCTTACCCTGCTCCATGAGCCAAAGAAGTGATTGCTCCCCTCTCCCCCCGGCTGAAGCGACATCACGTTTCGTGAGAAGCAATCGCCGGGGGGAGAGGGACTGGGGGTGAGGGGGCCCGGATAGAACTTTTTTCACGAACAAGAAGATTCTTGACATCTCCTAGAAAACCCTTACAGTCGATTCAGCACATTTGATTCGATTGACGGCACATCGTGAGGTTGCCTTTGTTCCCCTCAAGGAGCTGATTGACCGGCTGACGGCAATTAAAGCGTGGGCGGAACAAGGCAATCTGGAAGTCGCCTAGAACAATATGCCCAACTCAAGGAAGGCCTCATGAGCGCACCTCTTCACCGGGTATTCGCATTTGCCAGCTTGACCCTGTTCATGGGCGTTGCCACAGCCGGCGACGGACAGACGAAGAAGTCATCGCCGCGAACCGACCTCTACGGCGACCCGCTGCCCCAAGGCGCTCTCGCGCGACTCGGGTCCATTCGGTTTCGGCATGCGGGGCTGTCCGACTTCGTCCTGCTCGACGGCGGCAGGACGGCGCTCACTGCCGGCGGCGATCGTGTGCTGCGCTTTTGGAACTTGGAGACCGGCAAGCAGACGCGCACGGTCGCGCTGGAAGGAAACGCCGGCCCGGGCCACTGTGTCACCGTGTCGCCCGACGGCAAGACGCTGGCCGCATCGGTGCTTGGGAATCTCGTCTTTTGGGAAGTGGAAACGGGCAAAAAAATCAAGAGTTTGCCAAGTCCGAATGTCGGTCTGACACCTCACACGGCATATCTGCTCTTCTCGCCGGACAGCAAGACTCTGGCCGTTGGCAACGGGAATTGGCGCGTTTCATTCTTGGACTTGCAGACGGGAAAAGAACGCGATTTTCCGCTCCCTGTTCACCCACGCCAGGCTTTGCTGCCATTGACCATGGACAGCACATTTCAGGGCAGCTTCTCGCCCAATGGCAAGTGGTTTGTAGCGGGAGCGGCTTCGAGGGAGCCTCTGGGAGTCTTTGAGGTGGCGACTGCTCGGGAAGTGCACCGCCTTGACTGTTTTGCCTACTCTTCCGTCGTTTCGCCCGACAGCAAGCGTCTGGCAGTCTGCTCCTCGCAGAACGACAAAGGCGAGCGCGAGACGCTGATACGGCTGTTCGATCTAGAGAGCGGCAAAGAGACGGCGCAGATTCCCATGGGCACCAACGATCCAATATACAAGGTCGCCTTTTCGCCGGACGGTAACGTCCTGGCATGTGGGTTCTCTGAGCGGAGCTGTTTATTTAACCTCCGAACCGGCCAGGTGCTGCACCAAATGTCCGACCGGTCGTGGGCTCTGGCGTTCGCCCCCAACGGCAAGACCTTGGTGGGTCGCGCCAACCACCGCCTTCGCGTCTGGGACGTGGAGACCGGAAAAGAGCGTCATGACCGGCCAGGCGATTTTGCCTCGGGCCTGATTCTGGCAACAAGTCCGGATAGTCGCTTTGTGGCGGCGGTGGATTGGACGGACCGGACGGTTAGTTTGTGGGAAACGGCGAGCGGACGTCTGTCGGGCCGGTTGCCGCTCAAGGGAGATGCACGCTACGTCGTTGATCTAAGGTACTCCGGCGACGGGCAAACGCTCGCCGCCTGCCAGACTACAGGTCTTCTCCAATTCTGGGACGTTGCCACCGGCAAGGAGCGGCGCGTGGTTCAGCTCCGCGACCCGGCGGCTCCAAACGACAACCCGCCCTATTTTCACGCGCTGCACGTGTCGCCGGACGGCAAACACGTGTCCGCGTTGGAGCGCGTTGTTGGCGCGGTAATGCAATTGACCCTTTGGGAAACCGCCACGGGCAAGCCGGTTGGACCGCACGCATATCTTGAAGAGATGTGGCAAGTTGCCTGGCTTGGCGGCGGGAAAACCGCGGCGGTGCCTCAGAGCGATGGCCTGACGCTCGTGGACTTACCGACCAGCCGGATCTGCTTCCACATCGCAGAGGTGACACTGGAGGGGTACGGGCATCTTGCGACTTCTCGGGACGACCGACTGCTCGCCGGGCCGAAAAAGGGACCGCAAGGCACGGACGGCCGATCAAGCACCGTGACCGTCTGGGAGACCGTCACAGGCAAGGAAGTTGCCTCTGTGAGTATCGACCGCGCAGGTCATTTGGCTTTGGCACCCAACAACCGCTCCCTCATCGCCACCGCGGACCGAATCCTCAGCGTCTGGGACCTGGCCACCGGCAAGGAGCGAGGCCGCTGGAACATGCCGGTGCCTGTGACGGACTCTTGGAGCGTTCACGCGCTGCACCTGTCTTCGGACGGCCAGCAGGCGTTTACGGCCTTGGCAGACGGCACGGTCCTTGTCTGGGACTTGTCTTTGACGCTGCGTCCCGCCGCGCCGTTAGCGACAGAACCCGGCGAAAAAGAGTTTGCCGCATGGTGGGCGGATCTGGCTCACGAGGACGCGAGCCGGGCCTACGCCGCGGTCTGGCGTCTGGAGGAAACGCCGCACGAGAAGGCGATTGCCTTCCTCCGCAAACACTTAAGGCCGGCCCCGGAGCCCGACCTGAAAGAGATTCGCCGGCTCATTACGGATCTCCATAGCGACACTTTCGCGGTTCGAGACAAGGCATTCAAGCGGCTGGATGAGTTTGGCAACGCCGCCGAGGCCGAGCTGCGCGCGACGTTGAATAAAGCCTCCTCGCTCGAACTCCACCGCCGCGTCGAAAAACTCCTTTCGCGCCCCCGGCCCCTCGACAACTCGCCGGAAGCCTTACGCGCGCTGCGCGCCATCGGCGTCTTGGAACAGATCGCCTCGAAAGACGCCAAAAGCTTGCTCGAAGAACTTTCGCGCGGCGCCGCCCACGCGGCGGCAACTCAAGAGGCAAGAGCCTCTATAGAGCGGCTTTGGCGAAGGCCTGTCGAGCGTTAATTCGCTAATTACCAGTAAAAGTCCTAATAAGGGAACGAAAAAATGGTCATCGCCAAGTTTGTCCCACTCGTCCGCATCCTTCTGGTTGCGTGCTTGTCGTTTCCCTTGAACGCGGCCAGAGCCGGTGACGAAAAGCCGAAGAAGCCGTCGCCGCGAACTGACCTGTATGGCGACCCGCTGCCCGAAGGCGCCCTCGCGCGATTCGGCTCGGTTCGGTTTCGGCATGCGGGATTGTCCTCCTATGTGTTTTTGGACGGAGGCAAAACCGTCGTTTCTTCCGGCGGCGACCGCATGCTGCGATTCTGGGACGTGGACAGCGGCAAGCAGACGCGGGCGGTCGAACTTCAAGGTACAGCTGGCGCGGCAGGCCGTGTCACGCTGTCGGCCGATGGCAAGACGCTGGCGGCAATGGCCAATTTACGGCTCGTCTTCTGGGAAGTGGATACGGGCAAGGAACTCAGGGCGATTCCCCGTCCGAAATCTGACGCTCCGGGCACCCAAGTTCGGTACATGCGACTTTCACCCGACGGCAAGACGCTAGCCATCGCGTGGAGCAACTGGCGCGTTACCCTTTGCGATTGGCAGGCCGAGAAACAACGCGAGTTCCCGCTCCCCGTAAGTGACAATACCATCCTCAGCTTTGACAGCACGTCTCATGGCAGTTTCTCGCCGGATGGCAAATGGTTTGTCGCCGGAGCTTCCTGGCAACAGCCTTTGGGCATTTTTGAGGCAGCGACGGGTCGTGAGGTTCACCGCCTCAACTGCTTCGCCAGCACTTCGACCGTTTCCGCGGACAGCCGTCGCCTGGCTGTCTCCTCCTCGCGCAACGACAAGGGCGAGAGTGAGTCGGTGATACGGCTCTTCGACCTGGCGAGCGGCAAGGAGGTGGCACAGTTTCCCTTGGGCACGGAGGATGGTTTTTACTCCCTTGCCTTTTCCCCGGACGGCAAGACGCTGGCTTGCGGCTTTTCGGATCGGAGTTGCGTGCTCGATCTCACATCTGGCCGCGTACTGCAGCACCTTCCGGGTCGACCGATTAACTTGTCGTTCTCCCCCGACGGAAAGACGCTCGCGGCCAGCACCGGCCGTGGTCTAAGGTTCTGGGAAGTGGCCACATGGAAAGAACGCCACGACTTGCCGGGCGACTTCGGTTATGACCCTGCAATGGACGTCAGTCCGGACGGTCGCATTCTGGCAGTGGGTGATTGGACGCAGCAGACTTTGAATTTGTGGGACACAACGCAAGGGCGGCTCCTGAGCCGGCTGCCGCTAAAAGGTGAAGGCCGCTATGTACGCAATATTGCATTCTCCCCTGACGGGCAGTCTGTGGTCGCCTGCCAAGGGATAGGCTTTCTGCAGTTTTGGGACGTCAATTCGCGCAAGCAACTGGGCACGGCACAGCTTATTGACCCTGCGGCACCCAAAGGTCAACGCGCCTACTTTTACCAGTTGTACGTGTCGCCCGATGGTCAGCATGTGTCCGCGCTGGAGCGGATCCTCGGCCGGGGGGAAGTCACACGACTTGCGTTATGGGAGACCGTCACCGGCAAGCCGGTGGGTCAGCAGGTGTTTCCCGGAGAATTGCGGCGGGTCGCCTGGCTAGCCCACGGCAAAGCGGCGGCCCTTCTTCTAAAAGACGGCTTAGCGCTCGTGGAACTACCTGCCGGACTTATTCGATTCCGAATCCCAGACATCTCACGGGGTGGCCCTCTCGCAGTTTCACCGGACAGCCGACTGCTGGCCGCCGCGAAGAAAGCAGAAGGCGAGGCGGACCTCCAGGCCAGCACAGTGGCCGTCTGGGAGACCGCCACTGGCAAGGAAATCGCCGCCGTGGAGGTCAGCAATGTAGGACACCTCGCGCTTGCTTGCGACAACCGCACTTTGGTGACAACCGCCGCCGGGATGCTTAGAGCGTGGGACCTGGCCACAGGGAAGGAACGATGCTCTTGGAAAATGCCAGTCCTTGTGAGGAATTCTTGGATTGTTGAAGTGCTGTGTCTGATGCCAGACGGCAAGCGGGGGATCACCGCATTGGCGGACGGGACGGGACTTGTATGGGACTTGGCGGCTGCAACGCGCCCGGCCGAGCCGCTGGTCAAACAGTCCGGCGAAGATGACTTGGCCGCTTGGTGGGCGAACCTGGCTCACGAGGACGCGAGCCGGGCCTACGCCGCGGTCTGGCGTCTCGCGGAATCTCCGCAAGAGAATGCCATTGCCTTCCTCCGCAAACATTTGAGGCCGGCCCCGGAACCCGATTTGAAGGACATTCGACGGCTTATCGCGGATCTCGATAGCGACATCTTCGCGGTTCGAGACAAAGCGTTCAAGCGGCTGGAAGAGATGGGCAACGCCGCCGAGTCCGAGCTGCGCGCGACGCTGAAGAAGGCCTCCTCGCTCGAACTGCACCGCCGTCTGGAAAGGCTCTTGTCGCGCCCGCGACCTCTCGTCAGCTCTCCGGAGACATTACGCTATCTGCGAGCCATCGGCGTATTGGAGCAGATCGCCTCAAAAGACGCGAGACGCCTGCTTGAGGAGCTGTCTCGCGGCGCGGTCCACGCCGTGGAAACGCAAGAGGCAAGAGCATCTGTGGAGCGGCTCTTGCGTCGTCCCGTCGAGGAATAAGTCGTAGGACGGATTTGCAATCCGACCATTCACGCCTTCCTAGCGCGGTGATTTCGGAAGTGGCCGCACGCGGATGCGGTCTTCGGTCACCACGCTAATATGACCAGACCATTCGATGGGGCTCTCGATAGCGGCCAAGGCACGGCAATTGTCGGCGTCACTGTCCACGCCCGCAAGCCTGAGCAAGATAACGCCGCAGTCGGAGGGCAAACCGAAACGGAATGCCAGTTCTCCAAAATCCTTGTCGTGCGTCAATACCATCCGGTTTTCGGCCTGTGCTTGCGCAAGAATCGCGGCATCTTTTTCGCCGCGCAGGGATTCCTTTACTGACAGGACGTCGTGACCACGTTCGCGGAGGGTCCTGATTACCGTCGCGGAAATGTTCTCA
Organism: Planctomycetota bacterium; assembly: GCA_016195405.1. Lineage (GTDB taxonomy): Bacteria > Planctomycetota > Planctomycetia > Gemmatales > Gemmataceae > JACPZP01. The sequence goes on along the minus strand of JACPZP010000117.1, from coordinate 1,386 downwards.
TTTGCGAGGATGCGCACCGCGTTTTCCTTATCCCGCAATCAAGTGGACCCGTTCTGACTTCAGCACTTCGCTAGCGTACGCCAGGCACGCCTGAATATCATTCACCGTCAAGTGATCGTATTCGCGCAAAATCTGTTCTTGCGTCCAACCGCGTGCGAGGAGATCGATGACGAATTCCACGGCGATGCGCGTGCCTTTAACAATCGGTTTGCCGACAAGCACATTGGGATCAACGGTGATGTAGTCACACCAGTTCATGACTTCCTCTCTCCTAGGCCTCAGGTGCAATCTTATCTTAGACGTACGGACCTGTCAGCGGGTTCGGCGGATCGAGCTCTTGTCATCTTGCTTTCAAGAGCAAATGCATCGTAAACCACTCCGCCGCCAGCCGGGCGATCTCGGCCGAGTCGTTTAGGTCCACAAAGCGTTCGACGGCGTTCGGAATCAGGACCGGCGGCTTGACTTCCGTTCCAAGCTCCTCAGTACGTACGCGGTTCAAGCTGCCGAGCAGCAGCGTCGGTGCAACGAGCCCGGTGAGGTCGCGTCCGCCAAGATCCGGAGGCACATCATGAACAACCACGGCGCCGATCACGCCGCGATCCTTGGCGGCGGCGACAAGGGCGACGGACGCGTTGTAGCCGGCGGCCAAGTATCCGATTGTCAAATTCTTCATCTCCGGTCGCTGAGCAATCGTGACGATAGCGCTGGCCAGCCGATCCGCGAGCAGCCCAATGTCGAAGCGAAACGCAGCTTTGCGCGCATCCAGGTCCGCCTCCTCCAGTGTCAATAAATCCAAAAGCAAGGTGCTGAAGCCCGCGGATTGCAGCGCTGTGGCAATGACAATGTCGTCGCCGCAGCGTGCCGTGCCACGGCCGTGAGGCAACACGACGATGCCGCGTGTGCTGGGCGCGAATGCCAGTAATCCACTAAGGTGTGCAGTTCCGGCGGCATCGTGGACGGGCACGGTGACGGAAACACCGCCGGTCTCATGCATGCTGGACATGACTTCTCCAAGGCCGTACGTGTCGCAATTATCTCATGTTACAATACTGCGATGAACGTCCACTTGCGAGAACGCTTGCTCGCGATGGCTGAGGAATGAGTAATGCCCAAGTTGATCAGATCGGACGAGGATCGCTACGAGAAGGCGAAGCGAGATCTCGAAGCCGCGGGAGCGCGCGTTTGTTTCGGATATATTCGAGACGACGAGGACTCGGAGTGGGAAGAGCAACACCTAGTCCTTGAATAAGCGAAGGTTCGGGCCTTTTTATTCGTTGGTTCTGGCTTTCGCCAGGGCGTAGGTTCCGCGCTCCGCTGCGTTTGCAGGGGGTGGCTTCGGTTTGGGTTGGTTGAATGGTGTCGGCTTCTTTCGGTTGCGCTCGAAGG
>JACPZP010000003.1 GCA_016195405.1 Planctomycetota bacterium | reverse complement strand
TTACAATTGGAGCTACGGAACTGGCTGCTCTCATCGGTCGGGGGGCTTTCATGGCTTTGCTGAATTTTCTCAAGGGCGCCAACCAAGGCACCACCATGGAGCTGAAGGGCGAGCGCATCGTTCTGGGCCGTAATCAGGATTGCGACGTCGTCCTGAACGTGCCCGCGGTGAGCCGGGAGCACGCGGTCATCCGCCGGATCAACGACAAGTTCTACATTGAGGACATGAAGAGCCGCAACGGCACGTTTGTGAACAGCAAGGAGGTGACCACGCGGACGCTGCTCAAGGACAACGATCGGATCAAGATTTGCGACAATCAGCTGGCGTTTTTCGAAAATGCCCCCAAAGCTCCATTGCCGCCCGAAATGCGCCGCGGCGACGAAGCCGAGGAAGAGGAGGAGCAATCCTCCACGGTCGAAGCGACCTTGCCCGGCGACAGCAAGCAGATTCTGGAGGCGCAGCCGGCCGAAAAGCTCGCCATGATTATGGAAATCGGCGCCGAGCTCTCGCAAACCTTCAACCTTGATGAACTCTTGCCAAAGATCGTCGATCGGCTTTTCCACGTCTTTCGCCAGGCCGATCGCGGCTTCATCATCTTGCAGGAAGACGACAAGCTGATCCCGAAAGTTTCCAAAACGCGCCGATCCAACGAGGATGAGGGGACCGCCCGCTTCAGCCGCAAGATCGTCAACCGCTGCCTGGAAATGTCGCAGTCGATCCTGAGCGAGGATGCCAGCTCGGACAAGCAATTCGATCTATCGCAGTCGATTGCGGACTGCAAGATACGCTCCGTCATGCTGGCGCCATTGATCGGGCGTTCGACCGGCAAAGGCTTCGGCGTCATCCAACTCGATACCCAGGACCGCTTCAAGAAATTCACGCAAGATGATTTGAAGCTGCTTTTGGCGGTGGCCCGCCAGGCGGCGATCGCTCTTGAAAACGCCGCGATGCACGAAAGACTCATCACACGCGCCAAGCTGGAAAGCGACCTGGAAGTCGCCCGTCGAGTGCAGCTCAGCTTCTTGCCGAAGAAACCGCCGCAGGCGCCAGGATACGAGTTCTTCGCGCACTATGAGGCGGCCGAGGAGGTCGGCGGGGACTACTACGATTTCATTCCGCTCCCCGGAGGACGGTTCGCGATCATGGTCGGCGACGTCGCGGGCAAGGGCGTCCCCGCGGCCCTGCTGATGGCCAAGGTCTCGTCGGATGCGCGCTTTTGCATGTTGACCGAGAGCGATGTCGGGCAGGCAGTATCGAAGCTTAATGTGCTGATGCAAGAGGCGGGCTTGCTTGACCGGTTCGTGACGCTGGGCGCCGGCCTGCTCGACGTGACCAATCACTCGGTGACTTTCGCCATCGCCGGGCATATTCCTCCCTACGTCTTTCGCAAGGCCACGCGCCGCTTCGAGGAAGGAACCACGCGCGAAATGAGCGGCCTTCCGTTGGGGGCCGACGACGGCACCACCTACGACTCGTGCACCGTCAACCTCGACCCGGGTGATTGCGTGGTTATCTTCACCGACGGCATCACCGATGCGAAAAACAAGCAAGACAAAGATTTTCATTTCGACGGCGCCCTGACGGCATTGCAAAACGGACCGGCGACCCCAAAAGCCATGGGTGAGCGCCTCGTGGCCGCGGTCAAAGAACACTCCGTGGGCTGCAAGCAGCACGATGACATCACCGTGGTCACCTTTGGGCGTGTATGACGTCCGCTTGGGCTTGCGCGACCGACTAGATAGCGTTCGCGCTAACCCACGAGCGGGTGGAAGGATTCTTGGATGCCCCTCTTTGAATACTCCGAGTTTGACGGCTCGCAAGAGTTCAAGACCTTGTCCGCGGAAATGGCGTTTGACAAGCTCTCCGAACACCTGCTCGAACACGGCGAATACGTGCTGCGGCAGCTTGACCGCCTTAACGAGGATGACACCGATCTCCTCAAGCTGCTGATCAAGGAGGGCTACCTCGAAAAAGACGAAGAAGGGAAGCTGGCGGTGTCGGCCCGCGGTGTCAAACGCATCGAGAGCAAGGCGCTTGACGAATTGTTCACCATCCTGCGCAAGGACGCCCTCGGCAAGCACCCGACCGAGTTCAAAGGCGCCGGCCAGGTTCGCCACGACGACAGCAAGCCCTACGAGTTCGGCGACCCCGTCGCCAATCTCAACCTGCACGAGACCTTGAAAAACGCCATGATTCGCCGGGGGCGAGATCGTGGGAAGCCGCAAGCGGCACATCTCGATATTTCGGAAGAGGATTTCGTCGTTTACGAAACGGAGTATCAGACGAGCTGCGCCACGGTGGTGATGCTTGACATGTCCGGATCGATGGCCCGTTACGGAAAATTCTATCACGCCAAGAAAGTGGCGCTTGCGTTAGCCGGACTGATCCGCAGCCGCTATGCCGAGGACACGTTCAAGCTCATCGGCTTCTACACCTACGCCTCGCCCTTGTCCGAGCGCGCGTTGCTCAAGGCCGGCCCAAAACCGGTAAGCATCTTCGATAGCCGGGTATTCCTGCGGGTGCCGCTCGACAATCCCCCGAAGTTCGTTCCGGAGCATTTCACGAATATCCAAGCCGGTTTGCGTTTCGCCCGGAACATCTTGCAACGGACGGCAGCGGCGAACAAGCAGATCATTTGCATCACCGACGGCGAGCCGACGGCCCACCTCGAAGGCCGCGATTTGGTGCTGATGTATCCGCCGAGCGAGCGCACCGCCCGCGCCACCCTGGAAGAAATCGGCGCCTGCGTCAAGGCGGGCATCCAGCTCAGCACGTTCGCGCTCATCGAGGATTATTTCTACCTGGGGCTCATGAATTTCGTGGACCAGATGGCTCGCACCGGCCGCGGAACCGCGGTATACTGTAGCGCAGGCGAATTGGGCGGCTTCGTTCTGGACAGCTTCGTCCGCGGGCGCCGAACGAGGAGAAATGTGAGTTGATGAGGGATCGACCATGAGCGACGTCGTGACTCTTCCCGAGCCGGTCGTCCGGCCCAAGGAGAAGTGGGAGGAACGAACCAAGAAGCAGCCGCCTTACCATGTCATCTTGCTCAACGATGACGATCATAGCTTCGATTACGTCATCCACATGCTGCAGTCGCTGTTCGGTCATCCCGTAGAGCGGGGCTATCAAATGGCTTTGGAGGTCCACACGCGCGGCCGAGTCATCGTCGACACGACCTCGCGCGAACGCGCGGAGCTGAAGCGCGACCAGATTCACGCGTTCGGAGCGGACCCCACGATCGAACGTTGCCAAGGGTCCATGTCGGCTGCCATCGAGCCCGCGGAATAACCGCCGCGGCCTTTCCCTCTTTGATGATCGGAACCCTGCCATGAACGGCTTTGGTTCGGCAATCGCTGCGGTCATCCTGTGCCTCGGCCTGTTCGGTTGCGGCAGCGGAAGCGGCACGCCGGAAGTTCTCAATTCAGCTGACGTTGAGGACCGCATCAAGCAACAAATAGAACTCCATCTTCAGATGGCGGAAATCCTCGACAAAGTCAGCGATCGCAGAACATATCAAGCGGCAGCGCCCGTTTTGGATTCCATGAAAAAAGCATCCGAAGAGTTGCACAACGCTTTAGCCAATCTTCCCAGCGAGCAAACCACGTCCGTGGTCGAACGCTACGCCAAGGAGTTTCAGGCCGCCCGGCTGCGGCTTGAAGAAGCCAAGGAAAAGTCCCGGAACCGTCTGCTGACCAAGCTGCCTGACCTCAACGCACCCAAGAAGTGACTCTTGCACAATTCTGACCGCTGAGTGAACAACACCATGGAAACTTCTCCCCGCATTTGTCCGCATTGCCACATCGTGGCTCTTGGCACTCAACCCGGCGCCGGATCGGTCTGCGCGCGTTGCGGCCGCTCGTTCGTGGCGACCAAGTCGTTTTCGAACGGATCGATGAACGGCGGCTTGAACCAACCTGCTGCTGCCTTCCGGCCCGCCGTCGGCATCCTCGAACCGACGCGACGACCCAAAAAAACCACCGCCAAGGGGGCCATGCCCTCCACGGCGCCGTTTTTGGCCGCACCGTCCGAGACGCCCGAAACGTACGGGCGTCGCAAACTGTGGGGCCTACTGATCGCCGGCATCATCGTTCTTGCGCTCGCCGGACTCGGTGGACTGGCCGTGCTTCCGTTCTTGTCCGACACGGGATCTGCGAAGTCCCAAACCCACGCCAGCACCGAGAAAAAGCGACCCGAAGCACCGCAAGTTGCTGACGCTGCCTCAACAGCCGTCGAAGTGAGAGCGACGGACCCACTAACGCCTCCGACTGCTCCGGGCCAAGAGCCGGCGCCGCGGCCGGCGCAAAGCCAGACGCCAAGGCCCGAGGACAAGCCAGCTCCTCCTAATGCCAAACCAGTCGAGGACAACCGTCAGCCCATGCCGCCTGAGCCAAAAGCGCTCGGGCCGCGGCTTCCGGCCGGTCTCGCACAAGCAAGGATCGACGACTCCATCGGCCGCGGCGTCAAGTATCTGAAGAGCACGCAGAATCCTACCGGAATGTTCGGCCCTGGCGTGGGTCGCATGGGGTTTTGCGCTCTTCCGGCGCTGACTCTTTTGGAATGCGGCGTATCCGCGAAGGATCCCGCGATACAAAAGGCCGCCGCGCTGCTTCGGAAAAACGCTCCTTCCGTCTTCATGACTTACGATCTCTCGTTGACGATTTTGTTCTTCGATCGCTTGGGCGACCCGGCCGACAAGCCGTTGATTCAAAACATGGCCGCTCGCCTGATCGCAGGCCAAGGCGACGCCGGCGGCTGGAGCTACAATGTCCCCATCCTGTCCACCAAGGATCAAGGCGAGCTGCTGGCTTTTCTGCGCAAAAGCAGGCCCAAGCTCCACGATCCGCTTGCCGGCGGCAGAACGGACACGAACCCAATCGGAAAGCCGGGCGAGACGCCCAATGTCTTAGCCAAGGACGATCCCGATCTCTTCAACCCATTCGGGCAAAAGGAGCAGCTGAAGAACGGCGCCGATCAAAAGGCCGGCGTGGAACAAAAGGCCGTCGCGGATCCAAAGGCCGCTGCGCCGGGGGCCAAAGCGGCGCCCCCGCGGCCTGAGGCGTTGCCGGCCCACCTGCGGCAAATTCCGGCCGTCGCCATGCCTGGGAAGCCTAACATGAAGGAAAAAGGACCATTCTTGAAGGAGAAAGGGCCGTTTGGGCGCATGGATCGCGACGACAACTCCAATACTCAATTTGCGCTCCTGGCTCTCTGGGCGGCGCGCAGACACGATGTGCCCACCGAAAGATCGCTGCAAATCGCCTATAAGCGCTTCATCGACAGTCAGGACGAATACTACGGCTGGGGCTACAAGATTCACAAGCCCAACGGCAGCCCAGCGATGATCGGCGTCGGCCTGCTCGGCCTGGCGATGGGCCACGGCACTTCGGCCGAGATTCCCCTCGATGACCGGCGGATCAAGAGCGGTCTGGAGGCGTTCTCTCGGCATATTCAGCCCGCGATTCCAGATCCGAGCGAGTCCGAAAACCTTTACTTCCTCTGGACGTTGGAGCGCGTGGCCATGCTCTACAACTTGTCCACCATCTGCGGCAAGGATTGGTACGGCTGGGGCGCGCCAATGCTTCTGACCAGGCAGAACACCGCCGGCTCTTGGAGCCTGGGAAATTACAACGGCTCCCATGAAACCATCGACACCTGCTTCGCGTTGCTTTTTCTCAAGCGCTCAAACCTGGTACAAGACCTGACCGAGCGCCTGCAGTTTCAAATGCCGATTGCCGACACGGAGAGTAAGATCAAGAATAAGTAAATGTGAAGAGGTACACACGTTTCGTTGCTACGCGCGGTTCGTTCCATGCTGCCCTGTTTGAGCGAAACGCTCACCCTGCCCTGTTCCTTCGCGGACGACGTCGCCCATTGCGCGGACGCCGGCTGCCTCGGTATGGAGGTCTGGCTCACCAAGCTCGAGCAGCACCTCGAAAAACACTCGCTCCCCGACACGCGTAGGCTTTTGAGCGACAGAAACTTGGCCCTAGCCGCGGCGGCCTATCAGGGCGGCTTGTTGATCTCCCAGGGCGAGGAACGCAAGGCCCACTACGATCACTTCCGCAAGCGACTCGACATTTGCCAGCAACTCGGCATTCCGACGTTGATCGTCGTGGCCGATTTCGCCGGCAACGTCGATCAAACAACGCTCGCGCGGGCCGTGGTTTCCCTGACCCAGGCGGCGCAATGGGCCGAGGGGTCAGGAACTCGGCTGGCGCTGGAGTTTCGCGGCAAAAGCGCCTTTTGCTCGAGTCTCGACACCGCGCTGGCGCTCATCAACCAAACAGGAGCGGCCAACGTCGGCCTCAATTTCGACGTCTTTCACTACTACACGGGCCCAAGCAAATTCGAGGACCTGGGTCTCCTAAGCGTGGATCGGCTGGCGCATGTGCAGCTTTCCGATCTTGCGGGCGTGCCGCGTGAGCTTGCCGCCGACGCCGACCGCATTCTACCGGGTGACGGCGACTTCCAAATCAAGCCGCTGCTCGATCACTTCCGCTCCCTGGGCTATGCAGGTTGGGTGTCGGTCGAGCTGATGAATCCGACACTATGGCTGGCGGACCCGAAGCAAGTCACCGAGGTCGCCTTCACATCCCTGCGTAAGATCTTGGGACTGACCGCTACCAGTGCCGCGGGGGCGGAACATACGCATTGAGAAAAAGAATCACAACTGCCAAAAAGATCAGGCCGAACAAGACGCCGCTGGTCCCCATCAGCCACGTTGCCGCCGGATTGTCGAAAGCCCGAGCCCTTTCGGCCTTTTTCGCCAGCGCGGACTCGATTCGACTTCGCTCGGCCGGTTCGATGCGGGCCCAATGCAGGGAAACGTTGCACATCGAAGGGAATTGCTCAACTTCAAGCTCCGGCAAGCAAGGCCGTATCCCGGTCGCCGGAAGCCCGGTCGCCGGAAGCAAATTGGGCGTCGCGGTGATAGCGCCATCAAGGGGCGCTTCGGTGCGGCGCGCCGGCGTCGGGCTCAAATGAAGGCGACGCCCGAGTCGCTTCGCGTGCAGGTTCAAGCTTTCCAGCGTCTCGCTCAGGACGCCTTCGAACAACTCGGTGTCGACGTTATAGACGATCGTCGTGTCCTGCCGCCACCAAAGCAACAGGGCCGAGCCGAGAAAGACGGCCCCATAATACAGGGCCCAAAAAAGCCACCTCTCTCGGAAAAAATCGCTGATCGACTTGCCTTCCAAAGCGAGGTCCGCCGCCATCTTCAATTCGAACGCGACCAGAAGTCCCGGGCCGACCACAAGAAGAAATCCGGAAGCCGCGAACAATAGGCCGAGCGTGTCCCACCAGCCGCTGACCAAGACCGGCTTGTGGCGGCGATTGAGCGAAGCAAGGATCACCAGGTAAAGTGCGATGGGGACCAGAAAGGCCAGGAGAAATGGCAAAAGCAAGGACGCCAAGGAGAATTCCCCGAGCTAGGCAGCATGCCAAGGCAGCGCTGAGAGAGCGCGCCCACGGTGTGAACGGAGTTATTCTAGCGAGCCACGGCGTCGCGGGTCAATCGTGTCCCCAGAGCAATGCCGCGGTCTGAATTGACGCGATTCGCGTGCTAGACTACAGTCCGGATACGGCTTAGCAAGGAGACGGCCATGCAAGCAATGCCCCGGCTAATGAGATGGATCGCATTCATCGGCTTTGTTGCCCTTTGGGGTTGCAGTAAACCCGCAAATCCGGCCATTCATGAAAGACCTGCCGACGTCGATGCCGCGAAGGACGATCCCGCGAAGCCTGCGCTCGGCTTCAGCGAAAAGCGACTGCGTTCCACCCCTGCACTGGTTCGTCTGCATAAGCCGTTCAGGGAAGCGGTGAACGTGGAGCCGCCCGACGGCGAGAACCGGCCGCCGGATAAGACATTTGCCGGCAAGAACGTGGCCGCTATTTATGAGAAGATCGTGGGCAAGGACGGCGTCGGCGGCGTGTGGGACTCCGTTGTCTTTGTGAGCGCGGAAGGAAAACCGCTCCACTCCGTCGCTCACGTCAAAACCGACTTGGGCACGATTCAAATCGAGCTGCTTTCCGACCTCGCCCCCAATCACGTCCGCAACTTCATCGCATTGGCTCGATCAGGATATTTCGATGGACTGCCCTTCCATCGCTCCATCCGCCGCGAATTGAATGGGAAAACGCTGGCTTACCTTGAGTCAGGATGTCCGCTGGGAACGGGCGAATCCGGCTACGGCAGCATCGGATATTGGCTCAGACCCGAAGTCTCCGCCTTGAGCCATGAAGAAGGTACTGTCGGTGCGTTTCATGCGGAGGAGCTGGAAACGGCGTCGTGCAGGTTCTACATCACTCTGGGAAAGGCGCCGTGGATGGATCCGCCGACCTCGCAATACACGATTTTCGGCAAAGTCGTGAGCGGGCTGGACGTGGCTCATACAATAAATAAGCAATCCGTCTCGGAAGATGACGCCCCGCGCGAACTGGTCCTCATCCGTGAGGTGACCATCACGCAGGATTAAGATTTAACCGAAAGGAGCGTGTCCCCTGGCCTCCAACGTCAAAGCCAAGGTCGAGGAAGCCCAACAAGGGCTGGACTTCGACAAGAACAGCTACAGCGTTGAACTCGAAACCACCAAGGGACCCATTCGCTTGCAGTTTTTCCCCGACCTGGCGCCGGGACATGTGAAAAACTTCATCGCACTGAGCAAGATCGGCTTTTACGACAACCTGATGTTTCATCGCGTCATCGATGGTTTCATGATCCAAGGCGGTTGTCCGCTCGGCACCGGCACGGGCGACGGCGGCTACAAGATCAAGGCGGAGTTCAACTCCACCCCCCACGTAGCCGGGGTGTTGTCGATGGCCCGCAGCACGGACCCGAACTCGGCCGGCACCCAGTTCTTCATCTGCCTCGACAAGCACAATCACCTCGACCGCAATTACACGGCGTTCGGCAAAGTCGCGGATGCAGAATCGCTGAAAACCGTCCAAGCCATCGGCAAGGCGAAGACCAGTTCCGGCGACAAGCCTGTCGACAAAATGATCATCAAGAAAGCAACCGTTAAGGAGACAGCAAAATAGTTCGGCCCTCCGCCGCAAGGGATTGGGAGGGGCCCCACGCAAAGGGAAGTTGTGAACCTGGTCAGGCCGGAAGGTGCAGCCATAAGCAGCGACCCCTTGTGCAGTGGATTCGCCTCTCCCAGTCACCTCGCGGCGGGAAAACTATAATAGACCCACGGATGCACATCCGTGGGTTTTTTGTTGCCGTTGTTAACGCAACAGGCGAATGCACCAAGATGGCCAAGAAAAAAAACAATAGAGAAACCGAACCCGAGCCGATGCTCACCGAGTACACGGTGTTAGCGCGGCGGTATCGCCCGCAGCAGTTTGTCGACCTGGTGGGCCAGGAGCCGGCCGCCCAGGGACTGATGAACGCGATCCAAACCAATCGCGTCGCCCACGCGTACTTATTCACGGGCGCTCGCGGCGTTGGCAAAACCAGCGCCGCTCGCATCCTGGCCAAAGCGCTGAATTGCGCAAAGGGCCCGACGACCACGCCCTGCGATGAGTGCGAGCTTTGCCGCGCGATCGCGTCGGGCGACGACATCGACGTACTCGAGATTGACGGCGCCAGCAATCGCGGCATCGACGAAGTCCGCGAGATTCGCCAAAACGTGCAATTTCGGCCCAGCCGGGCGCGCTACAAGGTATACATCATTGACGAAGTCCACATGCTGACAGGCCCGGCTTTCAACGCCCTCCTAAAGACGCTCGAAGAGCCGCCGCCGCACGTCAAATTCATCTTCGCCACCACCGAAGCGGGCAAGATTCCGATTACAATTTTGTCGCGCTGCCAGCGTTTCGATTTCGCCGGCATCGGCACGGCACGGATCACCGAGCGCTTACGGCAAATCGTCAAAAACGAGGGCATGCAGGCCGACGACGAAGCCCTGGCGATCGTCGCCCGACGCGCCGGCGGCTCCATGCGCGACGCCCAATCGCTGCTCGACCAGCTGTTGGCGTTCGGTGGCGAGCGGCTCACCGTCGAGCAAGTCCACCAGATGCTCGGCACGGCGAATGAAGACCGCGTCGCCGCCCTGGCCGCAGCCATCGCGACGCCGGATGCACGCGCCTCCTTGGAGCAGCTGGGCGCCGCCATCGAGCAGGGCTTGCAGCTGGGCGAGTTTCTCGACCAGATCATCGAGTATTGGCGCGATCTGATGGTGGTAAACTGCGCCGGTCTGGATAATCAAGCGCTTAGCGTCACGGGCAAACATCGCGAATCGCTCAAAGCACAGGCCGAGAAACTGAACAGTGACACGATCCTCGCCGGACTCGACATCCTCGTAAGCGCCAAGAATCGCATGCGCTACACGAATCATGGCCGGGTGCTCGTCGAATTGGCCGTGGTGCGACTCTGCCGACTCGACGGACTCGTGGCGTTGTCGCAGCTTGCCGAGTTCATCGGCAAGGACAACGCCGCCTTGGCGTCGCCACGCGGGGTTTCAGGCAGCGTCGCCCAGCCCGTAGCGAGACCTTCATCGGTCGAAAAAAAAAAGCTAGTCGATGAGCCAGTGCCCACTTCCCAGCCGATTCGAATACTCTTCCGGCAAGAAAACCTGTCCACAATTTGGCAGCAAGTAATTGAAAAAGTTGGACTTATATTCGCTTCCGAACTCGGAAAGGCCAGTTCTATAGCAATTTCCGGGCCAAACACCCTGGTAATGACGTTTCCGCAGAGTTATAATCAGCAAGGGCCGGGCTACTTGGATCCGAACCGTGTCGCACGCATTGAAGAGACGCTGGCTGCAATCAGCGGCCAAACCTGCAACGTGCGGATGGAATTCGCCGGCGCCGGACCGGAAGCCGACGGTGCAGCGACGGCGGTGGCAAGCGAAGCCGCCGGACCTCGATCCCGCAAGAAGCGAGCCGAGATCGTGACTCAGGTCCCGCTCGTCGGCAAAGCCATGGACCTTTTGGGCGCCCAAATCGTTCACATGGACGACGACTTCGGAAATCCGCCGGAAACGGAAAGACCTGAACCAAAGGAATAACTCATGTTCAAAGAAATCGGCCAGCTTGCCAGCTTGATGAAGAACCTTCCCAGGATTCGCGAGGAGATGGGCAAGTTCCAGGATAAGCTCGGCCAGATCATCGGCGAAGGAGACGCCGGCGGGGGCATGGTGACGGCCCGCGTCAACGGCAGCATGGAAGTACTCAAAATCACGATCACCGACGACGCACTCAAAGGCAACGATCGGGAGTTCCTTGAAGACCTGATCGTCGCGGCCGTCAACCAAGCCCTCAAGAAGACGAAGCATCTGGTGGCGGAGGAAACGTCGAAAATGGCGACGGGATTGGGTCTGCCGCCGGGAATGAACCTGCCGGGAGTGGGCTGACATGCCAACGGCCATCCTACCAATGGACGCTGCTCCAGTCGGAGCGATTGCGCGGCTGATGCATGAGTTGGGCAAGCTCCCCGGCATCGGCCCGAAGTCGGCTGAGCGCCTGACGCATTATCTACTGGCCTCGGATGTCGAGCAGGTCCACGCGCTTGCCGACGCCCTCCACGCCATCAAGGACAAGGTCCATCCTTGCCGTCAATGCTTCAACCTGACTGAGGGCGACTTGTGTAAGTTGTGCGCCGACCCGCGCCGCGATGCTTCGACACTGTGCGTGGTCGAACAGCCTCGCGATCTCGCTTCCATCGAGCGGGCGGGCTCCTTTCGCGGACTGTACCACGTGCTGGGTGGCCGTTTGGCGCCCTTGGAGAATGTCGGGCCTGAGAACCTGACGATTGACGCGTTGTTGCGTCGTGTGCATCAGGGCGGGGTCAAGGAAGTGATCATGGCCACCAATCCGACTTTGGAAGGCGACGGCACCGCGCTTTATTTGTCCAACTTGCTGGCCGACAGCGGCGTGAAGATTACTCGCCTGGCGCGTGGCGTTCCGTCGGGTTCCGTGTTGGAGTTTGCCAACAACCAGATGCTCGCCGACGCCCTTGAAGGCCGCCGTGCGTTCTAAGTTTCCCAAGCCCGCAGATGAGCCCAGCGAATCTGCGGGATAAGAGCGAATGCAGGAAATCGGGGTTGATCGCCATGCGTTTAGATACCAGCATGTCGCAGCGGATGGAGCAGAAGATGATTCTGGCTCCCCGCATGATCCAATCCATGGAGATCTTGCAGCTCGCCGTAATGGCCTTGCAGGAACGCATCGAGCATGAATTGCAGGAAAACCCGGTGTTGGAACGGAAAGAAGCCGGCGGTGAAGAGGAAGGGGCCCCGGCCGTTCCGGAAGACCTTGAAGAACCGGCCGCCGCCGATCTGGAAGAGAAAGCCATCGAACGCGTCGCCGATCCGCAGAAAGAGTTGGTGATCGACGATAAGGGAGGCAACGAGCAGGACTTCGACCGCCTCCTGGCCATCAACGAGGACTGGGCCGACCATTTCAACGAAGAGCATCGGCCCTCAGGCAATCGCATCGACGAGGAATCCGACAAACGGCATGACGCCATGGTCAACATGGCCGCCCGCCCGCAATCCCTGCAGGACTATCTGTCCGATCAGCTTTCATTCCTCGATGGACCGCCCGAAGAGCTGGAGCGGATGCGCTATCTCATCTCCTACATCGACGACCGCGGGTATTTGGCGACGCCGCTTGCGGAGATCGCGACGAGCCTCGAAGGCCAGGTGCCGTTGGAAAACCTGGAAAAGGCCTTGGTGCGTTTGCAAAAGCTCGATCCGCCCGGAGTCGGCGCCCGCGATTACAAAGAATGCCTTATCTTGCAAGTGACGCCCGAGACGCCGCATCGCGAAGTCGTGCGGGCGCTGATCCTTCATCATCTCGAGGACATTCAACACAACCGGCTGCCGGTCATCCAGAAAAGGACGGGCTACGATCTGGACACCATCCACCGCGCCATCGAGATCTTGAAGCATTTGAATCCCAAGCCCGGAAGCCAATACACCGCCGACAACATCCCTTACGTGGTGCCGGATATCGCGGTGGATCGCAACGACGCCGGCGAATATGAGGTCAAGCTGCTCGACGACTGGACGCCGAACATTTACATTAGCCGGCGCTATATCGAGCTTTACCGCGACAAGGCGGCCGACCCCAGGGCGAAGGAGTTCCTGAAGCGCAAGATTCAGTCAGCCCAATGGCTGATCGAGGCGATCGAGCAGCGCCGCAACACTCTGGCCAAAGTGACACGGGCGATCATCAAGCACCAGCGCGCTTTTCTCGACAGGGGCCCGGAGCATATCGAACCGCTCAAGATGCAGCAGATCGCCGACCAGGTAGGCGTGCACGTCACCACCGTGAGCCGGGCCGTCGATGACAAGTGGGTGCAGACGCCGCGCGGCATCTTCCCCCTCAAGCGCTTTTTCGGCGGCGGCACGCATACCGCTAGCGGCGAGGAAGTCGCCTGGGAAACCATCAAGCAAAAGCTGCTGGAAATTGTCGGCAAAGAGGACAAGGAGAACCCCCTTTCCGACGAGGACCTCGTTACGAAACTCGCGGAAACTGGCTACCCGGTGGCGCGGCGCACGGTCACCAAGTACCGCAAGATGCTGGGGATTCATTCGTCGCGGCAACGGAAAGTTTGGAATTAGGAGAAGCGATAGTGCATTTGCAGAGCGTTGAAGTGTCGCAAAGTCCCGAAGAGAAGTTCCGGGAGTATCTCGCCAGTCGGCCGCGCGCCCAGCGCTTCACCGAGCAGCAGCGCGACATGGTCAACTACATCTTCAGCAAGCACAATCACTTCGACGCCGACAGTCTGATTGAGGACATGAAGCGCGAGGGTTTTCAGGTCAGCCGGGCCACCATCTACCGCACCCTCAACAAGCTGGTCGATGCCGGCCTCTTGCGCCGCCTCGACGTCGGCCCGCGCATGTATTACGAGCACGACTACGGCTACCCGCAACACGAGCATCTCGTCTGCCAGCGCTGCCACAAGATGATCGAATTCCAATCTCCCGCGATCGAGGACGTGGTCCGCGACGTCTGCCGCGATCATCTCTTCCACTTCGAAGGCCACAGCTTCGTCATTCGCGGCGTCTGCAACGAATGCAACCGCGCCCGCATGACCAAAAGCCGGCTCGATCTCGTTTGATTCCGCCGGATTGCCTCTTATCGCCCCGTCAAATGCCGATCGAGAAACTTCCGATACGCTTCTGCCGCTTGGATGCGATTATCCTTCTTGCGAAAGCCATGGCCTTCATCGGAAAAGACGAGATACTCGACCGGCACGTTGTTGGCGCGGACCTCCTTGACGATCTCGTCGCTCTCGACCTTCAGGACGCGCGGATCGTTGGCGCCTTGGACGACGAGCAACGGCTTCTTGATGTTCTTGGCATGGAATAAGGGCGAGATGCTCATTAGCCGTTCACGGTCCGTCTTGGGATCGCCCAGCTCCGCGTACAGCGCGTCGCGGAAACTGGCCCACCAGGGCGGGATGCTCTCCAGAGTCCGCACCCAGTTGGTTACGCCGAAGATGTCGATGCCCACGTCGAAGGCATCCGGATCGAACGCCAACGCTGCGCATACCAGGTAGCCGCCATAGCTGCCGCCGATCACGCCCACTTTGCCGCCGTTGACCCAATCGAGCGTTTCCAGATAGCGCCGGCCGGAAACGACGTCCTTGAGGTCCACGTCGCCGTGACGCCGGTCGTCCATGTGGAAGAACGTCTTACCGTAGCCGGAGCTGCCGCGATTATTAACCGCCAAGACCGCGTAACCGTGGTTGACGAGGTACTGGATCACCGGGTCGTAGCCGACCCGGCACTGTCCGCCGGGACCGCCGTGGCAATACACCATTGCCGGCGCTTTGTTTTGGGCCGAGGCGCCGTGCGGACGATACAAGAGCGCCGGAATCTCCAGCTTGTCGATGCCCGGATAACGCACCACCTTCGAATCGACCAAATCCTCCTGCCGAACTTTAGGGTTGAGGCTGGAGGTGAGCTTCTTGTGTTTGCCGGTTTCGAGGTCGAGCACAAAAAGATCGGAAGGCGCCGTGTCGCCGTTCACGTAGAAGGCCGCCAGCTTCTCGCTGCGGGCGAAGCCGATTCCGGTGACGTTGGCGCTGGCGAACTTGGGCAACGGCACGACCTTGCCGGTTTGCGTGTCGAGAACGGTCGTCGCCGTGCGGGCATCGGCATTGACCGAAGCCGTCCGGTAGCGGCCATTCCACGAAAAACCGACGCCCATGACGTCCCACTTGGCCTCGACCACGACCTTGCGCTTGCCTGACTTCAAGTCGTAGCTCCAGCATCGGTTGAATTCGTTGTTCTCGTCGCTGCCAAAAAAGAGCGTGCTCGAATCCGGCGAGAACGTGTTGATCGAATGCTGCACGTCGCCCTTGTGCTCGGTGATCTTCACCGGCGCCTTGTCGGGCGCCGTCGCGTCCCAAAGGTAGATGTCGTTGTCGGCATTGGTCCGCGTCTTCATGAGGGCGACGTGCCGGCCATCTTGGCTAACCTGGATCTGCCCGTAGCCGTCGGTGTTCTTGAAAAAGAAAGTCCGCACGTAGCCGTCGGTGTCGTGGCGGTAGCAATCGAAGAACTTGGGATCGCGCTCGTTCGTCTGCACGTAGAAGTGCTTGAGGTCATGCGACCAGCCGCCGAACGTCGCCTTGAGGCTCTTGCCCGGGGTGAGATCGCGGACTTTGCCGTCGGTCTCGCGGACATAGAGATGGTTCAGCTCATTGCCGCCCTCGTCCTGCGTGTAGAGGATGCGATCGTCGTGCGGGAAAAAGCTGACGCCGATGATGGCGCTCGACTTAGAGTCGGTGAGCTGCTTGAACTCGCCGCCTTCGACCGGCAGACTGTAAGCGTTAAAGACGCCGCTGGCATCGCTCGTGATAAGCAGCCGCTTCTCGTCGCCGGAGAACGAAGCCCCAAAGTAAGAAGTCGTGTCGTAGAAGGTCTTCGCATCATACTTGACTTGCACGCCCTTATCCGAGGGTTTCCCATTTTGTTCGCCGGCAAATGCTGTCAACGACATCGCAACGATTCCAAATACTATGACGACGCGCATGGGATGCTCCTTTCGAAAATAGCCGTAGGGTGGAGTCTTCGGATCCCTCCGAGCTACAGGAAGAAAGCGGGCTTCGAAGACTCCACCCACTCTACCCTTTTCAGACAGTGACTAACCTCAGGTTATGCGCCGACTCTCGGTTGCGGCTATGGGTTTGGACGAGACTGAAACGGGGTTATTCACTGCTGCAGGAACGCTCGCAACAGCTCCTTGATCCTCGGGGGGCGGCAGGAGTTGGAGAAAACTGTCGAAATCCTGGAAGCGTTTGGTGTGAACAAGTAAAGTGATGGAAAGATCGACATGGCAAAAAATCGACCAAGACCCATAAGCTCTCTCGAACGCCGTCGCCGGCTGGCGCGAATACGCAAGATTGCCGCACGCCTCGGGTTTGCCGGTTCAGTCGAATACCGGCATGTTCATGGTGGCACGGGCGGGGCGCAGTACGGCCTTGGAGTCGAGCAGTCCGATGACGTCGTCGTTGGATTCGCCGAAGCATTTGACCGTGATCGCAATCCCGAAGACTATTCACTTGAGGCCATACTCGCCCACGAACGCGGTCATCAGCTTCTGGCGTGGCATCCCCGCATGCGGCAAATACTTGCTCGCTGGAACGGGCATGCATCGGAAGAACTGCTTGCATCCGTGCTGGGATCGCTTATTGTGGAAAGAGAGAAGGACCAACGAGACTTGCTTATCAAGGCAGTCGGCGAAGCCTTGCTTTGCGGCGTCGAACCTGTAGACGCAGTCTGGCTCGTCACTGAGATTCGCGGCAAATTGGAGACGCTCCTATGATCGGCCGACAGACACTTCGTGAAACCAAAGCGCAGGTGCGCCACGCGTTTGCCAAATCAGGTATGGACGTGGAGAAATGGCTGGATCAGCAAATGGCCAAGCTCAGCCGGGAACCTAAGCCCACAAGGGAAGCCGTCAAGTCGCTTCGGCAGATTCGCGACGCGCTTCGACGCCACACGCCTGTCAGGAGAAACAAACAGGCCGCGCGGAAGCGACCAGCGTGAAACCCGAAGATCAGGAGAAACCGTGAATGCTCCACTTCAGCCCACTTCAGCGCAGCCACAGAAGCCCGAAGGAATCAAGCGCTTGTGGCTCTGGTTCATCGCTGGTTTTGTGGCCCTGGTTCGTCGTTGGCTTTCTTTTTGTCTTCATCGGCATGTCCTTCACGGTCACGATGTACTCCATGCACCCGTCGGGTGAGTATGTCACTGAGTACAGTCTCTGGGAATACTACTGGATCGAAATCCCGCGAGGGTTCGGGCCACAAAGCCTCGGGCCAGCGACCGGCAGTTCCTCGGCAGCTAGAAGAACGGCGTTTGAGCATCTCCTGCTCTCGGCCGGTGGCGGCGCAGTGTGCCTTGGAATCGGCTGGCTACTTCGTAGAATCAAGCGTAATTGATGCGATGGAAGATAAGTAGAGTCACCTAACCATTTCCGGCACCCCGTAGGCTCGCTGCGCTTGCCTGCGGGCTTGGTTCAGGTTTTACTCCACCACCCACGTATCGCCCGATTCGAATAGCTTATCGAGATCGCCTTCGCCTTGTTTGGCGATGGCGGCTTCGATCTGGGCGTTGACGGCTTGGTCGTAGCACGGCTTGTCGATGTCGCGCAGGACGCCCATCGGTTCGGGAAATTCCGGGTGACGGAAGCGTGCCAGGAGGAAGGCCAGGCTTGGGTCGGCGGCTTTCTCGTCGTGGAAGAGGAGGTCGTCTTCGGTGATGCCTTTGCCCAGTTCGACGACTTCCGGCGTCATGCCGTGCAGGCGGATGCCCTTCTTTTTGTCCTTGCCGAAGATTAACGGCTTGCCGTGTTCCACGTAGACGACGTTGTCGGCTTTGACTTCCTTGTCGGAGGCGTAAAGGAAAGCATTGCTGTTGAAAACGTTGCAGTCCTGGTAGACCTCGACAAAGGCAGTTCCCTTGTGCTTGGCGGCTCGTTCCAATACCCCCGTCAAATGCTTGATGTCCACGTCGACCGAGCGGGCCACGAACGTCGCCTCGGCGCCCAGCGCGAAGCACATGGGGGATACCGGATTGGCGAGCGAACCGTAGGGGGTGCTTTTGGTCTTTTGGCCGACGGGGCTGGTCGGCGAATATTGGCCCTTGGTCAGACCATAGATCTGGTTGTTGAAGAGGATGATCTTGAAGTCGAGATTGCGGCGAATGGCGTGCATCAGGTGGTTGCCGCCGATCGACAAAGCGTCGCCGTCGCCGGTGATGACCCAGACTTGCAGGTCGGGCCGGCTGATCTTTACGCCGCTCGCAATCGCCGGCGCCCGGCCATGTATGCTGTGGAATCCGTAGGTGTCGACGTAATAGGGAAAGCGGCTAGAGCAGCCGATGCCAGAGACGAAGACAAACTTCTCCTTGGGGATGCCGAGGGTCGGCAGCACCTTCTTCATCTGCGCGAGGATCGAATAATCGCCGCAGCGCGGGCACCAGCGGATCTCCTGATCGCTGGCGAAATCCTTCGGCTGAAGTACAGGCAAGGCGGCGGCTGGGGTTGCTAGCGAACTCATAAAGCCTCTTCAATTTTTTGCGTCAGTTCATGCACCAAAAACGGCTTGCCCTGCACCTTGTTGAAGCCAACGGCGTCGACGAGGAAAATGCCGCGGATCAGAAGGCGGAGCTGGCCGGTGTTCAGTTCAGGGATCAGGACTCTATCGTATTTCTTGAGGATGTCGCCGAGATTGCGGGGGAAGGGGTTCATGTAGCGGAGGTGGGCATGCGCGACCGATTGGCCACGCTGCTGCATCATCTGCACCGCCGTGCGGACGGCCCCGAACGTCCCTCCCCAGCTCAGCACTAGCAACTTGCCGGCTAACGGCCCGAAGACCTCTTGCACAGGAATATGGTTGGCGACACCCGCGACCTTGCCGACGCGGTTCATCACCATCTTGTGGTGGTTGGCTGGGCTGTAGTCGATGTTGCCGGTGACGTCCGCCTTTTCCAGGCCGCCGATGCGGTGCTCAAGGCCAGGAGTGCCCGGAATCGCCCAGGGCCGGGCTCCTTTTTCATTGCGCAGATAGGGCTTGAACCCGTTGACGCTCTCGGCATGGCCATGATGCGCGGGACCATTGTGCGAAGGGCCGGCCTGAGTCGCGCTGCCGTTCGTTGAGCCATTGACGTGCGGCTTGCCCTCGGGATGGATGATGCGGATCGGCGGCAAATCGGACATCTTGGGAATCAGCCACGGTTCGGCGCCATTGGCCAGATAGCCATCGGTGAGCAGAATCACGGGCGTCATGAATTCGACGGCGATGCGTACGGCTTCCTGGGCCATCGCGAAACAGTCGCCTGGCGTTGCGGCGGCGATGATGGGGACCGGGTTGTCGCCGTTGCGGCCAAACATGGCAAGCAACAGGTCGGATTGTTCGGTCTTGGTCGGCAGCCCGGTGCTGGGCCCGCCGCGTTGCACGTCAACGATGACCATCGGCAATTCGGTCATCGCGCCCAGGCCCATCGCCTCGCCCTTGAGGCAGATGCCGGGCCCGCTGCTAGCCGTCACGGCGATTTCGCCCGCGAACGCTGCGCCGCACACCGCGGACATGGCGGCGATTTCGTCCTCTGCCTGAAAGGTGCGCACCCCGTAGTTTTTCATCATCGACAGTTCATGCAGGATGTCGCTGGCCGGCGTGATCGGGTAGCCGGCGTAGAACAGCTTCTTGCCCGCTCGTTTGGCGGCGGCGACCAGGCCCCAGGCGGTCGCTTCATTGCCGGTGATCTTGCGGTACGTGCCGCGCGGCAGCTTGGCCTTGGGGACCTGATAGTGCTTGGGGAAGGACTCGACGGAGTAGCCGTAATTGTAGCCGCCGCGCAATGCCCTTAGATTCGCCTCGCCGATGGCTGGAGTCTTCTTGAACTTGTCGTTAATCCAGCTTTCGGTGGGCTTGGCATCCCGGTCGTAGAGCCAATAGACGACACCCAGCGCGAAGAAGTTCTTGCAGCGGCCCGCTTCCTTGGTGGACAGGCCCAGCCCGGCGACGGCGTCGCGCGTGAGCCGGGTCATCGGCACCTTGTGGAGGTCGTAGCGCGTGCGGAGGTTCTCGTCGTGGAGCGGATTGCTTTCGTAGCCGGCTTTGTCGAGGCCGGAATTGTCAAACTCATCTTCATTAACGATCAGTATGCCGCCGCGCTTGAGGTCATTGACGTTAGTCTTGAGGGCGGCGGGGTTCATCACCACAAGCGTGTCGACTTGGTCGCCGGGAGTGAAGATGTCGCGGCTGGAAAAGTGAAGCTGAAAGCCGGACACGCCGGGAAGGGTGCCGGCCGGAGCTCGAATCTCGGCGGGAAAGTCCGGAAAGGTGCTGACATCATTGCCGAACGCCGCGGACACATTGGTGAACTGGGTGCCCACCAGTTGCATGCCGTCGCCGGAATCGCCGCAGAATCGAATGACCGCTGAATCGAGTTCTTCGAGCGGTTTTTGGGGAGGGGGGCAATGGCCAGAAAGGGCAGTAGATGACATAAAAAGCCGACTCCTCACACCTTCCCCGATCGAGGACCACCTTGGTGAGGACCACCTTGGTCACGAACGGCTTGCAACGGGCCGGAAGCGGGGCGGATCGGAATCAGGGAAGTATGATGGCAAGGGCTGGAAAAATCGGTCGCCCAAAAAAATCCGCCGTATTTCGGCCTCCATGTCATCCTATACCGCGAAGGGGCAAGGCTCAACCAGAAATCTCCGGGTTGCGAGCCGGCAAACGAGGAAATGTAACGTGGCTGCCGAATTTCCAGGCTCTGGGCGGAATATGCATGAAAGGATGATCAGGCCGACTATAGCGCCCGACCGTAAGTGTCGACAGGTGCAATCTCTTGCTAAAATGACGGAAATGCGAGTGTGTGGCCGGGGCTAAATTCTAAGCAACACAATCCATGAACCTCCTCCTCGTCATCGGCGTCGCTTTTCGCGCTCTGGGCAAGAACAAGATGCGGGCCGGGCTGACGGTGCTCGGCGTCGTCATCGGCATCGCCGCCGTCACGACCATGGTGTCGATCGGCCAAAGCGCCGGCGAGCTGGTCCAAGGCCAAATCCAGGGCTTCGGCACCAACGTCATGGTCATCTTCCCCGGCAGTACGCAGTCGGGTGGCGTGCGCGAGGCTCCGGTCACCACGCTAACGAGCCATGACTGCGAAGCGATGGTCAAAGAATGTTCGGCCATCCTGGCCGCCACGCCGCTCGTGGGCGCCGCCGGGCAGATGATTTACGGCAACTCCAACTGGAAAGCGAAGGACATGTTCGGCGTCGGCGAGGAATACCTCACCGTGCGCAATTGGGAACTGACGTCCGGCGCGTTCTTCGGACAGCGTGAAGTCGCTTCCGCCGCCAAAGTCTGCGTCATCGGCCAGACGGTCGTAGCCAAGCTGTTCCAAACGACGAACCCGCTGGGCGAATCGATCCGGATCAAGAACGTCCCCTTTCGCGTCATCGGCGTACTGGAGAAAAAGGGCGCCGACATGTTCGGCAACGATCAGGACGACATCGTGTTGATTCCGTTTTCAACCGTCAAAAAGCGGCTGCAAGGCTCGACCTTCGACAACGTCAACGCCATCATGGCGTCGGCCCGCACGTTTCCGCAAATGGGCGAAGCGGAAATTCAAGTTCGACAACTCCTCCTCCAGCGGCACCGCATTCACGAGGGCGAGCCTCCCGATTTCCGCATCCAAAGCACCACGGAAATCGCCAATATCATGGGCATCGTCACCGGCACCATGACGCTCATGCTTTCGGCCATCGCTGGCATCTCGCTTTTGGTAGGCGGCGTCGGCATCATGAACATCATGCTTGTGTCGGTTACCGAGCGGACTCGCGAGATCGGCATCCGCATGGCCGTCGGCGCCCGCTCCAAGGACATTCTGCGGCAGTTTCTCGTCGAGGCGATTCTGCTGTCGGCCATCGGCGGCGTGGTCGGCGTCGGCCTGGGATTCCTATCCGCCGCGGGGCTGACCGCCCTGATCAACTCGTTCACGTCAGGCGCCAAGTGGCCCCTGGTCATCTCTGTCCCGGCCGCGATTGTGGCCTTGGTGTTCGCCGGCGCCGTCGGCATGTTCTTCGGCTATTACCCCGCCCGCCGCGCCAGCAAACTCGACCCCATCGAGGCGCTTCGGTACGAATAAGCTCGCCATCGAACGAGTATAATAGCTGCACGGGCCGATCAAACCGGAGTCTCGGCGGTTTCGCGAGGACACTGCTCATGCCCCTACTCGATCATTTTCATCCGCCGCTCAGTCGCCGCCGTCACTGGGACAGCTTTCACGGCGCCTGGGCGGAAGCACTCGCGCGCCAGCTTAACGAGAGCTTGCTGCCCGAAAACCTATTCGCGGAAGCCCGAGTAAACGTCGGCGGCCGGGTGGAGATGGACGTCAGCACCTTCGAGGAAGGGCCATCTTCAGAGACAGATCAAAATGGAGGGGTCGCGGTATGGGCGCCCCCACGGCCAGTCGCCACCGCGCCACTCGATTTTTCGAACCTCGATACCTTCGAAGTTCAGGTCATTAACGACGAAGAAGGCCCGAAAGTCGTTGCGGCCATTGAACTGGTCAGCCCAGCGAACAAAGACCGCGCCAGCCACCGTCGCATGTTCGCCGTTAAGTGTGCCAGCTATTTGCAGGAAGATATCGGCCTAATGGTGATCGACGTGGTCACCGAAAGGCACGGCAACTTGCACGCATCCCTTTTGGAGCTTCTTCAGATCGCCGCGCCGACGCCTGCGCAGGGTCCGAAGGATCTCTACGTCGCCGCTTACCGAACAGTTGGCGCCAAGGAACGAAGCCTGGAAATCTGGACCCAACCCTTGACCATCGGCTCACCGCTCCCCACGATGCCGTTGTGGCTTGGCCGCGAGCAGTCGATTCCGCTGGACTTGGAATCCACCTACCTGGCAGCCTGCGCGTCTCGGCGCATATGAGCTGAGTCGCGAGCGCATTCCTATTGACATCTTCTCCATACTTTCCATACCATCGCCTCGTCGACGGACATCTCCCAAGCGTGGCTCAACGAATCGCCTCCACGCTGCCAATCGCCTGTAAATCGCTGCGTGTGCTTCTTGGCAGACATCGACGCTGCCGTGTTTCGCCCGTCTAAGAACCTGTTGAAACATCAGTGGGCGCCGCGACCACTGCGGTACGGTCCGGCTCGGCTCGCCGGACCTACTTGAATCTTGCATAACACCGTCGTCCATGGAGGGAGCGATGCCGCCGCCGGTCTTAACCGTTTGCTTGGATTCCCGACGAATTCCCGATACGGAAACGCCGGCCAAGCTCAACTCGGTCGTAATTCTGCAAGCCGCTGCTCCCGAATCCAACGAGCCGTCCTGGTTGCGGCGCGGCCACGTTCCGGCACTCGACGGCTTGCGCGGCTTGTCGATCTTGCTGGTGCTCCTGGGGCACGGCACTCTTTCACACAACTTCCCTTTCTCCGACTCGTCCGGAGCTTTGCATCGCTTGAGCGCCGTCGGCGTGGACATGTTCTTCGTCATCAGCGGCTTTCTCATAACGCTCTTGTTGTTGCGCGAGCGCGACCGCCAGGGTGGAATCTCACTGAAGGGTTTCTATTGGCGGCGAGCGCTGCGGATCTTGCCGGCGTACGTCGCATACCTGGCGTTTCTCTTCATCACCACCCGGCTTGATCTGGTGGCTCTTCAACTCCGTGATTGGCTCGGCGCCCTCACTTACACGGTCAACTTCATGCCCGGCGCCGCCTGGGAGGTCGGCCATCTCTGGTCGCTTTCGGTGGAAGAGCATTTCTATCTCGCCTGGCCTCTCGTGTTCATGCTTCTGGGAAATCGCTGCTCGTTCCTCCTCGCCGCCGCCCTAGTGATCGCCGGACCCTTTATCCGTTTGGGCCTCTGGTCCTGGGAGCACAATTTGGTGGACGTCGATTATTGCACGCCGGCCCGCATGGACACGATCGCCTCCGGCTGTTGTTTGGCATTTTTGGCCATGCGATCTTCCTTTCGGCAAAAACTTGGCATTTTTGCCGACGGCCGCGGTGTTCTGGCCGTTGCCGGCTTCATCCTTGTTGCCAATATTCTCCTGCAAGGGAGGGGTCGACCAGAGGTCATGCTTCTGAAGACGTGCAATGCCGTCGGTTTCGCCGCTGTAGTCTGGCTTGGCGCGAGCGCCGGAGGCTCACTCATCGGATGCTTCTTGAATTGCCGTCTCCTGGTGGCTCTGGGCACGCTGAGCTACAGCCTTTATCTTTGGCAGCAGCCGTTCCTCGATCCGCACCAGAGTCGTTGGTTCGCCTCGTGGCCTTGGAATCTGCTGTGCGTCTTCGCGGCGGCTCTGGCGTGTCACTGGCTGGTGGAAAGGCCGTTCTTGAAGTTGAAGGGCGGGCGAATTCCCAAAGTCCTCAAATCACGCCGTTTATGCGTATTCCAGACCGAAAAATCCTCGTCTTTTAACGACCTTGCCTGACATGATAATTTTGACGGCTGCGGGGGTGTTTTTTCGGCAAATAGCGAGCGTGGGCTCTTGCAGTCCACTCATGTCGAATTAAGGTGAAGATACCAATGGTGCTGTCGGTGCGAACTGGCAGGGTAGGATGACCCAACGTGCGCCAAGGTCCCCAAGATCTGCATTGGCATGATTTGCCACAAGACGTAGGAGTTGGGCCATGAAACCATTGATGGTGGGAATTTGTGCGTTGAGCATTTGGGCCGGCGCCGCGGTCCCCGTCTCGGCCGGCTGGAACAATGTGTTTCAGCCGACGTTGTTCGGCCGCTGCCGCCATCAACAACAGCAAACCGCGAAGTACTACGCACCGCCGGTCGTCGTGCAGTCTTCGCCGGTCGTGGCGTTGGCGCCGGCCGCGCCGTGCAACACCTGCTATTCCCCGCCTCCCTGCAGCACCCCCTGCAACAACTGCACGACCAGTTACACGCAGCGCTGCTTCTATCAACCGGTCACCGCCTACGAAAGCCGCAGCTACTACGAACCGGTCACCACCGTGCAGACCAGCTACTACTATGAGCCCGTGATGACCTACCGTTATAGCTGCTACGTCGATCCCTGCACCGGCTGCTCGCAGCAAGTGGCGGTGCCGACGACCTCCTATCAGCTTCGCGCACAGAGCTGTCCGGTGCAAAGCTGGGTACAGCGCTGCGTCCAGGTGCCGGTGACGGTGATGCAGAAATCCTGCTACTGGCAGCCGCAGACGACTTGCTGCCAAACCACGGTGGGCGCTCTGATTCCGATGGACCCGGGCGCCGTCGCTCCCGGCTCGGCCGCGCCCCCGACGATAACCCCGAGCACGACTCCGGCCCCGCAGACCAATCCTCCCCCCCCCAGCATCAAGGGCGAAGGCGGCGACTACAACCGTTACTATCCGCCGCAAATCCCGGAAAAGGCCACCCCGAACGCCTCTTGGAAACCGAGCCTCGGAGCGCCGAGCTTGGCCGCGCCCGTGGTGCCGACGACCAACCCGCCGCCGCCCGCCGTCAAGCTCGAGAACATCGTGGTCGGCCCAGAAGCCACGGTCGACGGTCAGGTGGTCCGCAGCGACAACACGCCGCGCCCCGGCGCCAAGATCTGGTTCGTTAACGCCGGTGCCCAGGCGGCCCGACAAGAGGTGACCGCCAACACCGCTGGCCGTTTCCAGGTGACGTTGGCATCCGGCAGCTATCACGTGTATTTGCAAGCCGCCGACGGCGCTACGAATTACCACAGCCGCATCGACGTCGATCCGGCTAGCGGCGGAACGATTACGTTGGTCAATCGCTAAGCGCGAATCGCACGTCTCGACTTGCGCCGGCTCTTTCGTTTGCCGGTGCCCGAGTATCCCACCATGCTCCGTTTCCACTCCCCGCTCATCGAACCGGACGTGCGGATTTGCCGCATCCGGGTGCGGATTTGCCGCATCCGGCTCTCCGACGAGTTTCTTTCCCGGGCCCACGGACGCCCCACGCAGCGCGCCCTTCACCCAGGGACATAGCTCATTCCGAAACCGCCCAGCCGTGAATGGAGTTGGTAGACCTGGCGGTCAATCTCCCGGCTCTTGGTTCCTTCCAAAGCGTACTCGAAGTCAGGTCCCTTCCCTCCACCGGCGTTACCCGGTTTCCACGGTACTACGAACCTGTCCGCCACCCCAGTCGGCCCGGCCTGTCCCTCGCGGGCGTCCGGTTGGGTCACGCACCCTGCCGCTTGGGGCTTCCCGTGTTGCGCTCGATCTCCCTATGCAGACATGCCGTCGCCATTACCCCGGTGGGATCGCACGCGGGATCGAGTCGCTCCCCTGAAGCTGCGACCGCGGCCTTCCCCATCCCTTTGCTGGGTCGGCTCCCACATTGAATGTTTCGAGGCCTGCTCGGCGTTCACGCATGTTACGGCCTGTCTGCTCGCGGAGTCGCCCAAGGCGACCCTTTGCATCGAAGGCTTCGGCAGTATCGTTGCCTCCACTGCCGCTCCGATTGCTACCGGCTGGAGCGACCGTTGCCGGGTGGGACTTGCACCCACTGAAGATCGGCGCCTTGGCACGGCGCACAAAGGGGACAT